>NZ_ATNM01000026.1 GCF_000427295.1 Cyclobacterium qasimii M12-11B | reverse complement strand
CCCACGACTAACAATTTATGGAAGGTTCACAAAAATCAAGTACAGGATTAAAAGTAGGCTTAGGTATATTATTAGTATTATTCTTAGTCACGGCTTTCTACACATCTAAACTTTACAGCGAAAAGCAAGAGAATGAAAAGATGCTAGTCAATGAAAAGAAACAAGTGATGAATGATCTTAATAACATGGCCAAAGATTATGATGAAGCTATTGCTGAAAGTGAAGTTAAAAATCAAGATTTAATTGCTGCAAGAGAACGTATCCAGGGTTTAATGGATTCTTTAAAAGTATCTCAAAATAGCGTTGGTAGTCTATGGAACTACAAAAAGAAGTACATGGCTTTACAAGAAGAAATGGACATTCTATTAACTGAAAACGATCGTTTAAAAGGTGAAAATCAATACTTAGCCTCATCTTTAGATAGTACACAAGTTCAGTTGGCTGAACGTACAATGTTTACAGACTCATTATTAGTTCAGAACACAGAACTTACAACTGTTGTTAAAGATGCCGCTGCAT
>NZ_ATNM01000025.1 GCF_000427295.1 Cyclobacterium qasimii M12-11B | reverse complement strand
AAAGTGCCTCCGCTGGCACTTTTCTTCACGCTCGGTCCTCCTTGTTGTAGTGGATGCTGCTCTCTGACTCAAATACGGACTCTCCTACCAGGCTTGGGAGAATAGTCTTAATCCTTGTTGTAATGGATAGCCTGTCCCGAAAGTGTAGCGCATCGGGATGTCTCTCTGACGTCTCAACTTGCTGTGGGATTAACACATATAGAATTGTCTTAATCCTTGTTGTAATGGATGTATCTCTCTGACTTATAGGTAAAGGAGAGCAGTGCGACCTGCAAAGGGTCTTAATCCTTGTTGTAATGGATGTATCTCTCTGACAACAACACAAAGGGAGTTTACCGACCAGGTTACTGGAGTCTTAATCCTTGTTGTAATGGATGTATCTCTCTGACCCTTCAAGCGTGATCTATCGATATAAGGTAAGACCGTCTTAATCCTTGTTGTAATGGATGTATCTCTCTGACAATATCTTTCATAGCTCAGATGTAATTCCTCCTAAATGGTCTTAATCCTTGTTGTAATGGATGCTGCTCTCTGACTTAATGAGAAAGAATCCTTTGAGGAGCCTGATCATCAGTCTTAATGCTTGTTGTAGTGGATGCTGCTCTCTGACTGAGCCAATAACAGTCGATATGAGCGACGAGGATGACGTCTTAATCCTTGTTGTAGTGGATGCTGCTCTCTGACTATATGACCTCTAAGACATTGGGTGATTCTATATACCGTCTTAATCCTTGTTGTAGTGGATGCTGCTCTCTGACTGGCAGAAATGAAGATCTCAGGGTGATTATAATCATGGTCTTAATCCTTGTTGTAGTGGATGCTGCTCTCTGACTTTCTTATCTGACACGCATCCAGTACTCCATCAATCTAGTCTTAATCCTTGTTGTAGTGGATTCTGCTCTCTGACAGAGACATGCAAGTTCATTGAGTACTTGATAGAGTTGTCTTAAATCCTGTTGTAGTGATGCTGCTCTCTGACAT
>NZ_ATNM01000024.1 GCF_000427295.1 Cyclobacterium qasimii M12-11B | reverse complement strand
GTCATTGAAGGCGATGTTACTTATGCCGATAACGTCAATGATGATGGGGACACAGTTTCTAAAAATGTTGAGTTTACTGTAAGTAAAAATAGCGATGGATCTGAAGTTTACACAGTAAGCAATAAAAGCGCTGATAAGTTCAAACTAAACGATACGGTTAAAATTTATGGTACATATGAAGGCAGAGCTGAAGGAAGTGCCCTTCCTAAAGTGAAAGCCGTTTACGTCGATAAAATTGATAAAGAAAAAGAGCAAGCTAAACAAGATGCTGCACTAAAAGAACAGTTTGAAAAAACTGGCGAAGGTGATATTGAAGGACTGGGCCACGTTAAAGATATCGGAGTTGGATATAACGACGAAGTCGGAATTGATGGTAAAGACACGCCTATAAAACCTGTTACTATGGGCAGCATGAAGCTTTATATTAACAGTGTGGACGTTCTCGAAATTGAACCAGATGCTGATGCAAAATCACTCTATTTTAATGATCAAGATAAAGTTCGGGCTATTGTAGTCGATATGAAGGCCGAAAACACTTCTTCTAAGGACGTAACGTTTGACCCTAACCAAGCTGTTATTGTTACAAATACAGGAGAACAGCTTGAAATCTGAAAATGGGATTAAATGGGTGAAGTAGGCGGAGACTTCTTAGGGAAAGTTAAAAAGAGGCCAGGCATGGTGGATACTTAAAGATAATTCAAAAGATATCACTAGTTTGAAAAATGATTATTTCTCCTCCAAGTGATGCAAAAAACCTATGATGATTTAGGAAAGCGAGAAAAGACTAGA
>NZ_ATNM01000023.1 GCF_000427295.1 Cyclobacterium qasimii M12-11B | reverse complement strand
AAAAGTAGATTGCTTCGTCGTACCTCCTCGCAATGACGAAGCGTGGCGATGCAATCCCATATCAAAACAGTCTGCTTAATCTCCATCCTGACAGTGACGAATCGTGGTGTAAAATTCTGAAACTATTCCGCAATTGGACTCCACTCGTCATTGCGAGGGGCAAAAAGGATTGTTATGCTTTATCGATTACTAGAAGTCCCGAAGCAATCCATGTAATAAAAGTAGATTGCTTCGTCGTACCTCCTCGCAATGACGTAGCGTGGAATTGGGCTCTGATGAAAAATCACCATTGGTTTCTTTCTTGGAATAGCCCCCCCCCAGCTAAAAATTGAGCCTACCCGATTTTTTACTTATCTTTGAGGCTTTATTTAAAACTTGAACCAATTACAATGGTAGCCTATATGTTTCCGGGCCAAGGAGCCCAATTTCCTGGAATGGGAAAATCACTTTATGAAAGCAGTTCAGAAGCCAAAAAGCTTTTTGATCAAGCCAATGAAATTCTTGGCTTTCGCATTACAGACATTATGTTTGATGGCACACCAGAAGCGCTAAAGCAAACAAATGTAACCCAGCCAGCTGTATTTCTTCATTCGGCCATAGCCGCCTTAACGGCACCTGATTTTCATCCAGACATGGTAGCGGGTCATTCATTGGGAGAGTTTTCCGCCTTGGTAGCAAACAAATCTCTACAATTCGAGGACGCTTTAAAACTGGTTCACCAGAGGGCATTGGCCATGCAGGAAGCCTGTGAGATCAACCCATCCACAATGGCTGCAATTCTCGGATTGCCTGATGAGAAAGTGGAAGAAATCTGTGCTTCAATAGAAGGTCATATAGTCGTGCCTGCCAACTACAACTGCCCTGGTCAATTGGTGATATCTGGTAGCTTAGAGGGCATCCAAATCGCTTGCGAAAACTAAAAGAGGCTGGAGCCAAGCGTGCCTTGCCATTACCTGTAGGTGGCGCTTTCCATTCCCCATTGATGGAACCTGCCAAGCTTAAATTAGAGGCGGCCATTAATTCCACCACCTTTGCTGATCCGATTTGTCCGGTTTATCAAAACGTAAGTACCACTGCAGTTACAGATGTTAAGACGATCAAAACAAACCTAATCGCGCAACTTACTGCCCCAGTAAAATGGACACAGTCTGTTCAAAACATGATTAAGGATGGCGCCACGCTATTCATAGAATGTGGCCCAGGAAAAGTATTGCAAGGCTTGGTTAAAAAGATCAATAAAGATTCTGAAACCCAACCATTATCATAAAATAAAACAGGGTTTTGATTTAGAAATGGCGCCCTCATTTAATCGATGCGTTATTGCTTATTTCATGTTGAAATTTTTTTTCAATAAAACCGCCATTTTGGGCAAGATTAAAAGCAAGCAGGCGATAATAGTAATGACTATATTCGCCTGCTTTTTTTTAAGCGGAATACTTCATCAGCTAAACTAAATAGTGCTTTATAAAAGTTAATCCTCCCAGCTCACATTTGCCCACAGCTGTTGTTGGTTTTAAAGCACAATCAATTTGTCAATGGTAGTGAAACAATGGTTTCTATTCTGCAAGATTATGCCATTTTTTCACCTTCAAGCAATCCTCACATTCTTCCATCAAAACCATGGATGACTTTTCAATTTGAGGATGTACAAAGTCAGGTAAAATTTCGGCCAAAGGCACGAGAACAAAGTTTCTTGAAGCCAAATGAGGATGTGGCACTTTCAGTTTTTCGGTATTAATTATTTCATTGTCAAAATACAGAATATCGATGTCCATGGTTCTATCTCCCCATTTCAAAAACCGCTTCCTTCCCAATTGATTTTCTATATCAAGAATAAAATCCAGGCAATCCAAAGCGCTAAGACTGGTCTTCATTACAAGCACTTGATTGAGATAAGCCGCCTCTGATTTTCCTCCCCAAGCTGCTGTTTGATATATTGTTGACTCCCTTACCAGCATCATCTTTTGGGAAAGAAGTTTACCTGCTTTATTTAACAGGGAAAGCCTATCTCCCATATTCCCTCCTAAGCCCAATACCACCTGATGCATAAAGAATTAATTAAATCAAAATCAACAGTTTTGTGAAAAATAGGTTAATTTTGGATATTATAAAACGAGGATAAAGATATGAAATTTTTAAGCAATGTATTGGCTGTCATTGTTGGATTGCTGATTTTCTGGGTAATTGGCTTTTTTATGCTAGCCGGAATAATCGCTATTAGTTCCAGTGGAGACCAAACAGAAATTGAGGAAAATTCAGTTTTACATATTAAGCTCAATGGTATTCCGATTGTAGAAAGCGCCCCAGACGATGACATAGGCTTGCCTCCTCTACCATATATTGGCAACACAACTAATATAGGCCTTAACCAGATTATTAAAGCCATACGTACTGCCGCTGATAACGACGACATTAAAGGCATTTATCTAGAGAGCGGAATGCTAACCGCTGGACAAGCACATATATTAGAAATCAGAAATGCACTGAATGCATTTAAAGAGAAGGGGAAATTTATTATTTCTTATTCTGAATATTATTCCGAACCAGGCTATTTCCTTAGTTCTGTAGCAGATGAAATCTACCTGAACCCAATTGGGGACATTGAATTTAACGGGTTTTCAAGTGCCCCCATTTTCTTTAAAGGTTTATTCGAGAAGCTGGAGATCGAACCGGTTATTTTCAGGGTTGGTGAATTTAAAAGCGCTATTGAACCATTCATTTTAGATAAAATGAGTGAAGAAAACCGGCTTCAAACCATGACCTATTTAAATGACATGAATACGGTAATGGTAGAAAATGTAGCCAACAGCCGCAATCTGGAAGTTGAAAAAGTAAGAGAGATCAATGATGGCATGTTGGTAAGAAACGGGCAAGATGCCTTGGATTTCAACTTAATAGATGGCCTTTGGTACGATGATCAAGTAATTACACGCTTGAAGGAAAAGCTTGACATTTCCGATGAAGACGAAGACATCAATACCATAGGTATTACAGCCATCAACCAGTCAGCCAAATCCAAGAACAGGCTTTCTGAAAACACCATTGCTTTGATCATTGCAGATGGTGAAATTGTAGGTGGAGAAGCCATAGACCAAATTAGTTCTGATCGATTTCTAAAAGAGATCAGAAAAGCAAGGAAAAATGAAGATGTTAAAGCAATCGTAATACGAATAAATTCCCCAGGTGGGTCTGTGGTTGCCTCGGAGGTAATCTGGAGAGAGCTTTCTGAAGCCCAAAAGGAAAAACCATTGATCGCTTCCATGTCCAATTATGCTGCATCGGGCGGCTATTATATTGCCGCTCCAGCCGACACCATAGTTGCTTACCCTAACACCATTACTGGTTCTATAGGTATTTTCGGACTTTGGTTCAATGCCAAAGGGTTGTTGAACAACAAACTAGGCATTACTACTGATGAAGTCAGTACTGGAACCTACTCGAACCTCCTAGACCCTACTAAAACCATTTCTGAAGCAGAGAAAGCCATCATGCAGAAAAAGGTAGAAGAAGGTTACGATACTTTTATCAGTAGGGTTTCGGAAGGAAGAAACATGAGCCGCGAGCAAGTTTTAGCCATCGCTGGTGGCAGGGTTTGGTCTGGAAAAAAAGCCAAAGAAAATGGTTTGGTAGATGTTCTTGGTGATTTTGACGATGCCATTGAAATTGCGGCTAATAAAGCGGGAATTGCGGACGATTACAGACTAGTCGTCTATCCAAAGCAAAAAAGTGTTTTTGAACAGTTAATTGAGGATTTGGGTGGTGACGTTCAAAGCACCTACCAACGCATCAAAATGGGTTATTCTTATGAGATTTTCAACACACTTGAAAAAATCGAAAAACTACAAGGAAGAATGGTCCTATTACCTTTTCAATCAGAGATAAAATAACCAGCCATAAAAATGAATATTTTCACCTCTTCCCGATTTAAATTGCCAAATCTCAATCTTTCAATTTTCAAGCTTCCGGTAATCCTTATAATGTTTACTTTTCTTCAGGCCGAGACTTCAATGGCTCAAGAAAAGTATAATATCGCTACTTATAATATTCGCTACGCCAACCCAAATGACGAAGGAAATCTATGGGAAGATCGAGCACCACATTTAATCAACCTAATCCGTTTTCATGAAATGGATATCGTAGGAATTCAGGAAGGGCTTTTTAACCAACTTGAAATGATCAAGGAAGGGTTAAACTTTCCATATATAGGCGTGGGAAGAGATACTGGAAAGAAAGAAGGCGAATTCAGTGCTGTTTTTTATAATCCTGAAAAATTTACACTTCTCGAACAAAACACGTTTTGGCTTTCACCTACTCCAGAAAAGCCTTCCAAAGGCTGGGATGCCTCCTTAAACAGAATTTGTACATGGGGTAAATTCAAAACGCAAGAAGGGCAAGAGTTTTATGTATTCAATGTACACTACGACCATAGAGGCCAAAAAGCTAGAGAAGAAAGCAGCAAATTAATAATCCAGAAAATTCAAGCGATAAATACACAAAACCTTCCCAGCATTCTAACAGGAGATTTTAATATAGAAGACGACAATCCAGCGTACAAAGAAATCATAAAAGGTGGCAGTATGAAGGACAGTAAAATGGAATCTAAAAATCCTCCCTACGGTCCATTAGGTACTTTCACCGCTTTCGAATGGGACATGCTCCCGGAAAAAAGAATTGATTACATTTTTGTTAACGATGGCGTAAGCGTCACGCACCAAGGTACTTTATCCGACAATTACGGAAAAAAATACCCTTCAGATCATTTCCCTGTGATGGTGAAAGTTAGCATTGGCAACCAATAATACTTCCACCTTATTCATTCACTTTTCCCTTGCAAAAAATACAACTTTTGGTAATCCTTCTCATAAAGGTGCTCCAAAAAGTATAATTGTATTATTTTTGCACCTCAAATTGATTAGACCATGGCACTACCTACCAAATATACACCCTCAAGCATTGAATCAAAATGGTATCAATATTGGATGGATCACGGAATGTTTCATTCCGAACCTGACGCCAATAAAGAACCTTACTCTATAGTAATCCCCCCTCCAAATGTCACTGGCGTACTGCACATGGGGCATATGCTCAACAATACCATTCAGGACATCCTGATCCGGAAAGCGAGAATGGAAGGTAAAAACGCTTGCTGGGTACCTGGTACTGATCATGCATCTATCGCCACTGAAGCAAAAGTAGTGGCCATGCTAAAAGAACAGGGGATTGAAAAAAAATCACTTACAAGAGAATCCTTTTTAACCCATGCCTGGGAATGGAAAGAAAAATATGGTGGCATAATCCTAGAGCAGCTTAAGAAACTTGGTGCTTCTTGTGATTGGGAAAGGACACGTTTCACCATGGACAAGGACCTTAGTGAAGCAGTGGTCAATGTATTTGTAGACTTACATAAAAAAGGCAAAATCTACAGAGGAATCAGGATGGTAAACTGGGACCCAAAAGGCCGTACCGCTTTATCTGACGACGAAGTTATATTTAAGGAGATTCCTTCTAAGCTCTATTATATCAAATACCAAATAGAAGGCGAAGATGAATACCTAACCATTGCTACCACCAGGCCTGAGACTATAATGGCCGATGTGGCAATTTGTATTCATCCAGAGGACACTCGTTTCTCTCATTTGAAAGGCAAAAAAGCATTGATTCCATTGATTAATAAAGCCATCCCCATTATTGAGGATGATTATGTAGACATGGAATTTGGTACTGGTTGTTTGAAAATCACTCCAGCTCACGATATAAATGATTACGAAATTGGCATAAGACATCAATTGGAAGTAATCGATATTCTTAGCGATGACGGCACATTGAATGAAAAAGCACAATTACTTGTCGGAGAGGATCGATTTATAGCCAGAAAAAAGATTGCGAAATTATTAAAAGAGGCCGAACAATTAGAGAAAGAAGAAGCTTATACTTCCAACGTAGGCCACTCCGAACGAACTGACGCCGTGATAGAGCCTAAACTATCCATGCAGTGGTTCATGGCAATGGAGCAAATAACCCAACCTGCTCTTAAAGCAGTTATGGATGACAGCGTGAAGCTCTTCCCGCCGAAATTCAAAAACATGTACAAAAGCTGGATGGAAAACGTAAGGGACTGGTGCATTTCTCGTCAACTCTGGTGGGGCCATCGTATACCTGCTTTTTATCTTCCTAATGGCGAATATGTGGTTGCGGCTTCAATAGAAGAAGCGGTAATTCTGGCCAATGAAAATCATGAGGGCAATTTCACTGCAGCTGACTTAAGACAAGACGAAGATGTTTTGGACACTTGGTTTTCTTCCTGGTTGTGGCCTATCTCAGTTTTTGATCCGGAATTCTTTAAAACGGGCAAAAAGAACGAAGACCTTGCCTACTATTACCCAACAAATGACTTGGTAACTGCCCCTGAGATATTGTTTTTCTGGGTAGCCAGAATGATTATTGCAGGTTACGAATACACGGGTGAAAAACCATTTCAGAATGTTTACCTAACAGGAATCGTTAGGGACAAATTGGGTAGAAAAATGTCCAAGTCACTTGGCAATTCTCCAGACCCACTCGCTTTAATAGAACAATATGGTGCTGATGGTGTTAGGACAGGTATGCTATTTAGTAGTCCTGCTGGTAATGACCTCCCCTATGATGAAAAACTAGTGGAGCAGGGCCGTAACTTCTCTAATAAAATCTGGAACGCCTATCGATTGATAGAAGGTTGGGAAGTTATAGAAAAGGATGAAAGCACCAATCAAACAGCAATTGACTGGTTTGAAAACCGTTTTAACCAGTCCCTCACCGAAATTGCTGATCACTTTGATAAGTTCCGTATCTCAGATGCTTTAATGTCCGTCTACAAGCTCATCTGGGACGACTTCTGCTCTTGGTATCTGGAAATGGTCAAGCCAGAATATCAAGCTCCTATTGACAAGAAAACAAAGGATAAAACCATAGTCCTTTTCGAAAACCTAATGAAGGTATTACACCCATTTATGCCTTTCATTACCGAAGAGCTTTGGCAACAATTAGGGAAAAGAGAGACCAGTGAAGCACTAATGTTATCAGAGTGGCCTAAATCTGGCTCATTCGATATCGAAATCATAGAAGAGGCTTCAAAAATATTTGAGATCGTATCGCAAATCCGTAACGTCAGGGCTTCAAAAGGGATTTCTCCTAAAGAGGCATTCGAACTTACGATACACACAAACGATCCCAAATTATACACCAAGTATGAAGCCATTATCTCCAAACTGGCCAATATAAGCACAATCCAGTTTGGGGAAAATGTAGCCAATGCCGTTAGTTTCGTAGTTAAATCGGATGAGTTCTTTATTCCTTTGAATGAGAAAATCGATCTTGAGCAAGAACGAGAGAATTTGCAAAAAGAACTCGATTACACTTTAGGATTCTTAAAGGCTGTTTCTAAAAAGCTGCAAAATGATAAGTTTGTAAACCATGCTCCAGAAGCGGTAGTGGCCAGAGAAAAGCAAAAGATGGAGGATGCCATTTCTAAGGTGAAAGCATTGGAAGATAACATTAAAAAATTAGGCTAGGCTTAAGAATAGTAAGCGGTCCTATTGCTAAAATAGGACCGCTGAAGAAGCTTACCCGGATAAAAAAAGGCATAAACACATTTAGCCCGGATTGTGAAATAAATGAATTATTTCACAATCCGGGCTAAATTTTTCTATTCCTTAAATAAAGGATTTAATCCTTCTATTTAACTGTCTTAAAGGTTTTATTGTAGAGCTCTACGGATTCATTGATAATACGCATAGCATCCTCTTTTCCAAGAAAGTCCTCCACCTTCACTTCTTTATTTTCAAGTTTCTTATAATCCTCGAAAAAAGCGATGTGTTTCCTTCATTAGGTGAGGAGGAAGTTCAGAAATATCCTCATAATAATTTACAGACTGGTCATCAGCAGCTACAGCAATGATTTTATCATCTGCTTCACCACCATCAATCATTCTCATCACTCCAATAACTTTTGCTTTAACAAGCGTCATCGAAGGAATGTCTATTTGGGAAATAATCAATATATCAAGGGGATCATGATCCTCACAAAATGTCTGAGGAATAAAACCGTAATTGGCAGGATAGTGTACAGCTGAAAAAAGCACACGATCCAAAAGTAACATACCTGATTCTTTATCAAGTTCGTACTTACCTTTACTTCCTTTGGGTATTTCTATTACTCCCGTTACGTATTCTGGTGAGTTTGGCCCAATACTCACATCATGCCAAGGGTTAATCATAAAAAAACATTTTTTTAATAAAAATTAATGGTGCAAATTACCTCCATTTTATATCTCAACAAAGAATTTTGGAGAATATTAATAGGATATCAGGATATTAAAACCTACCATACAAAAGAAAATTGCGAGTTTTAACTTGTTTAAAATTCAAACACTTTTCATTGAATGACGCTGCTCTTCTACCCATGTAAAATTAAAACTCTAACAAGTCAGGAAGGTGGACATGAACTTTAGTCCCTATTTTGGGCACAGAATTAAGAATGACATGACCTTTTAGCTGTTCAATTGATTCTTTCACCATATAAAGTCCAAGGCCCGAGCCCACGTTTCTTTGAGTAGCCCTGTGAAATAGATTAAAAACATCATTTTTATGTTTGTCTTCAATACCTATTCCATTGTCAGAGACCTCAATCATTGCCCCTTTAGGATTGACTTCAATATTGATCTTTATCCATTTCCCATCTTCATCTTTCTGAAATTTGAAGGCATTACTGAACAAATTATTAAGAATCACCCTGATCTTTGATTCATCTGAATGAAACACATCTTTCTGGTCAATGGACAAAAATATTTCGATCCCATCCAGGTTCCATTTCAATTTATATTCATCCAGCAATTGACTTAGAATATCTTCGAATTTGATGGTGACAATTTTGTTTTCGATTTTTGTTGACCTATAAAAATCTAGCATTTTATAAATAAAATCATCTAGCTTCAAGGTCGCAGAGTCAATCATCTCAAAGTACTCAATTATACCTGGATCCTTCACTTCCATTTTCGCAAGTTTGGATATGCCTGAGATACTCATCAGTGGCCCACGCAACTCATGTGACAAACTGTAAACAAACTGGTTCATCTCAGAATGGAGCTTCTGCAATCGATTGTTCTTCTCTTTTAACTCTTTTCTTGCATTGAAAATCTCTGCAGCATTTAGGATCGCATTTTTGATCTGCTCAATGTTCCATGGTTTATCTATAAATCGGTAAACCTCACCCCTATTGATTGCGTCGATGACACTAGTGATATCGGAGTATCCTGTTAAAAGAATTCGAATGGGATCAGGATTAATTTCAACTAGCTTTTCAAAAAACTCTACACCTGTCATACCAGGCATCCTTTGATCCGCTATGACAACTTGAAACTCATGGTTCTTAGCAAGAATCAACCCATCCTCAGCATCTATCGCTGTTTGCACTCTAAATTCTTTCCTCAAGGCTGCCTTGAATGAGTTCAGGTTATTGTCTTCATCATCAATATACAGCACCTCAATCCTGTTCGTCATCTGCTATCCTTTTTGGTTAACTGGCAATGCGATATTAAAAACAGTCCCAACACCTTGCTCAGAATCCACCGTTATGGACCCTTTATGATTTTCAATGATTGTATAAACTATGGAGAGCCCTAAGCCGGTCCCTTGACCAACGGCCTTGGTAGTGAAAAATGGTTCAAATATTTTCTCCTTCACTTTATCTGGCATACCTACTCCATTGTCTTTAATTTGAATTCCAACCATCCCATCTTTAAAGAAAGTATTTATGGTAAGTTCAGGCTCTCTACCTTCAATAGGATGATCAAGAAGTGCATGAATAGCATTGCTAATTATATTCATGAAGACTTGATTTATCTTTCCTGCCAAACATTCTACCATTGGAACATCTTCATAATTCTTTGTTAACTTAATAACACCAGTCATAGTACTATTAAGTAGAATCAATGTACTATCTAATCCTTCGCGAAGATCAACTTCTTTAACATCTTGTTCATCAACTCTTGAGAATAATTTCAGCCCACGCACTATCTCCACAGTCCTTTTGGCACCATCTTCCATCCCATTAAGCAATTGTTCAACTTCCTCTAACAAGTAATCGAATTCAATTTCTTCCTCCATCTCATCAATCTCTTCTTTACTCTCCTCAGAGAACTCTAATTTACCCTTCTCCCTATAAACATCCATCAATTCCAGAATATCTTTCAGGTCACGTTTTAAAGGAGAAATATTTGAGCTCACAAAATTTATAGGGTTATTGATTTCATGGGCTATCCCTGCTGTCAACTGACCCAAGGAAGCCATTTTTTCTTGATTAACAAGTTGTGTCTGCGTGTTTTGAAGATTCTTCAAGGTCAACTCTAATTCCTCTGTTCTGGATTTCACCATGTCTTCCAGGAAAACGTTTTGTTCCTTTATTAGTCTTTCATTTTCTTTAACAGCTTCAAGCTTGTCTAACTGTTCATCCTCTTTTTCCTTCTTCAAAATATTAATTTTATCAGCCAAAGCAAAAGAAAGCAATAATGCTTCAATGGCTGTTCCCGCAAGTAATGGTGCATTGGCGTAGGAACCTAAATTAATAATCATCAGGTTATGAAGTATTAACACAACCAGCCCGATCAAAAGGAAACTCCAGGCCAGCAAAAAGAAATAAGCAGACCTATTACCTCCTCGTGCAGCTATAATCCCGATAGTGAAAAAACAAACAACAAAAATAAGCCCGTTCAAATCCATCATGGAATAGCTTATTTCGACAAACCCCATTTGCCAAAGCACCAAGGATATCACATAGGATAGCGGGATAAGGTAAAGGTATTTTTCATATTTAGGAATATACTCATCTGTTCTCAAGAACAGCTGGATAAAGGGAATCACAAAGACACTGGATAAGGTAGTAAAGCCAATGATACTTAACTCATACAGGAATACGTTCTTTTGAAGCAAGAAGTAAGAATGTCCTGATATGGAGAGTTGTGCCAGTCCTATAAACAATATATAGAAACAATAAAATAAATATACCCTATCCTTAACAGCGAAATACAGTATTAGGTTGTAAAGAAAAAGTGCAACCATTATCCCAAAGTAGAAACTTATGATAATGAGACGCAAACTATAATTTTTATTAAAAGAAGAATAGGGGTAAATAAAAGCCTCAAATTTTAAAGGCACTTTAGAATTCACTCTTAAAACAACTGTAGGGCTTAAATCTTTACCCAACTGAATATTGAAATAGGGATTTGGGTTTCTCAAGGAGTTTTCACTCTTCACAGCAGTGCCGACCAATTCTTTATAAGCCAATTTTCCATCTGTATTAAACCGGTACAATTCAACCTCCCTAAATGATGGATTACTTATTTCAAGGAAGTAAACACTATCTTTATTTAACCAGCCAAAATCATCTAGATCAAGTTTTACGAACAAATCCTTTTTTACTGCCCCAAGGTCCACTCCTCCCAGAGCAATGGAGTCAAAAGTAATTAGATCTAAATCCTCGCCAATGGAATCTTGGTCTCCCAAAAAATAGGGATAATTATTAAATCGTAAATCATCATCCTGTTTTAACATTCCCAAAAAAGAAATGATTGGCAATATCACCACCAATAATAGAAGGGCTGTTAAAGATGCATACTTGAAATAAGTGTTATTTTTCATTCTGTGGCTTAGGGATTTGAAGTTCAAACTGTAATTCCATTTCACCTTTCGGACCACTCTCTACAGTATTAAAATTAATTTTATTCCTTAACTCAAATATATAATTCCTTTCCGCTTCCTGTGCATGGGACAACTCAGCTATATCATTAATCTCTAATGCTGTTGCTATCAACCCTTCTTTTGGATAATAGAATGACCCATTATCTCCTAGACCAGAAATAATCTCATAGCCAACACTTTTGGAGATACTCAATGTCACAGGAGAGCTTAGGCCAAAAAGCTTTTTTAAATTCAACTGGGGAAGAATAGCTATTCCAACCCTAACCAAATAGATACTCCCAATCCCATATCCTGCTACCTCTCGGCTATTCCACAAACCACAATACTCTGCTACCTCCAGGTCTTTAAACTCTGCAAGATAAGCGCCTATTTTAGGGTCAATTTCTCTGATAGCCATTTCAAAGGGCAAAGGGAAATATTCCGTTCTTAGCTGAATTCTACCTCCACCTAATATCCTTTGATCCTCCATGGACTCAAAAAGGATCAGGTACACATGGGGGTTCAACGCCCATGACCTATCGGCGGATGTCACTTTCGTAATTCCATAGGATTCCAAAACCTTATGGTGACCAAAAATATATTTTTCGGTAGCATCGACATCATCAATGGCTCTAACTATCCTAACTCTAACTTTCATTAAAATCGATTATCTTGTCCAGATCAACATAAAACCTTCCTGAATCTACTTTGTGATTCAAAAGCAACAGTCTTGCATAATGACAACAAGCTGCTCCACCTAAAAATACGGAGGATGCGAGTTGAGGCCACGATGTTATGGTTTTCCCCAATTCGGAAAAACTAAACTTCACCCTTGGGGAAAGGTTATCAAATTGTAAAAGAGACATCATTATATCCTTAGCATGCTCTTGCAGCTTAGTCATAATTTCTCCCTCTGGGCCATATTCAGTCAATAATCCATGAAAAATCAATCTCTCGGGTTCTTGATCGAACCTTTCGATATCAATCATACCACGGTCACTTGTATCCATCATTACAGGTATTTTAAGAGCCTTTGCTTTTATTCTACTCAGAATTTTAATTGGCAAACTATCACATTCTTCAATCAATAAATCCATTTTTCCGTTTAAGTTAAAAAATCATTGATATTATCCTCAATAATCCCCTCATTATATAATGTAACTTTTAAATATGGGTCTATTTCAGCAATTTCTCTTGCAACAATCCATGATTTCTTTAAACCAATATTGTACACACCAGTTCTTATGCGATTCATATTACTCAAATCCAAGGTGTCAAAATCAGCAATTCTCAACTCTCCGAAACACCTTTCCATCGCCAGACTTATGGCCACACTCTGCCCAACCGATAAGCCTATGATGCCAATGATTTTATTCTGAAGCAACTCCTGCTCTTCATCAGTGATTTTATAGCGGTTCCTTATGGTGCGTAATTTTACAAAATCTCTTTCTTCTAATATTCGCACTACTGTATTGCGCCAAGGATAATAAACCCAGATCCCATTTTCAGATTCCGACATTCCAGAATTAGAATAATATTCAATCTTTTTTTCGACCAACTCCTCTTGAGACAACTTTCTCTTGGGGTTCTGCGTTTTTATTAATTCTGAAAGCTGTAAATCAAAAGAATCAAAAAACATTACTTTACCTGTTTCTTTAAGCTGTTTGAGATCTTTTTTGTCCTTCTTATTTCCAAGTGAGAACAAAACAGGCTTATAGGCCTGATTAAACTCATTAATCTTAATTGAGTTTTCCATAAATATTAATAACTAAAAAAAGGATATACTGTAAGTAAAGTTATATTTTTGTAATTACAAATAATCAAGTGAGTAGAATTAATTTAATATTTTTTGATTTTCAGGTTTAAATTTATTAATTTATAGAATAAACTTTTGAATATAAATATATTAAGTTTAAACTAGTAAATTATATTTGAAAAAGAGCGATAATTTGCTTAAAATTAAAAATTCAATTTCTTGTTCTTAGCAATTTATTGTGGTATTTCGAAACTTAAGGTATGGAAAATTATAAGATCAGAATCCTCTATGTGGATGATGAGGTCAACAACTTGAAAGCGTTTAAGGCCACTTTTAGAAGGGAATATAAAATATTTTTAGCAGATTCTGCTGACGAGGGAAGAGACATACTGCTTCAGGAAGACATTGACATTATCATTACTGATCAAAGAATGCCTAAGGAAAACGGCGTAGATTTTTTGGAGTCAATTATCCCTATGCATCCAGACCCTATGCGTATTTTACTCACAGGTTATACTGATATTCAAGCAGTTATTGATGCCATCAATAAAGGAAAAGTGTATCATTATCTTACAAAACCTTGGGAAGAAGACTATCTCAGAACGGTAGTAAAGAATGCCTATGAGGTTTTTTCGCTAAGAAAGGAGAATAAGCAACTAACGGATAGTTTGCTTAAAGCCAATGATCAATTGGAGTTTCTCCTTAGGCAAAACCTCCTTTCCTAACTGTACTGATAGCCCTTTTTAATATCTGGCAGCCAATAGTAATTGTAACTCCTTGTGGGTCATTTGAAATTTTCGGCCTAAATGTGCACTCGTAAGACTGCCGCGGTAAGTATAGACCCCTTTCATAAACCATTTATAATTGAATACCATTTCTTCTGGCCCTCCTATGTCTGCCATCTGAAGTAAGATGGGGGTAAAGATATTACTAAGGGAATAGGAAGCTGTTCTTGAAACTCTGGATGCGATGTTAGGAACACAGTAATGGATAACACCATGTTTTTTAAACACTGGCTCGTTATGACTGGTCATTTCTGCGGTTTCTATACATCCGCCTTGGTCTATACTTACATCAATGATAACGCTTCCTTCCATCATTTGGGAAACCATCTCCTCAAACACAACTATTTTTGACCTGCCCTTCTCTGCTCTAAGTGCTCCAATGACAACATCCGACTCTTTCAATGCCTGACCTAAAACATAATTGTCTATAGTCGATGTAAACACTTGCTGACCCAGGACCTGCTTGATTCTTCTTAATTTATAGATTTGATTGTCAAATATCTTAATATTGGCTCCAAGACCTAAGGCTGTTCTGGCCGCATATTCGGCGACAGTTCCAGCGCCAATGATCACAACCTGAGTAGGGGGAACACCAGTAATCCCTCCCAGGATCAACCCTTTACCATCATTCACACTATTGAGGTACTCTGCAGCGACTAGCATGGCAGTGCTGCCAGCTATTTCACTCATGGCCCTCACCACAGGCATGCCACCTACTTTATCTTCCAGGTTCTCAAAAGCTACTGCGGTAATTTTCTTTGCATTCAATTGCTGAATAAATTCGGCTTTTTGTTTGCCCAACTGGAGAGCTGAAATCAAACATGAACCCTGGCGCATATAGCCAATTTCTTCTGCAGAGGGTGGCTCAACCTTTAAAACTACTTCAGCATCAAAAGCCTCCTCACTGGTATATACAACCCTTGCTCCGGCATCTGAATAATCCTTATCAGAAAATTTTGATAATTTGCCAGCATTGGTCTCCACGATTACCCGCTGTCCATTGTTTACCAGCAACTTCACTGCTTCGGGCGTAAGGACCACCCGCTTCTCCTGATCGGCAGTTTCTTTGGGTATTCCAATCAATATTGGAGGACCTTTCCTTTTTAAACGGTCCATTGATTCCTGCGTGTACACCAAAGGCTCTTCGGCAATTTCGGTAAAACCTGTTTTACCTATCATTGATTGATGGTTTTAATAGCAATATTTCTTTTTTCAACTTCATCACTCTCAATCGCAATTAATGCGAATTTATCTGGCAAAAACATAGGGATTTTTTCCGCCCATTCTACAAAACAATAATTGCCACTAGAGAAATATTCTTCAATACCCATGTCCAAGGCTTCTACTGGATCCTCTATCCTATAAAAGTCAAAATGATACACAGGATCTCCTTGGTCACTAGTGTACTCATTTACAATAGAGAAGGTAGGACTGCTTACAGGGTCTAAGATATTGAGTTTTTCGCAGATCGCTTTTATCAAAGTGGTTTTACCCGCTCCCATTTCTCCTTGAAAAACCCAAACCTTCATATCCCTGCATAAATCAATGATTACCTCAGCAGCATTTGAAATCTCACTAATATGATCGCAATGTATTCGTTTCAATTAAAATTATTTTGGCTGCAAATGTACAATAGGAATAATCATTTCTTCCAATGAAACACCTCCATGTTGAAAAGTATCCCTGTAATAGTTTACGTAATAATTGTAGTTATTGGGGTAGGCAAAGAAATAATCCTCTACAGCAAACACATAACTGGACGAGATATTCAAACGAGGAAGCCTCGCTTCATCCGGATTATCTATTTCAAATACCTTTCCCGATTCAAAATTAAGGTTTTTTCCTTGTTTATACCTCAAGTTGGTGGTAACGTTTCGGTCTCCAATGATTTTATAAGGTTTATTTACACGTTTGGTTCCGTGATCAGTCGTTACAATCACTTCTGCTCCTGCCGCGCTAATTTTCTTGAATAGCTCAAATAAAGAGCTATGTAAAAACCAACTTATAGTAAGAGAGCGATAGGCAGACTCGTCCGGAGCCAATTCTCTGATCATTTTCATATCAGTTCTGGCATGTGACATCATGTCCACGAAATTGTACACCAAAACATTCAACTCATTTTTCATCAAGTTGGGAAACTGATCCAACACTGCTTTCCCTTGATTGGTTTGCAGTATTTTATTGTAGCTGGAGCGTATAGAAAGACGGTTCTTTTTTAAATTAACCTTCAAAAACTCAGCTTCGTTGTTGTTTTTCCCTTCATCTGTATCTTCGCCCTCCCAAAGGTCAGGGTGAGATTTCGACATTTCAAGAGGCATCATACCACTGAATAAGGCGTTTCTTGAAAAAGCTGTAGTTGTAGGTAGGATGCTATAATAGGTTCCATTCTCCTTAACCAAAAAGTAATCCCTCAATTGGGTTTCTATCATCTCCCATTGATCCAGTCTTAAATTGTCAATCACAATAAAAACAAAGGCTTATCCGTTTTGATTTTTGGAAACACATGCTTCTTCATCACCTGATGAGATAAAACAGGCTTGCTGATGTTAGGAACATTTAGCCATTCCAAATAATTTTCTTTTATAAAACGCGCAAAGTTCGCATTTGCCTCTACTTTTTGGGTTTCGAGCACTTCCTGCATACTTTTGTTTTCCGTTTCATCTATTTCAAGCTCCCAGTAAGTAAGCTTTTTGTAGATGTCCGCCCACTCTTCGTGATCAATGGCATCATTGTAAGCCATACTTATATTCCTGAAATCCTGCTGATAGGAAAGGTTGGTCTTTTCACTTATCAATTGCTTGTTTTGAAGTATCTTCTTCACTGAAAGCAAAATTTGATTCGGATTGATGGGCTTGATAAGGTAATCAGCAATTTTACCACCAATAGCATCATCCATGATATGTTCTTCCTCACTCTTGGTAATCATCACCACAGGGATTTGTGGTTTTATGGTTTTGATTTGTTGCAGGGTTTCCAGACCTGTCATACCAGGCATCATCTCATCCAAAAAAATCACATCAAAATTATCTTCCTCAACTTTTTCGACAGCATCTAAGCCACTATTCACCGTAACAATGTCATAGCCTTTTTGTTGTAAAAATAATATATGTGGTTTTAGGAGATCGATCTCATCATCTGCCCATAATATTTTGAAATTTTGCATATCAATTGGTTTAATTCTTTTTAGTTTAATTACTTTTGACAAGATACCTCTATGAACAGGACATTGAAAAGTTATAAAATCATAAATGACCCAGTATACGGGTTCATCAACATTCCAAGTGAGCTGATTTTTGCCGTTATTGACCATCCTTACTTTCAAAGGTTACGTAGAATCAAGCAGCTTGGTTTGACGGATATGGTTTACCCCGGCGCACTGCATACCCGATTCCATCATGCCATTGGAGCGATGCACCTTATGAGCATCACTTTAGACCAGCTTCGGAATAAAGGAATAGAGATTTCTGAAATCGAATATGAAGCTGCACTACTCGCCATCTTGCTCCATGATATTGGCCATGGCCCATTTTCTCATGCTCTGGAATCAATATTACTAGAGGGCCAGCACCATGAAACATTATCAATCCTCTTTTTTGACGAATTAAATAAGCAATTTCATGGCCAGCTTTCACTGGCGAGAAAAATATTTGTTGGAAGTTACGAAAGAAAATTCTTTCACCAACTTGTATCCAGCCAATTGGATATTGATAGGCTGGATTATTTACAAAGAGATTGTTTTTTCACTGGGGTATCAGAAGGCACTATAGGAGCTGATCGAATCATTAAAATGATGACCATCGTAAATGATGAGGTTGTCATCGAAGAAAAAGGAATTTACAGCATAGAAAATTTTTTGAACGCAAGAAGACTTATGTACTGGCAAGTTTACCTGCATAAAACAACTGTCTGTG
Source organism: Cyclobacterium qasimii M12-11B (assembly GCF_000427295.1). Taxonomy (GTDB): domain Bacteria; phylum Bacteroidota; class Bacteroidia; order Cytophagales; family Cyclobacteriaceae; genus Cyclobacterium; species Cyclobacterium qasimii. Next base: position 11,178 of record NZ_ATNM01000023.1, on the reverse strand, counting down.
CGGAAAAAATGCTAATTAACCTGATCTTAAGAGCAAAGCACCTTGGGCGCTCAGGTTATCCACTTCCAGGCTCTATAGAATTCATAGGTTTTTTGAAAAAGGATTTACCTAAAACAGGAAAACCAGATTGGCTGGATGATTTTGCCCAACTAGATGATTTGGATATTTGGGGAGCCATTAAACTTTGGAAGGATCTTGACGACTTGGTACTAAGCCAAATCTCAAAAATGTTTTTGACTAGAAATTTGTATAAAATACACCTTAGCAATCAGCCACTTATTACTAGCAAAGTAGCTGAGATGAAATCTAAAGTTCAAAAAAAGCTAATGGTCTCTGATGAAGAATTAAATTATTTTTTCTCGGAAGGTGAGATAAGCAATTATGGCTATTTGAAAGAAAATAAAATTTTAATACTAACAAAAAAAGGTGAAGTTTTGGACGTAGCAGCGGCCGCAGATTTGCCAAATATAAAAGCCATGAGTAAAATTGTCAAAAAATACTATGCTTGTCATGCTAAAAACATAACTTTACGTTAAAAATTAATTAATACCTAATGGAATTTACCGTCGATCAAATTGCTCAACTTTTGGATGGAACTGTAGAAGGTGATGGTTCGCAGATGATCAATAACCTGGAAAAAATCCAGGAGGGAAAACCAGGAAGCATAGGTTTCCTTGCTAATTTAAAATACGAAAAACACCTTTACAGCACCCATTGCTCTGCAATTATCGTCTCAAAGGACTTTGTACCGCAAAAATCCTATACGACGACATTGGTCAAAGTAACGGACCCTTACTCTGCTTTTTCTAAGCTATTGGAAAGCTATGCAGAACTCACCAAACCAAACCCACTTGGTGTAGAAGAGCCAAGTTTTTTTGGCAATGACAGTACCATTGGAGAGGGGTTTTACCGTGGAGCATTCTCCTACATCGGTAAAAACTGCACGATTGGAGACAATGTTAAAATATATCCACAAGTATATATTGGGGACAATGTGACCATTGGTAACAATTGTGTCTTTCATCCAGGGGTGAAAATTTACTCCGAAACAAAAATCGGTAGCTACTGCGAAATCCACGGCGGAACGATTATTGGTGGCGATGGCTTTGGTTTTACCCCTCAGGCAGATGGCACCTATAATAATGTCCCTCAGTTAGGAAATGTCGTCTTAGAAGATCATATTAGCATTGGTTCCAATTCCACCATAGATTGTGCTACTATGGGGTCAACTTTAATTAAAAGGGGGTAAAAATAGACAACCATGTTCAGATTGCTCACAATGTTACAATTGGAGAAAATACTGTCATAGCCGCTCAAGCAGGTGTAGCTGGGTCTACAATTATTGGAAAAAATTGCGTTTTAGCAGGGAAATCATCAATTGTTGGACATATTGAGTTGGCCGATAACACTACTATAGGAGGTAATACTGGTGTAATGAAATCGGTAATTGAACCAGGAACAACTTTATTTGGTTTTATAGGTTTTGATGTAAAAGCTTTCTTAAAATCCTATTCAGTATTCAAAAAACTACCTTTACTTCAGGACAAATTAAGAGAGCTGGAAAAAAAACAATAAATTCGCAAACTGAATTGGTCCACCTCTAGTAAATAGTTATTTATTTTAATGAAAGTAAAACAGCATACCATAAAAAAACAAGTTACCGTGAACGGTGTAGGTTTACACACGGGAATAGTAGCTAACATGACCTTTTTGCCAGCCAGCCCTAATCATGGATATAAATTCCAAAGAATGGATCTGGAGGGTCAGCCTATCATTGATGCAGATGTGGACAATGTTGTAGACGTTTCTCGAGGCACCACCTTAGAACAAAGCGGCGCAAGAGTTTTCACAGTTGAACATGTTCTTGCAGCACTTGTAGGAATGGAAATAGACAATGTACTTATTCAACTTAATGGCCCTGAGCCTCCTATTTTGGATGGAAGTAGCATACAGTTTATAAACGTTCTGGAAGAAGCAGGGCTTGAAGAACAAAATGCACTAAGGAGATTTTTTGAAGTCCCGGAGAGCATTCATTACAAAGACAGCGCGAGAGAAGTAGAGATGGCAGCATTGCCACTAGACGATTTTAGGGTTACTGTGATGGTAGATTATAACTCACCTGTACTGGGAAGCCAGCACGCTTCTATTACTGACATTAGCCAATTTAAAAGCGAAATCGCTTCATGCAGAACATTTTGTTTCTTGCATGAGTTAGAGATGTTATACAAAAACAACCTGATACAAGGTGGAGACCTTAACAATGCCATAGTAGTAGTGGACAGGGTTGTAGAAGAGGCTGAACTAGCTAATTTAGCCAAAATGTTTAACAAGCAAAAGGTTGAAGTGAAGAAGGAAGGCATCCTAAACAATGTAGAGCTAAGGTATAAAAACGAACCAGCCAGACATAAACTTCTGGATGTGATCGGTGACCTTGCTTTGGTAGGTCGTCCACTAAAAGCTCAAATTTTAGCAGCCAGACCTGGACATGCAGCCAATGTCGCTTTTGCGAAAAAGATAAAAAGGGCAATGGAAAAGGCAGGGCCTATGCATATCCCATACTACGATCCAAAATCACCTCCAGTTTTAGATATTAATCAGATAAGTAATATTTTACCTCATAGGTATCCTTTCCAATTATTAGACAAGGTCATATATCTGGATGATAAAGTGGTGGCAGGCGTGAAAAACGTCACCATCAATGAACCTTTTTTTATGGGACACTTCCCAAATAATCCGGTCATGCCAGGCGTTCTACAAGTGGAAGCCATGGCGCAAACAGGGGGTATTCTCGTTTTGAGTACTGTTGAGGATCCTGAAAATTATTGGACCTATTTCCTTAGCATTGAAAATTGCAAATTTAGGAAAATGGTTATACCTGGTGACACATTGATTTTTAAATGTGAATTACTGAACCCAATCAGAAGAGGAATAGCAAAAATGAAAGGGGAGGCATTTGTAGGTAATGCCTTGGTTTGTGAAGCCATAATGACTGCCAGCATTGTAAGAAAAGACGCATGATCAGTAAACTATCCGAAGTAAGTGAAAAGGCCCGTTTGGGAGAAAATGTTTCAATAGAAGCTTTCTCGTCTATACATCCTGATGTTGAAATTGGAGATGGCACATGGGTAGGCTCTAATGTAACCATCTACCCTGGAGCCAGAATAGGTAAAAATTGCAGGATCTTCCCTGGTGCAGTGATCTCTGCTATTCCTCAAGATTTGAAATTCAGTGGAGAATCGTCTCTTGTAGAAATTGGAGACAATACGACTATCCGTGAATTTGTAACTATTAACAGAGGGACTGCTGATAAACAAACCACCAAAATAGGACATGATTGCCTGCTGATGGCTTATGTACATATCGCACATGATTGCTTGATTCAAAACCGAGTGATTATCGCGAACTCTGTGCAGGTCGCAGGACATGTAACCATAGATGACTGGGCTTTTGTAGGAGGAAGTAGTGCCATCCACCAATTTGTGAAAATTGGGATGCACAGTATGATTTCAGGCGGATCCCTGGTAAGGAAAGATGTACCTCCATTTACGAAAGCCGCAAGAGAACCTTTAAGCTATGCAGGAGTAAATTCATTAGGTTTAAGGAGAAGAGGATTTGAAAGCAAAACCATAAGTGAGATTCAAGAAGTTTATCGTTTTCTGTTTTTAAACAACTGGAACAATAGCAGGGCTTTGGAAGAAATAGAAATAAATCTTCCTGCTACAAAAGAACGTGACGAAATAGTTAACTTCATTCGGTCATCTGAAAGAGGTGTGATGAAAGGATATATTCAGTAGTATGTTATCGGTAAAGCTGGAAGGAGGAGGTAAGAAATTTCAGCGTGAGTGGATATTCAGAAACCTAGACCTTAATTTCACAGAAGGAACAAAATCGGCAATCATAGGAAGCAATGGTTCTGGAAAATCTACATTGATCAAATGCTTATCCTCTCAAATGCCGCTTACTGAAGGAAAGTTGCTTTTTACTTTGGATAAAAAAGAGGTTTTAGAAGAGAATATATACAAGCACCTGACCATTAGTGCTCCCTACCTGGATTTTCCAGAAGAGTTTTCTCTAAAGGAATTTTTGAGTTTTCATTTCAAATTCAAAAAACTTATAGGTGGAGTGGATATCCCTCAGTTAATCGAACTAATGTACCTTGAAAACTCCGTTAATAAACCACTAAATTATTTTTCTTCGGGCATGAAACAAAGGCTAAAATTGGGCATTTGTTTTTTCTCTGACGCACCATTTTTACTCTTAGATGAGCCTACTTCAAATCTCGATGAGCGAGGAATTAGCTGGTACAGAGATTTAGTAGAAAAATACAGTAGCAAAAAGTGCTTACTTATCGCCTCAAATGATACGAGAGAATTTGATTTTTGTGAAAAAATTGTTTCAATTGAAGATTATAAACTAAAGCGAATACTTTGATAAAATTCGGAAATGATTAATTTTACTTTTTAAGGATATGATTATGAGAACGCTAGTTAGTAGTTATTTAATTTTTATTTTATTCGTATTTACGGCTTGTACGAGCAGTGAGACCGAAGAGCCAAAAAAAACAGCTGAGGAAATTGCAACAGCGCTATTGACAGGAGCAAGTGGCAGCCAAACCTGGTCCTTAGAAAATGGGGGGTCTGTTTCGAAAGATGGATCTACGGTTACTGCCGATTTTAGTGGATTTGAAATTCGCTTTATTGCCAATAATGCCGGCAAAACCTATACATCTATAAACAGTAACTTACTTTTCGACACGAATGGTAACTGGGCCTTTTCAGGAGCTAACTTTGACAAAATTATACTTTCGGGAATTCAACCAGCTTCAAACAAAGAGATTTCCTTTACTAAAAATCAGGAGAAATTACGTTTGGAATTTGTGGTTCCTGCACCTCAGAATGCCCGAGTAAATGCATTGGCAGGATTCTATGTTTTTGACTTGACAATTATTAATTAAACAAACCCGATTAAAAATGTTTAAATCCCTCTTTACCCTTTGTTTCCTTTTTTCTACAGCACTAATGGCTCAGGAAAAACAAGTAGTGGCAGTAGAAAGTGCCGTTACTGAATTGGTCAACGCCATGGTCGCAGGTGATGCTTCCCGTCTTGAAAAGATCACAGATGCTGATTTAACCTATGGACACTCAAGTGGTTTATTAGAAAATCAAAGTGAATTTATCGAGGCATTAAGCTCAGGCAACTCCAATTTCACTGAAATCAACATCGAAAATCAAACTGTAAATATTACGGGTAAAATTGCACTTGTTAGGCATTTTTTAATTGGAAAAACGCTCAACAAAGGTAGTGCACCAGAACCTGTAAATCTTGGTGTTTTGACTGTTTGGCACAAAAAAGGAAAATCCTGGATTTTACTAGCGCGTCAGGCATACAAAAGATAATTAGATGGGGAGGGGTGACAACTACTAGTGCTTTTTAATCTTTAAACTGCACCAGTGTTACCCCAGAGCCTCCTCTATCCGCATGTTCGTCCGAAAACCCAGCCACAGAAGAAGTACTTCTTAAAAGGTTTCTTGTAAGCTCCCTCAGAATACCGTCCCCTTTTCCATGGATTACTTTGATGTCATTGATGCCCAACATAAATGCATCATCAACGAAATTCTGAACCAACATTAAAACTTCTTCTCCTCTTTTACCTCTTATATCAAGGTTAGGTGAAAAATTCGCCATCTTAGAAGAGGTATCATAAGTAATTCTTTTTTCTATTGCTTTCTTTTCCTTTTTCAGTGAAGTATTTGATATTTTTTCCAATCGATTTAGATTCACTGTAGATTTAAGGTCCCCAATGGTGACAGATACCTGCTTCCCTTTAATCCCTAGGACTTCTGCCAATGCCCCATTGTCTTTAATTCTCACTTGGTCCCCTACCCCTATGGTACCACTTTCCACCTTGATGGTTTCTTTTTGTTCAACAGGCTTTTTGTCTGGCTTTATTGCCGCCTTATGCGCATCAAGCTCTTTCCTTATTTGTTTGGTAGCTTCCTTATTTGCTTGAGATTCCTTGATGGAACGAATGGTATTCTCGATTTTTCGATTGGTATCATCTAGCAATACCTTGGCTTGCGTTTTAGCTTCATTTAAAATGACCTTTTGTTGACCATCTAAGGTCGCCTTTAAGGAATTGTACTCTCTTAGCTTAATGGATAGCAACCGGTCTTTCCGCTCCACTTCAGCTATCAGGTTTTCATATTTACTTTTTTCGCTTTCAACCTTGAGCAGCAACTTATCATAACGAACTCTGGTTTCTCCAATTTGCGCTTTCGCATGGAGAACAATTTCTTCAGGTATTCCTATTTTACCGGCAATTTCAAAGGCAAATGAGCTCCCCGGCTTTCCAATCTCTAACTCGTAGAGCGGCTCAAGCCTATCTACATCAAACCTCATGGCACCATTTACCATTCCCTGACTTTTGGATGCCAATTGTTTTAAGTTGCCGTAATGGGTAGTGACCAAGCCAAAAGCGCCCGACTTATTCAATGCAACCAATAAGGCTTCTGCTATTGCACCACCAAACTGAGGCTCTGTCCCAGTACCAAATTCATCAATGAAGAATATGGTTTTCTTATTGGCAAAGAAAGTGAAGTGCTTCATGTTCATCAAGTGTGAACTGTAAGTACTCAAATCGTTCTCTATATTTTGTTCATCTCCTATGTCTATAAAAAATTGATCAAAGATGGCACATTTTGATTTCGGCTCCATCGGAACGAGCAAACCACATTGATACATAAACTGTACAAGGGCAACAGTTTTAAGTGTAACGGACTTACCGCCGGCATTAGGCCCTGAGATTACCAACAACCTATTGTTAGGGTCCAGGTTGATGGTTACGGGTACAATTTCTTTTTTCTGCTGCTTGAGCGACATTTCCAGGAGCGGATGCCTGGCTTTTAGCCAAGACATTTCTCTTTCTTTAACCATCTCTGGGTTTATGCCATTAATCTTAATAGCAAATTTTGCCTTCGCTCTAATGAAGTCAATCATCCCTAGAAAATAAAAAGCCCTTCTTAAGGTAGGAATATATTCTCTGAGCTCGTCAGTAAGCCTCATAAGGATTTTCTGAACTTCCCTCCGCTCCATGTACAGGAGATCTTTGATATCATTGTTGATATCCAACACTTCTGCTGGCTCAAGGTACACCGTTTGCCCTGTGGCTGATTCGTCATGGATAAACCCTTTGATGCGCCTTTTATACTCAGCCAATACAGGAATGACCATTCTGCCTCCACGGATAGTTATAGATGCATCTTCAGGAGTAAACCCTTGCGCTTTTGCTGTCCTATAAATACTATCAAGTACTTTCCGTATTCTATTTTCCTCGTAAGAAAGTTGGGTTCGGACAAGGTTCAATTCCTTGGAAGCATTGTCCTTCATTCTACCCTTGTCATCAAGTACTTTGTCTATACTAAATTCTAAAGGTATATTGTCTTCTACCATCCCCAGAAGTTGGTGCAATTGGGGATATTCTTCAGCATTTTTCTTAAAAAAAAGAACACATCCTGAAAGCGTTTTTAGACCGAGCCGAATCTCATGGAAATCCTCTTCAAAAAGAAAGGTCCCCTCAATCTTTGCTTTGTTCAGATAAGGATAGATATTAATATAGTTATTACTAGGGAATGGATCCCCGGAGACCAAAATCTGTCTAAACTCCTCAGTTTGCGATAAAAGCCTGCTAAGTAATCGTCGGTCTTTCGAAAAAGCAATTTTTTTAACAAAATCAGCCCCCAAAATACCTGTGCATTCTTGTCTAATTAAATCTTTGATTTTATCAAAGTCTATTTTCTCCTCTAAATTATCAGGATATAATTTCATTTATGGCTGTTGGTTTTGCTGTGCTTCTTTCTCTTTAACTGACAATGAATCAATTGCCCGTTCATATAAATATTCCATTTTGGCGGCATCCCTCAAATAAAATTCCAAACTTTTAATATAAACTGAATCTGGGATACCGTACTTTTCAAAAATACGTCTTTCCAAAATCGGATAAAGGATCTTAGAGGAATCATAGGGGATGGAGAGAGATTGCACAAAGCCCTCTGTCATATGTATTTCCACAAGAATATTAACCATGGTATCTTCTGACAAAATGTCATCTGAACCATTATTATCACGACAGGAAATCGTCCCGAGAAGAAAAGCAAAAGCTATATATAGGTGTTTCACATTTCAAAATTACCTAATTCCTTTCAAAATTGACAATAAGTAAAGGCTAAGTCGTTTTATTATTCGAATGAGACTGCTAAATTAGGCCTCTGATTCAAAAATGAAAATGAACCAACTGATAAAAAAGCTTAGAAAATATGAAATCCTACTTAGGAAAGTGGCGAATAGTCATCTTCAAGGGGATCATCTCTCTATTTTCAAGGGTGCCGGTCTGGAGTTTGACGATCTTCGTCCCTATCAGTATGGTGATGATGTAAGAACTATCGAATGGAAGGTTTCCGCAAAAGGACATGGAACCTTTGTCAAAACATTTAAAGAGGACAAAGACCAAAGTGTTTATTTCCTTTTAGATGTCAGTGGATCCCAGGATATCGGTAGCAAAGTCCGTAAAAAAATTGACCTTGGTAAGGAAATCGCAGGGGTATTGACACTGGCTTCCGTTCATGAAGGTTCACAGGTAGGACTTGTAAGTTACTCTGACCAAAAAGAAACAATCATAATCCCAGGCAAAGGAACTCGTCAAGCTGTTAAAATCATAAAAGGTATATTTAATCCAGAAACAAAATCGAAAAAAACAGACCTTAATGGGTTGTTTACATTTTGCCTCAACCTAATTAAGAAAAGGTCTATTCTTTTCGTCATTTCAGATTTTATTGATGAAGAATATGAAAGACCTTTAAAAGCATTGGCTTTTAAACATGATTTAGTGGTATTACAAATGACTGATCCAATAGAATCGGCCTTACCATCTTTAGGTATAATTCCTGTGTTTGATAAAGAAGAAGATAAAACCACTTGGGTGAATACCGCTTTCGGTGGGTTTTCGAAAAAAATCGCCACTTCATTTACTACCGACAGGGCCCACCTCAAAGATTTCTGCAAAAAAAACCAGATCAATTATCTCCAGATAGCAACAGATCAGGACATCGTCCTACCTTTGATGGAATTATTTAAGTTGAGAAATAAAACCATGAAACGTGGATAGAATAGTAAAACTAAGTTGTTTAGTTATCTTTCTTATCTCATCTATTCCCTTTGCTCAAGGTCAAGATGTTGTTGTAGAGGGATACTTTTTGCAGGATTCTGCAAAATTAGGTGAAAGAGTAGGCTATGTTTTAAAATCTAGCTATCCAAGTGATGTGCCTGTGATATTCCCAGACTCAACTTTTAATTTTGGGAATTTTGAATATTTGGACAAACAGATATTCTCGTCTCTTTCAGAGGACAGTCTCACATTGGACAGTGCTGTTTATTGGATTTCAAACTTCTCTCTGGATTCTGTGCAAGCTTTTCGCATGCCGGTATTTGAGGTTTTGAACTATGACAGTATCAGTCATTTCCCTCAACCTGCGACCTTGGCGCTTACACTTACAATTGATGAAATCCCTGAGGAACTGGCTTTTGAAGAAAACAACAGCTACCTCAATATACCCGTAGCTTTCAATTACCCGTATTTAATCATTGGTGTTTCCGTTCTGATAGTTATAATAGTGATCGCCTTCCTGATATTTGGAAAAGGTCTCTTTAAGCGTTGGAAAGCTTATAGGGAAAGGAAAAAATGGCGCACATTTATATCCAATTGGGAGGGTTCGATGAGTGCTCTGGTGAAAAACCCGGGTATTCAGGAAGCAGATGAGTTATTGGGATTATGGAAAAACTATTTAGAGAATTTAACCGGACTACCCTACAAGGAGTGGACAGCCACCGAGATTTCGATTCACCTAAATAAACCAGAGATAATTAAGGACTTTAGAAAAGTCGAACTCATTATTTATGCCAATCGGGTAGATGATAATATTCAGGAAGCCTGTGATAATCTATTAAATATATCTGAAGGTCTATTGGAAGAAAAAATAGATAAAATTTACAATCATGACTGATTTCTCTTCCTTTTTCTCTTGGAGCTGGTTTTCACCGGAAACCCTCCGCAGCTTTGAGTGGGAAAACTTTTTCTTACTTCATCTAATTTGGATCATTCCAATAGTGCTTTTGATCAGGAAGTTCATTAAACAACTGCAAAAGCCAGTATTAGAACTATCTCTACCGAAAATTGTCCCTTCCAAAAATCCATGGACTTACCTTCGGCTTATCCCTTCGTTTTTCTTTTTGCTTGCCTTATGGATGGTGATAATTGCCCTCGCAAGGCCGCAACGAACAAACGAAAAAGTAGAACAATACACCGAAGGAATTGACATCATGCTGGTATTGGATATTTCTGAATCCATGGACTTACAGGATTTCACACCCAATAGGTTAGAGGCAGCAAAAGAAACTGCTATTGATTTTATCAACGGCAGAATCGCTGATAGAATAGGCATGGTAATCTTCTCAGGCGAAGCTTTTTCCTTAGCTCCACTTACTACAGATTACGAACTTTTGACAGATTTGGTCAATAGTATCACTTTCAATATGATGGACGCCAAAGGCACGGCGATTGGCAGTGCTGTATCCACGGGCATCAACCGCATGAGAGAATCTGAAGCCAAATCCAAAGTAATGGTCTTACTTAGTGATGGGGACAATAACGCGGGAAACGTGGACCCGGTCTTCGCCGCCCAGTTGGCAGAAGCTATGGATGTAAAGATTTATACCATAGCAGTAGGTAAAGATGGGATGGTCCCTTATGGCACTGACTTTTTTGGCAGGCCACAGATGATTGAAAGTTACCTCAATGAAGAAACATTAAGAAATATTGCGCGCATTACAAAAGCTGAATTCTTTAGGGCTTCAGATGACCAGGCATTGGAAAATATATTCACGAAAATAGACGAATTGGAGAAGGCTGAAATCATAGAATCCAGGTACAAAGAAACAATGGACTACTACAGACCTTACCTCATGTGGGGAATCCTGTTTTTCTTTGCTTGGATGGCTTTAAAAAGTACGTTCTTCAACAATTTCCTATTGGATTAGAGGTAGCAAAATAACTGACTGGCAAACCCTAGATAGTAACACAATATTATTTCCTTCTGATTTTATGAAATAGGCTAAAAAAAGGCCGAC
>NZ_ATNM01000022.1 GCF_000427295.1 Cyclobacterium qasimii M12-11B | reverse complement strand
TGTGTATTACACAGCGAACCATATGATTGTCAGCAAAAAAGACAGCGGCATTCAATCTTTGAAAGACCTGAAAGGAAAACAGTTGGCGTTCAGCTTGGCTCTATTCAGGAAGAGAAGGGGAAAGAGCTTTCTCCGGAATATGGTTTTAAAACAGAAGACCGCAACAGAATTTCTGATTTGGTGCAGGAAATCAAATCTGACCGCTTCGATGCCGCGATTATTGAAGACATTGTTGCAGAAGGGTATTTCAAATCAAATGATGACCTGCAAGGCTTTGTGATTCCTGATGCGAAAGCGGAAGAAGCCGGTTCAGCAATTGCTTTCAGAAAGGACAGTGAACTGACAGACAAATTCAATAAAGCGCTCAAGGAAATGGAAGATAACGGAGAGCTTGAGAAATTGAAGAAAAAATGGTTCACTGGCGAGAAGTAAAAAAAGCGGCTCAACTTTTTCGTTGAGCCTTTTTATTGAATAGGAAACTTTTTCCTGTAAGAAAAGGAGACAAAGGCTATGAATTTGGATTTTTCAGCAACGATCCCCAATTCCTTTATATTAGAAGGCTTGGCAATTACATTAAAATTGTTGTTGTAT
>NZ_ATNM01000021.1 GCF_000427295.1 Cyclobacterium qasimii M12-11B | reverse complement strand
CAAAAATACAAAGAGACGACACATACTCATAATTAATATAGGAAAAAACAGATATGGCAAATTCAATATTCTCAATATATAGTACAGCAGAAAATAGAGTTACATCAACTATTTTAGCTGTTTTTGAAAAGCTAAATTCATCAACAGTTACACGGATTTTGCAAATCTTAATGGAGGATTCAACCGTTGAATTAATTGAATATGAAAATCAAGTGAAATCATATGATTCAATTCCCGACGGTAGAATTAAAGGATTGTTTGATTACATTATTGAAACCAAAGTTGTGCCTAATGGAATCAGTAAGAAGCAAATTAAAAATCATTGCAAGTTTCTAAAATATGACTTCTCCCGATTATTAGTTCTAACACCAGACTTTGATTATCCAACATCACTTAAAGAACTAGATTCAGAATATACCGATAAAATAATTTGGGGAAACTTTGACAAAATTATTGAAGGAATTGATTCAGTTATTCAAGAATCAATTTTGTTGTTGGATAGAGAGAATTTTTTATTGTCTGAGTTAAAAGAATTTATCATAAATCAAAGACTAACTGCTGAAGACTATTCTCGCAAAGCATTAATAATTCCTGCAGGTTCTGCATGGAGTTTCTATGAAAAACATTCAGTTTATAAGTGTCAGGCTAATAGGACGTTTAAACAATCAAGTTATATGGGATTCTATGCTGACAAACAAATTAAAGAATATTTTCCTAGAATACTTGGGTACATTGATAGCCTCAATATTCAAAAAGACGACCTAAATACAGTTAAGATTACTACTGTAAATAATTCAAACGAGCAAGAAATCAGAAGTAAATTGATTGAAATAAAAAAAGGACTAAAACCTGATGAATGGAATGAGAATTTTAAATTTATGGTATTGACAGAGAAGAATGATAATGAAACATTCAAAAATGATAATCCGATTGATAATGATAAGACTTCGTATTCCGACAAAGGGACAGCTTTTGTTCAGAAGCAAACATATTTGAATCTTGATGATTTAAGAGGAAAGAAATATACAAGTGAATTACAAAGTACTTTTGCTAACAATGTATAAAAATAATAGCCGAAATAGTAGTAAATTCAAGGGTTGTAGCCCGCTCCAACTTTTGTGTAATTTGACAGGAACGAAGCCCGCAATCGGCTACTATTCTTATGTGTGCCGAGAGTAACGAACGGCTGAAAATCGTTACGCAACTGTTTATAAGATGGTGGAACCGACCCACCGGTGTTGTCCTACAGGGGAGAGCATCAAACCACCATAAGGTGCTTTGGTAAAGAGTCAAGGTATTGAGCGTTATGGAAAAGGCCACGTCAAGAGCGTGGTCAGGTAAGGATAAAGGAGATGAATGCAAATGAACCTCTGATGAAGTGTCGAGAAAGTGCTACATTCTGTCAAAAGTGTTTGAAGTATGACAAACATTACGAGTTCAGTGGTTACCTGTTTATTGACTGGACGGCAGGCGTCATTTAGGAGGCATGACCTTTATTCGGGCTTATTTACGGAACTCGGGAACCTGGATCAAAATGCAAAGCGAAACGCACAATAAGACCAACTTAGAGGCAGAATAGCGATGTTTGGTTCAGGGACGGACCAATCCGTAGTAGTGTTGAAATTTCTGTAATAGAAATGGAGCGAAGGGATTGGCTTATACAGTTTTCATCAGTTTTACAACTCGCAAGAGGATGATTGAATTAGAGAAGACAAAATCAGTACCTATAACCAAAGAAATGGTATGGGAAGCTTACCTACAGGTAAAGCGGAAAGGGAAAAGTGCAGGTGTGGATGACCTTAGTATGTCAGAATATGACCTTCAAAGACATCGGCATTTGTACAAAGTCTGGAATCGCTTGGCTTCGGGTAGTTATTTTCCACCAGCAGTCCTACAAGTTGAGATTCCCAAGAAGAATGGATCTATGCGTCAATTGGGGATTCCAACGATCAGCGATAGGGTAGCTCAAACGGTCATTAAGAATCAGGTAGAGGTAAGATTGGAAAAGATCTTTCATCCGGATTCCTACGGTTATCGTCCAAAACGGAGTGCCCATCAGGCGCTAGAACAGGTTCGAAGTAACTGCTGGAAGTATGATTGGGTGATAGACTTAGATATCAAGAATTTCTTTGATGAAATAGACCATGATAAGTTGCTCAAAGCGCTTAACAAACATGTGAAAGAAAAGTGGATATTCGAGTACATCAAAAGATGGCTCAATGCCCCATTGCAAACCAAAGAAGGTGAAGTTATAGCAAGAACAAAAGGCACACCGCAAGGAGGAGTGATCAGTCCACTATTGGCCAATTTGTATTTGCACTATACCTTGGATGTTTGGCTTAAAACAATTGATTCTTCTATTAAATTTGTACGCTATGCGGATGATATTATCATTCATTGCCTGACAAAAACTCAGGCAGAAAAGAGCCTACAGAAAATAAAGGAAAGAGTAGAAGATTGTGGCTTGAGATTGCATCCTGATAAGACGAAAATTGTGTATTGCAAGGATTTCAAAAGGCGACAAAAGTATAGGGAAGTACAATTTGACTTTCTCGGTTATACATTCCAGCCGCGTACTTCAAAATCCAAGAAAACAAAGAAACTGTTTCTAGGATTTGATTGTGCTATGAGCATCCAGTCAAGGTCACGAATATTCGACCAACTCAGGAAAATGGAAATCCCAAGAATTCAATGTGACAGTATTGTAGGTATTGCCCATCATTTAAACCCAAAACTTAGGGGATGGATCCGTTACTTTGGTAAATACAGTGGCTACAGTCTATCGAAAGTGTTTTATATATTGCGTATAAAACTAATAAGATGGGCAAGGTATCGCTACAAAAGGTATAGAAACAACCTTACAAAAGCTTATAAATGGTTGGACAGGGTTCGGATTCAATATCCAAGTCTGTTTTATCATTGGCATGTGGGGTATTCTAATTAGGGATTAAAGATTGTATAAGAAGAGCCGTATGATGGGAGACTATCACGTACGGTTCTGTGAGAGGCTCGGGGCGAAATTCCCCTTGCCTACTCGACGTGTGCTGTGAGTGAAACATCAGTTTCACGTAACTATTTATAAGATGGTGGAACCGACCCACCAGAATCCGCTTATAGGAGTTGGTTCTAAACCACTTTTCTAATGCATTCAAAGTGATTTGTTTGTGTGAAGCGAGAGAAGAAAAGGCAGACTGGATCTGTCAGGTGTTGATAAAAGAGATGAGCGAAAGCGAACCTACCGACGAAGCGTCGAGAAGGCAAAACATGTTGTCAAAACCGAGAAACGTCGAGTTCTCAGGGACAAGGATAGCGGAAACCTATTTACTGGCTATTCGGCAACCGTCGTATAGGGGGCATGACTTTTATCTAGGCTTATAGATGGAACGCAGGAAGCCTTACATTAATGTAAAAGGGAAATATCAAGCAGAGCAACTGCAAGATGATTACCAATGTAGAGTAAGGTGGCGGACTAACCCGTAGTAGTGATGAATCTCCTGTAATGGGAGTGGAGCAAAGGGGTTAGCTAATTTAAAAATACGATTTGCCAACTTGAAAGAGGATGAGCTTATATTTGTAGATTAAATTAGAAGAGCCGTATGATGGGAGACTATCACGTACGGTTCTGTGAGAGGGGAAGGGTGAAACTCCCTTTTCCTACTCGACACTAACCGTTAGCACCAATACTTTGACGACAAAACGACATATCATATTTCTTTTACTTGTGACAATTTTATTGGCAACATCTTGCGGTGACCAAATATTAAAGACGATTAACAAAAACATAGGGAATAGTCGCTTTGACTTTTCTTCAATTGAAAATAAGTTTGAGTATTCCGACCAAGCAGAATTTTCTATTGACACCATTCAGTGGGACAAGCGTAAAGATTTCTATACCAAACTTGACAGCCTTGAGTTTTTTCAAATTTATCAAGACACAGCCAAGAAAGAATATCTTGGACAATATTCAGAAAGCATTGACAACGACTTTTTTTACTCAAAGCAGAAAAGTAAAAGAGGACTTTGGGAGTTTACTATTTTGACACAAAGAGAAGGTGAATATTGTGATAGAATTTTATACAACATATACGCCCTAGACGGAAAGTTAATCAGTTCATTTAGAGTTGCTGGTTCCTGTGGAGACGGTGGATATTATGAAACTTCAAGTGGAAAATTCTTAAATGACAGCACATATGAACTGTTTTCAGAAGACAACTACAAAACTGAAGACGTTGAAAAGCCTAACATTATTACTTATTCAAAAACTTTGACCATTATTAAACCAAACGGGACAATTGCCCAAACTGACATGACACTAAAAACAGAAACGAAATAAGTACTGCTGCTAACATCACCTTGGATCCAGCGGGCGGTTCAGAGTGAATATTAAATTTAGTATCTTTAAGAAGTTAGGAGTAGCATGGAAGCGAACGTCTCAGAAAGCCCGCCGTCTCCAAGCTGAATCACGTTGTGCTTCATTAAACCGAAACTGAAATTTGAAATGGTTAACTAACATATTCAGGAGTAAAAAGCAATCTGAAAGGAAGATTGACTATTTTCAAATTACAAGTGATTGGAATGCTGACCCTGTATCTCCAGAGGTTCAATTAGAAATTAATGGAGATCACTTGATTATGGAAATACTTGTCAATCATTTAGTGTTTGACGATTTTGAAGAAGGAGATAAAGCCAAAATTATATTTCAATACTGTTCCATTTATTCGCTAAACCACTGTAACGATGAAGGATATTATTATGGTCAATATCGAACAAACCCAAACGAATTACCTTGGGGCGAATTCTACGAAATAAAAAGAGGACTGGACAGAAAATTCCCTGACCCGATAACAATAGTTAATAAAGAAACAGAGGGAAAAAGACACTATGTCTTCTTCTTCAAAGATGAGACTTTTGAATGTTTGGCAGACGATTTTGCACTTGAACTTCTCGATAAGCAAGGCAATCGAAAAAGGTTGAATTATAGCTACAAATTAAGACCTGCTTACAACTCGAGCGAACAACTCATTGAATTCGTTAAAATTGGGGATGCGGACAGATTTATTGAAAAATTACTTGAATTGTTATCTAAGAACGGATTTTCATTTGATGATATGACAGATGTTTGGATGAATGACGAAGTTTGGATTCATCTGAAGTCTATTAATGGAAAGACGACTATTACCAAAGACATTTGGGACATGATTTTCATTCTTGGAGAACAGAATCAAATTGACATTCAAAAGATAAATCAAATATTGATTGACTCAGGAGAATTTAAAAAAATTGAGGTCAATCCAGAAGATTATAAAATAAAAGAAAACGAAAGCACAACAATGGCTAAAAAATCATAGCTGCCCTTCGGGACAGCAACGCTTTTTTGCCGGAACGTTGTGCGTCAGCAAAAAATAAAAAACAGATAGTAAATGATAGAAAAGGTCAAGAGTCTTATCAAGAGCAAAATAGATGAATTCAGCCTACTTGATACTGGGTGGGATAATAGACCTTATGATTTCTACTTGATTTTTGGACAAAATGATGAAGATAAATCGCCTTGGATAAAATCGAATTGGGAAAATAATTTTGAATCTTATTTTGATAAATTAATCAAACAAACGGAAACCGCTGATAAAACAGGAATCAGAGTGGTAAAGTATAAACCCGAAAAACAAATAGCTAAAAAAGACAAAAAGGAATTTATACACCATTCAGAAGTCAAAACGGGGAGATTAAATTGGGATTCGAAATCACATGAAAAATGGACAATAGAATCGAACTTGAAAAACTATTTCTTAAATACGGAAATTTGGACACCGAGGTGGACAATTTGTGAAAAGAGAAATTCACCTCCTGATATTTTCATTAGCATTTCAAATGAACGAGATTTTGAAGATGCAAGGGAAATTAAGTTCGGATACTTTATAGTAGTTGCAATAGCAAAGAATTTAAAAATAGCTTCAAAGAGTGTAATGAAAGAAATGGCTGAAGGAATTAACTCAAAAGCTACAATAGCAAAATCAAGAAAATGGGGAAGAACTGAAAAGGCAGGAAATTGGACTTTCGTTAATGGAATTCAACATACTTTTAGCAATGGAATTTATAAAGGAGGAAACCTTCATACATACAATTTCGAAATGTTAATATTTGAACCAACTTGGAAAATAATTTATAAAGAAAAATAAAGCCGAACGCACAACCAAATGTAAATGTAATGCGGGTTGCAGTGGGTAATCCAACCGCAGTTCTTCGTTGCAACACCGCCAATTCGTCTTTGACGATTGACGGAAAAAATGAAATATTGAATAAACGAATTGGCTCTGTGCGTTATTGAAAGTTCATCACTTTAAATCCCGCACTCCACTTACATAAACCGTTATAGCCAATGCTGAAAAACAGACTAACGGGAAAATTTGTATCTTTATAAAGATGGAAGAGCTGAAAAGACATATTGACCAGATAAAGGCACTCTGTGATACCAACAAAGTGATAAGTCTTTTTGC
Organism: Cyclobacterium qasimii M12-11B; assembly: GCF_000427295.1. Lineage (GTDB taxonomy): Bacteria > Bacteroidota > Bacteroidia > Cytophagales > Cyclobacteriaceae > Cyclobacterium > Cyclobacterium qasimii. The sequence continues at coordinate 5,578 of NZ_ATNM01000021.1, read as the reverse complement.
GTTCGGTTCGGTAACAACTGATGGTTTCAGTCCTGAAAGTGATATTGATTTGATAGTCGATATTGAAGAAAATGACCCTTTAACCTATTCCGATAATTATTTTAATCTAAAGTTTGCGCTAGAGCAATTGCTAAAAAGAGAGATTGACCTCTTGGAACAAAAAGCTATAAAAAATCCTTACCTAAAGCAGCAGATTGAAAAACAAAAGTCCAAGTGTATGGAAAATCAAATCAGGACTTGGCTGTCTGATATAAAACAGGCAATTGATGAAATCAATCTTTTCATGCCTGAAAAAAGAGATTTTTTTGAATTCCGGAATGATTTAAAAACCAGAAGAGCCATTGAACGGAATGTGGAAATAATCGGAGAGGCCGTAAGCAGAATTCTGAAGTTGGATCCCAATATTCAGATCAAAAACTCTAGGAAGATTGTTGACACTAGGAACAGGATTATTCACGGATACGACAGCGTATCCGAAGAAATTATCTGGTCAATAGTGATCCGTGACTTACCGAAACTGGAAATTGAAGTCAACGATTTACTTGAAGATACCGAATAAAAAGCACTGGCTATAACATCACCTCGAATCCAGCGGGCGGCATGGAGTAACTATGAAAATCAGTATCTTTAAGAAGTTAGGAGAAGACTGAAAGCGAACGTCTCAAAAAGCCCGCCGTCTCCAAGCTGAATCACGTTGGCATTCATTGTAAGAAAACATAGGATTAAAAAATTATTTAAAATAAAAAAATGAAAGTTACGAGAATATTTTTAGGATTATTTTTATCAATTGGATTTATGTCGTGCAGTAACGACGATGATGAAATGTCGATAATACAACCGTCAACCAACTTGATAGTAATGGAAGCAGAAGGTGGTGAAACAGAAATAACTTTTACCAATGGCGATTGGAATATCTCGGAAGTTTTAAACAAAAATGGAAATGTGAATATTCACGGTGATATTTATTCGCAAAATGGAGAAATAATACAAGAAAATAAAACATTAGCATTGGAAGATCAAGGAAAAATAGTAGCTGATTGGAATGACAAAGGTTTTGTTATTACACGAAAAACTCCATCTTCACTCAAAATTGAAGTAATGGAAAATAGTACAGGAGAAGAATTTAATTTCGCTTTAGTATTAAATTCTGGTCAAGTAATAAAAAATATAAATGTAACTCAAAAAATATCACAAGGGTACAAATTTGATGGGATCGAAATCATTCTAAAAGAAGGAGATGGTGATTCTCTGTTTGTAAAAAAAAGGCACAAATTTTAAATTTAATATTCCAGAGTCTCAATTATTTACATTTTCACCTTATGAAGGAATAAATATTCATAACCAATCTCAATTCGAAAGTATGGAAAAAGATGCTTTCATCTGGCTAAAAAATGATTCAATTTCGGTAGAAGTACCAACTAGCATCTATAATGAAAAAATTTATTTTAATGGAGAAAAAAGATTATATAATAATGTTCCCTCAATAACCCCTCAGGGTTTTGAGGGAACAGAAACAATTACTATCCCCGCTGGGCAATCTGCATTTTCAACCGAAATCGAATATCGTAAACGTAAAGTTTCTTATGAGCTTCGTTTAATTAATAACAGAATAGCAAAAGAAAAAATCATTGAAGGTAAATGGGTTGAATTTGCTCCAACAGGAGAATACTCCATAAAATGGCAAGATTAAAAAACAACGAAATGCCAACATGCTGTATACCTCAGCCAAGACTCCACAGCATAATAGGCCATTCCTTTGGCCCTATTACACGCCTTAACCCTGACAAGTTTGTAACGGTCAGAAAGCCTTGGCCACTGCATACAGCTGCCCGTTAGCATTCATTAAAAACAATGCAGTTTCAAGTAGTAAGAATAAAAAGTAATAACCTTACAAATTCTCGCACAGCTGTGCGAGAATTTGTAAATTGGTCTTCTATCACAAGTGTGCGAGAAATGCGAAATATTAGATGAACGACTTAAAACTATACGACAACTTTTTCAATGAGATATTACAGACCATAAGTTCTGCCAGATATGAAGCCTATAAATCGCTGAACAAGCACCATACAGGATTGAATTTTGACATCGGAAAACTTATAGTCAAAAATCAAGAAGTCAATAATTGGGGCAAATCAATTGTCGAGACGCTATCAACAGACATTAACAAACAAATTGACGGGATAAAAGGTTATTCTGCCCAGAATTTATGACGAATGAGACAGTTTTACCTTGAATATAAGGACGAACAAGAGCTTTTAGAATTGGCTGCCAAAATTCCGTGGGGGCAGAACTTGCTTATAATGCACCAAGTAAAAGGCCGTGAAGAACGAAAGTATTACTTGAATGCAACTGATAAAATGGCTTGGAGTAGGTCAGTTCTGTTAAACCAAATCAAGGCAAATGCCTATCAAAACCATTTGATAAACCCAAAACAGAGCAACTTTGAAAATGTGCTTCCTGTTCACTTATCAGAACAAGCAAGTGAAGCATTAAAAAGCGAATACAACCTTGATTTTCTTGGAATAAACAAACCCGTTTTGGAACGAGAATTAGAAAATCGCCTTATTGAAAACATAAGAGATTTGCTATTGGAACTTGGTTACGGTTTCAGCTATATTGGAAATCAATATCGTCTAAGATTAAACCAAAAGAATATTTCATTGACTTGCTTTTCTACCACCGATTTTTAAAATGTTTGGTAGCCATAGAACTTAAAACGGTAGAATTTGAACTTGAATTTGCAGGAAAAATGAATTTCTATCTCGACCTGTTGGACGAACAAAAAAACAACCTGACGACAACCCTTCCATTGGAATAATTCTCTGCCCCACCAAAGACAATATAGAAGTTGAATACTCTTAAAGAACGAACATAAAACCAATTGGAGTTGCAGAATATAAACTAACTCACGAACTCCCTAAACAGTTAAAAGGAAAAGTACCAACAGAAAAAGAATTAAAACGAATGCTAAAAAAGGCTATACGTAATGCGGGAGATAGTGCCGAAGATAAAAATGAGAGTAATAAATAAGCTTATCTGCAAGCCCAAAGTGAAGCGCCTTGAAATCCCGCACTACGCTTATACCTGACCGTTATTGGCAAGGAAAACAGTACTAACATTATGCAAAGTAAATAATTAAAATCATCAAGAATATGAAAAGCAAATTTATATTATCTAGTATTATGTTGATAATCTCTTTACAATGCTTCGCTCAGTGGGAATTGAAAGACACAACTGAATTTTCAGCAAGACAAGGTCTACCTAATTTCTTTGATAAGATAAATACAAAACAAGACGTTAAAATTGGATTTATAGGAGGAAGTATCACTGCGGCAAATGGTTGGCGACCTAAAATAGTATCTTGGATAGAAGAGCAATACTCTATAAAAGACTTATTCAGCTACAGTGCCGCCATTGGAGGGACTGATTCTAAATATGGAGTGTTTAGAATTGATGAACATTTACTGAGTAAGTCCGATTTTGACTTGATTTTCATCGAATTTGCAGTTAATGATGGCGGTGCAAGTTCCTCTGATGTAGAAAAAAGTATGGAAGGAATAGTGCGTAAAATATGGTCAAAAAATCCATATACAGATATTTGCTTCGTTTATACAGTTAATGCAGCTTCATTATCTGACGGTGAAAACGGTAAAATGAATATGTCTGCGACTAAACACGATTCAATAGCGTCATATTATGACATTCCGTCAGTTTTATTGACTCCTCAAACTTTTAATATGATTGAATCAGATTCTGTTGTTTGGTATGACAGCGATTATGACAAAACCACTTTCTTAAACAGTACTGGACAGTACGTTTTTACAGCAGACAAAGTTCATCCAACAGATTTCGGACACGAAGTTTATAAGGATATTTTAGCAAAATGTTTATTGAAGATAGATACGTTGAGAGGTGTAAAAGAACATATAATAAAGCCTGTATTGATTGCTGACAATTATGAAAACACAACGATGATTAAAGGTATAGTAATACAATCAAAAAATTACGATTATGTTGATTCAACTGGACATTTAAGCTATCTCGACAAATTTAAACCATTAGAAAATTCTTATTTTGTTTCTCAAGACACGAACTCTACTTACCAATTTTCCTTTATAGGGAATGAAATGGGTTTAGATATATTAGTTGGTCCAACAGGAGGAAGGTATATTATTGAGGTCGATGGAGTAAAAAATGAGTTTGCTAACTGGGATGGTTATTGTTCTTATTATAGAAAGCAGTCAAGATTTGTGAAATTGAGTGAAACGAAGAAGCATATTGTGAAAATTTATCCATCCAGTCAACCTTTAACTTTAGAAGAAAAAGAAATTCATTGAATAATGATAGTAGAAAAGCGGACTTTGACGCTAATCCTGAGAAATATGATAAAAACGAATTGATTTTTTCACATATATTTCTGAATGGAACATTGTCTGATTATTAACGATATAATTATTAAAAAGATTATAATAAAATAATCCCAGCCCATAACATTTTGTATAAGTAATGGCAGGTAATGTTAAATATCAAGGCTTGTAGCCCGCTCAAACTGCATAGCGGTTTGACAGGAAACTACCACGCAATCTGCCACTACTCGACATTTTACCGTTGTAAACAATATTAAACGATTTCCTCCATTCAATAACTTAACGCAACAAATCTAAATTTATTGATTTGTAAAATAAAAGTAAAAAGACATAGAAATTTGCATAAAGGACACTAAAAGGTAACACAAAAGACACATGCTTTGTCCTTCTTTTGTTTAAGTTGCAAACCGAATAAAATAAAGAAATAAGTACATCTCTTTATGTATTTGGTCAAACAACTTCACTAAAACTGATATAAATGCAAAAGATTCTTCTATTTCTAGCAGTAATAATAACTGCGATTTCATGTAAAGAAAACAAATCTACCTCTCAATTAGTAACTATAAATGAGAATACGGTAACCACTGTATCAAAATTTCCAGAGAGTGTACCTACTTGTGAACCCAATAAAAAACTGTTTGATGCAGTTCCGCATCTTGATACATACGCAGTATATAATTTCAAGGATGTCGGTTGTACTAAACGCGGACTTGTAGCTCAATACGACCACCCTACAGAAGAATTCTACGAATTTACTTTCACCATCAATGAAGAGGTAAATGAAAACAAAACCATGTTCAATTACTTAAGAGTAGGTTACAATGGTGCCGTAAAATTAAACATTGAAGACACTTACGTTAGCGATCTACATATATTTGACAATGCGTTTATGACCACCACAAGTGAAGCTGAATACGATGAGGTAAAGTACAATGCTACCTATAAAGATAAATACATTATCATAATTACCTTACGTGGTAAAAACCTATCTAGCAAAGCGGCCATTGATAGTTATGTGAAAAATTATCTTGAAGCGATTAATAAAGACTTTCTTGATTAATCCTAAAGGAATAATCTAATGAACTTTATGAGAAAAATATTCATGGAAAATGTTCAGTCTTGCATTTGACCTTCATTTTGAGTTCCTAAAGACAATTACGAATCAGAAAGCATATCTGATGGCATAATAAATACAAATAATCGAATAATAA
>NZ_ATNM01000020.1 GCF_000427295.1 Cyclobacterium qasimii M12-11B | reverse complement strand
GATCGCAGCTACAGCGACTGGCTCGATCTGCCGGTAAACGCTGCCCTCAACGCCCCGAGTCGGAATATCCCCGGTGAAGTCGCCCCATTGAGAAAGATACTTTTCATGCACAAGATTACCCGCGCAATCGTCGCGTTCGGGCGAGCCCTGCATAACCGATTTATTCTCGCTAAATCCCGATGTACAGCCTTGGCTGGCCCATTCTAGGAGTGCTGCAATTGTTTACTAAGTTCGCCCAAAACTCAGCCCAGCGGACAGGGTTTCGCAAGACTCTCGCCATGGGCACCCTGCTAGTTCTAGCGATCGCAGGTTTGAGCGGAACCGCTCAGAGCGCTTCCGCGGAACCGGGACCCCGCATCGTCGTCGGTGCTGCAGCCGCCTCAACACCCGACTCTGCGACCGAGCCCTCTGCGACCATCACTGGATCTGTTGGTGCGAGAGTAACCGAAGACAGTTCCAGTCTCCGTCTGCGGTATGTCGGCGATCCGGCTCCGGCTGGATACGACGGAAGCTACCAGCTCGGTCCGGCCATCCTGACGCCGTCTCCGGAGCAGACTCCGGTGACCATCGCGGGAACGCTGAACCTGTCCGGTATGAGCGAGAACGGCGAGACTGCGGTCATCGGGCTGCACGACGCGGGCGCCCTGGTGAGCGGCCAGACTGGCCACAAGCAGGAAGTTGGCATCTACGTCACCTATCGCACCGCTTCCGGCGGCTACTACGACGTTGGTGTGACCGATGGG
>NZ_ATNM01000019.1 GCF_000427295.1 Cyclobacterium qasimii M12-11B | reverse complement strand
AGTTACCATAAAAATAGCCATATCACCAACCACTTTAGAGCTTGGGGTACTTTGATGAGGTTGCCAAACATGGCATTGATTTGCGCATACATTTCTTGACGTCATCAAAACGGTCTCCTAATCCTAAGGCAATGGCTTGTGGTCTTAAATTTGAATATTGACCGCCAGGAATTTCATGTTGATACACCTCAGCTGTTCCTGCTTTTAAACCCGATTCAAAAGGATAGTACATTTCGCGTGTATCTTCCCAATAGTTTGAAAACTGATTAAGCATATTCATATCAAAGTCATGCGCACGTTCTTGGCCTTTCATCATTTCAACAACGGCATTAAAGTTGGGTTGCGAAGTCAATCCAGATAAGCCGCCAAGAGCCACATCAACCACATCAACTTCGGCTTCAATGGCTTTTAAATAGGTTGCAGTTTGTAAGGATGAGGTATCGTGCGTATGTAGTTGAATAGGAATATTTACAGTGTCTTTTAGAGCACCAACTAATTCTGTAGCAGCATACGGTTTTAGTAAGCCAGCCATATCTTTAATAGCAATCATATGTGCACCTGCATTTTCTAAATCTTTAGCGAGTTGCGTATAATAGTTGAGGTTGTATTTGGTTTGCTTTGGGTCTAAAAATATCACCAGT
>NZ_ATNM01000018.1 GCF_000427295.1 Cyclobacterium qasimii M12-11B | reverse complement strand
AGGTAGAACGAGTAATCGTTCACCTTTTTTTATATTGGTCTTGTAGAGTTTGCTATTAAAGATTAGTTTTCTTTAACATCATCTTTCACTTCAGCCATGATTTTTTCCAAAGCTTTAATATCTAATTGTTCATCTTTGGCAAAAAAGGAAGCTAGGTTAGCAAAAGAACCACTAAAGTACCCAGTCAATAAATTTTTAATCGTAAAACTTCTGTATTCGTCTTTTGAGACTATTGGATAATATTCGTGTGATTTTCCATATGCTTTATGCTTTACAAAACCTTTTCTTTCAAGAATACGTATGATTGTCGAAACGGTATTGTACGCTGGTTTTGGAGCGGTCATTTTTTCCAAGACATCTTTGACAAACCCTTTCTCGATGTCCCATAGAATCTGCATTATCTGCTCTTCTGCTCTTGTTAGTTCTCTCATATTGAATTATTAATGTAGGTGATTTTTTATGAACTTAACCATTTAGTTTTTTATTTGCAATACTTTTTTAAAAAAACATGGCGTTTCCCTTGGTATTTTTCAAAAATGTCATTCAAAAACAGTTTTTTAAATAATTTGTTACGAAGAATATGCTTTTACCAACAATTAGCAATATAAAGGATTGATCAATGATAATATTCCAAGATGGCCAACTTACATCTTGATAATCTATTCTCATTTTATGGGTTATTAATTGAGTTAGTCTAAATGTAAAAAAGTGCTAAAAATAAATTCTTAGCACTTTTAAAATATTTTTGTGGAATCACCTAAGGAGTCATTTTACTGATTTCAGTTTAATAATTCCTGTTGCATGAAGTAATTTAACTATAGGGTAGGTTGGGTCAAATTCAAACCATTTTACTGCAAAATTTACTCTTTTAGGTAATCTGTGGTGATTGTTTTGGAATAACTCTCCTAACATAAGGAAATCCAAGATCAATGAATTTTTAGATTTGTCATTATTGTCAAAATTGGCATACCCATATTTGTGACCACTCCAATTGACAATGGCGCCATGGACAGGACCCATCATGAAATGAATTGGTAATAGGAAGTACATCCACCAATGAGTGCCTGGAAGATCAAACACACTAATGCTAAGTACATATATCAAAACGTATACAACAACCCATCCTATGCGGATTCCCATCGTATCTGCAAAACGATCAAATTTATTCCAATCAGGAACATCTTTCACAAACCTTTCCTCAGGTTTTGCCCTAAATGAAAAATGTTCATTGTAAATCTTTTTCGTTTTCCACATCATGGTAAAAAGGTTTTCAGTATGATGGGGGCTATGCGGATCTAAGGGAGTATCACTGTATGCGTGGTGCATCCTGTGTAAAATGGCATAAGCGCGAGGTGATAGGTAAGAACTTCCTTGGCATGCCCAAGTGAAAACGTAAAAGAATTTTTCCCAATATTTGTTCATTACGAACATTTGGTGGGCGGCATACCTGTGAAGGAAAAAACTTTGGCAAAACAAGGAGAAATACCAGTGCAGGAGAAAGAAAACAATTAGAATCACTTGAGATATAATTTGATATAGCTTGCAAAATTAAATCGTATTTTCGTTAATTAAGCAATCCAGTCATTATTTTTTACAAAAGGTGATTATATTCATACTTTCGGACCATTTTTGATCATTTTCACTGCTGTTTGTGTTTTCTTTTTAATTCTTAAAAAGAAAATTATACATTTAGGGAATTAATGAATGAGCCCTACCCAAATAATAACCGTTCTGTCAAGAACTTTCCGTTTGAAAATCACTCAAATGAAAAGTTAAGGGTAAGTGATGCTTACTTGTGGCAGCAATTTAAAGAGGGGAGTGAAACTGCATTTATCAAAATTTACAATGAGAATTTCAGTTTGCTTCTAAACTACGGTTACCAACTTACCGGAAATCAAGAGCTTATTGAGGACTGTGTACAGGATATTTTTATTTACCTTAGACAAAGAAGAAAATCACTTGGCTCAACAGATTGCATTAAGTTTTATTTAATGAAATGCATGAAGAGGAAACTAATAAAGGAGATTAAAAAGTCCAAAATTTCTTTTTCATTGGAATCGCAAGAAGGTTTTTCAATAACTTTTTCTCATGAAGACTTTCTAATTGACCAACAAATTGAACTGGAAAAATCCGAAAAACTTAATGTAGCATTAAGTCTTCTTTCCGAAAAAAAAAGGGAAGCTATCTACTATTTTTACTTTCAAAATCTGAACTATAGCCAAATAAGTGAGTTATTTGGTTTTTCCCATATTAAGTCTGCGAGAAATTTGGTGTATAAAGCCCTTTCTACACTTAAGAATGCTATGGAGTAAAGGTTTGGTTTACAAAGTTATAGGAGTAAAACCAGTCAAACTGAAACACTCTGTTTTAAGCCTACATAATTTTTTTTAACAAATTTTCACAATTAAGTGATGTCATTTTGCCTTTAAGGTCCTTATGTGATTGAAGGTATCGTAAAATGGGTAACAAAGAGGAAACATCACTAGTATTATTAACAAATCCTGAATTTGTTCAATGGGTATTACATCCTAATAAGGAATTGGATATTTATTGGAAAAATTGGATTCGTGTGCATCCTGATAGTTTACCTGAAGTTAAGGAGGCCAGGGAGATTCTTCTTGGATTAAAACACAAGCCTCTTCATGTTTCTCAGGACGTTAAGTCCCGAATGCTGCAAAATATCTTAGCAAATGATCAAGCAGTTTCATCTGAATTATCTCGTTACTCGTTTGATTATAAGGAGAGTAAATCATGGTTGACCATTAAACAGTGGTATAAAGTTGCCGTAATTTTAGTTTTAACCTGCTATTCAGGCTATTTGTTAAATCAATTTATAGGGTCTGAGAATCCCATAGAGGAAATTGAGAAGATACAACCTGCTTTAATTACTAAAATTACGCATAGCGGAGAAAAGTTGAATTTCAAACTTCCAGACGGGTCTTCTGTTTGGTTAAATTCTGGTAGCCAATTAACATTTCCTAAGGAGTTTGATTCTCTTGAGAGGAATGTTGTATTGATAGGTGAGGGGTATTTTGAGGTCAAGAGAGACACCTTAAGAGCATTTAAAGTAGTTTCCGGTAATTTGGAAACCGAAGCATTGGGTACTTCTTTTAACGTAAATTTTTTAATCCAAAACAAGTATTGGTCTCTTTACTTAGTGGTAAAGTGAAAATCCAAACTAAGGCATTGGATGAGAGTTATATACTTGAGCCAGGTCAACAACTGCAATATATTCCAACGGAAAAGGAAATTAAAATTTTAAAAGTTACTACAGAAACAGCAATTGGTTGGAAAGATGGCCTGCTTTCATTCAAGAATGCTGGATTTAGTGAGGTCGTTGAAAGCCTTGAGCGTTGGTATGGTGTGAACATCCAAGTCTCAGGAAAGCCATCGAAGGCCTGGAAGTTAAGTGGCAGGTATGAAAATCAAAACCTTGATTTGGTGTTGGATAGGATGTCCTTCATTGAGAATTTTAATTATGATATAAATAAGAAAAATATTCACTTAAAGTTTTAATGCTATGCATATATAAATTCAGAAAAGCGGGAGAATTCCCTAAAAATTGGAAGTTAGGCAAAGAAAAATATGTAATGCCTAAACCATATATTTTGATTGATCAATAAACCAAAAAACTATGAAATTTAAATTACAAAAGACAATCTACCTATTGTCACGCTATTTGCTATACGGGTTTTCCTTGCAGCTCATTTTCTTTAACCTGGTTTTGGCATTAAATGTCAATGCTCAGTTTAATAGCATAGAGGATGTAAAGGTGAGTGTGACTGAGAATGAAATGACCTTGGGGGAGTTTCTCCTTAAAATAGAATCAGAAACTGCTTTCACTTTCTCATTTGATAAGTCAGATGTGAATGAAAATATATCATTGGTGCTTTCAAAAGGGAGTGCTAGTATAGAATCATTTTTGAAAGAGATCGCCTCACAAACTACCTTAGGTTTCCGCCAAGTCAATGACCAAATTGACATTCGACTTACAAAAAGTGCGGAGATATTGACGGTAGCGGTAGTAGATAAAGCAATTAAAGGGGTGGTTAAAGATGATGAAGGTCAACCATTGCCTGGTGCTACCATATCTGTTCAGGGAACAACCACTGGAACTATTTCTGATTTAGACGGGAGCTATTCCCTAACTGTTCCCGATGGAGCTACTTTGGTTTTTTCCTATATTGGTTATGAGTCTCAAATCATTAGTATAGGAAACCAATCCATCATCGATGTAACCATGACTATGGATGAATCTTCTTTAGAAGAGGTAGTAGTAGTAGGTTACGGTACGCAGAAACGTAGTGACCTTACAGGGGCTGTTTCTTCTGTCAAAGCTGAGGAATTGACCGCTTACCCAGCAATTGATGCGGTTCAGGCTTTACAAGGAAGAGCTGCCGGAGTTCAAATTCAATCAAACAATGGCGCACCTGGCGCTAGTATGAAAGTAAGGGTAAGAGGTGGTACTTCTATCAATGCAAGCAGTGACCCTATATTTGTGGTGGATGGATTTATTGGTGCCGCAATGCCTCCTCCAGAAGACATTGCCTCAATAGAAGTGCTTAAAGATGCTTCTGCAACTGCAATTTATGGTTCAAGGGGAGCCAATGGTGTCATTATGGTGACCACCAAAAGAGGTAAAACGGGAGCTGCAAGGATTGAGTTCAACACTTCCTACAGTATGCAAAATGAAATCAACAGGCTTGATTTATTAAATGCAGCTCAGTTTAACGATTATATTTCAGATGCAAGACCGAATATACAGCCTGCAGGTGGTGACACCGATTGGCAGGATCAAATCTTTAGAACAGGGGGTATCCAAAACTATCAACTTTCCATTTCCGGAGGGACTGATAATGTTAATTATTATGTTTCAGGGGCCTATTTTGAGCAAAAAGGGGTCATCATAAATTCTGATTATAACAGGTTTAGTATTACCAGTAATTTGGATATTCAGGCATCAGAAAAACTCAAAATAGGATTGAATCTATTTGCAAGAAGGAGTAACAGTGATGGCGTAAGAACGCAAGAGAATTCTGGTGGATTAACACCAGGAGTAGTAGCTTCTGCTTTCAAATTTGAACCTGATCAACCCATTTACAATCCAGACGGCTCGTTTACAGTAGCTAGACTTAATGATCCGCATGACAATCCATATGCAGTGGCTACTCAATTGGAAAATGAAAATGTTAATGACAGATTCCAAGGGAATTTCTTTGCTGAATATGATATAATTGAAGGACTTAAATTTAAAACTACCTTGGGCGCAACGGCCAATACTTCTAGGACTGGAACCTATGCGCCGACATCTGTTACTGAGGGAAGAAATGTAGGTGGAGATGCCTCTATTGATGCTTTTAGGAACACACTTGTTCTAAATGAGAATTACCTAACTTATTCCAAAACATTTGGTACTGATCATACTGTTTCGGCCATGGGTGGGTATTCTTTCCAATCCTCCGAAAGCGAGAGTTTTGGGGCTAGAGGTACTTCTTTTATTACCGATGCCTTTTCTTTTTGGAATCTTGGATCTTCAGCAGTATGGCAGGCACCAAATTCTTCTTTAACAGATTGGCAAATTTCTTCGTATTATGGACGTTTAAACTATTCCTTAGGGGATAAATACCTCATTACTTTTAACGCGAGGTACGATGGCTCATCTACATTTTCCAAAAACAATAAATGGGCATTCTTTCCTTCTGGAGCGATTGCATGGAATATGAAAAATGAACAATTCCTTGAAACTTCAGACCTTATCAGTTTTTGGAAGTGGAGAGGTAGTTATGGGATTACTGGTAACCAGGCCATTTCTCCTTATCAAACGTTGGCCAGGTTCACACCTGTTTTCACCATTATCGATGGAGTACCTGTAAACGCAGTAAGACCTACCACTGTAGCCAATGAAAATTTGACTTGGGAAACTACAGCGCAATTGAATATCGGAACTGATGTAGGGTTTTGGGATGATAGGGTAACTTTCTCTGCAGAATATTACAGGATGGTAACTTCTGATTTATTATTTGCTGTACAATTGCCTCAATATTCAGGATATACCACTCAACTGAGAAATATTGGTGAGGTAGAAAATAAAGGCGTTGAACTTACCTTAGGTTCTAAAAACCTAGTAGGGGCATTCCAGTGGGACATGGACATCAATTTTTCCAGAAATAGGAATAAGGTGCTCTCTTTACCAGAAGGAACTGAAATACAATATGGATCAGGTCCTGGACATATGGTAGGTTTAGGTACCACTCAACTATTGAAAGAAGGCTATCCAGTAGGTAGTTTTTATGGTTGGGTTTATGATGGAGTTTATCAGGAAGGTGATGATTTCATACCTGGTGGAGGTTTTGAACAGGAAGCCGGTGGAGAGAAATTTAAGGATCTTAATGATGATGGAATCCTTAACAGTGATGATAGAGAAATTATTGGCAACCCCAATCCAGATTTCTTCTGGGGATGGAATCATGCCTTTAGGTACAAGAATTTCGATCTTAATATCTTCTTCCAAGGTTCTTTTGGGAATGATATCCTGAGCTATACCTTAATGGAACTTAACCTGATGTCAGGTATTAACAATGCTACTACAGCAGCGCTTGATAGGTGGACACCTACCAATACCCAAACAGATGTTCCTATGGCATTTAACGGAAGAACCCGTAGGGTTTCAACCAGATGGATATATGATGGGACCTTTACCAGGTTAAAGAATCTTTCTTTAGGATATAATTTCCCGAAAACCATAGTAAATCGCTTGAATATATCAAAGCTGAGGTTATATGTTAGTGCACAGAATATCCTGACTTTTACAGAATATGAAGGATATGATCCTGAGGTGAATTATCGTTCTGATGGCGCTACAGATGGCAACCGAAATCTAGGATTGGATTATGGAAGTTATCCTAATGCAAAAAGTTATACCGTAGGTCTTAATGTTGGATTTTAAGCATCGAAAAAAACAGAAACAATCATGAAAACGAATATATATAAATCTTTGGTATTGGCGGCCACCTGTCTATTTGCAGGCTGTGCTGACTTAGAAGAAAAGCCTGTAGGCTTATTGGCACCGGAAAGTTTATTTAACTCAGAGAAAGATGTAGAAACAGCCATCTTTGGTGCTTACGGGTGGATAGCCAGTGAAAGGCTATATGGTAGGCAATTTGTCACTTCCATCATGTTAAGAAGTGATATGGTGGATATTGGGGACAGAGGTACTCCTGCTGAAAGGCAGCAAGTAAATGACTTCAATATGGACGATAACAATGGTATGGTAAGGGTATATTGGCCTTATTGGTACCAGGTAGTTGGAGCTGCCAATGCGGCAATTGCAGGTGCAGAAAGTTTGGAACTAGACGAGGCGGTTAGTAATCAACTAATAGCCGAAGCCAGATTTGTAAGAGCATTTAGTTATTATCATTTGGTACGCGTATTTGGGGAGATTCCTTATATAGATTATTTTATAACTGATCCAGAGGCAGTTAAAAATATTTCCAAGACTTCTGTTGCAGATGTTTATGTAGGGATTTTAGCAGATTTAGAATTCGCAAAACAATACCTTCCTGATAACCAACCCAGCAACGTAAGGTCTAGACCTACTAAAGGAACAGCGGCATCTTACTTAGCCTCTGTAAACCTTACGCTTGAAGATTATGCAACCGCTTATGAAGAAGCCAAATGGGTAATTGATAATAAGGACAGGTTTGGCTATGACTTGGAACCTGATTATCAAAACCTCTTCAGAGCAGATATGGCTGATAACCAAAAAGAACACATATTTTCTGTTGATTTCTTAGGACAGCAAAATGGTGCTGGAGGAGCAAATGATGATATCATGCCTCCAATGACAGGTATTCGAGGTGCAGACGATCTTGGTTGGAGTGTATGCGTTCCATCTATGGCTGTTTACAATACTTGGGATGATAGAGACTATAGAAAGCAAGTTAGCTTCGAAAATGAGGCATTGGTCAATGGAATAATGGTATCCTATACTGAGTTTCAAAACACACAAAGGCCACACATTGCAAAATACAGAAGGTTCCCTGGTAACAGTAATTCTGATGGTAGGTATTCAGATAATAACTATGCCGCCATGCGTTATGGTGAAGTGTTATTGATAGCAGCAGAAGCGGCTGCTGAAGTGAACAATGGACCTACAGCTGAAGCAGTTTCTTTGGTGAATGCTATTAGAGAAAGAGCTAGAAATGCGGCAGGGCAAATGAATAGTTTCCCTGAAGATGTTCAAACTGGGATGGATAAAGAATCATTCATCAATCTGGTACTTGAAGAAAGAAGAATTGAACTTTCTTTTGAATACAAAAGATGGTATGATATCAAAAGGAGAAATTTAGGTGATGTAGTTTTTAAAGGATCAAACAGCCTTGAACCGCATGCTAATTTTGACGCATCAAGAGATTATTTGATGCCGCTACCAAATCTGGAGTTGGATGTTAATCCAAACTTGGCTCCACAGAATCCAGGTTATTAATTATTTGATACTGAAAAGTAAAAGGTGGTAGGATGATTATCCTGCCACCTTTTTTTATTTTCAATCCAACAGATTGGATAAAGGAAAGTCATGAAATTTAACATGTGGGAATAGCCAATGTGCATTTTGGCTTAATACACCGGGAATTCCTTTTGAAGTCCAGTAAAACCATCAATCATTTGCCACTGTTGTTTGGATGGCTTAAGTCGCGAAGTTGAATTCAGGCTTCCATATAGGATATAGGATATGGCACTGGACAATTTATCATCTTCAAGGTCACCCCAATTGACAGAAGGGTCATCTGAAGCTTCAATATCCACAGGGAAACCATCATAATATTCAGCCTCACCGGAAGCATTTGCGATGGCAAAGGTAATGGGAACCAATTCCACATTATTTTGATCCAATGTCTGATTAAATGAAGACAATGGGAAAGACCCTACAGGTTTACCGTAGGTGGTTTCACCAATTAATATCACCTCCATATAAGGTCTTAGGCAATTTATTACCAGTTCACTTGAAGAGGCCGACCCTCTTGAGGTAAGTACTACCAATTTTGTTAAATCAATATTATTGAGCTTTTCGAAATTAGAAGCCTCATTAAGTTCGTCCTTGTCGGTATTAAATGCATTGGTATACATTAATTTACCATTGGCTTCAGCTGGTACTAAAGCATTCATTATTTGCTCTGCCACATCTACCGAACCTCCTCCATTGTACCTTAGATCAAGGATTAATTCATTGATGTTTTCTGATTCAAAATAATTTAATGTTTCTTCTACTTCCAAACTTTTGGTAGGCGTTAAATTAGCCGTTGCTTTAAAACTATTGTAAACCCAATAGCCGATTTTTTTATTCCCTTCTTCAATAATTTCCTTATGTAGAACAGAGTTGGCCTGATAATCACTCTTGATGTTGGTTCTGGAAGTGGTACTTCCATCGGGTAGTTTGAAGGTGAAAGTATTGGAAATGCCAGGCACATTTTCTCCCAGATTAAAATTATAACCACCATCTACTCTATAAGTAGCTATTGGCTTGCCATTTACTTCAATAATCTGCCAACCTCTTTGCCATCCGTCTTTTCCGGCGGGCGAATCATCGTATACAAAAGACACAAATAATTCATCGTCTTCATTTAACCCAAAGCCAAATCCATGTCCTATATTTTGTCCTGTAAACGCATCATCAAAATCTTCCTTTGTAGTAAGGTAAGACCACCTGTCCAATTCAACGTACATTAGGTTATACAGTAATTCATCATTACTCCCATAACTATTGACGTTCACAACACTAGGTAATTTGTCGTTCCAGTAATACCATTCTTGCATGCTTTCTAAAATGGCATTTTTAACAAGATTAGGATCCTGAGGTGATTCATCTGTATTTCTTTCGCATGAAGTAGTGCTAAAAAAAACTATGAGAAGTACTGATAAAAGGGTGTTTTTGGCCTTTAACATTGGAATGGTATGGTTAAACTTTTTATAAATAACGAAAAAATAAAAATAGATGTTTAAATTTTTATTCAACCCTCGTGAATTTACTTATTATCTAAGAGGATATAATTTTTAATTAGAAAATTTCACAACAATTAACAAACCACAAGGGCACTTATCTTGTTAATAGGGGGAGACTAAATCAGTATTTGAAAATGACAGAAAAAACTAAAAATCAGCAAACTGACGATAGTAAAATTATTGAAGGGTATATCAATCATGTTTTAGAGACTGGGCACGAGCCAGCGTCTGTTTTTAAGTTTGCCAAAGACTTAAAAATGAAAGAGGCTACTTTTTACGAGTATTTCACCTCTTTTGATGCTGTAAAAAAAGCAGTATGGGAGTTAATATTTGACAATACCGTTCATTCTTTGGAGAGTCAGGAAGTTTACAAGACCTATACTTCAAGGGAAAAACTACTGGGTTTTTTATTTACCTGGATTGAAGAACTAAAAGAACGAAGGTCTTATTTACTTGCAGTTTACGGCGATGTACCCTTGAAGGACCGTAGCTTCCCTTCAGAATTAAAGGGATTCAAATTAAAATTTAAGGATTTTGCCAATAGTATCGTAAATGAAGGCAAGGAAACTGAAGAAATTGCTGAAAGGCCCTATTTGACAGACAAATATCATGAGGCCATGTGGTTACAAGTTATGTTTGTATTTCGATTTTGGTTAAAAGATGATTCTCCAGGGTTCGAAAAAACAGATGCGGCCATAGAAAAGTCAGTCAATTTGGCTTTTGATTTAATGGGGAAATCAGCTGTGGACAGTTTTGTTGATTTCGCTAAATTCTTATTCCAATCCAAATAGACGATGACAGAGAAATTAAATGAGCAGCAGAGCATACCTGTCACGAAAGTGCAGAGAGCAGCCAAGTTTATCAGTACAGGAGCCAAGGTCGGGGGGAATTACATGAAGCACTACGCCAAAAAAGTGGTTAATCCTTCAATGAATAAAGATGAACTTCATAGAAACAATGCTACAGACATTTATGACTCGTTAAGTGAGCTTAAAGGCAGTGCGCTAAAGGTAGCCCAGATGATGGCAATGGATAAAAACATGCTTCCCAGAGCTTACCAGGATAAATTTACCATGGCACAGTACAGCGCGCCACCTTTATCTTACCCTTTAGTAGTAAAAACTTTCAATCAATACTTTAAACAAGGTCCTGAAAGCTTATTCGATACATTTACAACTTCGGCTGTAAATGCTGCTTCGATAGGTCAGGTACATAAAGCCACAAAAGGAGACAAGGTATTTGCAGTTAAAATTCAATATCCAGGAGTAGCGTCTAGTGTGAGGTCAGATTTGAAATTGGTAAAGCCATTCGCACTCCGATTATTGAATATGAATGAACGTGAGTTGGACAATTATATGGATGAAGTGGAGGGGAAATTACTTGAGGAGACAGATTATCAGTTGGAGGTCATAAGGAGCAAAGAAATATCAGAAGCATGTGGCCATATTGAAGGTTTAAATTTTCCAAAGTACTATGAAGAGATGAGTAGTGCTAGAGTGATTACGATGGACTGGATGGAAGGGAAGCATCTAAAAGAATGGCTTGAAACAAATCCGACTCAGGAGGCTAGAGATAGGGTTGGACAAACATTGTGGGATTTTTATGACCACCAGGTCCATAGCCTAAAACAAGTACATGCGGATCCTCATCCTGGAAATTTCATTATTCAAGGAGAAAACGAATTGGCAGTGATCGATTTTGGTTGTGTGAAAGTAATTCCTGAAGATTTCTATTCAGGATATTTTTCATTGATTAAAAAGGATTTGTTGATCCAAGAAGAAGAATTGGATCAGATCTTTTATGATTTGGAATTTATATCTGACAGGGATTCTCCAACTGAAAAAAGCTACTTCAAAAATACCTTCAAGGAAATGATATCATTGCTTGGAAAACCATTTCATGTAGAAACATTTGACTTTGCAGATGATGATTATTTTCAGATGATTTTTGCCTTGGGAGATAAGATTTCAAATGACAAGATGTTTAGAAAATCAAAGCAGGCCAGGGGATCACGACATGGGTTGTATATCAACCGAACCTATTTTGGCTTGTACAATCTACTTAACCAATTGCAGGCAAACATTAAGACTACCAAGCCCGATTGGCTCAGGAGTCGATAGGAATGTTTATTTAAAAATGCTTTAACATATTGGAGGCTAGTTTGTAAGGGAGTAGAGGGTCATCGTGTTGGTTGGTAGTCCCTGTCATGAAGGTTTGGAATTCAGGTAGGTAAAAACTAAATGCACCAGAGGTAAAACCTGAATTCCCAATGATTTCAGGACCTTTGGTAGCTGTAAGTAAGATGCCTGGCTTTTGATAGCGAAGAAGTCCTTTGCCTTGACTCAAACCTTGTTTAATAGGAAGCCATTGCTTTATGTTTTCCAGCTCGGAGAGAGGGAAAAGATGGCCATGAAAAAAAGCTTTAACAAAGGATAGACAGTCCTTGGCTGTACTTACGATGCCTCCAGAAGCACCAAAAGAAACCATGGCCAGAGGTGAATTCAAAGGGTTGTTCTTATAAGAAAAAAGTGAGGGAGTTCTATCATTTGGGTCTTTATAAACATAGGTTTGGTTCATAGAAAGTCTTCTGAAATGAAAATCATTTAAGGTCTTTTCCAAAGGCTCACCATTAATACTTTCAATGACCTTACCAAGAAGCTGGTCATTGGTAGAAGAATATACTCTTTTTTTTGATTGTCCTGGTTGGAAATCAGGTTTTTGACTTTTTGTTCTTTTGAGGACTTCAGCATAATTCCATGCTTGGTCTACTCCAGAGATGAGGTCTTCTTTCAATGGATTCTCCTTGTCTTTGGAATAATTTAAAAAATCAGGGATACCGGAATTCTGCGAGAGTAAATGAGAAATGGTGATCTCAGGGGTATAGTCCTTTCCCCGAATGTTAATTAATCCTTCGTAATCTTTTTCGATAAGAAAGTCTGTAATGGGCTGATCCATTTTTAATAAGCCCCTGACTTTTAATTTCAGCACAATTGCCAACAGATGGAGGTTTCCTAACTCAGTAATATAATAGGGCTGATCCAAGGATACGTCCCCAGTAGTACCCGACCAAAGCAATGGCTCTGAATTTTCTTTATAAATGCTAAGAACAAGTCCAGGAATTTTTTTCTGGTTCGAAAACTGGTTTAACGCTTTATTCCAGGCAGTAAAAATAGGAGATTCCCTGTCGGTTGTAGTCATAAAATAATATTTATGATTAAAAGGGTAAGATACTAAAATAAACCATTAAAAGTCAAACAGTATCGAAGGTTCGCAATTATTTAAAGGTTAAATAATTGAGTTGTTTATTCACGAATTACCCGAAAATCATGTAATGAAGTTCATGGTTACAGGTCTTGGGCTTTTTAAGGTCGTATTTTTACTGTTAAAGCCCCTGATACAAACCTATTCGGATTGATCCTAGGTTTACATTTAAGAGGTAAAAGCATAAAATTATAATTTATACTACTTATATAGATTATATGTTGAAAAATAACTTATTTTGAATGACAATAGGCGATAGATTCAAAATCAGTTCTTTTTTATCATTAAATAATACTACTATGCTAAGAAAAATTTCATTCTATTCCCTGATATGGCTAATAAATGCCTCATTGTTCTTAAGTAGCTGCGGAAACAATTCTGGAGAAATTAAAAATGAAAATAGACAATTACCGCGAGTAGCTATTGCTGGACTTGCCATAGAATCAAGTACTTTTTCACCAGCAGTTTCAGAAAAAGATGCCTTCCATGCCCGCCGAGGTGAGGAAATTTTTAATTATTACCCATTTATGGACAAAGATTCTGCCAATAGGGCAAGGGCTGAGTGGTTTCCAACTTTGAGAGGTCATGCAATTCCTGGAGGGATTGTTTCCCGAGAGGCTTACGAATCACTTGTAGGTGAAACCCTCGATAGGTTAAAAGAAAACTTGCCTTATGATGGCTTGTTTTTTGATATTCATGGCGCCATGAGTGTTATAGGTTTAGATGATCCCGAGGGCGATTTCATTGAAAGAATAAGGGAAGTGATTGGCAAAGAAACCCTTATTTCTACTTCCATGGATTTACATGGCAATGTTTCATGGAGGCTCGCGGGGAATACGGATTTAATAACTTGTTACCGGATGGCCCCTCATGAAGATGCACTTGAATCCAAAAAGCGTGCAGTAGATAACCTTTTGGACCGCTTAGAATCAGGGAAAGGAAAGCCAGCTTACAAAGCATGGGTACCTGTTCCTATTTTGCTTCCTGGAGAAAAAACAAGTACACGTGTAGAACCTGGAAAGAGCCTTTACGCAGAAATAAATCCGTTAACACAACAAGACGGGATAATCGACGCGGCCATTTGGGTAGGGTATGCCTGGGCAGATGAGCCACGCAACCATGCAGTAGTGATGGTGACAGGAGATTCCAAAGAAAAAGTTACCCAGACAGCAGAAAAACTAGCCAGCAGTTTCTGGGAAAAGCGAAATGAATTTGATTTTATCGCCCCAACGGCCAGTTTGAAAGAGAGCCTGGATATGGCCATAGACAGTGAAGTAAAACCCTTTATGATCAGTGATATGGGAGACAATCCTACAGCTGGTGGAGCCGGTGATGTTACCTGGACGCTGAAAGAAATACTAGATCGACCGGAATTTAAGTCTGAGTCGGGTCCTTCGCTAATATACGCTTCCATTCCAGGCCCTGAATTGGTAGATGCTGCTATGGAAGTAGGCGTAGGTGGCAAGGTTTCTGCAAAAGCAGGAGCAGCAGTTGATGACCGGTTTTCACCTCCAATACTATTATCTGGGACTGTAGAGGCAATAGAAAAAGGAGATAAAAATGCTGAAATAGAGGTCGTTGTTAAGGTCGGGAGCGTACATGTTATTGTCACAAAAAAGAGGAAACCTTATCATAGAGAAAGTGATTTTACCAATCTTGGTTTAATACCTAGAGAAACAGATATTGTGGTGGTTAAAATTGGATACCTCGTACCCGAACTCTATGACATGAGAGCAGATTGGATAATGGCTCTCACTCCTGGGGGAGTGGATCAAGACCTGGAACGGCTGGAGTTTAAACGTATAAAGAGGCCCATGTTTCCTTTTGACAAGAACATGGAAACCCCCGATCTGAGTGCACAGTTAGTCCCAGCATCAGATGAATTTTGATCAGAATTGTCTGTTTTGCTTTATTCCGGTTAAAGACTGAAGCCATCCGCACCTCATTGAAATCTTAAACGGCTCAGAGTTGCTGGACTGAATATATTCCCTTTAATTTACGTAATGAAAATTTTATGCCTGGTTTGTTGGTGAGAAACAACAGATCAGGCAATTCTATTTAATGAAAAATTTCAGTTTTCATTCAAGAAGTATCAATTATCAATGGGTTGATTTCCTAATAGTAGCGTAATACCTAAAGTAAAAAGCCTCGAGAGAATTAGAATTGTATGAATCCCGAAAAAATGGTAAAAAAATATTGCATTGTTTTCCTCTTTTGTTTTTTCTCTCATTGGACTTATGCTCAGGTGAAGATTGAAAAGGAGTCTAGAGTAATGAGTAAGGATGTTCCTGAAATAGCCGTAAAATGGTTAGAGGATGTTTTTGACCATAAAAAAAATTAAAGTGGTATTTTGAGAGAAGTGCGGACAGTCACAGCTATGAGGCCAAATTTATCCGAAAAGGCAAAAAATTCAGTGTTGAATTTAGTGAAATTGGCTTTATTGAAGACATAGAAGTTATTGATCACTGGAGAAAATTACCTCATTCGGTAAGGGATAATATTTCGGATTATATGGATGATTTATTTATTAAATCACGAATAGAGAAAATTCAAATTCAATATACAGGAAGCAAAGAAGACCTCCAAAATTGGGTACAGACTGATTTCTTGAATCAGATTGTGGTAAAATATGAAGTGGAATTTTATGGTCAATCGCCGAATACGAAAAAACTATGGGAAGGATTATTTGATAAGGATGGGCATATCCTGATGAAAAGAGAAATTTTATTGTCACCTTCAAATAATCTATTTTATTAATGCGGAAACTATTATTAATCTTTCTTTTATCTCTTCCTGCTCAGTTGATGGCCCAAGGTACAGTACGGCTATTTGGGTTTTTCCCGGAATTTCAGGTTGGGTTTAAAGCAACAGAAAAACTCAAGGTTATAGGTAAAATAGAGAGTCAACACGGCATGGCCGAAAAGTTTGAAGGAAAGGACGTCGATGTTGGGTACTTTCACAATCTTACTGATTTTCAAGGTTTTTTAGGTACCAAAATCAACCCTTTTATTGATATCGCGGGCGGTTATCAATACCGAGTCGATAGTCGTGGAGAGAATAGCCACAGGACAATTCAGCAAATATCCATTCTTCAGTTACCTGGGAATTATAAGATTGGTCATAGAATTAGAACAGATCAGACCTATTCGGCCTTTGAGAAAAACAGTTATAGGCTTAGGTACAGGATGTCTTTTGAACTTCCAATTGAAGGAAAAAGCCTAGATCCGGGAGAGTTTTATTTGGTTTTTAGCGATGAAGTACTCTATAGCTATCAGGCGAGGGAAAGCGGTATTGAAAATCGGTTAGTGGCTTCTCTAGGTCACCTGTCGAAAGGGAATCAAAAATTTCAGGCAGGAATCGACTATAGAACGGATCGGTTTTTTGATCCTGATCTTAGACATAGGAGTTGGTTTAAATTTGGTTGGTACTTAAATTTATAGTGTTCAACCTTGTTTTGATTTTAAACCATTCTATTGGCTTCTAGTATTACGCCAGAAATCAAATGAACTGATCCTAATAAACATAGCCAGAGGGATTTAACCCTGGCTACGTTTTTAAGCTAGACTTATTAGATGAGAAAAAGGGATCAAATTGAAACATGACTTACCCAGTTTAGTAAACATCAATAATTTTATAGTTTTGCCCCTTCAGACTGAAGGCATCGCCTTTCTTTTTGCCTTTCATTTCATTGTAAATCGGGGCTTCACGAGATATACCAAATAAGGTGTGTCCATCTACTTCAAATTGCTCTAAACTTACACTAGGAAAAAAAGTCATTTTATCCGTCTTTACTACTGCACCAAGCGTTACTTCATCGAAAAGATTTGCTGAAGTTTTCATTTGCTTTAAAAAGTCCAATTCTTCAATAACAAAATTTAACTCTCTTGAAATACGATTGATGACATTAGCACTTTCGTTTTCTTGTCCTTGTTGGTCGTATTCCTGGGGTTCATCTTGAGGTTGTTGGTCAGCCGCTCTTATTTCGTTTATCCTTTGTCTAAAGTCTGCCACGATGCTTTCCTGATGGTTAATGGCTTCTTCCATCACTTTTTTCTTGTAGGCTAATTTATCCATAATCGTTAAGTTGTTTTGGTTACAGGGTGTCAAAAAGACTGCCAGAAATGGCAATTATTGATTTATTTTTTTCCTTGGTCAAGGAAAGATTTATTAATAGATTATTTCGTAAACAGCTGATAAATAATCTATTGTTTTTAAATCTTTTAAAAATGATGTATATTTAATAGAATCAGAAATTGTAAAAATATGAAAATTGTAAAAAAATTAAGGTCATATGCTATACTGGCTCTATTGATGGGCTTTTTCTTTTCGTTCACGGTCACTTCTTGTGGAAACAAAAAGAGTGAAAGTACTGAACAGACAGAAGAACATCCTGCGGCTGAAGAGGAGCATCCTACAGCGGATGACGAACATCCTTCAGATAGTGATGAGCACCCAAAAGAGGAATAAATTAAGTCAATTAAAAAGCGCTATTAAGCGCTTTTTTTAATGACTTAATTTTGCTCTCGTGAAGGAAAATGTTGTTTTAGCCACTGCTGATTTCCCATTAATCTCTAACACTGGATAGGCCATGAAGTTTACAGGGCCTGCTTCGGGTCCAGGGCTCAAGATGAGGTCTCTGCCTCTGCTAAACTCTATCCTATTCGCAGGGTGGCGGCCAAAATAATAGGTTGAAAGTGCTGTGTATTTATTGCCTTCACTTATGTCTACTGGCCACCATTTCCCATCTGCATAAAATTCAGCCCAGCAATGATAACCATCAATACCGCCTTCATCCCTGTCAGAGGGAATTGCGGCGCCTATAGAAAACCTTGCAGGAATGCCGACTGACCTTGCCATAGAAATAAATAAGGAATGAAACTCTGTGCAGTTCCCCGTTTTGGTATCGCAGGCATAGATCGAATCCCCTTTGCCATAGTCACCGTACTTCATATACTTCATATTGTCTATGATATAGTCGTATATAGCCCTGGCTTGCATAAGATGACTGTCTTTCTTTTTTCTCCAATTGCCTCCAAAGCCAATTCCCTAAATCTCCTTCCTACAGGCATTAATGCACTCGATTCCAAATAGCGAGGTGCTATTTCACTGCTGTCTTCATAAGGTCCTTTTTCTTTCCTTTTTACATTGTAAACCAATGTTACCGGCTTACCACTCTCTTCCGAGCTGAGGTCAAGGAAGAGAATGTCATTCTTATTCACGTCATCTTTGATAATCTCGTGTTTGCCGGGGACTTCTTGCTTTATGAGTTCTATTTCCTGAAAATGATCAGTGACGGCTACAGGAATCCACATTTTAGCCGTACCTTCTATAGTAGGTAAAATTACTTCGTAGTTGAATTGAAATTGATCTTCACCTTCTATTACTCCCAGTAATTTGTTACTGGCCTCTGCTACTGGAAGGCGATACCAGGTTTTGTCAGGTTTTTGCTTCCAGGAATAAAAAGGTTTACCATTTAGTTTGTGGACTGTAGTTTCGGTGACCTCCATTTCGCCAGGTTTCCCTTCCATGAAAAAATCCACATCATATACGTCTCCACTGGTATCCGCAAGGTCAACACAAGCAAAATGACTGTTTGGGCCTAAGTTTGACAGGTATTCCGTATGAACTCTCACCAGATGTAACCTTAATAATTTATTGTCATCTTTAACGAGAAAATAACCGTCATTTTCCGCTGCTTTGTTTGTAATAAAAGCCTTGATGCCATCCTCTATATCGGCAATGTCTACTTTTGGTGTAGGCTTAGTGATATTATCTGACTGTTTTGTGTCCTTTTCTTTGGACTGGCATCCAACAAAAGCAAAGCAAAGAAAGCAAAGACAAATTAGCGGAACAAAACTCGAAAGATTTTTCATTTTAAGTCTTTTAATGGTCGTGATCTAAGTGGATTTGTAAGTGAATTAATTGATATAAAGTTAGTGTTTCTTAATTAAGTATCAAGTCAATGCAGGGCGTACGATTGATTCGTGTCAGCTGAAATAGAAAAGCCATTTGTCAATTCGATTTCAGTACCACACCCAATAAACAAAAACCATTGGGCTACCTTTCTAAGATATTTTATTTTATCAAAACCATTAATGATTATATTGCATCTTAATTTTTGATTCTTAATATGCAATTGAACTGAGAAAACCAAAAACCCATTAATCCAAAATTCATGAATTTCACCTCATTAGACCTGGCCATATTCGTTGGTTATTGTATTCTCATCATCTTGATGGGATATTTTGTATCAAGAGAAAAAGAAGGCCATGTAAAAGATTCCAATGATTATTTCCTGGCAAGTAAGGCTTTGCCTTGGTGGGCAGTTGGGGCCTCATTGATAGCCTCAAACATTTCAGCAGAACAATTTATAGGGATGTCTGGATCAGGGTTTGCGCTTGGCTTGGCCATTTCTACCTACGAATGGATGGCCGCCGCTACCTTAATAGTTGTCGCTATATTTTTCCTCCCCATATACCTCAAAGAAGGAATTAGCACCATGCCTCAATTTTTGCTCAAAAGGTATGATAGCAGGGTTAGGACGGTAATGGCTGTATTCTGGCTACTGGTATATGTGTTTGTAAACCTTACTTCGGTGCTTTATTTGGGAGCACTAAGTCTTGAAACCATATTGGGAGTTCCCATGATGTATGGTATTGCAGGGTTAGCAGTGTTTGCAATGTTGTATTCAATTTATGGTGGGCTAAAAGCCGTGGCCTGGACAGATGTTGTTCAAGTATTCTTTTTAATATTAGGTGGACTGGCCACTACTTACCTGGCTTTATCAATGGTAGGTTCAGGAGATGTGTTTCTAGGCATTACAACACTAATAAAAGAAGCGCCAACTCACTTCAATATGATTATTAATGAAGGAGAAATGATGATTCCTGATGGTGCAGGAGGAGAACGGGATGCCTATATGGATTTACCTGGACTTTCTGTTCTGATTGGGGGTATGTGGGTGATTAATCTTAGTTATTGGGGTTTTAACCAATACATCACCCAAAGAGCCCTGGCAGCGAAATCACTTAATGAAGCTCAGAAAGGGATGCTCTTTGCGGGGTTTCTTAAATTATTAATGCCACTTATAGTAGTGATACCGGGTATTGCCGCTTTTGTGATTGTTAATCAAGGTATGGATCCGGCATTTGCTGATTCCATGACAGATCCTGTGAGTGGTATTATCAAGTCAGACAGAGCTTATCCTACATTACTACAGTTACTTCCTTCAGGCTTAAAAGGACTCGCCTTTGCCGCTTTGACAGCAGCTATAGTTTCTTCTTTGGCCTCCATGGCCAATAGTACGGCAACTATTTTTACGCTGGATATTTATAAAAATTTCTTTGAAGAAAATGCTTCCGAAAGGAAACAGGTAAGAGTTGGTAGAATTACAGCCATTGTTGCTTTTATAGTTGCGGCTATCGTCGCTCCGGCATTAAGAGAGTTAGACCAGGCATTTCAGTACATACAGGAGTATACAGGTTTTGTGTCTCCAGGTGTATTTGCGATTTTTATGTTTGGTTTCTTTTGGAAGAAAACGACTTCAAATGCAGCATTAACAGCCGCCGCACTGACCATTCCTTTGTCAGCAGCTTTCAAATTTTTGATGCCAGCCTTGCCTTTTATAGATCGGATGGGTTTGGTTTTCTTAATCCTTTCAGGACTTATTATTGCCATCAGTTTATTTGAAGGCAAAGGAAATGATCATCCTAAAGGAATTGAGATAACAAAGGATCTTTTTAGAACAAGCACTCAATTTAAAATAGGTGCAATATTGATATCCGGTATCATCGCAGCCCTTTACATCGTATTTTGGTAAATTTTAATTTCCGTTCGTAAAATGAGACAACTCCTTATAGGATATGATATTGGCAGTTCTTCTGTAAAAGCTACTCTTCTGGATGCAGATTCAGGTAAAGTAGTGGCAGCAAAAGGGCTACCTGAAGTAGAAATGAGTATTGATTCCCCTCAAAAAGATTGGGCGGAACAGGATCCTGAATTGTGGTGGAAATACATTAAAGAAACAACAAAAAATATACTTGCTAAGGCCAATGTAAAAGCCGGAGAAATCAAAGGCATTGGGATATCGTACCAAATGCATGGTTTGGTGATGGTGGACAAAAATAGAGAAGTCATCCGTCCTGCTATCATTTGGTGTGACAGTAGGGCAGTGGAAATCGGCAATAAAGCCTTTTCAAATTTGGGAAGTGAATACTGCCTTGGTCACCTGCTCAATTCTCCAGGGAATTTTACAGCATCAAAACTCAAATGGGTAAAGGAGAATGAGCCTGAGAAGTATGATCAGATCTATAAAATAATGCTTCCGGGTGATTTTATAGCCATGAAGCTTACAGGGGAAATTCTTACCACAGAATCCGGTTTGTCAGAAGGAGTCTTCTGGGATTTTCCGGAAAATAGAATTGCAGATAGGCTGTTGTATCATTATGGAATTGATGCAGATTTGTTACCTAAGGCAGTTTCGTCTTTTGGGGTTCAAGGTAGATTATTACCAGAAGTCGCACAAGATTTAGGTCTGGATGCAGGAGTGCCTGTGACTTACAGAGCCGGTGATCAACCTAATAATGCCTTTTCGCTTAATGTCCTTCAGGAAGGAGAATTAGCCACTACGGCTGGAACTTCGGGAACGGTCTTTGGCGTTAGTAGCAAACCTGTGTTTGATCCTTTGTCTAGAGTCAATACTTTTGTACATGTCAATCACCAAAAAAATGACCCAAGATATGGTGTTTTACTTTGTATCAATGGAACTGGAATATTAAATAGTTGGCTTAAACGGTCCTTCGGTGGTCAATCGCTGGATTATGAAGAGATGAATCACCTGGCGGCAGAAGTACCAATAGGTTCCGAGGGCTTAAGCTTTTTACCCTTTGGAAATGGGGCAGAAAGAATTTTGGAAAATAAGCAAGTTGGTGCACATCTTTCAAAGTTAAACCTTTTGAAGCATGACAAGAGACATGTTTTCCGTGCGGGACAAGAGGGAATAGTTTCGGCTTTGACCTATGGATTTAACATCATGAAAAGCATGGGGCTCAACTTGAAAACAGTGAAAGCGGGTAAGGCCAACATGTTTTTAAGTCCGATTTTCAGAGAAGCTTTTGTCAATATGAACAATGTTTCTCTTGAACTTTATGACACTGATGGTGCTCAAGGGGCTGCAAGAGGGGCAGGAATAGGAGCTGGCATTTATTCCAATGCTGAGGAAGCATTTCAGGGATTGGTTAAAATCCAGGATTTCGAGCCCGATGCGCATAAGAAGGAAGCATATGGAGCCGTTTATTCACAGTGGGAGGATTGCTTAAACCAGATAAAATAATTTACAATACGTATCTAAAACCTAACAAAAATACAATTATGTCAGATTTGTTTTTTCCTGAAATTGATAAAATTAAGTTTGAAGGAAAGGATTCTAAAAATCCATTGGCTTTCAAATATTACGATGAAAACCGTGTTATTGGAGGTAAATCGATGAAAGAGCATTTCCGGTTTGCAATTGCTTATTGGCATTCATTCTGTGCTACAGGAAATGACCCATTCGGACCAGGAACAATCGTTCACAAATGGGATAAATCTAATGACCCGATTCAGAGGGCTAAAGATAAAATGGACGCAGCATTTGAGTTCATTCACAAGATAGGTGCCCCATTTTATTGTTTTCATGACATTGACCTTATCGATGAAGGGGACAGCATTGCTACCTATGAGAAGCATATGGGAGCCATCGTTGATTATGCGAAACAAAAACAAGAGGAAACAGGGATAAAATTACTTTGGGGAACTGCTAATGTTTTTAGCCATCCAAGATATATGAATGGAGCAGCTACCAATCCAGATTTCGATGTGGTAAGTAGAGCAGCTACTCAAGTGAAAAATGCCATAGATGCTACGATTACCCTTGGTGGTGAAAACTATGTGTTCTGGGGAGGTAGAGAAGGTTATATGTCTTTGCTGAACACAGACATGAAGCGCGAGACAGAGCATTTGGCTCAGTTCTTAACCATGGCCAGGGATTATGGTAGAAAACAAGGCTTTAAAGGTACTTTCTTGATTGAGCCCAAACCAATGGAGCCAACCAAACACCAGTATGACTATGATGCAGCCACTGTTATTGGTTTCCTTAGGCATTTTGGATTGGACAAGGACTTTAAACTAAATTTGGAAGTAAATCATGCAACACTTGCAGGACATACTTTTCAGCATGAATTGCAAGTAGCAATGGATGCAGGACTTCTTGGCAGTATAGATGCCAATAGGGGTGATTACCAGAATGGCTGGGATACAGATCAGTTTGCGATTAACTTACAGGAACTCACCGAAGCGATGTTAGTATTGTTGCAAGGACCTGGATTTACTTCTGGGGGAGTTAATTTTGATGCTAAAATCCGAAGAAACTCAACAGACCTGAATGATCTTTTCCATGCACATGTAGGTAGTATGGATGCATTTGCCAGAAGTTTACTTATCGCAAGTGATATCATGGAAAAATCAGATTACCAATCCCTGAGAAAGCAACGTTACAGTTCTTTTGATGGAGGAAAAGGAAAAGAATTTGAAACAGGCAAACTAGACCTGGAGGCTTTGAGAAATCATGCATTGGTAATTGGCGACCCAAAAATGATCAGTGGGAAGCAAGAGATGTACGAAAATATTCTGAATCAATATATCTAAAGACCAATATTGATCAGGTTCAAAAAAAGCGGCTTAGAATTCTAAGCCGCTTTTTTTATGGGTTTTATTTGATAGGAATTTCTAAGCTACTTTTTCTTGCGCCAAAAGTACCTTTACTTCTTTTATCAATGCTTCACTAAGTCCGTAGACTAAGTTGAGGTCTTGATCCCAATATTCTACTTTTGCCAAAACACTTTCTACAACTACTTCAGGCGTTTTAATCTTCCAAACCTGATCAAAATATTTAACTATTTCAGGTTTGTCTTTAATAGGTGTAATTTCACCATTGTAGTGACCTCTGTAGTAAACGATCATAGCTGCAAAAGCTTGAACCATACCCGTAGGGATTTTATCTTTTTTGTTGATAAAGTCTAGCAAGGAAGGCAATACCCTGACTTTCCATTTGGAAATAGAGTTTAGTGCAATGTCACTTAGCTTGTGCTTGATAAATGGGTTTCTGAAACGGTCAAGAACATCTTCCGCAAAAGGAGTGAGGGTTTCAGCAGGTTGGTCCATTGCTGGGATTATTTCCTCAAAGATAACCTTTTGAAGATAATCGCTGGTGGTCTCATTCTCCATGGCATCTTTCACTAGCCTGATTCCTTTAAGGTAAGCTACGGGCACAAGACAAGTATGGGCACCATTTAGGATACGTACTTTCCTGGTTCTAAAAGGAGCAATATTTTTTACAAAAAGGACATTAAAACCCGCGCTGTCAAGAGGTAATTCGGTTTTCAACCATTCCGGACCTTCTATTGCCCAAAAGTGAAAAGGCTCAGCCATCACCATTTGTTCATCTTTAAATCCGATTTGAGTCTGAATATCGTTGCCATTTCCCAATGGATATCCTGGAACAATTCTGTCTACAAGAGTATTGCAGAATGTATTGTGTTTGACGATCCAATCTTCAAATGACCCTGGTAGTTCCCATAAGTTGATGTATCTAAGGATGTTTTCCTTTAGTTTTTTTCCATTATTGTCTACCAACTCACAAGGAATCATTACCATGCCTTTTTGCGGATCACCTTTGAAATGCTTGAAGCGCTTATAGAGTAATGCCGTTAATTTCCCTGGGAAGGATTCAGGTGTTGTCGCCCAATCTTTGTCGTTTTCATCAAAATATATTCCCGCTTCGGTAGTATTGGAAATGACAAACCTTAAATCTGGTGATTTTGCAAGGTCTAAATAAGTCCCGTAATCTATAAAAGGATTCACAGCACCTCTAACTGATTGTATAAGTCTGTTTTCTTCTATCGTTTTACCTTTACTTATACCCCTGGTCAAAATATGATACAAGCCTTCCTGATCATTTATTCCTTGCGCTGGCTTACGACTATGTACTTGTACCATCTGAATGTCGCCATTAAATGATGTTTTTTCGTTAAGGACATCTATCATCCAATCAGCAAATCCTCTTAAAAAATTCCCTGTTCCAAATTGGATAACTCTCAATGGACGAGGATCAGTTGTTGGGATATTTTGTCTATTTAATAGTTTCATGCTTTACTTACAATTAGTATAATTAATGTGGTTTAAAAATATTTTTCGCTTGTGATTTAGCAAGCAATCTTTCTAATTATGATATTTAAAGTCTACGGGTAGTGGTAATTGAAGAGGGTTAATAAATGATGTAATGGTTTCATTTTGTATTTGTTAAAGACCTTCGATATCAGAAAATCTCAAGTCATTTTTATCCATGTTCTGAAATGGTATTACAATGTCATAAATACTAACGAAATATAGTGTCAAAGTATTTATTTTTTTCAAAAGTTGCAATTCGCTTCACAACCCACTGTAAAATGCCTATGCTGTGTTTTATAGCGAAACTTTCATCAAATTCTGTACCACTATTAAAGAAAATCTACCTGCTCATTTTTACTTGAATTCGAAAGTATAAATAAGTAACGTTTTTAGATAACTGAAGTCAAGATTTTTAAGTGTTTTAGCTAAAGAAGCAATGACATAGCCTCATTTTCATTCAACGGGTCCGTAACTAAGCTGGTTGGAATGGCTACTAAAGTTTGATTTGGACATTTAGCAAATAGTTATCAATCAACAAAGAATTAGGTGGAGATGGATTTTAAGGATTCCTCATTTTTTTCAATAATAAATTTCACTATTTCCTGTATTGTCCTATAGGCATATTGAGTTTTAAATTTGGGTGATTTCGCTAAACTTACAAACAAATGCGTTATTAGAAGGACCTTTAATTTTTATGGCAATTACCAGAGATGAAAAATCCCGGTTATTTTTCAACCTTAATTGCCAAAATGATTGTTTTTATGGTTACCATTCAATACCATTTATAACGAATTATTAGTTCTTATGCATTAAATGCAATCGGTCACGCTAATAATTGTTTTATTCTCCTTTTATATTCTTTATATTTAATCCCTTGATGGTTTTTCTTGCTGTTCTTTTATTTGAACAATAATTGGATCTTCTTGCATCAAAATAGATTACCTAATTCTAATTAATTACCAAAACCAAATATTATGAGATTCAATAGTAAATTTTGGTCACCTTTTGCTGCCTCAATTTTGCTTTTATCAGTATCATGTTCCAACGAAAAAAATGTGGAAGAAGAAGTAACTAATACCTTCACTGGTGGGAAAGACGAAATTAAACTAATTACCCTTGATCCAGGACATTTCCATGCACACCTTGTGGTGAAGTCCATGTATGATCAAGTGGACCCTAAGATTTTTGTTTATGCACCTGATGGACCGGAATTACCTTCGTATTTAAAATCCGTTGAAAGCTACAATACCCGTGAAGAGGATCCTACAAGTTGGGAACTAGAGGTATACAAAGGAGATGACTACCTTCAGAAAATGCTAAGTGAAAAGAAGGGCAACGTAATGCTTACCGCTGGGAACAACAAAGAAAAAACGGCAAATATTAAGGCCACCATTGAAGCTGGAATAAATGTGTTGGCGGATAAGCCAATGGCAATAGACGCAGCAGGTTTTGAAACACTTAAGGAGGCCTTTGAATTGGCAGAAAAAATGATGTCCTTTTATTTGACATCATGACTGAGCGATTTGAGATTTCTACCATGCTTCAAAGAGAGTTTTCTTTGATTCCAGAGGTGTTCGGACAAATGGAGAATGGAACAGTTGAAAATCCTGCAATCACAAAGGAGAGCATTCACCATTTTTTCAAACAAGTTGCTGGAAAGCCTTTGATCAGGCCAGGATGGTTTTATGATGTCAATCAGCAAGGTAACGGTATCGTTGATGTGACTACTCACTTGGTAGATTTGGTTCAGTGGGAAAGCTTTCCTGACAAGGTGATAAATTATAAAACGGACATCGAAATGATCAATGCCAAAAGATGGACGACTGATCTTACCCTTGAAGAGTTTACTAGCTCTACAGGTATCGAAGAATTCCCTGATTACCTTCAATCAGTAGTATCTGATGGTTTATTGAAAGTGTATGGCAATGGCGAAATTAATTATAAGATTAATGGCGTTCATGCGAAAGTATCTGTAATCTGGAATTATAAAGCCCCCGAAGGTTCTGCTGATACGCATTACTCTATTATGAGAGGAACCAAATCTAATTTGGTTATCAGACAGGATGCAGAGGAAAAATACAAGCCTGAGCTATACATAGAGCCCGTTGAAGGTCAGGATTTGGCTGAATTTGAAGCGAATGTAACCGAACAAGTAAAAGTGCTTGCTGGTACCTTCAAAGATTTGGATGTTGTGAAAGTAGAAGGTAAAAACTCATGGAGAGTTGTAATCCCACAAGCTTACCGACATGGACATGAAGATCATTTCAGAGAAGTAACTGAAACCTACATCAACTATCTTAAAGAAGGTAAATTGCCTGAATGGGAAGTGCCAAATATGTTGGCCAAATACTATGTTACTACACAGGCTTTAGAATTAGCCAAATAAGAAATCGCTACTAAAAAAGTTAAAGCAGATGAAAAAGCAAAGGAGAGACTTTATTAAAACTGCTGGATTGGCAGGCTTTGGTTTAGCAGGAGGTGTTTTATCCCCTCAAACTTTCGCTTCTTCATCTGCTATAAAAGACCTTGTCATGACCAAAAGCGACCTTAGTATCATCGGTCCATATGGCCCCTGGGCAAACGGATTGATAAGCAAAGAATTGCCCTCACTTTCTTACAGAAACGAGCGATTCAAAGAGCTTGATTCCTGGAAAAAAGAGGCCATGGCGGCAGCTAAAGAACGCCTTGGAATTCCTGATATAGGGCCTGTACCGGAAGTGACTGTACATGATACTTATGTAAACGATGGTTTGCATTTTGAAGATATCAGTTGGCAATTGCCCTATGGCAATCCTACCAAAGCATTGGTTATTAAGCCAGAAGGCGCCAAAGGTAAGTTGCCTGCTATTTTGGCTTTTCACGATCATGGAGGAAATAAATATTTTGGCGTAAGAAAAATTACCCGAACGGGAAAAGAACAGCATCCACTCATGGTGGAACATCAGGACCATTACTATGAAGGTAAAGCCTGGGCCAATGAAATGGCCAAAAGGGGATATGTAGTCATTGTGCCGGATTCTTTCACCTTTGCTAGTCGCAGGGTATTGTTGGAGGAAGTGCCTGAGAACCGTAGAGGTGGATTGACTGATGAAAATCCAGAGAAAAACGAGAATATTGAGGCCTATAATAAATGGGCTGGCAACCATGAACATGTGATGGCCAAATCCTTGTTTTGTGGTGGTACAAGCTGGCCAGCGGTGTTTTTTGCAGAAGACCAAATCGCCTTGGAAATTCTGCTTGCAAGAAAAGATGTAGACCCAGACAGAGTAGGCTGTGGAGGCCTTTCTGGTGGAGGTTTGCGAACCGTCATGATGGGAGGATTAGACCATAGGATCAAATGTGCGGTCTGTGTGGGTTTTATGAGTACGTGGACAGATTTTTTATTAAATCGAGCCTATACACACACTTGGATGGCTTATGTGCCAAGGCTACCCAATGAATTGGATTTTCCTGAAATTTTGGGTCTACGTGTTCCATTGCCCACTTTGGTGCTTAATGATAGTGAAGATCAATTGTACACCCTTCCAGAAATGCAGAAAGCAGATAAAATTCTGGAAACGGTTTTTGATAAAGCAGGAGCGAAAGAAAATTACAAAGCTTCCTATTACCCAGGACCACACAAGTTTGACCAAGCCATGCAAAAAGAGGCTTTTGAGTGGTGGGATCAGTGGTTAAAAAATTAACTATTTTCTTATGAAAAACACCTTACTTATGAATTCAAATTGGTATTTAGCAGCAGTTTTAATTATGGTTTTCACCTTTCCAAAGGTAGTGACTGCACAAAGCGCAGACGCCGACATGCTCTGTGTTGGCGATCATTGGACAGAGGCAGAAGGAGCTTCCTTTCTTCAAATGGAAAAGGAAAAATACAGCACCGAAAAAGCCTGGGACAAAAGAGCTGCGGCGATTAGAAAACAAATCCTTAAGGGTACAGACCTTGTTAAAATGCCTAAAAAATCACCTTTAAAACCAATTATGGGTGAGGTTAGAAAGTTTGATGGCTATGTGGTCCAAAATGTTGCTTTCGAAAGTTTGCCGGGAGTATTTGTAACTGGTAGTTTGTACATGCCTAATGAAAACCCGGGTAAACTACCAGGTATCATTAGCCCTCATGGCCACTGGACAAAGCCTGGCGATGTAGGAAGATACAGACCTGATGCGCAAAAGAGATTTGCTTCTATGGCCAGAATGGGTGCCATAGTATGGGCATATGACGCTGTTGGTTATGGCCAAATGGGAGAAATTGGCTGGGAACACAGAGAAGGAGATGTACTCAAATTACAATTGTGGAACAGTATCAGAAGTGTTGACTTTATACTTTCTTTGGGTGCTGACCCTGATAAATTAGCGGTTACCGGAGCATCGGGTGGAGGAACGCAATCGTTTCTTCTGGCAGCAGTGGATGACAGAATTGATGTTTCAGCACCAGTAGTAATGGTTTCGGCCCATTTTTTTGGTGGATGTGAGTGTGAGAGTGGCATGCCTATACACAAAGCAAAAAACTATCAAACCAATAATGTAGAGATTGCAGCGGTATTTGCACCAAAACCACTTTTATTGACCTCAGTAGGAGGTGACTGGACCAAGAATACACCGAATGTAGAATATCCATTCCTTCAATACATTTATGGGCTAAAAGGTCAAACTGATAAGGTTGAAAACAAACATATCCCTGAGGACAATCATGGCTATGATGAAAAGAAAAGACAAGCTGTCTATCCTTTTCTAGCCAAAACCTTAAAACTGGATCTTTCAAAAGTGATGTACAGTGATGGCCGCTTAAAAGAAGAAGCAGTTACAGTGGAAGACCAAAAAGCATTGTATCCTTTCAATGATAAGAATCCTTTCCCTGCTTATGGAATTACTTCCATAGACAACATTAAATGGTAAACCCAAAACAATGAATAACGATCAAAATAATCGAAGAGATTTTCTTAAAAAAAGCCTTTTATCCGGGATAGCGCTAAGCAGTATGGGGGCCACATGGGCCAGTCCAGCTATTCCTAGGGCAGCTTCCATGAAGTTGGGTTTGGTGACCTACCTGTGGGGAAAAGACTGGGCTTTGCCAGAACTTATCTCTAACTGTGAAAAAGCAGGCTATGAAGGGGTAGAGCTTCGGACACAACATGCCCATGGCGTGGAAACGAGTCTTAGCAAAAAAGAACGGAAAGAAGTTAAAAAGAGGTTTAAAGGCAGTCCAGTGACCTGTGTTGGGTACGGTAGCAATTATGAATACCATAGTGCGGACCCTGCAGAGTTGGCTGCAAATATTAGAGATACCAAAGAATACATCAAATTGTGCCATGACATTGGTGCCACGGGAATTAAAGTAAAGCCCAACCGACTTCCAGAAGAAGTATCCAGGGAGAAAACCATTGCGCAAATTGCAAAATCCTTTAGTGAGGTAGGTGATTATGCCAAAGACTATGGTCAGTTGGTGCGGGTAGAAGTTCATGGAAAAGTAACCCAACAGCTACCTGTAATGAAAGAAATATTTGATCAGGTAACCTCTTCTAATGTTAAAATTTGCTGGAACAGCAACAATACGGACCTAATGGATCCAGGACTTGAGGGGAATTTTGATATGGTCAAACAATGGTTAGGAGATACCACTCATATCCGGGCTTTTGATGAAAATGATTATCCTTTTCAGGAACTTTTCAAGTTGATGGACCAAGCCGATTACAATGGATGGATACTAATTGAAGCACATAGTGATCCGGCTGACAAATTAGCAGCTATGATTGCCCAAAAAGAAACATTTGATAGGTTCCTAAAAAACTTATAGGACAAGAGAACCAAAATTATTCAAAAAATTGAAATGACAGAAAGAAGAGATTTTATCAAAAAAAGCCTTTTGGGAAGTGCGGGTCTAGCAGTAGCTGGGATGACCATGAGTGCCAAATCCTATGGGAATATTTTAGGTGCCAATGACCGTATACAGATCGGAATGATCGGGATTAGGGGTCAAGGAACCAATCATATCAACCAATATTGTAAGCTTAAGGAAAGCCGAAATGTTGTCATCAAAACCTTGTGTGATACGGATGAGAATACCTGGGCTGAAAAAGTAAAATTGGTAAAGGATTCAGTAGGAGACAAGCCTGCTACAGAATGGGACATGCGGAAGGTTTTGGATGATCCGGAAATTGATGCCGTTTCATTTGCTACCCCAAACCATTGGCATGCACTTGGCACTATTTGGGCATGTCAGGCTGGAAAACACGTTTATGTTGAAAAACCTGCTAGTCATAATGTCTTTGAAGGCAGGAAGATGATTGAAGCAGCCAGAAAATACGACAGAGTTGTTCAGGTAGGTTTTCAAAATAGGTCTATTGAGAATGTACAAGAAGCCATGAAATTTCTTCATGATGGTAATATAGGCGAAGTGTACATGGCCAGAGGCTTATGTTACAAGCCAAGAAATAGTTTTGGTATTGCCAAAGACAGTGCACCGCCTACAGGCTTACATTACGACATGTGGCTAGGGCCAGCACCGTACAGGGCATATAACGAGAAAAAAGGACATTATAACTGGCATTGGCACTGGGATACAGGAAATGGTGATACCGGAAACCAAGGGCCACATCAATTTGATGTTGCTCGCTGGGGATTGAATAAAAATGAGCATCCTGTATCTGTATTTTCTTCAGGAGCCATTTACGGAATAACCCCTCAAGAATGTTCTCAGGAAACCCCTAATACGCAGACCTCCATCTTTAAGTATGAGGATGGTAAAACCTTGGAATTTGAAACCCGTGGAAGGTATACCAATGGAGAGTCTAGTCTTGGAACCAAAATAGGAAACATGTTTTATGGCACTGATGGGTACCTTGAACTTAACGGCGGTACTTGGAAAGCTTTCCGTACAGATGAGAAAGAACCATTTGCTACTTCCCAAATGGCTAAATCTGAAGTTTCCGGTAGTAATGTATTGGTGGCTGCTCCAGGAGGTTCTGAGCATTATGCTAACTTCCTTGATAGTGTCAGGGCAGGAAACAATGAAGCATTGAATTGCGATATTAGAGAAGGCTATTATTCTTCTGCTTTACCGCAGATAGCTAACATTTCCTATCGTTTGGAGAGAGGTCTTAAGTTTATGGGGGATTATGAGAAGTTTGCTAACGATTCTGAGGCAGATACCATGCTTACCAGACCTAGCCGACCTCCCTATGTTGTTCCAGATCAAGTATAATTACTAAGAATAAAGAGCTAAAAAGTTGGTATTTTATTCTTTACAATAAATCAGGAAGGTTTTTCTTTTGTTTTGAAGGAAAAAACCTTCCGTTTTTACTCCAATAGTAGCGGCCTAATATTTAACTAAATAAATTTTATAAACAAACGACAGCTGGTTTTGAAAACCAGTTGGACCATTTAATTACAAACTTTCTTTAAATGAAAAACATACCACTGACACTACTGCTTTTTATAGGCTTGTCTACCATCGGGTTTGCTCAAGAAGACCTAACAGTGATCCAATCTCACTGGGTTAACTTTACCGATGGTCCCAATGCCCTCTACAAACACCAAAGCCAACAAGCACTTGAAATGCTTGAAAAAAGAGAAAAGGCCATTTCCTCCATCACTTCCTTGAACGAATGGAAAGACTGGCAGGCCAATGCGAAAGACAAGCTAATGAAAGTAGTAGGTCCTTTTCCTGAAAAAACTCCTTTAAATCCAAAAGTTACCGGAAAGCATAAAGGCGATGGATATAAATTGGAAAACATTGTATTTGAGTCCCAGCCGGGATTTTATGTAAGTGGGACCCTGTTTATTCCTGACGGAGTGAAAGGGAAAACACCTACCATTATATATTGCTCAGGGCATACTCCTTTGGCTTATAGAGCTCCTACTTACCAGCATGTAATTCTTAACCTGGTGAAAAAAGGCTTTATTGTCTTTGGCTTCGACCCTGTTGGACAAGGAGAAAGATTGGAATATTTTGATCATGAAACCAATAAAGATCTTGTAGGTGGTCCCACGAAGCAACATTCTTATCCAGGAGCACAAGCATTTGTTGTAGGCTCCTCTGAGGCCAGGCACATGATATGGGATGGTATCAGGGTGGTAGATTACCTAATGACTAGAAAAGAAGTGGATCCTGAAAGAATTGGAATCACAGGTAGGTCTGGAGGAGGTACACAATCCTCACAAATTGCGGCCTTTGATGAAAGGATTAACGCCTCTGCCCCTGAAAACTACATTACCAATTTTAAGCGACTGATGCTTACTCATGGTCCTCAGGATGCAGAACAAAATTTTTACCATGCCATTGCAGAGGGATTAGACCATTCTGATCTAATGATCGTCAGAGCTCCTAAACCCAACCTGCTTATCTCCACTACCCGTGACATGTTCAATATAGAAGGGGTTAGAGAAACAAGTAAGGAGGTTCAAAGAATATATGATGCCTATGGTGTTTCTGAGAATTTTCAAAAAATTGAAGATGATGATGGCCATGCTTCGACAAAGAAAAACAGAGAGCGCATGTATGCTTTCTTTAGAAAACACCTAGACCTTCCAGGATCAGTAGTGGACCAGGACATAGATACATTGTCCATGGAGATTTTGCAGGTATCACCAACAGGGCAGCTAGTGACTAGCTATAATGGTAAAACAACGTATGACCTTAACAAGGCTGAGCTACAGGAATTGAATGGCTCTTTGGAAGAGAAAGTAGCCTGGGCAAAGAAACTTTCCGGTTATCAAAAGCCAGAAATATTGTCAGAAACCATGATGGTGGGAAGATTTCAACGCGACGGGTATACCATAGAAAAACACCTTATGAAGGGAGAGGGAGACTACTGGTTGCCTTATCTATTGATGAAACCTGACCAGGCTACGGATAAAGCGGTGCTTTATTTAGATCCTTCTGGTAAAGCTCTTGATGCTGGTGTTGGCGGAGACATGGAGGCTTTAGTTAAAGCAGGAGCCATGGTGCTTGCACCGGACCTCTTAAATACCGGAGAGATGGGCAATGGTGGCTTTAGAGGCGATGCCAATTTCGACGGCCATTCATATAACCTCTGGTTTGAAAGCATTCTTATTGGAAGAAGCATTGTGGGAATTGATGCAGGTGATGCCAATCGTCTGGTAGCTGTATTACAGGAAAAAGAAGGCGCCAGAGAGATCAAAGGCCTTGCTAAAGGAGAAATGTCTTCGGTACTGCTTCATGCAGCAAATTTCAACACTGCTATATCTTCAATAGCATTAATAGATCCAATGAGTTCATACAGAGGAATTGTAGAGTCTTTTAAGTACAATACTAGTGAAATTAATTATACAGTAGCAGGTGCATTGAAGCATTATGATTTACCAGACTTGTTGGAGAATTTGAGCATTACCAACCCATTGGTACTTCATGAAAACACTGAGTTGAAAAAAGAACACTCATTATTGCCTGAGCGTGGAGGTAACGAAAAATCAAAGCCTTTTCCGTAAAAAATGCAAACGATAGAAAAGCCCATTTGACAAAATGGCTTAATCCTTAAGCAAGGATATTCTTTCAATTTCAGGAACAGGTTTGACCTGAAACATGAATAAAGTTATCATGAACACAGTTATAAAGCATCGGGTTTCGACTCGGTGCTTTTTTTGTTTAATAGGAGTGTGTTATTAACCCAGATAGGTACTGAAGTGAACGGGGAGAACCTACCACTCAGATACATAAAACGGGACGACACCAAACAGGTCGGTACAATGCCTACAATCAGGGGTTTAAGGCGATATTCATTATGAAAATGAAAAAATAGTTTGTAATATGCAACTAAATGTAGTTGCATTGAGTTTATGGCTAAGAGGGAAAAACTAATTACTAGGTTTTTGAGTATGCCATCCGACTTTCATTACGAAGAGTTGGCGAGACTTCTTAGGTATTTTGGTTTTAAGGAAGTAAAGAAAGGGAAGACTTCAGGATCAAGGGTGAAATTTGAGAATGAAGTGAGCGTTCCAATTATACTTCATAAACCACATCCAAACGGGATTATGAAGCGGTATCAGATGAGGCAGATAAAAGAATTATTGGAATTATGAAATATTTGGAATACAAAGGTTATACAGGCACAATTGAGTACAGTCCCGAAGATAACTTGCTATATGGTAAGGTACTAGGGGTGATGGGGCTGATCTCATATGAAGGAGAAACTGGGAAGCATTTAGAAGAGGACTTTAAAGCGGTAGTAGATAGTTATTTAGCAGATTGTAGAGATGAGGGCAAGGCTCCTGAGAAACCATTTAAAGGGAGTTTTAATGTTAGAATACCATCTACTTTGCACCAAAAGGCAGCTTTAAAAGCCATGGAATCAAAGACCTCATTGAATAATTTTGTAGCAGAAGCCATCAGGAACCAAGTCGAAAAAGAGTCTGTCTAAATTTCCCTTTCTATGTTTTAATTTAAACTTTACTTAAATAGGGCAACACCCTTGCTGGTGCGCCTGAAGCGCCAACAATTTTTAGCGGGGAAGCGGCTATTTTGAA
Organism: Cyclobacterium qasimii M12-11B; assembly: GCF_000427295.1. Lineage (GTDB taxonomy): Bacteria > Bacteroidota > Bacteroidia > Cytophagales > Cyclobacteriaceae > Cyclobacterium > Cyclobacterium qasimii. The sequence goes on along the minus strand of NZ_ATNM01000018.1, from coordinate 103,062 downwards.
ACCATTATAGGGAGAAGATTTGTAAGTTGAGGTCCCCTTTTAAATAGTGTCAATTGTAAAACTTTAAGTCATTAAGTAATAGCTTTAGAAGCGATCTCAAAAAAAATAGAACAAAAAAAGCTGCCCAAATAGGGCAGCTTTAACAATAAAATAGCATTTTCTAAACTTAATTTCTATCCAATGCATTAAGCATATCAAAAGCAAGTTCCAGTCTTTTGCTGAAGTTATCTTCACCTTTTCTAAGCCATACCCTTGGGTCATAAGACTTTTTGTTAGGATTGTCTGCGCCTTCAGGATTTCCCAATTGAGTTTGAAGATATCCTTCTTTGCTGTGGTAGTATTTCAACACACCTTCCCAGAATGCCCACTGAAGATCTGTATCAATATTCATTTTTACAGAACCATAGCTATTGGCTTCTCTAATTTCTTCTACAGTAGATCCTGATCCACCATGGAACACGAAATTTACAGGTTTGCCAGTAGTTCCGAATTTCACATTGATATAATCCTGAGAGTTTTTCAAAATTATAGGTTTCAATGAAACATTACCCGGTTTGTAAACACCGTGAACATTTCCAAATGCTGCAGCTACAGTAAACAGGTCGTCCACTTTCTTCAACTCCTCATAAGCATAAGCTACTTCTTCAGGCTGAGTATATAGTTTGGAGCTATCGATTTCTGTATTGTCTACACCATCTTCTTCTCCACCAGTCACACCTAGTTCAATTTCAATTGCCATTTTGATTTTGGCAAACTCCTTGAAATATTTTACAGATGTTTCTATGTTTTCCTCGATAGACTCTTCAGATAAATCTAGCATGTGAGAGCTGAAGAGAGGTTTTTTATAAGCTTCAAAATAGGCTTTCCCTTCAGCAAGTAAACCGTCTATCCAAGGAAGCAATTTCTTTGCAGCATGATCCGTGTGTAAAACCACAGGGACACCATATATTTCAGCCATTTTATGAACATGCAGGGCGCCAGAAACACCACCTGCAATAGAAGCTTGTTGCTTGTCATTTGGCAGACCTTTACCAGCATAAAACTGAGCACCACCATTTGAAAACTGAATCATTACCGGGGAGTTGACCCTTTTCGCGGTTTCTAATACAGCATTCACAGTATTACTGTTGATACAGTTTACTGCAGGCATTGCAAATTCACTTTCTTTCGCATAGGCCAATAGGTCTTTAAGCTCTTCGCCGTACTTTACTCCAGGTTTGAATTTCATATTAAATATTTTATGGTTCTATTAAATATTGATCCTCCCCATATCCATTGAAAGAAAGGTTTGGAACTCAAAGATATAAATAGTGCAGAACAATTACCTTATGATTTGGTTGAAAAATACATTTTTACCGAATATTTCATAAATTTTAAAGCTAAAATTATTGGTTGGAAACTATAAAATTTCCTTTATATATTTGTTTTATGGAAACGATAAGGATTACAGGGGTACCGGAACATTTTAATTTTCCCTGGCAACAGTTGGTTAAAAAACAACCTTTTTTAGAAGATGAGGTTGAATTGGTTTGGGAAAATGAGCCCAGAGGATCTGGTGCCATGAATAGTGCCATTAGGACTGGTGCTACAGATTTGGCCATTGTTCTTACTGAAAGTTTTTTGAAAGACAAGGTTGAAGGGAATCCGGGTAAAATCATAGGCTATCATGTGAAATCTCCTTTAGTTTGGGGGATTCATGTTCCTGGGGCCTGTGAGGTACAAAGCCTCAATGACTTGAAGAATGCACCTTTTTTAGTAAGTCGAATGGGGTCTGGCTCACATTTAATGGCTTACCTACTAGCGAAAAGAGAAAGTTGGGATCCAAATAGCCTTGATTTTGATATTATTAGTAATTTAGACGGTGCCATTAATTCCTTTAAGGACAATAAGGCTAAGGCTTTTCTTTGGGAAAAATATACCACGAAGCCACTGGTGGATAGTGGTATATTTCGTCGGGTAGGAGAAATCCCAACACCTTGGCCGTGCTTTGTAATTGTTGCTTCTGGACAAATGTTAAAGGAGAATAAAGAATTGCTTCACAAAATTCAAAAAGAAATATACCGTATCAATAAAACACTTATGGAAGACAAGCAAAGCTTTGTTTTGCCTATAAGTGAAAACTATAAGCTTGATAAAAAGGATGTTCAAGAATGGATTGCACAAACCAGTTGGGCAATTGATGAGGAGGTGCCTGATCTTGATATTAATACGACCTTGGATGCTTTGCTTAATCTTGGCTTAATAAATAAAAGGTTAGCACCAGAAGAAATAATTGAAAAATTATAAGTAAAGGCTTTTAAGGTAATGGCCGTATATAATGCAGTTTCTATTTTCGTCCAGGTCCTTCAAGGCATAAAAAAGCCGGTCATAAGAAATTATGATCGGCTTTTTTATGTAGAAAATAAAATTAGAAATCTGAGTAAGCAGTAGGTCTCAAAAGTCTTTTGTCATTTTTAGCTACTGTATTGTCATACTCGTTATTTGCTTTCAAGTCTAACCAAGCAGGGTAATCACTAAAAGTGGCCCAATGAGCGTCTCGATCTTCCAAGTTTTCAAATGCAGTCATGTAAACCAGGTTAGGCATATTTGCACCAGCAATTGGTTCGCCATAAAATACGCCATTGAAATTCAATTCATCAAAAATATCGATTTCACCCTCATTAAACATTTTCACTTTTTGATTGTATAGACGTTCAGTGGCTGATTCGTAACTTCTTAATTCATAGATTCTTTCGCTTTTAGGAGCGCTTAGTTTAGGCAGTGCCATTCTGGTTCTCGTTTCAAAGGCTTGCATTAAAGACGTTTCTATCCTGCTGAAAGAAGGGTTATCGAAAGCAGCCTGGATATATTCTTTACCATCCGCTTGGTGTTTGGCATCAGTATTTAACTTTCTCTGGAACCTGAAAAAGTCTTTAGAGTTAGTAAATGGTAAAAAAACATAGATTTTTTTACCTGCATCTGGTTCAGAAGACAAAGGCTTGAATACACCTACATGCTCTACACCTGCCCTATGTGCTGCAGGGATAAAGGCATTTTCCAGGTAGTTATCAATTACTTTTTCTTGGCTTGAATTTTCGATATGATACATCCTTATCTCGTAAAGATCGCGCTTGCCATCTTGGGCTGTCAACGGAGAAAAGGAAACAATGAAAAGTAGTGCTATTGTGAATAGCTTTAAAATAGGCAGGCTGTTTTTCATGTTATTTTAGGTTTTTAACGATTTTGTTGTTTAAATTATTAAATAGATACCTAAATTTAAGTAAATTATAGACAACATTAAAAAAATGTTATTTGAATGGGTAATATATTATTATTTTTGGAAGTTACACAGCAGCAATAGTAGACTTTAAGTTTTTAACTAATTATTTAATAAAATGAAAAGGATTTTAGTAACCGGTGGAGCCGGATTTTTAGGTAGCCATCTTTGTGATAAACTTTTGGGTGAAGGTCATGAAGTGATATGTGCCGACAACCTTTTTACAGGAAGAAGAAGAAATATTCACCACCTATTGGAGAATAAAAATTTCGAATTTTTAAGGCATGATGTGACGCTTCCATTGTATGTAGAAGTGGATGAAATTTATAACCTAGCCTGTCCTGCCAGTCCTGTTCATTACCAGTTTGATCCAGTTCAAACCACAAAAACAAGTGTAATTGGTGCCATTAACATGTTGGGGCTTGCCAAAAGGTTGAAAATAAAAATTTTACAGGCCAGTACCAGTGAAGTTTATGGGGACCCTGAAATTCATCCTCAACCAGAATCATATAAGGGCAGTGTAAGTACAATAGGACCTCGGGCCTGTTATGATGAAGGGAAAAGATGTGCAGAAACTTTATTCTTTGATTACCACAGGCAGCATGATTTGAATATAAAGGTAATGCGGATTTTTAATACGTATGGACCAAGAATGCATCCAAATGATGGTAGGGTAGTTAGTAATTTCATTGTTCAGGCTTTGAAAGGAGAAGACATCACGATTTTTGGAGATGGCAAGCAAACACGTAGTTTCGGTTATGTGAGCGATTTGATTTCAGGAATGCATAAATTGATGAATAGTCCGGACAGTGTGATTGGGCCAATCAATATTGGTAATCCAGTGGAATTTACCATGCTGGAATTGGCGGAAAATGTATTGGAACTTACTGATTCAAAAAGTAAACTTAAGTTTATGCCTTTGCCTCAAGATGATCCTATGCAAAGAAAACCAACTATAGATTTGGCGCGAAAAGAACTAAATTGGGAGCCTAAAGTGCAGTTGAAAGAAGGTTTAATTGAAACTATAAAATATTTCGATCTTGTTTTAAAAGAGGATAACATATAGGTCCCAAATTCTATTTTAGCATTGTTCTTTTCCAAAGGAGCAATGCTTTTTTTTGCCTTCTGCTCACTGTTTTGAAATACATAATTAAGTTATTTAAATCATATATATTGTATTTTATAATTTTATAAGAAGAATTGTTCTTTAATTTCCCAAAACATTTAATTAAATAAGGAAATTAAATATTAAAACCTTTTTTTATATGCACGTTCGTTTTTACCTTTAATAGTAATTTAACAGGTGAAATTTTTATTTGGCAACCATGAAAAGTAAATATAAAATTTTTGGTATTGACGATGAACCTTCAGTTTTACTGATCATTCAGCATTATTTCAAAGAGAAATTTGACGTCAAGGTATTTAATAAGCCTGCAGATGCCATTGCCAATATGCAAGAGGGAGATCTGCCGGACATTATTATCTGTGACTTGAATATGCCCGAGATAAGTGGTGCTGAATTTGTCGGTCTTGTTCGTTCAAGCGGCTTTTTCTCTTCTATTCCTTTAATCGTTCTTTCTGCTACCGATTCTTCTGAAAAGAAAATCGATATTTTAAATCTTGGAGCAGACGACTTTATGGTTAAACCATTTAACCCCAAAGAACTTGAAGCTAGAATAAATTCAATTTTGAGAAGAACAGGAAAATTTGCAATCGATTCCATAAATGAATAAACAAACTAAAAAAATCGCGTTGATTTCCGAGGATCCCAAAGTGATCGATGCAATTGAAAAGGCTGTTGGCGATGTCTTTGAAATTAATACTTTTTCTAATGGTATTATTTTTTATAATTCGCTTTCTACCTCTACAGATAGCTTTTGTTTGATCCTAAGTGATTCTTCATTATTAGATGTGCACGGGGTCGCTTTAAAAAATACAATTGAAAAACTAGGTTTTGGGCACCTTCCATTTTTCATGATCGTGGATAAAGCCACACCAACAGACATTTATAATGCCATTTCTAAAGGGGTTTCTGATTTTATTTTAAAGCCTATCAATGGTAGGCAATTAAAAACCCGACTGGAGTTTCAAATGAATCATCCAGTAATAAAAAAGAAGAATGCTGAATACACGGCTTTAAAAGAATCTAAAACGCCATTTATTAAAAGAGTTTTTGATATAGTAGTATGCGGATTTATTCTTTTAGCATTGATTCCTTTGTTCCTGATTGTAGCTATTTTAATCAAACTAGAATCAAGAGGTCCCGTATTTTATTATTCTTATAGAGTTGGGACAGGTTATAATATCTTTAAATTTTACAAGTTCAGGTCTATGGATCCGGATGCAGATGCCAAATTGCAGCAACTCAAGCATCTCAACCAATACAATGATCCTGAAGAAGTGGAAGAAGAAGTTCAATCTTCTAAAGTAGTAAATGAAGTTAAGGAACTCTGTGAGTTTTGTGAACAAGCAGGAGGGGGATGTCTACAGCCATTGTATGATGACAATAAAATGGTTTGCGAGAAAATACTTATGGCTAAAAAAGATAGCAATAAGGACGCCGCATTCATTAAAATCAAAGACGACCCGAGAGTAACACGTATTGGGAAATTCATTAGAAACACCAGTATTGATGAACTGCCTCAATTATGGAATGTGCTAAGAGGAGACATGTCGCTTGTGGGGAATCGACCTTTACCACTTTATGAGGCCGAGAAAATCACTACTGACAAATATTCACTTAGATTTCTTGGTCCAGCCGGGATTACCGGGCTTTGGCAAGTAGAAAAACGTGGAAGAGGCGCCATGTCTGAAGAAGAACGATTAAGCCTTGACAATGATTACGTCAAAAATTTTAGTATTTGGTTTGACATAAAAATTCTTCTAAGAACTATCCCAGCTTTGTTTCAAAGTGAAAATGTTTAGTCCATTAATAATTCCCAAAATAACTTAACCCTCCCTTTCCAAGTGTTTTTGGAAGCTTCAAGGTACCTAAGCTCAGCTTTTTGACTTGTATCAGTTGCCAATTCCGCTTCGATAGCTTCATTAAATGCCTTATGCGTTTTTTCTAAGCTAATAAGTGGATGAAACAATTGAATGTCCTCTGAAAAGGGTGTCGCTACTATGGGTTTTCCAGATGCGAGGTATTCATTGATTTTTAGAGGATAGATACTTTTTGTCACCTCATTGCACAGAAATGGTAATATCAAAAGCTGGAAATGCGCCAGGTATTGGGGAAGTTGTTCTATTTTTTTAGGTCCTGTAAAGTATAAGTTTGAAATTTCATCCAAATTTATTGTGGTGTGTCCTTGATGATTTCTAGGGCCTACCATCACTATGCTTTTATCTGGATTTGCTTCACAAATACTTTTTATCAAATCATAATCCAGTCTATGGCAAATGTTTCCAGTATAACCAATTATAGGTTTTGGGATGCTTTTAATGTCTTCTGGTATTTCAAGTTGCTTCTCGTAGGCTGTTTTGAACAAATCAAAATCTGCTGCATTTGGAAAGTAGGAGACCTTTTTTCCTGAAAGTTGTTCCAGGTCTTTTTGCAGCATTAAGGATGTAACAAGACTTTCATCTGCATTTCTAACAGCTTCAATTTCTTTCTGCGCACCATGCTTTCTCAAATACAGTTCTAAAGCTCTGATATTGTCCCGGGATTGGTAAACGAACGCGTTGGGTTTAAATTCTTTGGGTAATTTACTTAGGTACAAAGGGTTAAATGAATTAAAGAAAATGAAATCATTTTCACTAAGTTCTTTTAATGCTTTTTTTATTGATTTGGCTAATCTTCTGTCATTCCAATCTGAAAGTAGGTTGTACAACATTCCATGAGGAAGCCAGTTTATTGGCAGCATCAAAGGAGGAGTCAGGGCATATAGAAAAGGGCTAAATTGAGGCAATGGTTTAAGGCTATTCTTCCCCCAAATTAAGGCTTGTTTTCTGGCGTAGACGGAGGGTTTCTTGCGCTCTTTGAAGTAATCCAATAAAGTAAATGGATAGTCTACATAGATAACTTTTTGGGTTTGAGCAAAAGTTTTGGCAAGCGACCAGGAAGCTGATGAAAATTCACCGTCCCATCGGGACATGCTAGTCATTACTATGGTAACCTTGTCAAAAGTAAGGTTAGAAAAATCCTTCATAAAAAGCTGTTTTTTTTCTAAAATAATGAATGTTTTCCGCATTGGAAAGCTTAAATTTAGGTTTATGTAAACCATTAATTTTTAAAGCTTTGATCTTATTTATTATTATTTCGTGTATTTGCAGTTTTTATCTTTTATTCCCATTATTGAGTACTTTTATTTCATTTTTTGGTAGTAAAATAAAGCTTAATGAATCTACATTAACCGCTGATTTTGCGTGTGTGATCACCGTTTATAAGGAAAAAGATATTGCCTGGCCTTTGGTCAGAGCTCTTCTGGCTCAGGATTATCCTCATTTTCACATTTATTTAGTAGCTGATGGGATCACAGAAAATATGGATGCAATGGTACATGAAAAGCTCACCGTATATCAACCTAGTCCTTTTCTAAATAGTAAAGTAGCCTCTTTGGGATTGGTGCTGGAAAAAATGAAAGAGAACCATAGTCATGTGGTGGTTTTTGATCCGGATAACCTGGTGCCTGGTCATTTCTTAAGCGTAATGAGTAAGTTTCATGCAAGTGGGTATATGGCAGTGCAAGGAAAAAGAATTGCTAAAAATATAGCTGGTACCTATGCCGCATTGGATGCCTTGGGAGAGTATTACTATGATTTTGCTGTGAGAAATATCCCTTTTCTACTAGGGTCGTCTTCTACAATTGCAGGTTCTGGAATGTCTATTGAAAAAAAGCTATACAGTAATAATATCGCTAAAGAGTTATTGGTATTAAAGGAACAAGGGGTGGTGGTAGCAGAAGATAAATCTTTGCAATCAGAACTTGTAGATCAAGGACATAAAATTGCTTACGCTGCGGCAGCCATTATTTTTGATGAGAAGATTACCGCTGCTACACAAATTGGTAGGCAAAGGGGAAGATGGCTTAATAGTTATTTTGGGCAGTTGCCCGGAACATTAAAACTATTTGTGAATGGGATCTTAAAGTTTGATTGGAACCGAATTTATTTTGCCCTGATGACTGCTATGCCACCTATGGTGTTTTTGGTTGGTATAAGTGGCTTGCTGGCAATAGCTGCGTTATTTATCAAATGGAGCTATTTCTTCCTTTTAGCAGGGAGCCTTGTTTTGTTTGCGCTAGGTTTCCTATTGCTATTACTGCTTAATAAGACACCTCAAAAAGTGCTAAACGCCATTCCTAAAATACCTCTATTTGTGTTGGGGCAAATCTCTGGAATGCTTAACATTAGGAAAGCCAATAAGGATTTTATGGCAACAACTCACAATGAAATTACTGAGATTGGGCCACTATGGGAGGCTAGGAAAAAAGAGTTTAAACACCTTGAAAAATATTGGAAGTAATTGGCTTAGCATTTTTATGATTTTATTTCTTAAGCTTACTGCGTAGCGTATGGAGCATGATGGGATAATTTTGAATTGCTTTTATCCAACAACGACCGAAATTGACTTCAATAAATTTGCTTAAAATGATGTGTTTAATTATTGCAGTTGTTAAAATTGCAAGTACCAATCCGTAGGCTGCTCCTAAAAGACCAAACCATTGGATAAAAATCCAGCTAAAAAGGGCACCATAGATGAATGTGCCAAATACCATTATCATATTTATAAAAGGCTTACCTATTGCATCTAAGAATACGCCAGACTGTCTATCAAAAGGCTTTATTAATGCTAAAAAAGCCATGATTCTTAAAAACTGAACGGCGTCTAAGTAGGCCTCACCTGCTATTAGAAGAACGATGTAATGGGCAAATAGCATGCAAAACAGCCAAAAGGGAGTTGTTAGGCTAAGCATCATTCCCAAGGTTTTCTCATAGATTTCCCCCACAAGGCCGGATTGTTTTTTGTCATGTGCCTCTGCCGCTTTTGGGTAGCTGATAGAAGCGATGGAGTTGACGGGTATTTCCACCATATTCATTACTCTTCCTGCAGTATTGGCCATTGCCACTTGTACTGGTGACAACAAAGCACCCAATAGAAATTTGTCAAGGCTATTTGTTAGCATTGACACTAGATTAGTACCAAAAACATATTTACCAAAATGGAAAATTTTGCTTAACCAGTATTTTTTCGCTTTGAGACGAAATTTAAAATATTGCCTAACCTGATACACAGACATAAAAGTAGCCAATAGGAAGGCGAGATTTTGGTACCAGGCCAATTCAATCAAACTAAGCTTAGTATCAATTAGGTAGGCAAAAAGAATAACCAAAAAGAAAGGCAGGCTTTTACTTATTCCTGCAATGAAGTAGGCTTTAAAATCATACTTGGCCTGCATAAGCACCATATTATGGGTATGAAAAATCAATACAGGAAGTACCAAAGAGTGAATTTTTAATAAATCGGCCAACCCTTCTGCATTTAACAGTTGCTCTAAAGGTTTGGCAAATAGCCACAATAAAAGCACCATCAAAAAGCTTAGAGCGGCATTTAACCAGATTGAAGCGGTCTGAATTTTTGCTTGTATGGCATCATTCTTACCGACAAGGAATTTAATCATCCCATTTTGAATGAATCCATTTCTGGCCATATCAATAATGGAGACTATGGTGATTAATAATACCCAAATTCCAAATTCTTCTGGACTAAATACCCTTACCAACAGCATGAATCCTATGAAGCCGAGTAAAAAATCTACACCTCGGTGCATCATTGTGAAAAATCCTCCAGTAAGCCAATATTTCTTATCTGTCATTTGCGCGAATAAATTTTCTGATAGGCAGAAAGGGTGTCCAATGCTCCTTTTTTATAATCGAATAAAGGTGGTCTAAGAAATCCTCTCTGTATAAGCATGTTTCTTGACGCAGAATCGGTCAAGGATTTTTCGATGGCCTTGCTGATTGATGCTGGATTAAATGGATCAACGATAATAGCAGCATCTCCAGCTACTTCAGGCATGGAAGAAGTGTCAGAGGTGATTACAGGGCAACCACAAGCCATTGCTTCTAAAATTGGTAGACCAAAGCTTTCTCTTAGAGATGGGTATAAGAATACTTTGGCTGCGCTATAAATGGCAGGTAAATCTTCATTTGGAATATATCCAGTAAGGTGAATCCTTGAAATCAAGTGTGAAGCATTAATTTCCTCCAACATGGATATTAAAACCTCTTTTCCAAAATCAGGCATGACTAAATCAGGGTGTTCAATGCCTTTCTCTTCCAAAATTGCAAGACTTTTAAGTACCCCACGAAGGTTTTTCTTTGGGTCAGTATTACCCAGAAAAAGGATGAACGATTTGGGTAGATCATACTTTAATCGGATAGCCTCCTGTTTTTGGATATCTTCTATTTTAAAATGACCTGCCACCCCATTGTAGATGACCTGAACCTCATTGTTTTGCAGCCCAAAATGCTCTACAATTCTTTTCTGTTCGTAATGGGAAACAGTAAAAATCATGGCTGCTTTTTTTACCACCTTTGGTACATTCCACCTCCTGTAAATGTTGCCAAGCCTTTGGTACCAGGTTCCTTCTTTTAAGTTGATTTTTTCAAGGTAAATGATGTCGTGTAAAGTGATAAGCAATGGTATTGAACAAGATACTGGTGCTGTATTGCTAGTGCAATGAAGAAGGTCTAATTGATACGTCTTTATAGCTTTGGCAAGGTTCTTTTGTTCCCAAATAGGGTAGGGGGCTGGAGGCAAGGGGACAATTTTGAAATTACTTGTTTCCTTAATGGCTGAAGGGTCTTCAGTATCATTTACAAAAATGAAATATTCATTTTCAGTATCCAATTGTTGCAGATTTCTAATCAGGGCAAGGGCTACCATGTCCATGCCGTGCTTTTTCTTTCTAAAAATACGTTGTGCTTCTATGCCTATTCTCATCGGAGGGTAGTTTAATTAATTAAGGTAGGGTTCTCTTTGATGTCTTTTAAAAAAAGTCCGTCTAAAAATCCTTTAAAGTATTTCTTGAAATGATCCCACTCTGATCTAAAGACATAGACCAACAAGTTTTTTGGAAGGGCAACTAGCAGATAATAACCTGCGGTGAAAATGAATAATGGGTAATGTACATTTCTCCTGAGGTATAACCACCTGTTTCGGCTCATATAATAGGTTTTTAAAAGAGAGTTTTTTCCTACACTCATCGATTCTTTGTGAAGAATATAACTTTTGGGCTCATACCATATCTCATATCCTGCTTGTTTGATTCGTTCACAATAGTCCATCTCTTCATAGTATAAAAAATAGAGTTCAGCCATTAAACCGATTTCTTTTACTACCTTTTTTGGTATAAACATGGCAGCGCCGTGTGCCAATTGAGTAATTTCTGCAACCTGGTGTTGACCTTCGTCTTTTTCTAAATAACCTTTTCCTTTGCCTCTACCTGTTATTGGGTTAATGGCCGAAAATCCAGCATATTGAATGATATCAGGTTCTTCATGGTAAAGGATTTTAGGGCATACCAAACCAACTTTTTCTGATTTTAGAGCACGTTCTAGTAAGACTTCTAAAATATCGGGAGCGACTTCTGTATCGTTGTTGATCAAAAAGAAATATTCCCCTTTGGCTACCTCCATTCCACGGTTATTCCCTCCAGCAAACCCTTCGTTTTCTGGGTTTTTGATTAATATGGTGTCAGGATATTCATCAAGAATGCTATCGGGAGATTCTTTAGAGGCATTGTCTACCACTATTATTTCCACATTGGGATAGGTGATTTTTTGAAAAGATGCTAAAAATCCCATGGTATGGATCAGTCCATTATAATTAATGGTGATAACGGAAATTAATGGTTTATTCATTTTTAGACGATTTAATTAAACTTTTGTCCATGTCTTCGGCTAGAAAAAAGTAGGCCCAAGACATATAGAGAATGATACCGGTAGGCATTTGACCCAATAGTGGGTTGCCATATGAGGCTGCAGCGATACCTACATATCCACCGAATAAAGCGAGTAGCTTTTGCCGCAACTTAGGGTCTTTAACTTTCCAGATTTTCAATAATCCCACACCTGCAATAAAGGCAAGGATGCCTATGTGAAGGTAAAGGCCTACAATCCCCATCTCCGCCCAGATTTTGATGAACCAACTGTCATTTGGCGTGTCTGCCAGAAATGTTCCTGGACTAAACCTTTGTCCCCAAAATCCTGAAGTGCCTATGCCCCCCCCAAAAGGTCTTGATTTTAAATATTCGGAGAATTTTCTTTTATTTAAATACCTTACATTCAAAGAAGGATCGTCAGGATCCAAAGCAGATCGCATTCTTCGAACCTGGTAGTTGTCATTAGCGATTGTAGTATAATTTAAGAACGAAAAGACCAAGGCTAACCCCAAGATTCCTATGAGCATTAATTTGAAATTCTTTGAAGCAAACAGGTAAGCCATTGTGCCAGCAACAGGCACCATTAATGCACCCCTGGTGCCACTCATTATCATAAGGTAAAAGAATAATAAAGCCATTGAAGCAAATATTATTCGTTTTTTTAAAGAGAAAGGGCCTATGGCTAAAACCATTGCCATGACTCCTGCATGAGCTATTCCAGCGCCAAATTGACCTGCATCTGAGAAGAAACTAAAGACTCTTAGATTACCAAACAAAACATGAGTAGATCGTGCTCCTGCATCTAACCAACGGTTTTCGGCAGCGTCTAATCCAATATAAAATTGCTTTAATCCCCAAAATGAGGCAATTATGCAAAAGAAAAAACAATGATGAAAAGCCTATTTAGATCCGAAGGTTTATTGGCATAAAGTAGCGTTAGTGGTACTGTAAGAAACATGTACAAAGCAGTTCCCCTTACTGCATAGATCCAGGCCGAAACACTTCTTGCTTCCGGGTTAAAGATTTCTGCTACATTATATCCCATCCAAATGAGGGTAACTAGAAAAAGACTATTGTTTAGCTTGGAGAAATCTGTCTTTATATTGGTATGAAACATGGCACTGACGATTAGTGCTGCTAAAGCCAAATCTACCGAAAGCCCCAAAGGTAAATTGGTAATGTAGCGTGTGGCACCGATAGATACGAATGCAAAAACAAGCCCCATAGCCAAAGATTTATTAGGGTGGCTCATCATGAATATCACCAACGCAAGTGCAAATGGCAAAACCAACATTAACCCAATGCCTATAACACCCGTTTTAACTACAAATACACTCAATAATCCCGCTATCAGAAGACAGAAGACCTTATTTGTGATATTTGTTCCGATATAATGCATTTAAAATAATTAAGAAAGCATGTGCTTGACCTTTGTTCTAATAGATGATCTTTTACTCGGTATTTCACCATTGATGTCTTCTAGTTCATCGCCATCCATCTTATTGAGCCAAAGTAAATGAGGAATCTTAATCATTTCTTTAAGACTGTTGTTAAGGTAGGTGTCGGAGGATTTCCAGGTTCTGTTAGCCTCTGTGACCAAAATCAGAGCATTGGCTTTATTAATCAAGCTGTAATTAAAAGGCTTTACATTAATGTTTGGAAGCTCTACAAGGATGAATTCATAGGGCGATTTCGTTAACTTTTCTTCCCAGAATTGGGCTTCTTTTACCGGGTTAGATATAAAATCATTATCCATTACCAATGTTTCACAAGGCATATTCTTGGCGCCTTCTTGATTTCCGAAATAAATTGTGCTTCTGTTTTGTCGTAAAAGTTCTCTTGCCAAAAACTCAATTAAAAATGTTTTTCCTTCCTCATTCTGATGACTATAGAAAAGCAATATTTTCTGCCCAGAGCTGGTAAAATGCATGCTCAAATTATTGTAAAATTGTTTGATTTGGTTGTTTTGTAATTCATCCAAATACACTTTCTTTGGAATTTTGTTTTCATTGACCCATCCCCCTATAACAGGAAGGCCTGTTAATTCGGTGGCACGCTTGCCGGATTTGATTGTTGAATTAAGAAAAAGGAAAGCAATACTCCTGTGAGGACTAAACCTCCTGTACCGAGCATTCCGCCAATGACCAGCATCATCCTTTTTGATGCCATTGGTGTTTTAGGATAAAAAGGTTTGTCAATGAGTTTTTGGGAAGCTGCCATTTCTAAGTCATATTTCTGAAGATAGGCCATATTAAGACCATGCAGGATAGAAAGGTATTGTTCTTCATTGACAGTCACTTCGCGCTCTAATTTTTTCAATTCAGCACCTAGTGGGGCAAATTCATCAATCTTTTCTAATAGATAAGCTTTTCGAGTTTTCATTACATCCAAGGCTTGTTTTTGATCCTCGTAAGATATTTTTAAAGTCAACCATTGCTCTAAAATGGTTTCTCTTTGGACTCCCTGAATTGAATTGCTGTTTTTAAACAATTTATCTGAAAGCTCTTTTATGTCTTTTTCTAAAGAGGCTACCTCTTTTTTGATGTTTTCAATCTGCGTGGTTTGATTGTTTAGAACCGAGAGACCTTGTATTTTTAAATTTCTACTTACAATTTGTTGCTGTAGGGTTGAGATGTTTTCAATGATGACTTGTCGCTGGTCAAAATTTTCAAACATTTGCTCGATTTGCTCTAAATTAAAACTGGTTCCTGAAAGAAGCCGTCGTGAGCGTTCTTCATCTTGATCGTGCTCTAGTTTAGCGATGTCAAGGTATTTGCCCTGCTCGTAATAGTTTAGTATTCGATTGTCTGACATGAACCCTTTTAGGATTTCTTCTGCATCCCTTAACTTAGTTTGAGCTATGGTCAGTTGATTTTGAAAATAGGCAATGGTATTCGTGTTTTCTAACTCTTTCATCTTAGAGTATCCATTCATAAAGGATTCCGCTATCATTTTGAGTGTGTAATAACAAATACCAGCATCATCTGAACTGTATTTAATTTCCATCATATCGCTGGAAAATTTTCTTGAGACAGATAACTTATTGATTATATTATTGACGGAATAATATTCATGCTCTCTAAGTAAATACTCAATTGGAGAATTTTCGTCCTCCCCTAAGTTCTTTACTATGTTTTCAAGCGTTTTTTCTTCATCATTTGTCACTGCCAATTGTCCCCAAAGTGGGGGAGGAAAATGTGTTTTTAAATCTATATAAGCATCATAACATAGGACCTCATCATTCTGCTCTGGCAGGGCCATGTGTTTTGCTAAAAGTTTAAGGGAGGCTTCGGTGATGGTTTTTCTAGACTTTACGATAAGTGTTAAATTGTCAAAGAGGTTGTTGGAGGTATAAAAATCCATTCTTGTTACTCCTCCATCAGAGGCACCTCTGTCGGAGGTAGGGTTTGTAAACACCAATGTGGAGCTTTCATATTGCCTTGGGAGGTTTTGAGTAAGTAAAAATACACCTACAGCTACAAAAATCGGGGTTAAAAAAATCCAATATTTGTTTTTCCAAAGAAGCCGAATAATTTGTTTTATAGTCATTTCACTGAATAAAGTTGGCGAGCGATTCTCCTAATAGAACTTCTAATTTTTGAATAGCTACAAAAAAGTTTTTCCTTGCATTTTCATACTCTGAACGTGCAATGGTATATATTTCCTGATTTCTTAAATAGGCTGTTGGATCAAGGTTTCCCAGGTTAAATTCCATCTCCATCTGTTGTAAATTGGTTCGGGCTTTCTCTTGCATTTCTAACCGAATGAGCATTAGCTTCTGACCCAATAACGCACTGTTGTATTCCTCTATCACTTGGTTTGCAATGGTTAATTCCATTTCCTTTGTTTTATAAAAGGTCGCCTCAAGTTCTTGTTTTTGAAGTTTAACCCTATCCTTTTTCAAAAAGATCTCTGAAAGCGGAATACTGAGGTTTGCTCCTGTTCTGTAACCGTTTGCTACATTGGATAAGTCTGACCCAGAAGCATATAATATTGCTTGATTACCATAAGAATAATCAACATAAACACGTGCCAAATCCGACCATGATTTTTTGGCCAAACTTATTCTAGCTTCTGCCGAACCTACCAAGGCTTGATTAACTTTTACCGTTGGGTGGTTGGAAATAGCGACTCCAATCAAACTGTCTAATTTTGGCAATTGATTCTCAAGAGGCATATTTAAATTTATGTACTTTTCAATATCATTTTGTTCCTGAGCACAAAGATTTTTCTCGGAAATAAAAAAATTAAAAACGCAATTGTATAAATAAAAAAATTGACTTGAGGCTTTTTAAATATGAATTTCATTTATTTATATATCAATGACATTAAATGTTTCACGTAAAATAATTAACTGTTTTTATCTTATTTTTAAAATAAATGTAATAAAAATTTTAGTTTATCCTTTTTTTGAATTTAAAATTTTCACTTCTATATTCATTAAATATTTAAAAAATCGAATGGTTCAAGGCAAGATTTCGAGTAAAATATCTCAATTAAGTTACAGTATTTATGGACGGGAAACAAGCGGTTTTAAAGAAAGACTTTATGTATATGTTTCCTTAATTAAAGACCTAACAAAAGGAGTACTTCGAGTTCTTAATGGGAAATTCCGCTTAAGAAATTGTAAAAGTACTGGTAAACTGATAACTGTTCGAGGGCCTTTGAGAGTAGAAGGTTCAGGTGACATTCGAATAGGTGACCATTGTACGATTTGGTCTCATATGGGGGTTACTCAGTTATTTGCTGATAGGGGTGCAGAATTAATAATTGGGGAAGGTACTTTCATTAATACGGCTTGTATAGTGTCAGCAAGTAATCGGATTGTTATTGGCAAAAATTGCCAAATAGCCAATCAGGTAATTATAATGGATGGGGATTTTCATGGAGTAGATGACAGGGAAGCGCCTGGTAAATCGGATGCCATCATTATAGGAGATAATGCGTGGTTGGCCACTAGATCAATGATCTTGAAAGGAGTGGAAATAGGAGAGGGGGCAACTGTGGCTGCTGGTTCGGTAGTTACAAAAAATGTAGCTCCATACACTTTAGTAGGAGGAGTTCCGGCAAAACTTATCCGAAATCTTGAAGTGCCAAAACAAAATAAAAGACACCTGCTAAGTGCAGCTGGCTTTTTTTAATCTTTATTTGATATTACAATTTTAACAATGGATAACTGCGTAATCTTGGATGATGATTCATCTAGCATAAAAGTACTTTCACATTATATTGAAAAGACAAAGACGCTAAAATTAATGGCGGAGTTCTCAGATGCAATTGATGGATTGAACTATTTGGTGGAAAACCGAGGAAAGATTGACCTTTTATTCCTAGACATTGAAATGCCAGAAATGAATGGTTTTGAAATCTTAAAACACAGTCAGTACAATGGCGCATTAATAATTATTTCTGCCAACAATGACAATGCAATTGCGGCCTTTGAAACCAATGCCTGCTTTTACCTACCTAAACCATTTAGTTATCCTCAATTTTTAAAGGGATTAGAAAAGCGAAAGGAAAAAGAGTTTAACATCGATCCAAATGCTTATTCAAAAGATTTTATCTTTGTGAAAGATGATAGGTTATATAAAAAAATACTCTTTTCTGATATAAGCTATTGTGAAGGTAAAGGAGATTATATTAGTCTGAAGTGTAAAAATAAAACCTATACTATTAAATCAACTATTTCAAATTTTCTAGACAAGTTATCAGGAAACTTGGAATTTGTTCAAGTACATAGATCCTATGTTATAAACCTGCATTATCTTACAGATTTTGATAGCGATACCTCTGTAGTTGATGGGAAAATAATACCTATTGGAGCTAAATATAAAGAGCAATTAAAAGTAGTGTAAATTTCCTCTAAACCGAATAATTCAATTTTATTTAAACCTTTTTGGTTCTTTAGTCAATTTCTGCAAAAGAAAATAAACTGAAATGTCTGGAGATTAAGGCTGCTGGGCTTGCACTAACTTATTCCCAATTTTGAATTTTTTGCCTTCACAATTCTGTTCATGTAAAGCCTTTAAACTTCTAGAATTGTGAGTGCAGTACTTCTGTAATGATTTAAATTTCTTTTTTTTAGCTTATTCGCTTGGGGAAACCTTTGGAAGACTTGGCAAGTGGTGATCAAATACTTTAAAGTCAATCTCTAATTGAGTTTAAAAAAGATTAGTTGCCATTGAGGATGTAATCATTAATTAGATCTTTCACTATTTCATTTTCAGTATTGTAGCTGTCTATTAGATTTTTCGATAATTCTAAATCCAATACTGGCATTTCCTCTAGTTTTAAAGCTATTTTAAATGTTTCTCCCAACCCAGCAGTAAGTGCAGATCCTTTAAGTTTATGGCCTTCAGAATTTAAACCTTCTAAGTTTTTGTCGTTGAAATGATTTTGAAGGATTTTCCTCGACTGTTCCAACTCGTGAATCGTGAGCTTGAGTACTTCTTTTATAATTTCCGGTTCGTCACCCAAGTATTCCTTTACCTTTTCAACATCAAAATGTGGCTTTTGGTCTTGGGTGTTTATGCTGTTTGAGCTGTCAATTGCCGATGGAACCTCTTTTTCAGTATCTAAACTATCCTCTTTCACTTTTAGCCACTTATCGAAAATATACCGTATGTTTTTTTCAACTATTGGTTTAGGAACAAAGTCTGACATGCCTGACTCCAGGCATTTTTCTTTCTCACCTTTAATGTTTCCAGCGGTAATGGCTACTATAGGTATATTTTTGGTCCTTGAATCTGCTTTAATTTTCCGAGTGGCCTCATGCCCGCTCATTACTGGCATCTGAATGTCCATAAGGATAAGGTCCGGTAGATGTTCTATCGCCAATTCATAGGCATCAAGCCCATCTGTAGCCTCAATGATTTCAATCTGTGGAGAAACCTTCAAAACAATTGTTTTAGCTAAAAACATGTTAATTGTATTGTCTTCGGCGATAAGCACTTTTCCCTTGTTTTGATGCTTACTTATGTCAGTTTCACCTGAGGGGCTTTGTGTTTTTTCTTTGGTAGGTAGCGTCAATTTAGCCAAGGCCTTAAACAATTCATTGTTTTTGATTGGTTTTGATAGCCTGATATTTATTGATAGTTCCTTACATTGCTTTTGTATGAAATCGTCCTCAGCAGAACTGTGTAATAGTAATATAGGCACTTGCGCTTTTTCCCCGCTGAAATTCTCTCTTATTTTTTTGGAGGTCTCTAGCCCATCCATATAGGGCATATTCAAATCCATTAATACTACATCATAATCATTGTTTTCTATTTGCTGCAACGCTTCAAAGCCATTTTGAGCCTCATCCATTGCAATATCATTCAAAGAGAAAATTTCTTTGAGGATAAACCTGTTGTTTTCGTTGTCATCCACTACCAGAACATTATTGATAGGGTAATCCTCTGGTTTGATACAAACCCCTTCTTCTGTGTTGAGGACTATATCGAAGTAAAAGGTGCTCCCTTCTTTTATTTTACTTTTCAACTGTAGTTCTGAGCCCATCATAGACAAAAGTTTATTGGATATAGTAAGGCCTAAACCTGTACCTCCATACTTCTTTGTTGTAGAGCCATCTTCCTGCATAAAGGCTTCAAAAATTCTTTTTTGGTACTCTTCAGAGATGCCTATCCCTGTGTCTCGAACCTCGAACCTAATTTTTCTTTTGTTTTCCTCAATTATTTCGAGCGTTTGTATTTTAAGTTCAATTTCACCTTCATTTGTGAACTTAACAGCATTTCCTAAAAGGTTGATTAATATTTGTTTTAGGCGAATATCATCCACGAAAATGAATCTTGGCAGGGATTTTTCGATGTTAAGCAACATTTCCACTCCGTTTTTCTGTGCTTGATAAGACACAACATCAGTGGCTTGGCCTGAAAGTTCAAAAATATCTGATTTATTAAGTTCTAGTTCGAGTTTACCAGCCTCAATTTTCGAAAAATCCAGGATGTCATTTATAATGTTTAATAAAGCAATTGCAGATTGATTGACAATTCCTATGTATTGATTTTGTGTTTCATTGAGTTCTGTTTTCACGAGAAGATCAGTAAAACCAATAATGCCATTGAGAGGCGTTCTTATCTCGTGGCTCATATTGGCCAGAAATTCCGATTTGGCTAAGCTCGCTTTTTCTGCAATTTCCTTGGATTCGATAAGGTTACTTTCTAAACTATTTCTATCAATAGCGTTAGAAATACTGTTGGCAAAACTTTTTAAAAGGGATAGTTCAGCTTGGGACCACTCTCTTTCATTGGTACAATCGTCATAACCAATAAATCCCCAGAACCCATTGTCTGTGAAAATAGGTGTTGTCAATATTGATTTTATATTTTGTGCATCTAGCAATTTCCTGAGATCAGATTCTTCGGGTAAGGTTGAAATGATTGCCTGAAAAATTTCATTGTTCTTCATTGGGAGCATAAATTCTCCAAATGCTTCAAAAGGTACATTTTGTAGGTCTGGGTTATTTATCTGAGGATCTACTGTGTCTGCACTCCACTCAAACCTTTGTGAAGAAATTTTCTCACTGTTTTCATCCAAACTATTTTCAAAGTAATAGATCCTGTCTACTCCTACAGATTTACCAATTATTTCAAGGCTATTTTGAATGGCCTCATATACTTTATTATTCGAAAGGAGCTCATCTGTAGCTTTAGATATAGCCAAAAGCATTTGCTCTTTCTGAATAAGCTGATTTTCTCTTCTAACTTCTTCGTCTATGTCTTGTATGGTGCCAGACAAATGAAGGCATTTTCCGTTTTCAATATTGGCTTCTCCAAGGGTTCTCACCCATAATTCTTCTCCTAATTCATTTACAATCTTTAATTTCTCGTCCCATGATTTTCCGTAATTTATGGCCAAATCAATGACTTCCTTTATTTTATCTCTATTATAACCTTCTTTATAGTAGGTAATACCGTTATCTAGGGTAGGAATGAAGTCTTCAGATACTCCGAAAATTGTTTTGGTGATATCTGTCCAGGTTATAGATTGTTTTTCTAAATCGTATTTCCAGCCACCTATTTTTGCCATGATGTGGGTCTGGTTTAGAATTTCTCTGGCATTTTGGATTCTCTTTTCCAGCCGTAATCTTTCAGAAATGTCTATGGAATTTCCTATTACATAGCTATTGCCAAAATGGTCTTTTTCCATTTTGTTGCTGTATAACCAAACCTTTAATTGACCATTCGCCTGGAAGGTTGTCATTAATCCCTGTGCCTTACCATTCTCCTTAATCTCCTTGAGATAATCATCAATCTCGTGTCGGAATTTTAAAGGTATAATGTCCCACAGCTTTTTCTTTAACATTTCCTCTACAGTATAGCCCAAAAGCCTAGCACCATAGTTGTTAAAGCTCAAAAAGTTGCCTTCCATGTCATGCGTTAACATCAGACCTTGGCTGTTTTCAAAGAAGGAACGGAATTTCTCTTCACTTGCAAGAAGTCGTTCTTCATTCTCTTTCTCTTCACTAATGTCTCTACCAATGGCAAAAACCCATTTGTTTTTAAAATCCCCAGTAGCCCGCCAAGCAAAAGTTTTATATCCTCCATTTTGGCATTTTAAACGATGACTAAAACTAGTAGTGGGCCCTCCAGTAATTAATGAATTTATCTGTTTCATCGTACTGACTACATCCTCAGGATGTATGTAGTCAGTTACTGGTTTGTTAGAAAGCTCATTTTCGTTGTAGCCTAGTAGTGTCTTAAAAGCTTTGTTTACCTTAATGAATTTCCCGTCAAATCTTAAAATGGTAATAAGGTCCTGGGATAGGACCATGGCTTTGCTAAGTATCCTGTCTTCTAAATCGTCAGATTGAGGCATTAGTAACTCTTGTGCTTGTGGGGTTAAAAGGCGTAAATTATCTGCTATTGAAGCATTTTCTGCGGGAATTTCTTGATTTAAAACTACTAAATAACCTATGTTTCCCTCCATTTGGTCCGTAATTGGGAGTACAGCAAGGAATTTTAATTCGCCTAACAGGTTTAGATAGCCACTTTTAGCTAGCGTTTTATGATTTGATAAATCTTGAATTTCTGTAAATTCAACTGCCTCTTTTAAAAAGTCAAATAGAGGGTCGTTTGTTTTGATACTATTTGAAGATTCCAGATCAGACGAAGCATTGATATAAATACCATCACCCTTTAATGTGCATAGAAAAGCATGATTACATGAGGTTAATTTTATTGCTAGGGTTGCAATCTTTGAGTTATTTTCATGGATGGAATTATTTTCTGGTATCATTTTTTTAATATGTCCGGTATTCTCCGTATTATTATCTGAAATATTTTTTTTCATACTCTGAATTATACTTTCTTGAGATGGATGCATTATCTCAAAATAATTACCAAAATAAAATCAATTCTTGTTAAGCTAAATAGAGTAGTTCTATTTTTTTAAAAAATTAAAGTATCTGAGAAAAATCTAGTTTTGTTTTAAACGGACTTTAAATTTTTACAAAATCGAAATTTTAAATTTAAAAACAAATTCATTATTTAAATTAATTCTTATGGTGCAAGTAGTTTTTTGGATAGCAATAGGTGTGGTTGCGTATACATTTTTAGGTTATGGCATCGTGATTGGCTTCCTAGTAAAATTAAAGGATTTATTGAGTAAAAAGATAAATCAAACAGAAAAAGAATTTTTACCTGATGTCACACTCGTTGTACCTTGTTACAATGAGGCTGATATAATTAAAGACAAGGTACTTAATTCGCTTGGACTTGAATATCCGAATGAAAAATTGAAAATATTTTTTATAACAGATGGGTCAAATGATAATTTTAAGGAGGTTTTATCAGAATTCCCCCAAGTGAAATTGCTTCATGATGATAGAAGGGCAGGGAAGACTGCCGCAGAAAATAGGGCAATGAAATTTGTTAGCAGTCCGATTGTGGTATTTACTGATGCCAATACCGTGCTGAATGTCAAGGCTATAAAAAATATTGTCAGACATTTTAGTGATGAAAAAGTAGGTTGCGTATCTGGAGAAAAAAGAGTGCTCGTAGAGGAAGAAGATTCCGCCAGTTCTGCAGGGGAAGGCATGTATTGGAAGTATGAATCCTTTCTAAAAAAGATGGATTCAAAGCTTTATTCAGCAGTAGGGGCTGCAGGAGAGTTGGTAGCTTTCAGATCTGATCTCTATCGTGACTTGCCAGAAGATACCATTTTAGATGATTTTATGCAATCACTTCTTATCGCTTCTGATGGTTACAGAATTGTTTATGAACCTGAGGCTTATGCGATGGAAACTGGTTCAGACTCAACCGGAGAAGAATTAAAACGGAAAATAAGGATCAGTGCCGGTGGTTGGCAATCAATGAAAAGGTTGTTTTTCAAAATCACCCCATTCAATCACCCAGTTTTATTTTTCCAGTATCTTTCACATAGGGTCCTTAGATGGACGATCACCCCATTTTTGTTGGTGTTAATTTTTGTGGTCAATTTCTTTCTTTTGAGTCAAGGAGTGATTTACCAGCTATTGATGTTTAGTCAATTGTTTTTTTATGCTGCGGCATTACTTGGATACTTTTTGGAAAGTAGAAAAATTAGGATCAAGATTCTATTCGTTCCTTTCTATTTTTGTATGATGAATTATGCTGTGGTAGCAGGTTTGCTTCGCTTTATGAAAGGGAGTCAAAAAAGTACCTGGGAAAAGGCCAAGCGTAAAAGTTGAAATGCTATGGAAAATAGGCCTTTTCAGGTATAATTATTAGGTGATATAGGTTCGGTAGGGTTAGTAATTTCTAAATATATTTGGAGGCCAAATAAAATGGTGTTTTATTGTTTGATTAAGAAAACAAGCAATACCCAAAATTATGAAAAAACTTCTCTTCCTTTTGTTATTGGCCCTACCCGCCTTTGCAAATGCACAGTATTTACCTATACCTTCTGCTGTTTTTGAATGGAAAATGTTGCCTGCTTCAGCTGTGGCTGGTAAGGAAATAAGGCCAATTATTGATGGTCCTACCGAAACATTAAACAATTTCCGTGTCAACCATTATAAACTATCAGAAGGTAAATCAATCTCCATAAAGAAAGGGGATGAAAAATTGATATTGATAGGTGCTGGTGAACTTCTAATCCAACAGGGAGGTGAAAGTGGTCAAAT
The DNA here is from genome assembly GCF_000427295.1 of Cyclobacterium qasimii M12-11B. Classification (GTDB taxonomy): domain Bacteria; phylum Bacteroidota; class Bacteroidia; order Cytophagales; family Cyclobacteriaceae; genus Cyclobacterium; species Cyclobacterium qasimii. The sequence continues at coordinate 78,815 of NZ_ATNM01000018.1, read as the reverse complement.
AGGGAGTAGGAGTGTAGCTTGGTTACCAAGAGATAAGTCGGTTAAGATTCAACATCTGGGAGATTCTCCTACAGCATTTTTTGTGATAGAATGGGACGCCGATAAGGTGGGGAATGAATTCAAGCCAGACGTTAGCTCATTGACCAGTTATGATTATCAGAAATTGGCTTTTAAGGAAAGTACTAAGGGAGGAAGAAGAGATGTGGCAAGAGGCCCTACACCTACTTTACAGGAATTGGAGATGCACATTACGACCTTAAAGGAAGGTGAAAAAAGTCATGACCCTCATGTGCATGCTGATGAGGAAATAATAGTGGTGCTTCAGGGCGAAGTGGAAGAGATGATAAATGGTGTGCCTTACCTCTTAGGGCCAGGTTCACTAATCTATTTGCATGCGCAGGATGCTCATGGTATTCGAAATGCAGGGAAAGGAACATGCGAATATTATGCTATTCGATGGATTACAAAACACACTGGAAAGTAACTATTTTTATAGGGGAATAAAGGAATAGGACATTTTTTTATTTAAATTTTATTAGACTATATTGTCTTTCGAAATCTATATTATTTCCTTCGCTTTCAATTACTTTTGATGGGAATTTGTAACACCAAGCAATAAACCCATGGGTATACTGATGAAACATGCAGACGACATTTTGCTGATTTCCCTTAAACAAGGAGATATGGCTGCTTTTGATGAATTGTACTTCCGGTATGCCAAGAAATTGATGGCTTTTTCACTTACTTTTTTAGCGGATCAACAATTGGCAGAAGAAGCGGTTCAAGAAGTTTTCGTAAGAGTGTGGGAGCGAAGAAAAAAGTTAGATGAAACAAAATCATTTAAAAGCTACCTTTTTCAAGCTGTCAAATTCTACATGTATAACTATATAAGAGACAGGAAGAAAGATTGTAGCCTTGATGATTTGTCAGTGGATTGTTTGGTTGCTTCAAATAATCAAGAGGATGACTTGACCTATAGCGAAATGGAGGGGATGGTAATGGAGCTTATTGAAAAACTACCTAAAGTACAAAAAGAGGTATTTAAGTTGAATAAATTAAAAGGGATGAACAGTGACCAAATCGCCCACCAAATGAATTTATCAAAAAGAACCATTGAACATCATATTTACTTGGCTTCAAAATCACTGAAAAAAAACCTTCTCCATAACCCTACCCTTAACTTAATAATTTTCTTCAATATATTCTTTTGAAAAAGAATGTTAGTCCTCATATTTTAGTATTAAATTTTATTTTTAATATATTTTAATTGTTTTTAGATTTATTTGTAATTTTTTCTGCTTTTAATTAAGTAAATGTACTAGTTGATGGTTTATATACCCAAATTACAATAAACCCATTGAAACGAGAGATTATCATCAAATTTTTAAGGCATACAGCTATTCTTGAAGAACAGCGTCAGGTATTGGTGTGGTTAGCGCAACCTGGTGCAAAGAAAGCCTTGGATGAGATATTAAAAACAGAATGGGATAGCACATTCCCAAAAGAAGAGGACGAAACAGACTACCAAAAGCTTCTTCAGCAAATCCATTTCAGAACATCGGTAGAGAAAAAAAGATCTCAACTGTACTCAATTGCCCCATGGTCCAAGATTTTTAGATTAGTGGCATGCTTTGTCCTTTTGGTTGCGAGTATGTTTCTGATTAAAAAAGGGATTGATTACAAGGAAGAAACACCCACTTTGGCAGAAAGGACAATTCTACGAAAGACGGGCTTGGGTGAAAAATTGACACTTAAGCTCCCTGACGGTACGGGCATCGTTTTGAATGCCAATTCCAGTATTAAATTTTCGTCAGGCTTTGGTAAAACAAATCGATTTATCGAGTTGACAGGTGAAGGGTACTTTGAGATTGCAAAAGATAGTTTGAGACCCTTTCAGGTTCAAACCGGAGGGATGCGGACGACAGCTTTGGGGACCGAGTTCAATGCCTATGCAAGAGATGGCGTTTATGCGGTTGCGCTCACCGAAGGAAAGGTTGCGATAGAAGAGACTAATAAGAAGGTTGAACTAAAGCCTGGTCAAAGACTCATTTTGGATAAACATGATCCTTTATCAAATTTCAAGATAGAAGCCTTTGAGTTCAATGAAATAGTTGGATGGAAAGAAGGAATACTAAACTTTGACAGGGTTGCGCTAAGGTCCATTTTTAATGACCTGGAAAAATGGTATGACGTTAAAATAACAATTGAGGAAGGGTTCAAGGTGGATAGAAGGGTGATTGGGACCTTTCGAAACAAGAACCTAAGCGATGTTTTAACAGGTCTTGGGTTTTCAATGGAATTTGAATTTAGTATAAACAAAAACCAGGTAATGATAAAAAAAATAGCCAATGAAATAGAAACAAAAAGCAGGGCAAAACGAACATCGCCAAATGAAAAGAATTACCCTGCAGACCTTAAAATTTAACCTTTAAAATCATTTAAAATTATGAAAAGAAAATTACTGTGCCTAATTAAAATGGTATCTAAAAACCTATTATATGGCCTATTGATGCAGTGTTTGTTTATGACAACATTAGCTGCCCATGAGATTAATGCTCAGATCAGACCCATTGATGAATCCTTTATCCGACTTAATAAAGTTCAATGGGATTTGGCGGAGATTTTTCGAAAAGTAGAAAAATCAACCGATTATAAATTTGTACTTCCAGAAGAAATATTAGACAAAAACCCAAATTAAAATTAAAAATAAGCGACAGTCAGTCAATGAATTGTTGATGGATATTGCAGTAGCTGCAGGAATAAAATTTAAGCAGGTTGACAATTCAATTTATGTAGCGAACGGAACCAACGTGGTTTCTAGTCAAAAGATTGAAATTACCATAGAGGAGCGTCCTATAAAAGGCAGGGTTGTGGACAGTAAAGGATTGGGCATTCCTGGTGCCACTGTATTGATACAGGGAACCAATATGGGAACAGCCACCGATATTGACGGCAATTTTTCCTTAGACATACCGGACAATGCTGTTTTGATATTCTCCTTTATTGGCTATGAGCAACAAGTAATCAGCGTAGGTAACCAAAGCGAAGTAAATGTGACGATGGCTGAAGATTTATCCTCTTTAGATGAAATTGTTGTCGTAGGTTATGGCACGCAGAAAAAAGTAAACCTAACTGGTGCGGTGAGTTCCATTACTTCCAAAGAACTTGTCAACCAGCCAGTAGGGCAAACCTCAATGGCATTGCAAGGAATTGCAGCAGGAGTTACTGTAACCCAAAGAAGTGGTCAACCAGGTAGTGATGGCGGTTCCATTCGTATTAGGGGAGTTGGTACACTGGGCGATTCTAATCCACTAGTAATGGTAGATGGAGTAGAAACAAGCTTGAACAATGTAGACCCAAATGAAATTGAGAGTATCTCTATTCTGAAGGATGCCTCTTCTGCTGCCATCTATGGTGCGAGAGCTGCCAATGGAGTTGTGTTAATTACTACCAAACGTGGTGTTGAAGGAGTGAGGGTAAACTATAATATGTATGCTGGTTTTCAAGTACCCACTCAGTTACCAAAAATTGTAGGAGCGATTGATCATATGGAAATGGCCAATGAGGCTTTCACCAACATTGGTAATGATCCACAATACACAGACGATTTCATCAATGCTTATAAAGCAGGAATGCCTTCTGATCAATATCCTGATACAGATTGGCAGGGAATTACGATGGCTAATTCAGCCTTCATGCAAAACCACAATTTGAGCGTGAATGCAGGAAGTGAAAAGTCAAAGTTATTTGCTTCTGTTAGTTACTTAGAGCAGGAGGGGATTATTCCAAATACAAGCTTTAATCGATTTAACCTAAGACTTAATTCGGACATTAATGTTTCTGAGCGGTTGACACTTTCTACGGATATATTTTTAAGAAGGGCTTTACAAACCCAACCATCTAGTGGAACAGGTTATGTTTTTCACTGGATGAGAAGGATCCCTTCTAACGAAGTAGGCATATTGTCCAATGGCCTCTACGGTGAAGGATGGAACGGTGACCACCCTTTGGCAAGGGCTAAAGATGGTGGGTTGAATACCAATGAAAGCCTGGACGCAATCCTGAATTTTCGCCTGAAGTATAAAATTACAGAAGGACTAAATGCAGAGGTGATGTATGCGCCTAAATTTTGGAATCCACACAATAAGAGTTTTTCCAATATTACCCAGACTTATGCCAGAGATGGAGTTACCCCAACTCACTTTGTCCCACAAAGAAACTCATTGTCGGAAAGTTTTAATCGGGAATGGTACAATAATATTCGAGCCATTGTCACCTATGACAAGACCTTTAATGATGTTCATACCCTTGGAATAACGGCCGGTTACCAGCAGGAAGATCAGACCAATCTTTGGATTTCAGCTTACAGGGAAGTATTTCCCCTGCCTCAATATGAGCAGATCAATGCCGGAAATCGTGCAAATGAGCGAACAGGTGGGGCTGCCTCTCATTGGGCTTTGCAGTCCGTATTTGGTAGGGTTGCCTATAATTTTGACGAAAGATATCTTTTAGAAGGCAATGTTCGAAGAGATGCTTCTTCCAGGTTTGCAGAAGGAAACAGGTCAGGTATTTTCCCTTCCTTTTCTGCTGGATGGAGAATTTCTGAAGAATCATTTATGCAGGATTATTCAGGGTTAATCGATCAATTGAAACTTCGAGCCTCCTGGGGTCAATTGGGTAACCAAAATATTGGTCTTTATCCTTTTGCTGCTTTTATGGCATTGGGAGGAGGCTCACAGGACTATTCCTTTGGTGGCTTGAATGCACCTGGAGCTGCCCTAAACAGTATGGCCAACTCTTCAATCAAGTGGGAGACAACAGAGACGACAGATATAGGTCTTGAGTTTAACCTATGGGGAAAATTGGATGTTTCGGCAGATTATTATGTAAGAAGAACGAAGGATATTCTCCTTGCCTTAAATATTCCTCAAACCATCGGTTTAAGTGCACCTTTCCAAAATGCAGGTGAGGTGGTAAACAAAGGTTATGAATTAATGGTAAACTACCGAAATAAGGTAGGCGAACTCAATTACAGCATCATGTTGAACTATTCTGATGTTAAGAATGAAATCGTAGACATAAGAGGGATAGAAAATACTGGCTTGACGGTAAACAGAGAAGGGTATCCAATAGGTTCTTTCTTTGGATATGTAGATGAAGGCTTGTTTCAGTCTCAAGAGGAAGTTGACAATCATGCAGACCAGTTTGGGAATATTGCCCCCGGGGACATCAAATACAAAGATGCAGATGGTGACGGTATGATCAATGACCGAGACCTGGCTGTGATAGGAAGTCCTATTCCAAGGCATACCTTCGGTGCACGTTTAAACGCTGACTATAAAGGGTTTGATTTTTCCATATTCCTACAGGGCGTTGGGAAGGCCGATGGTTACTTATACGGTCAAGGGATTATGCCTTTCTACGAAGGTGGTACAGTACAAGAGCAACACAAAGACCATTGGACTCCTACCAATACAGATGCGGCCTACCCTAGGTTGGCCTGGAACCAAACCAATAATGAGCAAAATTCAAGTTTTTGGATGAGGAATGCCGCTTATTTGAGAGGTCAGAATATTCAGGTAGGTTACTCATTTACTGAAGCAGCTTTGGCTCCATTAAATATTCAGGGATTAAGGATCTATTTAAGTGGTAGAAACCTGTTTACCATTCATAATTTTTATGAAGGTTATGATCCGGAAGCACCTGTTAGCAATGGAGGATGGTATCCCCAAATGGCTACTTATACTATGGGTTTGAATGTTAATTTCTAAAGACTGGGAACTGATGAAAAAGATAATAATATATACACTACTTATACCCGCTTTACTATTTTCTTCAGCATGTAATGAAGAATTTTTGGAGCGGTTGCCACTAGACTCGCCTTCTAGTGAGACTTATTTTGCCAATGAAACAGAACTGGACATGGCAGTCACCGGAGCTTATAATAAACTTTGGTATTATCCTGTTGGGATCGCTTGGTTCCTGTCATTTGATTTTGCGTCCGATGATGGATGGGATCGAAATGGGAGTGATCTACAAGCCTTAGGCAGAGGAGAGCAAAATGCTGACAATGGCTATACCAATGGTTTTTGGTCTCATTTCTACAGTGGTATTAACAGGGTGAACTTCATTACTTCTGAAGGTAGCCACTTAAGACAAGAAATGGATCCTGCCAAGTATGACAGACTTGTAGGAGAAGCGAGATTTATCAGAGCTTACTTTTATGCTTATCTCGCGGAGCTTTATGGTGATGTTCCTTTAGTAATTTCAAACCTTACCTTAGAGGAATCTCAAACACCAAGATCTTCTAAAGAAGCGGTGATTGATTTTGTTCTAGCTGAATTAAATGAAATAAAAGAGCATCTCCCTATGAATGCTGCTGAGAAGGGAAGAGTTACAAAAGGTGTGGCTCTTGCATTGATTTCTAGAGTGGCCTTATGGAATGAAAGATGGGAAGAATCAGCTGCTGCGGCCAAAGAGTTAATGGATGCAGATGCCTATCAAATTGACCCTGACTATGAGGGGATGTTTACCTTCGCTGGTGACAATTCCAGTGAAGTAATCATGAGGATTCAATACCTCCGTGGGGTAAATACACACAGTATGCCGAGAAATTTTCTTTCCAGAATGGCACTTGGACACTCCAATAAAAAACCACCTCAGGACATGGTAGACTCTTATGAATGCATAGATGGATTGCCTATCGATGAGTCTCCTTTATTCGACCCCCAAAGTCCATTCGAAAATAGAGACCCAAGGTTGAACTATACTTTGGTAGTGCCTGGATCCAGATTGGTCAACTGGATCTATGAAACCCACCGTGATAGTACCATGACCTGGGAATTCAGAGGGGATGAGATGATAAGGGTGCCCAATATAGAAGCGGGTCATGCTTATGCCTCTTTTACAGGCTATCTGTATAGAAAACACATAGATGTAGCCAACTACCCTACAGATGTAGGGTCTACGGATCAAAACTTAACCATATTCAGACTAGGTGAGGTATTGCTTAACTATGCCGAGGCAAAAGTAGAGTTGAATCAACTAGACGAAACTGTTTACGAAGCTTTGAATGCAATTCGTGGAAGGGCTTCAGTGCAAATGCCTGCAATTGAAATGGGCAAAACCCAAACAGAATTGCGAAACATTGTTCGCAAGGAAAGAAGGCATGAATTAGGTATTGAAGGATTTAGGTATTTTGATATACGAAGATGGAAGGTAGCAGAAGAGGTGATGCCTGGCCCTTATCGAGGAAGAGTCAATAGATATGGTGACGGCGGCTGGTTGGCTGAGGCGCCAATGATTGATGAAATTGGTACTCCGAGCTATAACAATATTAGCAATGCTGATGAAATGGTAGTTGTGGAAACAAGGGCCTTTGATCCAAACAGAGATTATTTATGGCCAATTCCAAGAATAGAATTGGAAACCAATACTGCATTGACTCAAAATCCAGGTTACTAAATCCATGATTTGGCAATTGTAAATTGATAATAAGCTATACATAATGAATTGCCTGCTCCACTTATAAATTAGGTGGGGCAGGGCAATTAACTTTTTTATAACTTGCTAGGGATATTCAAATGCCGAAACCCTGGCATTTATTGAAAATCAAATCTATTGTATTTTATACCATTTCATTTTGCATCTTTAATTTTGGAATTAATACCCTCTATTTAATGATAAATAAAAATCTTCTGGAAATGAATTTCTTTGTTAGCAAAATCTTAAAAAAGGAATTATTCACTATTTTAGGCTTGATCGTATATTCTTTAACAATGAACCATGGGGTATTAGGAAGAGATTGGCATTGAGAATGAAATGTAGTAGTGCTAATTTCGATTGATAAAAAGTAAAATCAGAATCATTTAAATAAGTAATAATAATTTATTGGCAGAATGAGATATATACAGATTGTTATTTTGGTTTTTGCCTATATGCTTACGTCTTGCAATTCCGGTGATAAGGAAAACTAAAAGAGTCCTTGCCTAATATCCTTTTTATTTATGCGGACGATTTGGGGCATGGTGATTTGGGAGTATACAATCCACTTTCAAAAATCCCTACACCTAATCTGGATCAATTGGCAATGGATGGGATCCGGTTCTCTGATGCCTATTGTCCAGTTTCAGTGTGTTCTCCAAGTCGATATGCTTTAATGACCGGAGAGTACCCTTGGAGGAGTTGGAAAAAGTCTGGAGTGATGGCCAATTATGAACCTTCAATGATTGATGAAGGAAAACTTACCTTGCCTCAAATGCTTCAGAATGCAGGATACCAAACAGTGGGGTTCGGGAAATGGCATTTGGGAACTACTTTCCCCACTAAGGATGGCGAGACACCAGTTGGATATGGAAGATTTCAAGATGATCAAAATGGAGCTAATATTGACGTCACCAAACCCGTAAGTGATGGGCCTTTAGATAGAGGGTTTAATCGCTGGTTAGGGTTTAGTTGTGCCAGTGAATGTTGGATATTCGAAGACAATCATATAGTTGGCGCACTCGTTCACGATTTGTATACGATTGAAGCTGCCTCTGGAACAGAACACCTTGAGAAAATCCCATTGCAGGGTTTCTTACCCTATATCACGGAAAAAAGTATTGATTACCTCCAGCAATTCAAAGAAGAGGAAACCGATAACCCCTTCTTCCTCTATTATTCTCCTTATGTTCCCCATATTCCCCTAGCTGTTGATCAAGACTTCATAGGGAAAACAGATGCAGGTCTTTATGGCGATTATGTTTTTGAACTGGATCACTACATTGGTCAATTAATAGATGAACTTGACCGTCTAGGTTTGAAAGACAATACCATAATAATTTTCGCCAGTGACAATGGTTCGCAGTTTATTGCTACAAGCCCGGAAGGAGACAATGAGCAAGCGACCAATAGCCCACAGGATGTGGAAAAGGTAATAAATCCAGATGCGCATCAACCCAATTTTCCTTTCAAAGGTACCAAGTGGTCCGTCCATGAAGGTGGGGTTCGCACGCCATTAATTGTAAGTTGGGCAGGGAAATTCCCAAAGGGCCAGGTAAGCAATCAACTCATCGCGCTCAATGACATTTTACCTACTTTAGCAGGGCTAGTGGGAGAATCCTTACCAGACGGAACCGCAAGGGATGGACATAACTTATTATCCGCTTTCTATGGTAATAATGTGACTGCAGGGAAAAGAGAATCAGTAGTGGTGCGAGGCAGTGGAAATGTTTATGGATTGCGTCAAGGGAATTGGAAAGTGGTAGGTGAATATCCTTTTGTATCGCCGGTGGAACTTTATAACCTGAAGGAAGACCCTGGTGAGACCATAAACCTGGCGCTGAAGAATCCTGAAATTGCCGAAAAATTATTAAAGCTATTAAACGATCATTTAAATTCGGCCATCTAATCGCAATAAGACAATACCCAATTCCATTCATTCTTTGATTGCAGTTAACGGTCAATACAAAATGAAACATAAACAAAAAATTATAAACGAATAAACAAGCACTCAAATCGCAGCCTAGAAGGTTGCGACACTAAAGTCCCAACACCATGAAGCAAACGTTTACAGCAATTCTATTTCTTTTTACTCTTTGGTTTGCCTGTCCAGCTCAGGCACAGCACTCTTATGACCTGGTCGTCTATGGAGGCACTTCCGGAGGGGTGGCCGCAGCCATTCAAATTTCACGGATGGGTAAATCGGTAATACTCATTGAGCCCTCAAATCATTTAGGTGGCCTTACCACTGGAGGCTTAGGAGCCACAGATATAGGGAATAAAAAGGTGATTGGAGGTATTTCCAAAGAGTTTTATCAAAATATCAAAGCATATTATGACAATCCTGAGACATGGAAATATGAGGACAGGGCCGCCTATTTATCCAGACCAGATCAAACCAGATCTGTGGAGGGAGAAGATGCCATGTGGACTTTCGAGCCATCTGTAGCCATGAAAGTATATGAGAAAATGTTGGCAGATGAAGACATAAAAGTAGTCATCGGAAAGCGATTAAACAGAGAAAGTGGTGTAAAATCTAAGAACAATAAGATTACTTCTATCACCATGGAAAGTGGGGAGACCTATACAGGTAAAATGTTTATGGATGCCACTTATGAGGGTGACTTGATGGCTGCTTCAGATGTAAGTTATACTACAGGAAGAGAAGCCAATAGCCAATATGGAGAAACGTTAAATGGTGTACAAGCCAATTTTTATAATATTACCCTTAAAGGGAATGTTTCCAGAAATGCTATTCACCACAATTTTGTACCAGGGGTTGATCCTTATGTGGTGAAAGGTGACCCTTCTAGTGGCCTACTTCCATTTATTATTGAGGGAGGACCTGGTATAGATGGAACAGCTGACAAAGGGATTCAAGCTTATTGCTATAGGATGACACTAACAAATGAACCTGAAAATCGAGTTCCATTTGAAAAACCCGCTAACTACAATGAGTTGGAATTTGAGTTGTTGTTCAGGAATTATGAAGCAGCGAATGGACCTATTGAAAAAATGTACCATTATGGAGATCCTTTAGTCCCCTGGATCAATACTCCAATGCCCAATAAAAAGACGGATACAAACAATCAAAAAGGTTTTTCTACTGATTTTATAGGTCAAAATTTTGATTATCCTGAAGCAAGTTATGCAGATAGAGAGGCCTTTAGTCAAAAGCAATTGGAATACCAGCAAGGCTTAATGTGGTCATTGGCCTACCACCCAAGAATCCCTAAAAAAGTTAGAGAGGTAGTTTCCCAATGGGGAATGCCAAAGGATGAATTTACAGACAGAAACGGTTGGACACCACAGCTGTATGTAAGGGAAGCAAGAAGAATGGTGAGTGATTATGTGGTTACCCAGGCAGATTGTGAAGGATTGGTTCCACAAGTGGAAGATGGCGTAGGAATGGGGTCTTATGGGATGGATTCTCATATGGTTCAAAGGTATGTAGATCACAATGGTTACGTTCAAAATGAAGGTAACTTCGAGGCGAGAGGCTTGAGTGCATATCCTATTTCTTACAGGTCTATAGTACCTAAAAAAGGAGAAAAAGAAAACCTATTGGTGCCAGTATGTATAAGTGCTACCCATGTGGCCTTTGGATCAGCTAGAATGGAACCTGTATTTATGGTTTTGGGACAATCTGCAGCCACGGCCGCTTCTTTAGCGATTGACCATCAGGTAGCTGTTCAGGATCTTGATTATAATTTATTGGTTGAAATACTGCTTAAAGACAATCAAATTTTAGATTATGAAAAGTAATTAATTATTTGAGATTGTACGTTTTAAATTGAATTTGCGATTATCTTATGGATGTTCAGTTTAACCAATAATGATGTTATTGAATTTTCTTATTGACAATTAAAAATTCTAATTATGCCATTTTAATCCAAAAACCTCAGAGAGGAATTTTTATATAAATTAGCAACACTTATTGCAATCTCAATGGCTGTTGCCTTGGTCTTTCCTAAGGCTTAACGTGTGGTTTTTGTGTAAGTTGATTAATATCTAAACTATAAATTTGTGAAAGAAAACAAATAAAATATCATATAAACAATTAATAAATAAGCAATTAACCAAATATAACTATGAGAAAAACAAGTATTTTAAAGGCTGTGTTTTTAAACCTTTCTTTGCTTTTTGTTTTTATGGCATGTAGCCCAAAAGCGGAGCAGGAAGAAACAACAGATGTCATTGTATATGGTGGCACATCTGGAGCTGTGACTGCAGCAATCCAAGCAAAAAAAATGGGCAAATCAGTAATAATGGTTTCCCCTGACAAGCACTTAGGAGGTTTGACAGCCGGAGGTTTAGGCTGGACAGATACAGGTAAAAAAGAAGTGATAGGAGGCCTATCTCGGGAGTTTTACCAAAGAGTTTACGAAAAATATACAGAAGATGGTGCCTGGAAATGGGAAGCCCAATCTGAATTTGGTAATAAAGGACAAGGTACTCCAGCTATAGATGGGGAGTTCAGGACCATGTGGATTTTTGAACCTCATGTGGCTGAAGAAGTTTATGACGAATGGGTGGAGGAATTAGGTATTGAAGTCCTTCGCGATGAATGGTTGGACAGAGAATCCGGTGTGACTGTGGAGGATGGAAAAATCACCGCTATCCGAACTTTGAGTGGTAAGGAGTTTAAAGGTAAAATGTTTGTAGATGCTACTTACGAAGGAGACTTAATGGCCGCTGCAGGTGTAAGTTATCACGTAGGTAGAGAAGGAACAAGTGTTTACGATGAAGAGTGGAATGGTGTTCAGACTGGTGTATTCCACCATAGACACCACTTCAAAGCTTTGGATCAGCCCATAGATCCTTATATAATCCCAGGAGATCCTTCTTCAGGATTGCTTCCTAAAATTAGTGGAGAAGACCCAGGTGTTAAAGGTGAAGGTGACAATAAAGTTCAGGCCTATTGCTTCAGAACATGTATGTCTGTAAATCCAGACAATCAGGTGCCTTTCCCAAGACCTGATAATTATGATTCTACCCAGTATGAATTGCTAGGTCGAATTTTTGATGCAGGATGGACAGAATGGTTTGGTAAATTTGACATGATCCCTAATAAGAAAACGGATACAAACAACCATGGTCCATTTAGTTCAGACAATATTGGGATGAATTATGATTACCCTGAAGCCAGTTATGAAAGAAGGAAAGAGATCATCAAAGAACATGAGGACTACCAAAAAGGACTATTGTATTATGTAGCCAACGATCCAAGGGTACCGAAAGAAACCCAGAATGAATTTAAAAAATGGGGCTTGGCCAAAGATGAATTCACTGACAATGGCAACTGGCCACATCAAATTTATGTGAGAGAAGCCAGAAGAATGGTTGGGAAATATGTAATGACTGAAAATGAGTTGATGCAGAAAAGACCTACTCCTGAGTCAGTAGGAATGGGTTCTTACTCCATAGATTCACACAATATCCAACGGTATGTGGATGAAAATGGGCATGTGCAAAATGAAGGCGATATAGGCGTTGGGCTTAGTCAACCTTATGAAATAGCTTACGGGTCTTTGGTACCTAAAGCTGATGAAATTACAAACTTGGTGGTTCCAGTCGCTGTTTCTGCTAGTCATATTGCCTTCGGTTCTATTCGTATGGAGCCTGTATTTATGATTTTAGGACAGTCAGCCGCTACTGCAGCAGTTATGGCATTGGATGGGGAGATTAGTGTACAAGAACTTCCTTATGCTTCCTTAAAAGCAAAATTATTGGAAGATGGCCAAGTATTGACTTTAGCTGATAAAATACATTAATAATAAAAAATTGTGTCAGTGGAGTTGCTGATTTAATGGTGAAAGTAAACGATAAAGTACCAATGACTTACAATGTTTGAAGTACCTATTGTTTATTTTTCCCATTAGACTTTTAATAGGCTGCTATAGGGTAATTGTCAATGCTAAATTAAAATGTATACCTGTGAAACGTACTGATTCCTGTTTGTTCCTGTTCATATTCTCGTGTTTTTTCATGGCTTGCAAGTCAGAAGTAAAAGAACTAGACAGACCTAATATCCTGATCATCTTATCTGACGATCAGGGCTGGGGAGACCTAAGTTTTACCGGTAATCCCAACCTGCAAACTCCAAATATTGACAAGTTGGGTGTTGATGGAATCAGTTTTGATCGTTTTTATGTTTCTCCCGTTTGCTCACCTACCCGTGCAGAAATGCTTACTGGTAGGTACCATATGCGTGGAGGGGTAAGCGGTACTTCCGCAGGTCAGGAGCGACTGGATCTTGACGAGGTTACCTTTGCAGAAGTACTTCAAAAGTCAGGATATGTAACAGGTGCTTTTGGTAAATGGCACAATGGGATGCAGCATCCCTATCATCCCAATGCAAGGGGTTTTGATGAGTTTTATGGCTTTTGTTCAGGACATTGGGGCGATTACTTTAGTCCTCCTTTGGAACATAATGGCAAACCTATTCAAGGAGAAGGTTTTCTTGCTAATGACCTTACATCGAAAGCCATGGCCTTTATTGAGCAAAATCAGGAGCAACCCTTTCTTGTTTACCTTCCGCTGAACACACCCCATTCACCCATGCAGGTTCCTGATCGTTGGTACGATTCATTTGCCAACAAGGCACTTGATAGCCTTGTGAATGATGAAGACCAGGTGTTTACCAAGGCAGCTTTGGCCATGTGTGAAAACATCGATTGGAATGTGGGAAGAATTATGGACCAACTCAAGGCCCTTAACCTTGAAGAAAACACCATTGTTATCTATTTTAGTGACAATGGCCCCAATAGTTTTAGGTGGAATGGTGGTATGAAAGGTAGAAAGGGATCTACAGAAGAAGGGGGTGTAAGAAGCCCGTTTTTTATGCAATGGAAAGGGACCATTATAGGGGGAGATGTTGTTAAGGAAATTTCAGGGGCAATTGATCTTTTCCCCACGCTGATGGACATGCTGGGTTTAGCACATAAATCAGTCAAACCCTTCGATGGAATAAGTTTAAAACCCCTCATATTTAAAGAAGCCAAAAAACTGGGAGGATAGGATAATCTATAGGCACTGGAACAACCGAACGAGTTTAAGGACCCAAAACTTCCTTCTTGATCACGAAGGTGCCTTGTTTGAGATGAATGAAGATCCCTTTCAGAAAAATCCGGTCCAAGATCAATATCCAGAAGTTTCGGCAAAACTTATAGCAGCAAAAGTGAGCTGGGAAAGTGAAATGGCTGAGGAACAGGCCAATGATCCTGAGTTTAGGCCATTTACTTTAGGTGCTGCTGAAGCCAAATACACACAAATGCCTGCTCGTGATGGTACTTCTTATGGACAGATTCAGCGTTCTAATCGTTTTCCTAATGACTCCTTTTTTACAAATTGGGTGACTTTGCAAGACAGTATCACTTGGGATGTGGAGGTATTGACAGCAGGGAAATATGATGTTGAACTTTATTATACTTGCCCGGAAAAAGATATTGGTGCTACCTTTAGACTTCAGGTAGGGAAAAACATTCTTGATGGGAAGGTGACTTTACCACATGATCCACCATTAAAAGGGAAAGAAAATGATCGGGTAAAACGTATAGAGTCTTACGTGAAAGACTTCAAAGACATGTCTCTGGGAGAGATTAACCTGGACAAAGGAGAGGCTACTTTGTCTATCAAAGCACTTGATATTCCCGGTAGCCAGGTAATGGATTTAAGATTGATTGTATTCACTAAAAGTAATTGATAATTAGTAATGAAGAAACAATTTAATTATTTAGTAATAGGTTGCTTGATATTGTCGAGCTTGATGTTTTCCTGTTCAGGTTCTGAAAAAGCCGAAGAAAAAACGTATGATGTTGTCGTATATGGAGCCACTTCCTCTGGGATAATAGCTGCTTATACAGCCAAAACCATGGGCAAATCAGTTTTGCTAATTGAGCCAAGTCAACACTTAGGTGGTTTGACTACCGGAGGTCTTGGTTATACAGATATTGGAAATAAATTTGCCGTTACCGGCCTTTCAAGGGATTTTTATAGGAAACTTGGAAATCATTATGGGAAGTTTGAGCAATGGATATTTGAACCAAGTGTAGCCAAAGCAACTTTTCAAGAATATTTGGACCGTGCAGGAATCACCGTTCAATATGGATTTAGAATCCAAAATGCAGAAAATAAGGATGGTTGGATTAACAAAATTACCCTGGAAAATTCCAACAACCCTTCAGAACCGCTAAGGGAAGTGTCTGGTAAAATGTTTATTGATGGAACCTATGAAGGAGACCTGATGGCCAAGGCTGGTGTTAGCTATGACATCGGTAGAGAAGCCAATGATAAATATGGTGAAACCTTCAATGGAGTTCAATTAATGAATGGCCATCAGTTTCCTGACGGAATTGATCCTTATAAAACACCTGGTGATCCTTCAAGTGGACTTCTGTGGGGTATAAGTGATGGCGTTTTGGCCGAAGATGGTACAGAAGATGATAAAATTCAAGCCTACAATTATCGTATCTGTTTGACCAATGACCCAAGTAATCGCATAGAAATAACAAAGCCGGAAGGTTATGATCCTTCAATGTTTGACTTGTTGGTTAGGCTTTTTTGAAGCGCAACCAGAAAAAAGAAGTTTGGGACAGTATTTTATTTGGAGCAAAATGCCAAATAGCAAAACTGATATCAACAATAGGGGAGGTTTCTCTACAGATATGATTGGTGCGAACCATGAATATCCTGAGGGGAGTTATGAAAAACGAAAAGAGATCATAGATGCCCATACACTTTACACACAATCCCTTCTGTACTTTTATAAGACGGATCCAAGGGTACCGAAAGAACTTCAGGATGCCATTCAGGAATGGGGCTATCCAAAAGACGAATACGTAGATACTGAAAATTGGACCCCTCAATTGTATGTAAGAGAAGTGAGGAGAATGGTGGGAGAATATGTAATGACTCAAGCCAATTGCGTGGGTGATAAAGTTGTGGAGGATGGCGTTGGAATGGCTGCTTATACCATGGATTCTCACAATATTCAACGTGTAGTCTTGGAAAAGGACGGTAAAAAAATGGTGAAGAATGAAGGAAATGTAGAAGAAGGCGGTTTTGGTCCTTACCCGATTGCCTATAGATCTATTATTCCAAAAGCAAGCGAAGCAAAAAATCTGTTTGTGCCGGTAGCGCTTTCTGCCAGTCATATTGCCTATGGTTCTATTCGTATGGAACCCGTCTTTATGGTGTTAGGACAGTCAGCAGCGGTAGCTGCAAGTTTGGCATTGGATGAAGGGCAATCTGTTCAAGAGGTATCCATCCAAAAGCTACAAGGAGAGCTCCGCTCAAATCCATTGGCAGATGGTAGCACCGCAGAGATATTGGTTGACAATGATGATGAGGGAGTAGTTGTTACTGGAGATTGGGGAGTTCAAAATAGGCATGGATATGGCCCTACACTTTTGAAAAACGCTGGTAAAGACAATTCCATTAATACAGTACGTTTTAGTCCAAAGGTGGTAGAAAATGGCAAATACGATATTTATGTCTATTTTTCAGGTACCGAGGATGCAAGCAGCCAAACGAAAATTATTATTTCAGATGGTAATGCAGAAAAAGAGGTTGTCGTAAAAGAATCTGATATTAGAGTTGAAGGTCAGACACGAGGCGAATGGGTAAATGTAGGTGCTCATACCTTAGAAGTAGGTACTAATCCTTTTGTTACTGTAAGTACAGAAGGTGCTGATGGTGCAGTTGTAGCTGATGCAGTACTTTGGGTACCTGCAAAATAATAATTATAGCCTCTTTAATTTAAAGTAAATGATCCCAATTTCATAAAGTTTTATGCTTTTTGAAATTGGGATTTTTTTTGATTCTGGCATAAATTAAGCAGTTAAAGGATTAATGCCAATGTAATTCTGATCTTACCATATACACATTATGGGTAAAGCCGAAGTAGGTATTGACCATTTTTTTTCCTGGCGGTAAAATTTCTTGACAATTTTAAGGAACCAATAAAATCATAAAAAGCGTAAGTGAATGATTTGTAATGGTTGTAATCACAATGGGGAGGAATTCCCTCCTGATTTTATGCACATTTCAGAGTGGATTCTCCATCAGGTCAAATTTTTTTCATTTTATAGTCAAAGAAGTTAGGTATAATAATTGCTTCAAATCAATCTTAAGTTTTTATTTTATTTTGTTTGAGCATCAAATTAAATGGTTTGGCTCAAAAACTTAAACCAAAGAATAACTTTAGTAATCGGGATTTCACCCATCCAATTATTATATAGCTATTTTGATAAAATTTCTGCATATTTTTTTTGTTTGAACCAAACCAAACATGATTCGGTTTTAAGGCGGATTCATTTAAGGTTGAATAAAAAGACAGGCTGTAATTGAAATGAATTAATGATCACCTGAACGCTACCGACAATGATTGATGATAAATTATTTAAGAACAATGTAAATATTTCCGGCAATGGTATACAGCCCATTGTTTTTGGTCACGGTTATGGATGTGATCAGAAAATGTGGCGTCATATTACACCTGCTTTTGAGAAGGATTATAAGATTGTTTTATTTGATCATGTAGGTTCGGGAAAATCAGACATAAGGGCTTACAATTACCAAAAATACAGCTCCCTGGAGGGATATGCTGAAGACCTCATAAAGATTATTGTTGATCTTGATCTACAGGATGTGGTTTTTGTTGGTCACTCAGTAAGTAGCATTATCGGTGTACTTGCAGCTGGAAAAAGGCCTGATTTGTTTGATAAATTAATATTGGTAGGCCCCTCACCTTGCTACATAAATGAGGATGAATATTTGGGGGGATTTAACAAGGATGATATTGATGAATTGGTAGAAACATTAGAGAGTAATTATTTAGGTTGGTCCAGTTTTATAGCTCCAATAATTATAGGCAATCCTGAGTTGCCTGAATATTCCGAAGAATTAAGGAATAGTTTCTGCTCTATGAACCCTGATATAGCAAAGCATTTTGCCAAGGTAACTTTTATGGGGGACAACAGAGAGGATTTAACAAATGTGTCTACCCCCACTTTGATTCTCCAGAGTCACCCGGATATGATAGCACCCGTTACTGTTGGTGAATTTGTTCATAATAAAATTAAGGAAAGCAAATATGTGCTTTTGAATTCTTCCGGGCACTGTCCTCACCTGACATCACCTGATCAAGTTATTTCAAGCATACAATCTTATTTAGAAAACTGATTTTGATAGCAAAACCATTTATAGAAGATTCAGAAGATCTTTATCAAAATGCCCCTTTTGGTTATATGACCATGCGCGCTGATGGGCTTATTGTCAATATTAATACCACATTGCTAGTGTGGTTGGGATATGAAAGAGACGAAATCTTACTTCAAAAAATCTTTTCAGGACTTACTGGGGATGGGAGAAAAGATTTATTTTGAAACGCATATGATGCCCATACTTCAAATGCAGGGGGAAATTTCTGAAATAAGCATCGATCTTAAAGGGAAAAAGACCAGAAAACTGCCGACCCTGATAAATGGAAAACGTATTCCTGGTAGTTCAGCTAAAGAATCCTTTTTTAGGTTTTCGGTGCTTAATATTACCCAGCGCAAGCGATATGAGGTGGAGCTAATTAAAGCAAGAAAACAGGCGGAGCAAACTGTAGAACGGCTTAAGCATATTAATGAAGGACTGGAACAATTTGCTTACACAGCGTCCCATGATTTACAGGCACCACTGAATACGATCTCTGGTTTGATGGGTTTGCTGGACAAAGAAGGTTATTTGCCACCCGGTAGCCAAGGGGAGATGTATTATTCCCTTATTATAAACAATACCCAAAGAATGAAACAAATGATCAAAGACTTGCTCGATTATTCCAAAATGGAAGGGGATGAAAAGGAATTTGAAGAGGTTTCATTAAATGAGGCTTGTAGCATTGCATTGGAAATGATTGAAGATCAGGCGAAAGAAAATAATGCAACTTTTACTATTGGAGAGTTGCCGGTAATCGTTGCTGACAAGATTCAGGTGATTCGACTTTTTCAGAATCTTTTTAGCAACGCCATTAAATACCGGTCGGATGCCGACCCAGTGGTGTCGGTTACATTTGAAGATAAAGAGGATCAAATCACTGTCTTTGTCAAGGACAATGGCATTGGTTTTAAACAAGAAGCATCTGAAAAAATATTTGGTTTCATGAAAAGATTGGATCCTCACGGCAGCATTCAAGGAACAGGGATTGGACTATCTGCTTGCAAGCGTATCCTTGAAATTCATGGAGGAACAATAGGTGCAAAATCAGAACCAGGAAAGGGAAGTACCTTCTATTTTACAATTCCTAAAATCGCTAGAAAACGGGATTACTAAACCTTAATTGTTTCAATGCGAGACTGCCTTCAAACCAATTATGGAACCTATCAACATGAAAATGAAAAACAATCGCCAGAAATGAGCCGGTTCTTTAAAGAAAAATATACCCACCAAGACTGTCCCTACAGCCCCAATACCTGTCCAAACCGCATAAGCTGTTCCTATCGGTAAACTTTGTGTAGCGCGTATCAATAATGCCATACTTATGGTCAGGCAAAGTAAAAAGGCACCATACCAGCCATACATTTCCTTGCCTGATGAGGCCTTTGCCATACTCAAGCAGGAGGCAAAAGCTACCTCAAAAAGACCTGCAATAATTAAAAGAATCCAATTCATGGGTTTATGTGAAATGGGTAAATGTTATTTTTTTTCGATTATAAAGTTCAATTATATTATTGAACTTTATCAGTTGAACAATGAATTAATTTCATTAAGGGGCACAGCACTTAAATTTCGTTAAAGCTCATTTTTAGTAGGTGATTTAGCGACTAAAAATGGTCCTAAAAGTCAGGTTAATTCTTGGATTTATAATTCTTTTTGAAGGGGGCAAGCGATGTAACCAATTGGTTTGTGTGTCTCCCTTCATTATTAACAAACTTCCATTTTCTAAAATCAGCTCTGATTTGGTTTTGGTTTCTTTGTGTTTAAAAGAGAATTTCCTTTCTGCTCCAAAACTTAGTGAAGCAATGGCTCCTTGTTTTTTCAGGTCCTTTTCTCCATCGCTATGCCAGGCCATTCCCTCATTTCCATCATGGTACAAATTCAATAAGCAGGAATTGAAAGTGTCTTCAGTAAGGTTTTCTATTGAATGCTTTAATTCAAGCAAGGCCTGCGTCCATGGCAATGCCGATTTGGTGGTTTTAGAATAAGTGTATTCAAATGCTTCTTCACCATACCATGCTACTTTTCTTTTGGTTATGATTTTTTACCAAAAATTATGGCTTCATCATTTTTCCATTCGATGGTTTGCATCAAAATTGAGAGGAATTCATTTGCTCTTTTTTGATCAAATATTTTCCCATAATAATTTACGGTTCCACCAAAAGGTAAAAGGTTTTTAGTTGGATCTATTTTGCGTTCAAATAATTCCATGTTCCTGTGTTTGCACTTCTCCCGATCACCTATAATCGGTCTCGATTATTTTTTAATTCCCAATTCATAGGGTGTAGGGGTATAATCAAAAGCTTTTTCAAATTTACTGCTATTAAATACATAATCCCTGTCATATTGGTAGAGCATTTCCACAGATTCCCTCATAATGGGATTAAATAGGCCCATTATTTTTACCAAAAATTTAGGTGCCAGTTGGATTCTTGCAGAAACATTTAATTCCTTGGCTATATTTTCTATCCATTGCTTGCCTGTATATGGTGCAGAGGCAGTTGGCAAATGCCAGACCTGACCATAAGCCGTTTCAGTGTTGCCCAATAATGCTGTGGCAACGGCTGCGTCGATAGTATAGGTAAATGAATGCGCGAAACGGTCGCTTACCAGCCAATTTGCTTTTTTACCTTGGCTCAGCGGTTTAAATACTGTTTCAGTAAGAAGACTATTGTTTGAGATGGAAGGGCCATAAAAATCTGCGGATCGGGCGATAAGGGCTTGTATCTTTTTGGAAGCTATTGCATCCAAAATCATTTGAGCAATTTTAGCTCTGACGGCTCCCTTTTTACTTGGTGGGTTTATGGGTGTTTCCTCCGTCATGCCATTGAGAAAGTCTGAATCATACATGTAGATGTTGTCAAAAAACACCAATTTGCAATTCGACTGTGCACAGGAATTGATCACATTTTCAATAAAAGGCACCCATTTTTCAGCCCAATCTTTATAACTATAAGCAAATCCAACTGTAATGTAAACAATTGAAGATCCGTGAATAGCTGCCTCTAAAGCCTTGGGGTCTAAAAGGTCTGCAGCAAATAATTCATCAGTATCATTTACCTTTTTCGGGTTTCTGCTAACCAACCTTATCTCGTCCGTATAAGTTTTTAGCGCCCTTGCCAATTCAGTACCTATGGCACCACCTGAACCTAGTATTGTTTGCATAATTTCCGGATTTATCTATACCCCTTAATAAATTGTATACCTAGTCGTGAATATCAATCATGACTTTCTTAAAAGCAATCCAAATAGGAAAACAAATGATCAATTAACGCCTTGGCTTTATTTGATGATTAATGAAGTTGGTTTATTTTTCAATAACCTTTTCTTTAACGCCATTCATCATATGTTCTAAGTAAGAACCTTCAGGGACTTCTGGATAAATTTCGCTGTATTTCAAAACCTGGTTCATCCCAATTCTGCGATTAATATGTTCCCTGTTTAATTTCTCCGTTTTTCGAATGCCCGAAGCTGCAATAAGCTCAATAAAACTTTTCACCGTTTCTTCATGAAAGTTAGCTACTCTTTGGGATTTGTCTTCAACCACCAAGCCTGCCATTAAACTTTTATTTTGAGTAGCTACTCCCGTAGGGCAGGTATTAACATTGCATTGCAAAGCCTGAATGCAACCTGTTGCCATCATCATTGCTCTTGCACTATTGACCATATCTGCTCCCATTGCTATCACCCGAGCAATATCAAACCCACTTAAAACCTTGCCAGAAGCGATAACCTTAATGTCTTTTTTTAAGTCAAATCCTCTAAGGGTATCTATGGCAAAGGAAAGCCCATCTTTTAAAGGCATACCTAAAGAATTGGAAAATTCGATTGGAGCGGCACCTGTACCTCCCTCACCGCCATCTATAGTGATGAAATCGGGTTTGATTCCAAGCGAAACCATCGCTTTACATAACTCGATGAACTCTTCTTTTTTGCCTATACAGATTTTAAATCCTATGGGCTTTCCTCCAGACAAATCCCTTAGCTTTTGAATGAAATGCATCAAGCCTTCAGCACTGTCAAATGCGCTGTGTTTGGGAGGAGAATGAACATCTGTATGGGGTTTTACATGGCGAATAGCAGCAATTTCTTCTGTGTTTTTGGAAGCAGGAAGTATTCCACCATGTCCCGGTTTGGCACCTTGAGAAATTTTAATCTCGACCATTTTCACATTGTCCATGGTTGAGTTTTTTTGGAAATTTTCCTCACAGAAATTGCCGGCCTCTGTCCTACAACCAAAATAGCCGGTGCCAATTTGCCAAATTAAATCTCCTCCAGGTTGTTTGTGGTAAGGGCTAATACCCCCTTCACCGGTATTGTGTGCAAATCCTCCAATTTTAGCTCCTGTATTCATTGCTAAAACGGCATTTTTACTAAGGGAACCAAAACTCATGGCTGAAATATTCAGAATGCTAGCAGAATAAGGTTTTAAGCAGGCTTCCCCACCTACCAAAATCCTGGACTCCCGTTGTACATCAGCATGGTTGTTGGCATAAATAGAATGATCCATCCATTCATAACCAGCTGCATATACATCCATTTGTGTCCCAAAAGGGGTCGTATCATTGGCCTTCTTTGCCCTTTGATAGATCAATGAACGAAATATCCTGTTGATAGGCCTCCCTTCAGTATCCGTTTCTACAAAATACTGCATGATTTCCGGCCTGATGTCTTCCAATAGGTACCTGAAGTTTCCAATTACTGGAAAATTTCTTCTAATAGTATGTTTGGTCTGAATAATGTCTACCAATCCTAAAATAATTATAGGTACCACCAGCCACAATATCCATAAAATAGATGGCATATATTGGGAAATTGCAGAAATACAAATGAGGGCGATTAAGGAGGAGAT
Source organism: Cyclobacterium qasimii M12-11B (assembly GCF_000427295.1). Lineage (GTDB taxonomy): Bacteria > Bacteroidota > Bacteroidia > Cytophagales > Cyclobacteriaceae > Cyclobacterium > Cyclobacterium qasimii. The sequence continues at coordinate 55,279 of NZ_ATNM01000018.1, read as the reverse complement.
AATGAATATGTGTTTTGGCTTCATTTATTGATTTTCTAAGGAGTAAGCAATGACCTTTGCCATTGACACGTTATTTTTTCCGGTACAAATTTGACAACGAACCTGTTGCTAAAGGAGTTCAAATTAGTTTGTCAAGTAAACTGATTTGATAAAAATAGAGAAATATTCTATGGGCAATAATTCCAATTTACCATTTTTTTGCCAATTCAGTGCCTTTTTAGGATAGCGTTGCCAATTGAATTACCTGTTTATCAGGTATTCCCCCAAACCCTAAGACGCTAGGATGTCTGAACACAACAAATAAATTTCAGTCTTGTTTAGAAAAAATCATGAAAGGTGAAGCCATTATAGGTTCTTAGAAAGAAAGTAAAAAAGCAGGCCATTGCTGACCTGCCAAATTAATGATTGAATAACCTTTTAAAAATCTAAATAAACAGTTAATAAGTGCGTTTTTTTAAATGACTAACAGTATTATTCTTTCTTTTTTTTCAAATTTGCAGCGGTTTTTGTGGTGACAATTATTACTCCGCCTTTCGCATTATATTTTTTCACAGCCTCTTCTCCTTTCAATACGTTTATGGAATCTATGTCAATAGGATCGAGCTTCCCCTGTGTGCCTTGCTTGTGGGAATTCCATCAATTATTATAAGAGGTTCTGTCTCATTGTTAGCCCCTTCTCGAAATCTAAATTTAACGGGATCTGGATTTTTGGACTTGGTTTTAATCAAGATAACACCATTTGGCGCATTGTATTCTTTTAATGCTTTCTCTCCTTTAAGCACGTCGATGGATGCAATTTTATCTTTATCCAATAGGTCAATAATAGAATGGTCGTATTTTTTACCATCAATATAGACATCTGGATTGTCACTGTCTTTAATAGTGATTTCCAGCTTTTCCTTAACATCTTTACTGGTTTCCTGAGCCGTGATACTAGAAAATGGTACAAGGGCTATGCCGACAACTAATAGAAGGTATTTCATTGTGATTTGTTTTTAAGGTTAAATTTTGTCGTAATTATTCTGAAGTACTGTAAATGATGATTATTTCGTCTTCATAGAGCACCTTTTTATTATTTGTTTTAATGGTGTTGTTTTCAAACATAGCCAAAGCCTCTTTTAATAAAGCCTCTTTTTCTGCAAGGCTTTTCGTTTCTGGGATTGGCGCTGGCCTTAAGTAAAACAACAGAAATAGGAGGGACGCTGCTATCGACATACCACCAATTATAAGCTTTCTGGTTAGCCTCTTTTTTCTTTTTCTTAATGGCCTCCCAAATTTTATCATTAAAACCTGTCTTTGGATTTTGCTTTTTTCCTTTTACATATTTGAACCATTGTGTCTCTATTGACTCATTATCAGTTGAATTTTTGATAAGTAATTCCTCTTCTTCAAGTGTACTGTGTCCTGCAGCATACTTTTCCATCAATTTTTTAATTCCCCCTTTTCCATAGCTGTATGTTTTTTGGAGTTCTATCGCCACTTGTTGCCTCGCTCTGGACAAAAGAACCCTAATATGGTCCACTCTTAATGTTGTCAATTCGGCAATTTCAGTAAATTCCATGCCGTCTAAATCTCTCATAATCATGACTTCCTTCTGTTGTTCCGGAAGACGTTCCAATACCTTCTCTATATTGCCCTTGAGTTCTCTCCATTCGAAAGAATCGTGTTCTGGTGCAGATGCCAATAACTGCGTTTGAACATCATATGAAGCCTCTGGAGGCTTTTTCTTTTTGATCAAGTCAAGGCAATGATTCCTTGCCGTCAGGAAAATAAAGGCTGGAAGATTGGGATGGTTTTTAATTTGTCTACGTCGCTCCCATAACTTGATCATTATTTCCTGAATGGCATCCTCAGCATTGGTGCTATTGCCTAACATCCTTGACACCATTGGATACAACCGCTCCGACATTGAAATTACCCTTTCTTTAAATTCTTTCGTTTTCATCTTGTACTTAAATGACGATAAACTGGTCGATGTATAACAGTAAAGAAGGCTTTTATTTATAATTAGCTTTTTTTATGTAAACGTTTCGGGTAAAATTTCAAATGCTTGCTAAAAATAGAAGCATATAAAAAAGGGGGTTCATTTGAAATAAACTATTGATTAATAATTTTATCTGTATTAAAAACACAAAGGATCACCTGTTCATATTCTATCAAGTTAAGTTTTTTCGATTTTAGCAAAAGGATAAAACCCTATTAGAAGTAAATTCGGTATTTTTTAAATAACCAAATGTTAACATTCGGATAAACTCCTTTTAAATCGTATAATAATTGAGATATTTATCATAAAACGAATAATATTTTTCAACTTTTGTAAGTAGTATAGGGGTCTTTAATTGTCTTACTAAAAGACAGGCAATAAAAAAACCCAAATACCAATGCCACAATTCAAAACAGCAGCAAATGTTACGCGTATTTTGTCAACATCCAGGCAAGATTCAGAGGAAATACCTCCTCAAAAGCGGTCTAAAAAAGCAATTCAGGACGAACAGCTAATATGGCATGCTTTAAAAGAAGAGCCATCCAAAGGTATGGAGCTGGTTTTTAGGAGGTATTACCAGCCACTTTGTTCCCACGCAGTCCGATTTGTGGGATCTAAAGAAGTTGCGCAAGACATTGTTTCAGACTTGCTTGCTCAATTCTATGACCAAAAATTATTCTTGACCATTACAACATCCATTCGTTCCTATTTATTTAAGGCGGTAAGAAATAGAGGATTCAATTACCTAAAATTTGATTTGGCTCGAAAAGGAGACTTGGCGACATCACCAGAACCGAGAATTGCAGAGACCTATCAACCTGATAGCATAACCCAATATGAAGAGCTTTATCAGGATTTTGAAAAAGCCATAGAAACGCTACCTAGTCAACGGAGAAAAATTTATCTCTTGTTCCAATTTGAAGGGAAATCAATGAAAGAGATCGCAATGGGTATGGCGCTTTCTGTAAGGACAGTAGAAACGCAATTGTATAGGTCAAAAATAGCTATAAGACATTTGTTAAAAGACAAGTGGTTGATTTTCACACTGGTGTTTACCCATCTGCTTTAGGGCAAAATTGCCCATTAATTGCAAACTGCCCTTACCAGCTAACCAATAACACGATCAACAATGCATGATAAAGATACGATAAAGGAATTATTACTTAATTATTTCAAGGGTTCAGTTTCCGTGATCCAAAAGAAATGGATAGACGATTGGGTGAATGAATCCCCAGCGAATGAGGAAGTGTTTTATGCCTACCTGGAGGAATGGGAAAGAAAGAATCCCCAATACCTCACAGATACGGAACAGGCATTGGTAACCTTTAGGGATAAAAGTGAGACAGGTACAAGCGCAGGTATTACTTCAGTGTTTGTTAGGAAACCTCAAAAACACCGTTCTATAAAGTTGTTTTTAGTAGCATCCCTTACCCTTTTTGGGCTATTGTTTTTGGGTACCTATAAGGGAATTACGGTTAAGACTTACCGTACAGGCTATGGGGAATTGGCCACTGTTACACTTTATGATGGTACTGTAGTGTATTTGAATGCGAACAGCGAATTGAAGGCCCCGAGATTTGCATTTCTTGCCAATTCGAGAAAAGTCGAATTGACAGGTGAAGCCTCCTTCAACGTTACCCACGACCCAATAAACAAATTCATTGTCCAAACGATGAATGGCTTGGATGTAGTCGTTCACGGAACAGAATTCACTGTGTATAACCGTCGACACAATACGGAGGTGCAACTAAAGTCAGGAAAGGTTGAATTGATCAAGCATAATGCTACTGGGGAGGAGTCAATTGTAATGAAACCAGGCGAAAAAGTGCGGATGGAAGATGATGGGATCCTTCAGAAAGAAAAAGTAAAAGTACCAGAGGAATTCGCTTCATGGAAGCAGTACCGCTATGTATTTGATCAGACAAGCCTTACTGATATTGCGCGCATTATAAGCGATAATTATGGTGTTGAGGTAGAAATCTCTGGTGATTCCATTGGAAAACGAACCTTGTCTGGTTCTTTCCGATCCGAAGATGCCAAAGAATTTGCTGATGCAGTAGCTCAGGTGTTAGGCATATCCATGGAAATAGAAGAGAAACGCTTTCGGTTTATTGAATTGGACTAGCATTATGGACTAACAATTTTATTTTCAAAAGATACTTCAAAACAAAAATGATTTTCAATTTTTCTTTACCGAATCAAGAACTGACCTTAAATAATGTGATTCCTTTAAATAACTACACAAATATAAACACTTCTGTATAAACCAGATTAACCAAAACATTAAGTCAATTATTAAAACCCTAAATCTGATATGAAAAAGATTTTACCCTTTTCGCTATTGGTTTGGACATTTTGCTCCCTTTTGCATTATGGTCCACTCACAACTGCCCATGCCACTGGCATAAAGCCCGTGCAATTGGCACATCTCTCATTGGCCAAAAATCAATACGATATAGCCTTAGCTGATGCGCTTGATAAGCTTAAAGTTTTTTATAAAGCTGATATATTATTCGCCGATGGAATGATAAAGAACCTTTCGGTAGACAGTACATTAATCGATTTGGAAAAGGGACTTGAGAAAAATCTCTTAAGGCTGCTTAGCCCCTATGAACTCTCATTTGTAAAACAAAAAGGGGGGTCCTATGTAATTGTGCCTAAAGATAAACACTCTGGCAGTAGTATGGCAGAATTGGCCAGGCTTGTCTCTGACAACAGCGACCTAATTCAGGTTGCCTCCCTTGACAATGGCAGTATTCAGCCAAACCAATACCAGGTAATCGCTAATCAGAAGGTTAGAGGAAAAGTTACTTCTGACGTCGATGGTTTGGGACTTCCGGGAGTTACAGTACTCTTAAAAGGAACTTCATCCGGAACAATTACTGATCAGGATGGGAATTATAATTTAGAGTTTGATAGAGAAAATGCCGTGTTGGTTTTTCTTTTATAGGTTTTGAGAAACAGGAGGTAACTGTCGGGAATCGAGAGATAATCGACATTGTCTTGCTGGAAGACATGAAATCCCTTCAAGAAGCAGTGGTTACTGCCTTGGGGGTGAAAAGAGAAAAACAATCCCTTGGATACTCAGTAGGTAGTGTAGATGGAAGAGACCTTACAGAAACACCACAAAACAATGTCTTAAATGCCATGGCTGGAAAAGTTGCGGGCGTACAAATATCTCAAATGGATGGTGCTGCTGGCTCATCAGTTAATATCATTATTCGAGGTGGAAACTCTCTTAACAGTGACAATCAACCGCTTTTTGTAATTGACGGAGTACCGGTAGCCAATAAGCTGAACAATGGGTTTGGCGGTGCGGACATGGGGAATCCCATTTCAGACATCAATCCCAATGATATCGAAAATGTATCGATTCTTAAAGGTCCGAGTGCTGCCGCTTTATATGGTTCAAGGGCTGGTAATGGGGTAGTATTGATTACAACCAAATCTGGATCGGGAAGAAAAGGCATTGGAGTGGCCGTTAACTCCTCAGTGGTGATGGATTTCCCTTTTAGGTATCTGCCAATTCAAAATGAATTCGCCTCTGGAAAAAGTGGCGCACATGTATTTGAAGAAAGTGAAAACGAGAGTTGGGGACCAGAGCTGGATGTAGGAGAGGAGTGGGTGCAATGGAATAGCAATGGTGAGCCTGCACCACTTTTATCTTATCCTGATCGTTTTAAAGACTTCTTTCAGACAGGCTATACAAATACCAATAATATAGCTGTCAATGGAGATTATGACGAAGGTAGCTTCCGATTGTCAGTCGGGAACATGGCGAATAAAGGAATTATTCCAAATACAGATTTTTCCAGACTTACCATAGGCCTCAACACCAACTATAATATTACCAATAAATTAAGAGCAACTGCAACCATAAATATCACAGAATCCGGATCTGATAACCGGCCGATTATTGACGGTGGTAGAACTTCCCCAGTTAGGAGTCTTTTTGAAACTGGTCCACAGGTGAATATTTTAGATCTGGAACAATATTGGATTCCGGGATCTGAAGGTATACTGCAGCGGAAATACAAGGAAAAGCAAAACAACCCATATTTCGTTGTCAATGAAAATCCTACCGGTTTTGATAGGAATAGAACTGTAAGTAAGCTACAGCTCGATTATGACGTCACCAACAATTTAAGCATGTTGCTCCGTTATGCGAGGGATTCCTATGAAGAACAACAAGAGGCGATTATTGCCTATAATAATTATGACCAGATCAATGGAGGTTACCATATAAGAAATAATTTCAATAAAGAGAATAACCTGGATTTCATGATGAATTACCAGAAAATCTTTAACGAAGACTGGAACATAACCGCTTTGGCAGGGGCAAATAGAATGGAACAAAAGTACAGTTATGTAGACAATAATGCGGGTCAATTGGTAATCCCGATGTTGTATACAATTGCGAATGGTGCACCAGGAACGGTGTCCTACGATAGCCAACATTTCTGGAAAGTGATTTATGGTATTTATGGCTCATTGTCTACAGGTTACCAGAATAAATTATTCCTTGATATCACTGCGAGAAACGATTGGTCAAGTACCTTACCTATAGAAAATCGTTCTTATTTCTACCCATCTGTTTCTTTAAGTGCCATCGTTTCAGAAATGGTTGAAATGCCTTCTTACGTGGATCTTTTTAAATTTAGGGCAGGCATTGCCCAGGTTGGTAATGATGTGGCACCTTATAGTTTGGTGCCAACATTTGGAACCGCATTAGACTGGGGAACAGCAAAAAGCATGTACATGGGCGGGCTATTGAGAAATGCTTCCCTGAAACCTGAAATATCAACTTCCTCAGAAGCAGGTGTGGATATTTCTCTTTTTAATAATCGATTGGGAATAGAGGCGACCTATTATGTCAGAGCCAATAAAAATCAGGTTTTACCAATAGACCTTCCCATCGAGTCTGGTGCCAGCAGTAAATTAATCAATGCTGGATTGGTCGAAAGCCGTGGCTTTGAATTGGGGATTAGTACTACCCCGATTATTGCAGGAGATTTCAGGTGGGACTTAAATGTAAATCTCTCCAGAAATCGCACAAGCATCAAGGAGCTGGCAGATGGGATTACCTATTTTAATTTCACCTCCTACAGTGGTGCCGAATTGAGAACCTATGTAGGTGGAGATATCGGTGACATATACATGCGCCCGGTACTCACTGTTAAAGACCAGGAGTCGGCCTACTTCGGGTATCCGGTACTTACTGGAAGTGGATTGTACCAGGCGGACCAGGATGTAAATAATTTGGTGAAGATCGGGAATTTCAATCACGACCTCATGTTGTCATTTCAACCAACATTTAGGTACAAGAATTTTAGTTTATATGCCAATATAGACTGGAGACAAGGGGGAGAGTTTTATTCCAATACGATGATGTTTTTAGGAAACAATGGGATGTTGGAAGAGACCCTTTCGGGTGTCTCATACGACGAAGGAAGACCAATTGAGGATCAGGTCAAGGAAAACCCTGAAGCTTATTTTGGGAAATGGATAGGGGGAAGAAACGCAGCCTATGGAGGTCTTCCATGGCCTGGTGATGAAGCCAATTTCAGAGAGGAAGATGCGAGCTTTAATGTGGGTGTACGCGAAAGTAGGGACGCAGAAGGCAACATCGTCTATATAGAAAATTTGGGCGGAGCTACCACCCAATGGCTTAACCCTTTTCAGGCATACAGGTATGCCCACAGGCCTTTTCCTGACAGAAACCTCTACAGTGCCACTTATGTCAAATTAAGAGAAATAGCTGTCACTTATCAGTTGCCAACAAGTTGGTTGGATAAAATTAGTTTGAGAAGCGCTTCACTTTCAGTGGTAGGTAACAATCTTTTTGTTTGGACCGAAGCAGGAAATGGGGTAGATCCTGAAAGAGCCTTTAGGCAAACTGGTAACCGTTGGATACAAGGAGTGGAATATTACAATGTAATGCCGTGGACCGGTTCTCTGGGACTGAAATTAAATGCTGAATTTTAACTGAAGAATAGCCATGAAAAATCTATTAAAAAATATACTTTGTATTGGATTGATTACGGCCTTTTGGGCTTGTGAGGACCTCACCGAGGTAAACATGAACCCGAATAGTCCTGAACAGGTGTCATCCAATTATATTCTGACCTATGTATTGTCAAATACAGCCAAAACCTATCACAATCTGGGCTATGAAAATTCCAAAATTGCTGGGGCAATGCAATATGTACAACGGGGCACCAATGAAGGTGCTGTAGTTGTTAATTTCTATGGTTGGGGACACGAATCCTGGAACAGCTATTTTGATATACTCAGGAACAATCAAGTTATTTATGAGAATGCAGTAGAAGAAAACAATGACTTCTTCAAAGGAATAGCCTTAATTATTCGTTCGTTTCATTATGGTCTCATGACTGATCTGTATGGAGATATTCCTTATTCCAGCGCTTTACAAGCCAATAATGATGTCTTTTTCCCTGTTTATGATCGGCAAGAAGATGTTTATAATGGCATATTAATAGACTTAAGAGAAGCTGACGCCATTCTCCAAAATCTGGATCCAGCCAAAGATCTGGTAAACGCTACCTCGGATATAATGTATGGTGGAGATGCTCAAAAATGGAGAAGGTTTGCCAATGCTTTGCGAATGCGGTACAGCATGCGATTGATTAACAAAAAGTCGGACATGGCTTCCTTGGGAATTGACTTGGATAAAGAATTCAATGAGGCTTCGCAGTATACCTTTATGGACAATAGTGATGATGCAAAAGTTGATTTTCTTGGAACAGATGAAAATAACGCTACACCTGGAGGACCACTAAACAGTCCAAACCCTAATTTATTGTTAAAGCCTGCGCAAACACTCGTAGATAAACTCATTGACTTAGACGATCCTCGACTATACCGTTGGGTATTACCTGTTCAGTATAAATGGGATGCTGAGGTGACGGTAGAAAAGGATTCAGTTGTAACTAATATTCTTGGTGAATCAGCTACAGTTCGGTTTAAACCAGCTCCTGCTGGAGTAGAGGTGAATACCAATTTATATGTAGGCTTACCGGTTGGGCTCCCTATAGTGGAAGCCATGTCGTACAATAAGGGGAATGACGAAGAAGGGTATCACCCTGAGAGAAGCCCTTACATTTCTTATTTGCATGAGAGGTATAGAAAAAACCAAGACAGCTACGTAAACATGAACCTGGTGACCTATAGTGAAATAAAGTTTCTGATGGCTGAGGCAGCACTCTTAGGTGGGCTTGGGGCCAATGATCCAGAAGCACATTACAAAGAAGCAATTTCTGCCTCAATGGAGAAATATGGCATTCTATCGAATTCAGGGGACTTCAATTTTGAAACCTATTACGATCAGGAAGCAGTTTCTTATGCTAAAAGCACCAATAAAGCAGAACGAATCATAGAACAAAAATGGATAGCCAACTGGCAAAACCCTCAAGCTTGGTTTGATTGGAGAAGAACAGGCTATCCAGTATTAGAGGCAGGGCCAGTAACCCAATTTGGTGCGGCTATTCCGGTCAGGTACATGTATCCTACTCCTAACCTGGACCCAAATTATTTGGTCAATTATGAGCAGGCTATATCCTCACTTGAGGATACCCAATTTATTCCTGCAGGACAAAGTAAGGACCATCCATATGCGAAAATGTGGTTATTGCAGAACTCAGCAAAACCTTGGTAATAGCACGAAGTTATAATGGACATTAGAGTTGCCATTTTTAAAGTGATTCTAACAATCCCGATTGAGCAAGGACAGGCTATCGCGAATCCTACTGCATAGCTCCACCTAACGCTTTATAAAAAGAACGATAAAATCAATAGCTATGGGTTTTAACGCATGGAAAAGTGAAATACGAACACATGGATTTGGCGGCATTGTTGCTTTCTTTCTGCAACAATGCTGACAAAATCACGACTTATCAATTTTTTCGAAACCGATTTTAATCTTCTAAAAAGTGAAAAAGCCACTTGATAATTCAAGTGGCTTTTTGCTATATAGGTGTTATTCAAATGGGATGAACCTTGTTAATTCCATCCACCACCGAGTGCTTTGTAAATATTTACTTTAGCATTCATCTGGCTCATTTTTATTTCTATTAGCTCCATTCTGGATTCTAATGCCTCCCTTTGGGTAAGCAAAACCTCCATATAATCAGCTCTGGCTGAGCGGAACAAACTATTTGAAATGGTAATAGATTGATTGAGTAAGTCAACTTCTTTAGACTTCGTCTCGTAGCTTTTACTTGTATTCGCTATTTGCGAAAGTTGATTGGCTACTTCTATATAAGCTTTCAAAATGGTTTGTTCATAACTGTAAACCGCTTGTAATTGCTTTGCATTGGCACTACTGTAAGTCGCTTTTATCGCATTCTTATTCACCAATGGTGCCATTAAATCCCCTCCCAAATTGTACAATATGGATTGAGGATTGACCAGGTATTTGGGGTTAAATGAACCGAATCCTACACCTGCCTCAATACTGAAAGAAGGGTAAAAATTAGCTCGTGCTATAGCAACGTCAAGTTTGGCTGCGGCTAAAGTGAGTTCAGCTTGCTTAATATCCGGTCTATTGATTAACAATTGGGATGGAATTCCAGAATGTATTTCATTGACCGAAATATCATTGAACCCAGAAGAGCTTCTTTCTATGCCTTGTGGAAAGCGACCTACAAGGAAGTTCAACCTGTTTTCAGTTTCAACAATCTGCTGCTTGATTTTGTATTGCAGGTTCTCGGTGTTGAGTACCTGGGCAGCAAATCTATTAACAGCCAACTGTGTTTCCTGAGCAGCTTGTTTTTGTTGTTCAATTATATGTAAAGCATTCTTTTGAATGCTTATGTTTTTTTGAATAATATCCAACAAGTTGTCCAATGCCATAAGCTCGTAATAAGAGCTTGAAATTTCTGCGATCAAATTAGTGACCATGAAATTTTTGCCCTCAACACTTGATAAATACCTTGCTACGGCTGCTTTCTTTCCATTGCGAAGTTTTTTCCAAACATCTAATTCCCAGGAAGCAAAGGCACCTACCATGAAATCAGGCAACGGATTAGGAATGGCTTGTCCTTCCCTGATATTCAAACTTTCATCCACAGCCCCATGCCGGGTGTATTCGCCATCTTTCTCCAATCCAGCACCAACTCCCAGGTTTACAAAAGGCAAATACTCTCCTTTTCTCGCTAGGATTTCGTTATTGTCCACTGCTATCTCCTGAAGCATAATGTTCAACTCCTGATTATTTGCAAGAGCTGTATCTATCAATGTGATTAACTGAGGATCAGTAAAGAATGCTTTCCAATTGGTATTGGCACTGTTAGTAGTGTCTTTAGATTGGTTAAAACTATCTGGAACTGAATTGCTTTCGTCAAATGTTGTCGCCTGAGGTATCTTACATCCCCAAACAAGGAGCATGCAAAGCAGCAGGGTTGTCGTATTATTTAGGAATTTATTGACCATTTTCTAGTTCATTTTTCGACAATAATTTCTTTAATTTCTTAAGCAATCTTGAATCATATTGCCTTTTAACATAGTCTTCACTAAGTGGTGTTTCATCTTCATCTCTGATCAGTGTCCTGCCTTCCGCGATACTGCCGAATATATAGTAGAGCCCTGGTACGATTATCACACCAAATATGGTTCCGAATAACATTCCACCCATAGCTGAAGAACCAATGGTTCTGTTGCCTATTGCACCAGCTCCTGTAGCCATTACCAAAGGAATAAGTCCAGCGATAAAAGCAAATGAAGTCATCAAAATAGGACGAAATCTAACCTTGGCACCGATTATAGCTGCCTCTAGAATAGTGGAGCCTTGCTGGTGTTTCTGAATAGCAAATTCAACTATTAACACCGCATTTTTCCCTAACAGACCAACCAACATAATCAAGCCAATCTGTGCATATATATCATTGGCGAGTCCCATGAATTTTAACATAAGGAAGGAACCAAAAACACCTATTGGTAAAGAAAGAATAACAGCCAATGGAATTATAAAACTTTCATATTGAGCAGCCAATACCAAATACACGAAGATCAAAACGACGATAAAGATGTAGATGGCCTCATTTCCTCTCCTGGATTCATCATAGGAAAGTCCTTCCCAAGCGATGTCATATCCATTGGGTAGCGATTGTTCCGCTACTTCCTGGATCGCTTTGATGGCATCACCACTAGTGTATCCAGGTGCCGGTACACCCTTGATAGAGGAGGAGGTGTATAGGTTGAACCTGGTGATTTCATTTGGCCCTTGCTTTTTCTCCATTTTCATAAAGGCAGAGTAAGGGACCATTTCTCCATGGTCATTCTTAATGAATAATTTCATGATATCCGAAGGCATTTTTCGGTATTCCGGAGCCGATTGGGTATAGACTTTAAAGAAATTCCCAAACCTTACAAAGCCTTGTTCATAAGTACTACCGATGAGAACATCCAGGTTTTCCATGGCTTTGCCTATGGATACACCTTTTTGCATGGCTAGTTTATTATCAATCGTCAACTCAAATTGAGGATAATTGGCAGCGAAGAAAGTAAACAGTCCGCTTAATTCAGGGCGCTCTCTTAACGCATCCATGAAGTCACGGTTGACCTGATCAAATTCCTGATAATCAACAGTACTGTTTTTGTCCAACATTCTTAAGGAGAAACCATCTGAAGCACCATAGCCTGGTACTGCTGGTGGTTCGAAGTATTCAATAACAGCTCCTAAGTCTTTGGTTTCTTCCTCTAGTTCCTCTATTATTTCTTTTACTGAGTGTTCTCTGTCCTCCCAGTTTTTAAGGTTAATAAGGCAAGTACCTGCATTTGAACCCCTACCTTCTGTAAGGATTTCATACCCTGCCAAGGAAGATACGGATTGGATACCATCAATCTCTTCAGCAATTTCCTGCAGTTTTCTTGATACTTCATTGGTGATTTCCAATGTAGATCCTGGAGGGGTCTGAATAATTGCATAAATCATTCCTTGATCCTCATTAGGGATAAACCCTGTGGGTAAGGTTTCATTGACTGCAAAAATGCCAAAACCAAAAGCTAGAAGAATACCATAGGTGACCACCTTTCGGTTTACAATAAGCTTAAGTAAGCCTTCATATTTATCGGTGATTTTTTCAAATTTTCTATTGAACCAATCCAAAAATAGATCGATAGGAGATCTCTTTCTAGGTTTTCCATGGTTGTTTTTAAGAATCATCGCACACAAAACAGGCGTAAGCGTAAGCGCTACCAACCCTGATAGGACGATTGCACTGGCCATTGTAATGGAAAATTGTCTGTAAAAAACACCTACAGGACCTGTCATAAAAGCAACGGGTATAAACACCGCAGTCATGACCAGTGTAATGGCTATAATCGCACCACTGATCTCCCCAAGTACTTTTTTCACAGCCTTGAATGGGCTGAGATTCTCCTCTTCCATTTTGGCATGGACTGCCTCAACTACCACAATCGCATCATCGACCACTATACCTATCGCCAATACAAGGGCAAATAGTGTGATCATGTTTATTGTTAACCCAAACAACTGCATAAAAACAAATGCACCTATCAAGGAAACAGGGACTGCAATAGCTGGAATAATGGTTGACCTTAAATCCCCAAGGAACAGAAATACAACTAAAGCTACTAGAATAAAAGCCTCTACTAAAGTATGCAATACCTTATCAATCGAGGCATCGACGAAAGTCGAAACATCGTAATTGATCTCGTAGGACATGCCTGGAGGGAAATCCTGTTCCAGTTCAGTTAATTTCAGTTTTACCTTGTCAATTACTTTACTGGCGTTACTGCCAAAGTTTTGCTTCAATACCATTGAAGCGGCAGGATAGCCATCTTTATTCGAGTAAATATCAAAGAACTCACTACCAAGTTCAACCTCTGCAATGTCCTTGAGCATCAAAATCTCACCTTCAGGGTTTGCCTTAATGATGATGTCTTCGTACTCTTCGGGTAAATTAAATCGACCTTTATATGTCAATACATATTCAATGGATTGAGCTGTTTTACCGGAACTCTGCCCCAGTCTACCTGGTCTACCGATTACACTTTGTTCATCAATGGCAGCCAGCACTTCCTCTGTGGAAATGTTGTATGCCCTCATTCTATCGGGTTTTAGCCAAACACGCATGGCATATTGGCGGCTACCAAGAATTGTGGCCCTACCCATTCCACTTATCCTTTGAAGCTCCGGTAGAATGTTGACATTCGCATAGTTGTACAGAAATTTCTCATCAGCATTTTTATCTGTACTGAAAAGGTTAACATACATCAACATACTCGGTTGGATAGGAGTGATGATTACACCCTCCCTCTGTACCAGAGGCGGGAGATTGTTCATCACCTGATCTATCCTGGTTTTTACGTTGACTACTGCCGCATTTGGATCCGTTCCAGGTTCAAATATTATCTGGATGGTGGCCTCTCCCGCACTTGTTGCATCGGAGATAATGTATTGCATTCCTTGTACACCATTAATCGCTCTTTCCAGAGGTATCAGGGTGGATTTGACCAGGACATCTGCACTAGATCCCGGATAGGCTATGAAAATATTTACTCGTGGAGGGGCAATTTCCGGGAATTGTGAAATTGGCCTTGTCGTAATAGCTAATATTCCTAGGAATATGATGGCCAGGGAGATAGCTATCGCTAAAACCGGCCTTTGTATAAACTTGCTAAACATGTCTAAGTAATTTAAAGGTTAAATTTACTCTGCATGAAGCAGGTTTAAATCTTTCAAAATTTCTTTTTGATCAAGAAAATCATATTTTATTTCTTGATTGTTTTTAACTTTTCTTAGGCCTTCAATTAGAATTTTATCATCCGCCTTTAAACCGCCACTTACCATGTACAAATGTGGAACTTCGTGAGCAATAGTTATTTCTGTTGTTCTTAAAGTGTTCGTGTCGTCGACAATAAAGACGTATTTTCTATCCAAAATCTCGAAGGTAGCTTTCTGAGGGATTATCAATGCATCATCAAAGGATACAGGCATTAATATATTACCCGTTTCACCATGTCTTAATACGCCCTTTTCATTAGGGAATGTAGCCCTGAAGGCAATGTTTCCTGTTTCATTATTAAAATCCGCTTCAATGGTTTCAATTATCCCTGAATGACTAAAGTTTTTGTTATTGGCCATTTTGAATTGTACTTCAGGCATATTATCTAAACCAGTTGTGGAGGCATAATCCAAATACTCAGCTTCAGGAACATTGAAATAAACCCACATTTTACTATTGTCGGATAAAGTTGACAATAATTCTCCTTCGTCTAAAAGGCTTCCCAGTCTTACCTGAAAGCGTCCCATAATACCGTCGAATGGCGCTCTTATTTCAGTAAATCCTAAGTGTGCTTTTGCTAGATTAAGTTCGGCTGTTGCCTTCGCTAGCTTTGCTCGGGACATGGCCAATTCATTGTAAGAAACGATATTGCTGTCTGCAAGGCTTTGTGTATTGTTGTATTCTATTTCTGCAAAATCTGCTTCTGCTGATGCTCTTTGCTTTTCAGCCTCATAGATAAGTGGCATGATTTGGAACATAAGTTGCCCTTTCTTAATGTGTTGTCCCTCATCTACAAACACTTTCTGCAAATAGCCTCTTTCAAGAGCTCTAAGTTCTATGTGTTGTATGGAATGAACCTGGCTTACATATTCCTGAAAAACTACGGTGTCCATTTTAATTGGGCTCGTAACTCGGAAGGTGGATTCATGATGTTCAGCCTCTTTTTTATGCTCGCACGCAGTATTGCCTAGTATTCCTACCAAACAGAGAAGAATTAATATCCTCGTCATAATAAATCTGATTTTTTGTAAAAGTTGAAATAGATTGCCCTTGTGCAGATGAAAATCTGCTTATTTAAAGGGGGTGGAATAAATCATGGGTAAAGACCCTAATGAAGTATTCGGGTGACTTGAAAAAAATTATACGAGGAAACTCTTCCAGGAATGGTGAAGAATAACGAGTGAAATTTTAGACCTATTATGATTAGATAGGTTCAATTGGGAAAACAAAGTTTTCTCCAGATTGTAACCTGCTTTTGAAAAAAAGGCTGAATTTACATAGAAGTTCTCACTGTCTTCATCCAGCGTCTTATTGGACTCATTTTCAGTTTCTTGTTCTTCAGGAGAATCTCCCTCGAATGGAAAATGCAAAAAGTAATGAATGTCACTTAGAATGTCATTGGCGGAAAGAAAAGAAACTTGCTGATTAGAGCTTTCTGAATGCTCTTCAGTAGAATTCCCACCCAAAAGAATTGGGCCAAATATTAGCATCAAAAAGCATGATGCTAAGGAGGTCCCTATTAGGAAGGGGTTCTGAATAGAATTCTTTATAAAATGTCTCTTACTTTTCATTTAGATCAACAAACCTATAAAAAAATTTTAATTGTTTTAATATTTTAACAATTTTTTTATGGAAAAGATATTTGATGAATTTGGAAAAAACGCTAAAAAATTAGGCTCATTCTAAAGTTTTAAAGACAATTAAATTCAGTAAACTAAAGTTTTTTCCTATAATCTGTATATAACAAATAGGATTTAATAATTTGTAAATTATTAAAAAATCAGCAGATTGTATGCTAATTTAGAAAAACTGTCACTCAGTTTTAAGCTCCCTTAGTTATTAAGTTTGACTTACTTTTTTTTGCAAATGGTTCGAATTGAGATTAAATATTCAAAGAAAAATAATTTTTAATATCATTTCAATAAATTACCATTTTTCTAAATATTCTGAAAAATACTGATCAATCAGCAAGCTTATGGTGGATTGTTTGTCTTTTGGAAAAGAAAATATTGAAATTTAGAATTAACATAATTCCTATTGTTCTAGATTTAGGGGCCTAAATCTAGAACAATAGGAGTATTGTATTGAGTGATTATTGCAATATTTAGGTTTTGGTGTAAGGTTACTTATATATAATCATGGATGCACCAAATTAAGGCAATCTATGTTTAGATCTTTTTCCCATCCTAAAAAATGGCTTAGCCCTTAGAGATACGTCCACTAATTGGAATACAATAAGCTATTGATGTTTGAAAGGATGAATTAATCTACATACTGATTGTCCTTTGAGGTAATTAAGCAAATGGCTCCTTTAATAATTTCAACTTTCAGTCGATCAAATTTCCCAATTACCTCACCGTCCAGTTGTAAAACTCGGGGTTGATCAAATTTCAAAATTGCCTTTTCTGTACTTATGGCGGTGATGTTTTCTTTCATATAAAAGACATCATTAAATTTAGAAAGGCCTGCATTGATTAAAAATTGAGCATTTAAATCTTTAACCAGGATAATTTCAAATTTGCCATCCATTGGGTTGCCGTTAATATTGAGGGGTATTCCAGTTCCGTATTTCCTTGAATTACAAATTCCTACCATCACTGCCTTTTCGCTTATTTTTTCATTGTTTGCATCAACTTCAATTTCGAATGGATCGATTTTCCTTAACTCATCCAAAAAGTATTTGGCATAGGTAGTCATTCCTCTATTGGAATCCTTTTCGTAGGAGGCTACGATCTCTGCATTTATTCCTACGTCACCAATATGGACAGAATAATATTTGTCATTGACTTTCAGCATGTCAAGGTTCTTGATCATGGAAGACATGATCAGGTCTTTTAAAGCTTCAATAGGGGTTGAGTTCACCCCCAATTCTACAGCCATACCATTTGCGGATCCTAGCGGGATAATACCCATAGGAATTTTCTTATCCATTAATACAATAGCCGAAAACAGGGTTGTACCATCACCACCGACAGAGGCAACTCTATCAGGAGCAAAATCTGCAATAATTTCCTTTACTTTTTCTTCATCATCTTCTCCAGTTGTTTTAAAAAAATGATTTACTATTCCATATTTAAGGCACAATTCTTTGGCATTTTTTTATAAATGGCTCTTTGTCCACATCCCCCAGAGATGGGGTTTACTATGAAAAGTAATTTCATGGTTTTTTGTTAGGTTTTTAGGTTGCTCAACTTTTTTAAAAATATTTCAATGTTCATAAACGATAAACCTTGAAATTTATTTTAGTTTGAAATTAATCATCACCTGACAAAGAATTGTAGTTATACAGGTGAAATTTTTGAATAAAGGAGAGGGAAAGTGCTCCCAAATTATAATACCTTATTAATGCGTAAAATGTCTTTTTTAAAATGTAGCATTTGCACCAAATACTATCTTAGCAATAAACTGATATTTTGGTGGAATTATTTTCCTGTCAATCAGTAATATTGTCTTGAATTGATGTTTAGACCGGTGCCAGTTTAAAACAGAAAGCAGCTGTCAAATAATTATTTAGACTGTCCTTTAGTTGTCATTTGTGGCTTCAAGAATCATACCTTGATTTGGAATTGTCTATTTCACAAGAGGTCACCAACAACCCATTTACACTTATTAGTTTATCTAGTCGGAATTTTTCACCGCTTTCTAGTACGATGAACTCTTCACTATTCTTGGTGAATAGATCTAATATTCTAGTGTTTATAGTGTTGCTATTTAAATCCTTATCAAGGAAAATTATTTTAACGATTTCTTTTCTCGTTGCCCAATCCTGTAGTCGGTCAAAGAAAGAACAATTAATAGGGACATATTTTTGAAACTCAGTCATACCTCAATGGACTATATTATTTCAGAATAAACGATTATCTAAGGGCTTGAGTTGTCCTTGTGATTTTACTGATCCCTAAAAGAAAGGCATCAGTATTTCTCATCACCTGATTTGGTCAATGTCTTAAAATTTCACCCACTAGCTCACCTGAATTCTCCCCATTCCCTTGTTATTGATGAATAAAGAATTAGCACCCTTAAATACTTCCTGCCACCCAATTCCATCTACAAGTATTAGATTAATGTCTCCGTTTTGGTTCTTTTTTGTGTCTGGATTTTTGCTGAGTTTAAAATAAATCCAGCAGTAGGGTTTTCCATCTTGTGAGTGATTTTCAGAATTACTTTAGTCTGGATTTAAATAATTAATTCACATAAAAGTATCGAATCCTACATACTTTAGGCTGGGAATCCTCATTTAGACTTTCAGGCACCCTTATTTCTAATAAGTGAGGGGCTTTTACTAATTCAC
The DNA here is from genome assembly GCF_000427295.1 of Cyclobacterium qasimii M12-11B. Classification (GTDB taxonomy): domain Bacteria; phylum Bacteroidota; class Bacteroidia; order Cytophagales; family Cyclobacteriaceae; genus Cyclobacterium; species Cyclobacterium qasimii. Next base: position 36,237 of record NZ_ATNM01000018.1, on the reverse strand, counting down.
TTGCTAAGGTATAATACCAAGGCAGATGAAGCTGATCGCTCCATTTGGTCAATAGGTCTAACTGCTGCCATTCTCCCTTATCAATTCTATAGCTAATATTGGCGGCATCCTGACCTGCAGCTACTACAATCCCCACAGTATTGCCCTCGAATCTTAGTTTAAGGGATTTAGCTCCTTTGTTCCCAATTAAAAAAGGCTCATTTACAAAGTCAGGTCTTGTTTTTTATTGTCATTTGGCTTCCAGTTTGAATCTATGTGCCATCCTTTAGCTAGTTGTGCCTCATTTATATCTATTAGTTTTCCCTTATCATAGGAATAAGGGTCTATCCTTTCTGGTGTCGAATAGCTGGTTGTTTTATCCGACATGTTTTGCCTTTTATTATAGCTATTTTTAAGGAAGGTGATAATAGAATTGCCGTAAATCCCTTGGCCAAACGGTGAAGGATGAAGATTTTTGAAATCATCTTCCCAGGTAAATTCCCCAGCATTGATTCTGTCTGTTACTTCTTTTGCCAGGTTTATGGTTGGGATATTATAATGGTCTGCTACTGACTGGTGGTTTTTGATTACTTCTGGCACTAAACCTTGGTTGTAGGAGGCCATTTTTCCGGGATCTACAAAATGCATTATAACGATATCCATTTCAGGATTTACTTCCCTCGCATGTCTGATGATGCCTTCCATTGCACGCTTTTGTTCAGTAGAAGTTCTCCCATTACCGGAATCGTTAACTGCTGCTTCCAGAAATAAGAGATCAATTTTTCCCTTGGCTAAAACATCTTTCTCCAATCGAAAGGCAGAAGGGGTACTTCCCATAGAAGGAATACCTGCATTGATAAACTCTAAATCAGTGTTTTGAAATCGGTTTTGCAGGTAATTGCTTACACTGTCCCTCCAGCCAGCATTGTGAGTGATAGAGCCACCCAAAAACGCTACTCGTCCACTTTCATTTTGAGAAAATTTGATTAAAGAATTCTTCATTCCCCCATTGCTCTGATGGTAATCTTCCGAACTCAAAGGTAAGGCTTGTATGGAGTGGTATTTGATGAAATCAGCTACTAAACGGGGTGTTTGAATGGGGAAGTGATGACCTTTTAGGCTTTGTTCACCAGCTACAGATGTCACCACTGTGGCAATGCCACCTGATTTTATGTACTTCTGAACAAAGGGCAGGGTGTTTTCATCAACAGGTACCACCTGATCCTCAAGCCCGATCATGTGCAATATAGGTACCCTGTGGGAAGGCAGCTCCATAAGGTTGTCGACTGGGTTATTTTTATATGCTTTTGCCACCTCATCATCGGCAAAGTTGTAAACTTCTTTAAGCTTGAGCCAATCCTTTGGAGACCCTTCACTTTCCCCAAATCCACCAGGCCAACTTTTGAAATCCAGTACAGGTGCTTCGGCATAAATGCAGGCAACTTTTTCAGGATTTTCTTTGGCCCAATTGTATATGAAAAGCCCGCCTCTGCTGACGCCCATTAAAGACACCTTTTGTTGAAGTTTATGCTCAACAGTTAGAAACGTGTGAAAATCATTCCAAACCTTAACGGCTTCAGGAGCCCCGAATAAATTGTCCGTATTAATATAGGCAAGATGAAACCCTTCGGATACCAAAATGCTATCCGCCTCAGTATGCCAGTCTGGGAATCTTGCACGCCAAATCCAGGGATTCCCTTGAAGTGGTTTCTTAGGTAGAATTAACCTGGCTTTTTTGCCTTGAAAATTAAAATCAAATCGTTCGAATCCTTTCCAATCGGATTCTTCAGCGCTGGCAATAAAATTATCTGAAAGATGGGATTGAGGGTAAGCTTCTACGATGAGAAAAAAGAAGCCTAAAAAAACCAGGTATGAAAAGATTTTCAACATTAATTTAAGGGGTATCATGGATTTTTTACTTATACAGTTTTGAACTATTCGTAAGCCCTGATTTCAAAAATCCGGGCATGATCTATACCTTGAGTAGCCAATACGGTGATTTTAACAGTGTCTATTGCTTCACCATTTAGTGTATGCTTGCGAAGTCTATGGTAATTGTTCGATTCCGATAAAGTCTCCATTAGCTGATCATTTAGGTAAGTATCGATTTGGTAATTTTTTACTGTTTCCGGTTGAGGGCTTCCCCAATGCATCTTTTTGGTGTATTCATCGGCAAGGCTGAAAGTGAGCACCCTATGCGCTCCGGTATCAAAAATTATCTGTAAGTGACGAATCTTTTTTGAAGCCTCCCAATGTAGTTCAATGGTCGCTGGCATGCCTGCTTCAGGATCACTCATCCATCGGTGGGTACCTGGAATAGCTAAATCGGAACGAACGCCCCTCTTACCATGAACACTGCGGTTTTGACCACTTATGATGTTGATGGCTTGCCCTTCTTTTTGTTCTGAATTGGCTTTAATCTGAGCCAATTTTACCAAGTCGTCATTTTCTTGGTTGGATATACCTGGTATGAATGCATCGTCTTTTAGAAGCTGTTGTTGGATATTGCCAAGCAATTTCTTGTCGCTTACAATAGCTGCCGGAGCTATGTCATTCTTTGCGGCCAATGCTGCAGCAGTACCTACTGCTTGTCCTACTACAGCACAAGTAGCCATCACACGTGTTGAGGCAAAAGCCACGTGGCTGGCAGAGATGTTTCTTCCTGCAAACATAAGGTTGGAAATGGTATTGCTGATGGTCGTTCTTAATGGTATTTGGTAGAGGTGGGGCACATCATGATGAATACAAGGTGATTCATTGATCGCATCTACCCCTGCAGGTGGGTGAATATCAATATGCCATCCACCATAACCGATGGCATCTTCGAAGGTATTGGCTTCTTGAACATCTTTTTGCGTCAAAGTATATTGGCCTTTAAACCTTCTGCTTTCCCTTTTGCCAGGTAGAAATCCACACCACTCTAAGGCCCAATTATCAGCGCCGTGGTCACCACCATTTTTTACATGGTCCCAAACACCCAACAAAATCGCGAGTAATTCATCTCTAATGAGCTCATTGTCTTTGATGGTGTCTAAGGTTCCACCCCATTCCAGCCACCAATAGCCATACTCTAATCCCAAATCCATGTCCATGGCTGGGGTGGCATGCGGCCTGAGAATAAGGTCTTCTTCTGTTATTTTCCGGGCCCAGGTAGGGGCGGTAAAAGGCATAGGTTCCCCATGTTTTTTAGCCTGAAACATGAGTGATGAGCCTAGTCTTAATTTATCACTTTTATCTTGAGCCAAACTTTCACCGAAAGTAGATTTTGCCTCTCTACCTTCATAATAGGGAGCTTCAGAACAGGCACCTATAGTGCCATCTCCTGTGCAATCAATGAAAATTTTGGCTTCAATTTCAAATTCATCTTCTGTAGACTCTCTTCTGGCAAAAGCCTTTTTGATCGTTTTGCCTTGTAATTCGGTGGCATATACCCTGGTATTAAGCATTAATTCCAGGTTAGGCTCATTCCGGCATTTGTCATACCAAATCAAGTCGAAAACCGATGGTGACCGCTGGGGATTGTTCACGCTTGCGTCAAGACGAATTTCTTCGATTATACCTGACTCTCTGGCCTCAACCGATAAAGATTCCCCTCGCTTACCGCTGCAATCAGCACCTACTATGTGCATTCGAACTTCACTAGAAGCATTTCCACCTAAAACGGACCTGTCCTGGCATAGGATAACTTTTGCACCAATTCTAGCAGCAGCCAATGCTGCAGGCAAACCTCCAGGACCTCCCCCTGCTATCAAAATATCGCAATTAAGTTGTTTCATCTTTATAGCTAATTTCTGTTATCAATTCAAAGATAGTTTTTATGATGGCTACTAAATAAGTTCTATAAAAAAATCCTAAGAATTTGTGACCGAAAACCTGCTTTTAATACAACTCTTGTCCAAATCCATCTTTTTTTATTGCGGTAATTATTCAAACTATCCTGTAACCAACAGAGGATTCATAAGAATCAATCTTAGGTAAGGCCTTGTTATTTCAAAATATCAATGCTGTTTGACTAAGATCAAAATAGGTGATATTTCTGTAATAATAATCATCATTTTAAATTATGGTACATGATTTGTGCTAATTAAACTGAGAATTATTAAAATAGGATTAGGAGTCCGAAAGCAATGGGTCTACCTGCTTTCGATACATATAGGGTTAAGGTAGAATCTTCTTCGGTTTAAAATAATTGATGCTGATCGGTATTCATTTATCGTATCAAAACCGAAATATAATTAATGGAGAATAAAAGGAAAAAATATGAAAAGAGGGTTGTTTGTTATTTTAATGATAAGTGTTTTAGGCTGTCAGGATAGAAAGTTGACTGAAACTGAAAAGGAAGAGTATGCCGATAAAGGAAGTGTTACGGTTGAAACGGCTGTTGGCGATCTTACATTGGAGGCTCCCTTCACATCAGAATCGGTTACCAATCAAAGCAAAATTGTTGATTGGCCTGAAGGTGTGACGCCTAAAGCCCCAGAGGGTTTTGTTGTCACCCGATTTGCAGAAAACCTGGATCATCCAAGGTGGACTTATATCGCTCCCAATAAAGATATTTTTGTAGCCGAATCCAATACCAAAAAAAGCGCAAATCGAATTACACTTTTACGTGACAATGATGGGGATGGAAATGTTGACGAACAGCACGTTTTTTTAGAAAACCTTAACCAAAATTTCGGAATGTTGGTACTTGACGGGTTTTTTTATGTGGCGAACACAGATGGTCTTTACCGCTATCCCTATAAAGAAGGGGATACAAATTTGACAAGTGAAGGGGAGAAAATTGTAGCACTTTCTGCAAGTGGCTACAATAATCACTGGACGAGGAACATCATTGCCAGTAAGGACAAGGATAAAATTTATATTTCTGTAGGTTCTGCAAGCAATGCAGGTGAACAGGGAATGGAAAAAGAAGAAAGAAGAGCCAATATTTTACAAATTAATCCAGATGGGTCAGGGGAGATCACTTATGCGAGTGGATTAAGAAACCCTGTAGGAATGGATTTCAATCCTGTAACCGGAGAACTTTGGACTGCAGTAAATGAACGTGATAAGTTAGGCGACAATCTGGTTCCGGATTACATCACCAGTGTAAAAGAAGGTGGTTGGTATGGTTGGCCTTACAGTTATTATGGGCAGGTAAAGGATCCTCGATGGAAGGATGATCCCCATGAGGAGATGGTGGCTAAAGCCATTGTTCCAGATGTGCCTGTTGGAAACCATACAGCATCATTAGGCATTGCTTTTTATAATGCAGATAGATTTCCTGAGAAATATAAAAACGGAGCATTTGTAGGCCAACATGGTTCATGGAACCGAGCTAAATTGTCTGGATATAAAGTTCTTTTTGTTCCTTTTGAAAACGGGAAGCCTACAAAGGCGGAAGATTTTCTTACTGGATTTATTGCAAACGAAGAGAAAAGCGAAGTTTTTGGAAGGCCCGTATGTGTGGTTGTCGCACCAGACGGCTCATTATTAGTAAATGATGATGACGGAGGAATTATTTGGAAAGTTTCACCTAAGTCTACCGAAAGTACAGAGTAGTTGCCTATCACTTAATAATATTCTGAAATCGGATTGAAGTAAGATTATAATTTATTGAGACAATAGGACTGAATCTTAAATGATAATTTTGAAAATAGGTATAAAAGTGCCTTGCTTAGTTATTATTAACCCTAAAAAATTCACTATGCTACGTTGGACAATTATTTTCATTATTATAGCAGTTATTGCTGCGATATTTGGTTTCGGCGGCGTTGCTGAAGGAGCAGCATCTATCGCGAAAGTGATCTTCTTTATTTTCGTTGTCTTATTTCTTATATCCTTGATTTTCGGACGAAAGGGATTTTAAGCATTTTAAACCAGCATTTGCATTTAAATTAATTCGAAAACATTTAAACTAAAGTTAGAATTTATGAAACGTTATATTAATATTTTCCTGATTGCATTGATGACAACATCTTTCTTGTCACTAACAAGTTGCAGAGAAAAAAAAGAGACTACTGGCGATAAAATAGAGGAGGCAGTTGAAGATACTGGCGATGCTATTGAAGAAGGCGCAGAAGAAGTGGAAGATGAAATCGACGACGCTACCGATGATAATTAGTAGGCAGACTTAGAAAATTGAATTCTGAAGCGGATTTTTCTTTAAAGAAAAATCCGCTTTTTTTTGGCCCTGCGATAATCATTTATTTGTAATACGTAGTATCCCTGTTTATTGGGACCAAGTAGTTTTTTTAATCTACAACAAAAATAGGATTAAAGTTCATGGTTTCAGCTATTTGCGTTCAAAAAGGTAAATGGCTTATTTTTTATTGAAATTTCAGGATTTTAATACGAAATTTGTGATTATCTTGCCCCAATTCTGGACAATAAACTTTAATTGGTTCATTTTTAATGAAGATTTATCTGAGATATAATTTCAAGGTGATTTGTGAAACGGTGGTACGGGAGCAATTGGAGAAGCTTGAGATATCCTATTCATCAACGGATTTAGGAGAAGTAAATACCTTAGAACCATTATCACTTGAGACAAAGGAAAAACTTTTTAAGGCATTGAAGGGATATGGGATTACAATGTTGGAAGACCAAAAAGAAACACTTGTAGACCGTATTAAAAACACCATTGATGAAATGTTAATCGATGAAAACGCTCGAATATTGAAAGTTTCAAGCTATTTGTCTGATAAGCTCAATTACACTTATTCCTATTTGTCTTCTGTATTTTCAGAAAACACCTATTCATCCATTGAGAACTATGTGATTTTAAGAAAAGTTGACCTTGTGAAGGAATTGTTGTGTGATGAAGACTTGACATTAACGGAAATCGCATATCGTTTGAACTATAGTAGTGTCTCCCATTTATCTGGACAATTTAAAAAAACTACAGGGCTAACCCCAAGTAGTTTCCAGCGTATTATGCGTCGAAAGAAAACTCAAACACTTCAAAGTTTTAAACCTTAATTCCTTAATATGGATACTAACTTTCTGAGTGTTGCACTTGCTGATGATGATGAAGATGATAGATTGCTTTTTGATGAAGCGATTAAACAGCTATCTATAAAAACCGAACTAACTCTTTTTAAAGATGGTCAGGAACTTATGGACTATCTTTTGATTCCGGATGTTGCACACCCAAATTTAATTTTTCTGGATTTAAATATGCCAGCAAAAAATGGGATGCAATGCTTGCAAGAAATCCGTCAAAATACCGCCTTGAAAGACCTTATTATTGCCATCTATTCTACCTCTTCTTCAGAGCAGGACATTGAAGAAACATTTGTTAATGGGGCCAATATTTATATTAATAAGCCCACTAGTTTTAGTAAACTTAAGGAAGTGATTGAACGAGTGCTGCATTTGAATTGGCAGTACCACACCTCTAATATGAATCGAAATACATTTTTGTTTCGATTTTAACCCTATTTCCTCTGATTGTACCTCGCTACTCTTTGGTTTCTAAAGAGATATTAATTGATTTTTTTTGCCCAAAATATTGAGATTATTTATCAAACCCATCTCAGTAAACCAAGAAATTGGGCGGTTGTAGTATTTAGCGGGAGTTCTTCAATCGAATTTTCTTTCTCATATAAAACATGCTTAAACAGCAGCTTTTTTACCGACAAATTTATTGAACTGAAACTTTTAAATCAGAACGCACAATGATTGGCAAATTTTGATGCAAGCCATCCGAAATAATAAAAGTCGACCATTTTTTAGAATTTAACGACACTTAAGATTTTAATAGTCGAATCCTAGACCTAGGTGATTTGATAAAATAGTCCCTTATAAATCTTCTTTTACATATGGTTTTAAATTGTTATTGTATTGGTATTTAATTGTTTGTATAATAATTTCTATTGAAATCAAGCTGTTTAGAATTTAGGTTTTAGATAGAATTATCAAGCTTTAAAAAGTTTTTTCCTACCTGGGTATTATATAGAACATGAAATTTTGCAACGTAAACCCAAAGTTCTGTAACTTATTTGGTGCCACCTTTAAGATATTTGTTGAAGGATTTGAGTTAACAATCAACTTTTCTATTTGTGATTAAAAGTATTTATATAAATAAAGCTTTAAATGACCCGATAGAGATTGTTAAATGGGGATTTGCCACTCAGCCTATGTTTGAATTGAATAACCAATTTACCTGAGTTGAGGCTCAAAATTTAATGTTTAACCCTATATCTAACGTTATGAATACCATATCCCTTTCTTCGACAGCCATTAAAAACATGTTCGATCAGTTGCAACAAAATTTTAGTGGAAACCTTAGTGTTAAGGTTAAGGAACATATCCTGGATATTGACAATGAATTTGGTCGTGGCCGGATTAGAGGTATTACTTTCAAAAGTGGTATTTCCTTATTAGAGTTTGACGTAAAGTTTTCACAAGACTTTACTTTACGTGCAGGTACAGCTGAGAATCCTCCCATCTGTTTTGCTTACTGTTTGCGAGGGAAAGTTACCCATAGTTTTGGTAACCAATCTAATAAAAAGGTACTTGAGAATTTTCAGACGGGAATTTTAACAAATAAAGCTTTTGAAGAAAATGTGCTTCATTTCACAAAGGGTGAACACATTAAGATATCTCTGATTGTTGTAAAGACTACTTCAAATCAGAATATACTTAGAAAACACAATTTGAATTATAGGATCCAGAAGTCATTTTTAAGAGGAGAAGAATCGAAAAATTCAATTTATATAGGATCCTATAATTTGAAAATAGCTGACAAAATTCAACAACTTGAAGCCATACAGCAACGTGGAATTGTCAGAAGTCTAATGATCGAAGGATTGGTTCACTTGATCCTTGCTTACGAAATTCAGCAGCATACTGATGACGTGAAAAACAAGGAAATGAACAAAGGAAATTTAACCCACAGGGAATTGGGAGCTGTGCGTGAAGTTTCAAAAACAATTCAAAATTTCCCTGAATCGCAACATTCAATTTCAGAGTTGAGTCATCAATCTGGATTGTCTCCAGGGAAATTGCAAGAAGGTTTTAAACTAATGCATGGAACTACTGTTAGTGATTATATCAGAGCTTTGCGTGTGGAAAAAGCAGAAGAGTTGATAAAAACTTCAGATCTCAATATATCGCAAGTGGTGTACAGTGTAGGCTTTACGAGCAGGAGTTATTTCTCGAAGATCTTCAAGCAAAAATACAATTGCAGCCCAAAAGAATATAAGGAAAAACAACAGCTGATGAGTTTATCAGCATAAAACATTAAGATCAAACCAACTATTTTAATTACCAATAACCAACCTAAAGCCGTCTAAATTAGACGGCTTTTTTGACCAAAAAACAACAATTTATACACATGTTTTCCAGTAGTGTTTCTCTGAATGAGACCCTATAAGGAAATTGGGTGGATTAAACTTGTTTTAGCCTAACCTACCTGTTTTATTTTATGGCTAATAGGTTAAAATGGGGTTAAAAGCATAACAAAATGAGACCAACTGAGACATATCTTGAGTACACTGATCTAAGTGTGAAAATTAACATAAAAATATTCCAACAACTATTAGCAGATGAATTGGTATTGTATGCTAAAACCTTGGGGGCCTCATCTAGAGTTATTACTAATAAAGATGATAGCATTACTTTTTTTCATGATAAAATCAGAATGATAGAAAAAGCGCTTTATATCATTAATAATCAGATAAGAAAACTTAATTTCAATTCCCAAGGTACACTTAAGAATAGGTTGCAAAATGCGAATTTGAATGAGTTTGATACCAAATCATCTGATTCAGAGTATTTTATAAGGAATTTGTTAGATGATCACCAATTGATTATAGAATCCATACGTAAATACTTAAAAGATGATTTTATCTACCTTAACTCCAATGATTCACTTAATTTAATAGCAGAAGTGCTTCAACTTCATATTGAAATGACCTGGTTATTAAGGGACCTTTTGATTAAAATTAATTATTCATAATATTTTTATTATTTCTCTTAAGTTATTTGAAAATCATTACCTGAACTTCCTCAGGGAATGATTTTTTTTCGTTTTATAAAGGATATTGACGCTTATGACTGCTTTTTAATTTGCAATGCCCTCTCAAAGATCTTTCTGTAAAACCACTTAGCATTTTAGCAATTGAAGGGTACTTTAAGTTCTTGATATTAAGTTGAAAGTTAAGAAATTTACCCACTCGTTCCTCCCCTTGTTTTATTTTATGATAGGTTCATAACTTACTTTGGTCTTATTTTTGAAGATATGTCTTCATCCAAAGTGAAATTAAATTTAATTTTCCACCCATTTGATTCTTCGCTTAAGAATTTCTTTGGATTAAATTATTTGCCATGACCGATTTTAAAAATAAATTCAATGAGAATTTACTCATCTTAGCTGATGATGATTCTGATGATTGTGAGCTTTTTCAAGATGCTATTACAGCCATAAATGCTAATGTGAGAACCATTATATTTAATGGTGGAATTCAGCTCATGGAGTACCTAAACGATGAAATTGCAGAATTGCCGGATATTTTGTTTTTGGACCTTAACATGCCTAAAATGAATGGTTTTGAGTGTTTGGAAGAAATTCGAAAAAATATCCGATTAAAGGATATTTGTGTCATAATTTTCTCGACCTCATTCAATCCTTCAGACGTAGATAAATCTTATAGTCTTGGAGCGAATGGGTATATTCAAAAGCCTTATAGCCAGAAAGAAATGACTAACATTCTTAAAAGTACTTTGGATACTGACTGGAATGATCCATGTTCAGCGCTGGACAATCACAATTTCGTAATTCAAGCATAAAACAACATCCTAATTATTTACCATAGACTTTGGTTAAATGAAGTCTGTTGCCAAATGTGTCCAAACCACCAACAATGTGGGAGGTTTGGACACGGTATGAGCAAATCAGAAACAATCTATTCCATATTTCTGGTTATAATTAAAGAAGCATATTCAGCAATTGTAAATGTTAATTTGTGTGGTAGGTTGTCATAGTTATCACCCTCTGATACCGTTAATTCAGTATTTGCTGTATAAAAATCATCCTCATCGTATCCTGAATAACTACTATTAAAAATGGTTTTCCAAGATCCTGCAAATGGAGTACCTATATCATAATTCTCAAATCTTTGATTTGAGAAATTTAGCACAATCAAAACTGGATTATCGGGGTATTCATCATGACTTCTAAGGTAGGCAAGTACATTGTTTTCTTGATTAAAATGAATGATTTGTATATCTTGACCTTGTAGTCCTTGTAGGCTTTTTTCCTGGCTCAACCTTAATTTTATCAGGTCTTGGTACAATTTTGTAATCCCTTCAAAATGGTTTGCTTTTTCCCAATCAAGCCCTTGGTTGTCATCAAAAAAACCATCTTCTAGAAATTCCTGCCCTTGAAATATCATAGGTATTCCAGGAGAAGTGAATATCAGTGTTGCACCGAGTACAGACCGTTTTTTAGCAAATTCGCCATCAGCCTGCCCAGGTTGAATTTCTTCAGGTATTCGAGAACTTCCGTTGGCTACTTCATCATGTGATTCTGTATAAACTATTCTTTCAAATACATCGTAATTGTATTTGAAAGTCAATGCGTTTACAACCTCCTGCAAATTGCGGGAATTGTCCTCCTCGTGAATCAAAATATTCCTTACTTTGTGTACAAAATGAGAATCCCATTGTGTATTAAAATTAAGTCCATCATAGTATTGGTCTTGTGTAACTATGGTGTCTGCATTTAGGTCCTCTGCAATCAATATTTTTTCTGGATATTTGGCCCTTATTTCCCCATTGATATCCTGAATCATTTTTTTGCCTTCAAAAATCTCATTCCTTTCGTATCCGGTTCCTCCCTCTACAAATCGAATATAGGAGGTAGCGTCCCACCTCAGACCATCACAATGGTAATCCTCCAACCACATTAAAGCATTGTCTCTTATGAATTGACGCACTTCCGGCCTTCCATAATCTGGCCTTGAATGTCCCCATGGAGTTTCTGCCCGATAATCATTATAGAAATAAATCCCACCATTGTCATTTTCATTCCAGCCATCGAATTGCCATAAGTCAGAGTCGGAAGAGCCAAAATGGTTGTAAACAACATCCATCAATACTGCCATACCATGTTTGTGCGCAGCATTCACAAAAGATGCAAAATCCTCAGGAGTTCCATAGTCTGTTTCTATAGAGAAAGGTGAAGAAGGATTATAACCCCAGGATATTCCTCCGGCAAATTCTGCTATGGGCATAATTTCAATGGCGTTGATGCCAAGGTTTTTTAGGTAACCCAACTTTTCAATAGCACTTTTAAATGTTCCTATTCTTGGTTCCCCTGAATCGATTTTCTGATGAAAAGTACCGATATGCATTTCATAAATTACCAATTGATTTAAACTTGGTATTTTAAAATTATCGATTTCCCAATCGAATGCTCTTTTCGCAATCACTGAATTGCCGTTACTATGGGTCATCTGCCGAGCGTAAGGATCATTTCTAAGCAAAGTATTGCCATTAGATTTTAATGCAAACTTGTATTCTGCACCCACATTGGCCGATGGAACATGAATTGCCCAGTATCCATTGTGTTCCGAATTCATGGGGTGCTCATTCTCATCCCAATTATTGAAATCACCTACTACTGATACATTCTCAACATTAGGTGCCCATACACGGAATGTTGTTCCTTCTTGTGGACAGGGTATTGCACCCATCCCATCTAGTAAATTTTCCTTTTTATCTATTGTAGCTGTTTCCATTTTTTCTCAGATTAACTGCGTAAAATAAAGTCTAAATTGATCAATAAATAGCTTCTAAAAAGTTAATTTTTACCTCTAAAGTAATAAGTTAAAAAAAATATTTAGCATCCATTTTTACTTTTTAAGAGCAATGTTTATTGCTGTTTAAATCTACATTGAATTTTAAAAATCATGAGGCTAAGAATATGAAAAATAACAATAAAAGACTTGAAAATCAGACATGTATTGTCACTGGTTCAAGTGCTGGAATAGGAAGTGCGATTGCGAAAGCATTAGGCTGTGGGGGAGCAAATGTAGTGGTCAACTACCGGAAAAGTAAAGCGGAGGCGGAGGAAGTTGCCCATTGGATCGATAATAATGCTGACTGTGGAGAGGCACTTGTTCTAAAAGGTGATGTAAGTAAAGAAGAGGATGTGAAAAACCTTTTTAAAAAGACAATAGATCACTTTGGTACAGTGGATGTATTAGTAGCCAATGCTGGCGTTCAAATTGATCATAAATTACATGAAATGCCTTTAGAAGCTTGGAAGAAAGTAATTGATGTTAATCTAACAGGGCAATTCTTATGTGCAAAGGAAGCCATTATTGAATTTTTAAGAAGAGGGATGCGGCCTGATGTGTCCAAATCTCTTGGGAAAATCATCCATATAAGTTCCGTTCATGAAGAAATTCCCTGGGCGGGCCATTCAAATTATGCAGCTTCAAAAGGTGGGCTTTTATTGTTAATGGAAAGTATTTGTCAGGAATATGCCTCTTCAAAAATAAGGTGCAATAGTATTGCTCCCGGGGCTATAAAAACCGAGATTAATAAGGAGGTTTGGAGTTCTAAAGAAGGTATGGAGCAACTTTTAAAGTTGATCCCTTACAAACGGATAGGAGTGCCGGATGATATTGGTAAAGTGGCAAGCTGGCTGGCATCTGATGAATCCGAATATATAAATGGGACATCAATTTTTGTGGATGGGGGCATGACATGTTATCCTGGTTTTTCTTCTAATGGGTAAATTTTAAACGGGCCTTCTTAAAGCAGGTCTATGTTTTTTAAATTGCTGTTAACCATACCAATTATCGGATTTGGGCCGTGGATTGAGTGTTTAATTGGACTTGAAATCGGCAGAGGATTATTGACTTTTGATGGTGTATTAAGACAAATTCATAACTCTTTAAAAAATTAGTGCTTTGAAGTACAAAGATGCTTATCTTTTTTGAGTTAATTTCTAATTTAATAGTAGCATACCTATGGATATATCCGCTTTATATTTAGGGTAAATAAAATTAAATTTATGAGCAGAGAAAACTTATTTAATGAAGAAGCCATAGCCAAATTAAAAGAATTGGCTGAAGACATACGTTTTGCAATAATGGGTACAAACCTAAATTCAATACCTCCGCATTTAATACCAATGAGTACCAAGGATGTTGATGAGGACGGATGTGTCTGGTTTTTAAGTAGTAGTGAAAGCGAGCACAATCAGAATATTAATAAGGACAATAATATTCAATTGATTTACTCCAAGCCGGATCAGATGAGCTTTTTGACCGTTTTTGGTCAAGCGGTTATTTATAAAGGTAAGGTAGTTGTGGAGCGGTATTACGGAAGTGCAGATGATGCATGGTTTGATGGAGTCGATGACCCTAATTTAACAGCTATCAAAGTCATTCCAAAAGAAGCCCAGTACTGGGATACCGAAAGCGGAAAATTCATCAGTCTATTGAAGATGGGGATTGGTGCTATAACTGGGGATAAACCAGATCTAGGAGAGCATGGTGATTTGAACATCCCATTGAGTAATTAGTAAAGTAACCGATAAATATAAAAATGGAGCCAATCCGAATTTTCATTGCCGATGATGATAGAGATGATAGGGAGATATTCTTGGAGGGTTTAGAGAAATTGCCCATAGATAAATTAGTGAGCCAATTTGACAATGGGGTTGAATTAATGAAAGGTCTTCATGCCAATAGTCAATTACCTGATGCCATCTACCTCGATTTATATATGCCCCTCCAAAATGGATTTGAATGTCTTACTGATATTCGCGAAGTTCCTGAATTTTCTGATATTAAGATTATAATCTATTCCACTACCTATAATCACAATGTAGTAGATTTATTGAAGGAAAACGGAGCGAACCAATACATACAAAAACCTATTTCTTTCAGCCATTTGAAAACATTGTTGAACAAATCTATGAAATCCATAATGGAGACTAAAACGGACCCGAGTTTACAGGATCAATTTTTTGTAATGTTGTAAAAGGTGCCATAGTCATTGGTAAATTAACCTTATCAATATGGCTTTGAATGGATATGAATAGGGGTAAGTACAGTGATCCATTCTTTGAGTTTTTAAGTACCTATTGAATAAGCCTTCTTTTTTTAGGCAAGATTGAGTTTTTGTAAGACTGAACTAGGAGCTAATTGGGTTCCTTTTATGAAACAATTTTTGGTCTGACTAAAACTTTTTCCTTTGTTTAATGATTAGGTAATCAGGCTTGTGGGTTTTATCTTTTGATGTTCTAAATTGCTTTTCAATGGTGAATCACGATTTTTGGCACATAATATAAATATAGCTGTTGGTTTTTTTGCTCTGGAATTTGTCAGAAGTAACTGGTGAATTATTAATGTCAATAAATATGAAGGATGATTTTAGAAAAAATCAATCACCACCAAAATTTTTGAGAAATGGAGGAGAGATGGGTAGGGTCATTGGTGAAAAGGATTGGGCGAATCACCCTTTAGGGATTCCTGAAAAATGGCCCTTGTCTTTAAGGATGTCTGTGAGCAGCATGCTTAAAACTGCTTTTCCAAATTTCATACTTTGGGGAGAAGAGTATTATTGTTTTTACAATGATGCCTACAGGCCTAGCCTTGGTAAAGATGGGAAGCATCCGTTTATTATTGGCCAAAAATTTGAAGAGGCGTTTCCGGAACTTATTGAAACTTTAAAAAAGAAGTAGATGGGGTATGGCAGACCGGGGAGGCAACCTGGCATGAAAATCAACTGGTTTCCATTTATCGCAATGGGAAAATGGAAGAGGTATATTGGACATTTAGTTATAGTGTCCTGATAGGAGACAAGGAAGAAACAGAAGGGATTTTAATTACCTGTATAGAGACCACAGATGCTGTATTGAACCTCAAAAAATTACAAGAAAGTGAAAGTCAACTGGCCTTTGCAATAGATGCAGCAGAATTGGGCACTTGGGATTATAATCCTGCTATTGATTCCTTTCAGGGGAATGACCGATTAATGGATTGGTTGGGCATTCCAAAAGGAACAGCTGTTTCGATGAAAAATGCTTTTGAGGCAATTGTTCCAGAAGATAAAGCTCGGGTGATGAATAACATCCAAAAAACATTTATTGGACATAAGGCCAGTAAATTTTCTGATACCTTTTCCATAAAGAATCACAAAACTGATGAAATCAAAATAGTACGTGCACTTGGAAGGTCACGTTTCAAAAATGACAAGGTCTTTTATCGCTTCAATGGTACATTACAAGATGTGTCGGAACAGGTTCGTTATGAACAGAAGTTAAAGCTCGCCAATGCCCAGATCAAAAAAGAGGAACAACGTTTTCGAGACATAGTATTCAAAGCTCCCGTAGGCATAGCTATTTTCAAAGGGAAGAACTTAGTGAGTGAGATGGCAAATAATATGATGTTAAAATTCGTAGATAGGGAGGCAAATAATTTTGTTGGTAAAAAATTATTTGAAGCAATGCCAGAAGTTAGAAATACTGTTTCCCATTTTTTTGAGGAAGTATTTAATAAACAAGAGGCAGTTCGTGGTACTGAGGTTAAAATCAACATTAAAAGGAATGGAGGGATTATAGATGCCTTTTTCAATTTTATTATCCAACCAATCACTTTTAGTAAAGGTGAAGTGACTGAAATAATGCTGGTAACCAATGAGGTAACTGATTATGTTAAGTCAAAGTATGTTTTGGCAGAAAATGAAAGTCAGTTTCGAAACCATATGCTTCATTCACCAATAGCGATGACTATTTTAAGAGGAAAAGATTTAAAAATAGAAATGGCCAATAAGCGTATGCTTAATCATTTTTGGGCTAGGAGTTGGGAAGAGGTTGACGGAAAAAATCTAGCTGAGGTTTTTCCAGAATTAATAGGCCAGAAATATCTAGGCGAACTTCAACAGGTTTTAACGACCGGTCAGGCTATAAAAGACAAGGCTTCTAAGGTGATCGTCACTATAGATGGTAGGGAGCAAGAATTCTATATGGACTATCACTACCTACCTTTGCCAGATGTGGACTACTCAATTTCTGGAGTAATTGTCACCACTACTGATGTAACAGACATGGTTTTGTCTCGAAATAGGTTGGAAAATTTTACAAAAGAGTTGGAAAGCCAGGTTGATTTAAGAACTGAGCAATTATTAGATGCCAATGAAAAATTACAGGATTCGATAGCAAAACTTGAAAATGCAAATGAGGGTTTACAATCATTTGCCTATGTGTCTAGTCATGATTTACAGGAGCCTTTACGGAAGATACAGATGTATACATCTGTATTAATGGAAAATGAGCAAGGAAGGTTTTCAGAAAGAGGGAAAAAATACTTCGAGAAAATCACAAATGCTGCGGGTAGGATGCGGACACTAATTGATGATTTACTGGCTTTTTCCAAGTCTAATGATGACATTACTAAATATGAAGAAATAGATTTAAATGTTATTTTGGAGCAGGTGCTTGAGGATAGCAGTAATTCTATAGAGCATTCAAATGCTAAAATAATGGTTAAAGAGCTTCCCAAAATAGAGGCCATTGTTTTCCAGATGCATCAGGTTTTTACGAATTTGATAAGCAATGCCATAAAATTTGCAAAGCAAGGTGTGTCCCCTGAAATTATTATAAGTGCTTCTGAAGTCTCTGCAGTTCAGGTGCAAAGTTTAAAGTTGAATCCCAGTAAGAAGTACTTTGCCCTATCCATTACGGACAATGGGATAGGCTTGCCTAAAGGTATGGAAGGAAAAATATTTGAAGTTTTCCAAAGACTTCATGGCAGGCAAGAATACGAAGGTACAGGAATTGGCTTGGCCATAGTTAAAAAAATAATCAGCAACCATGGTGGGGCAATTAAGGCTGAAAGTGTTGAGGGGAAAGGAACTATTTTTACAATTTTTTTGCCTGAAAAACGGGCCTAAATCCAAGCTTATTTTATAATATCTATATTTGGAAAATAGCAAGTAAACGCCACGCTTCATAGAAGCGTTTCCTTGATTTTGATTATCCTATATTTCTGTCAACCCAAATTTTCATTTCTATTTTTTTCAAATTAAAAAAGCATTTTTTCAAGTTAAGATGAAGCGATTATTACCCATAAATTGATAAACGTATTGAACCTATAACGAAATAAAAAAATGGAAACGACAAATAGAAAGCTCAGCGACCAACTTGCAGAAATTTTAGAAAAAAACAAAGATGCAGAGAAGGGATATGAAACGGCTGCCGTAAATACGCAACACCCAGGCTTAAGAAATTTTTTTCTAAAGAGGTCAAATGAACGTAGGGATTTTAACTTAAGATTAAAGCGAGAATTGGAGGCCAATTTTGATGAAATGAATACTGAGGGTAGTTTTACCGGATCGATACACCGTGCTTGGATGGATGCAAAATCATTTTTTGCAGGAAACAATGATGAAGCCATGCTTGAGGAAGCAATCCGAGGCGACAAGGCAGCACTGGAAGAATATGAAGAATTATTGGGCGTGCAGCACCTGCCGATTATGCTGGATCAAATACTCCAAAATCATGCAATAAAAATTCGTACTGATCTGGAGCAGATAAAAACTTTGGAAGATTTAATAGAGTAGAATATAGGGAGTAAAATTTCGCAGGTAAGTTGTGGGAAGGTTGAAAATATTTTCTTTTAAACAATCTAATAAATATAGTCCAACAAACCTTTAGGTTTTCCTAAGGTTTGTTGGACTTACCATTTTCTCTATTCCATTTTGGGAATATAATGAATATCATCCTCCCAATTCTGAATTTCGTTTTGCACTTCTTTCTTAGTTCTTTTGGTACGATTGGCAATACGTTCAGTCATAGCATCAAATTCCCCATCGTTGTAAGTTATATCTTCTTCTGTTAGAGCGGGGTATCTTTTGCTATATGTGGAGCTAATGTTTCTCCATTTGTTTTCAAGTTGTTGGACAGTCTGCTGGTTTTCCAGGTTTCCGGTGTTCATATCCTTCTCCATCTTTTTTGATTTTAGCGGTTTAAATTGATCAAATATAAACTCCTTTAACCTAGGTCTTTAATTCAATAAAATTTATTATTGCTAAATAAAATATTTATTCTAATCCCTGTTTACATCTTTCATTAACCATAAATCGAGGGCATGATTTGCATTGGAATGTAATACTGAAATATCACCCGTAGTTTCGAAGACTACAGCTTTTACTTGGGACAATTGAGTAATATTTGCCTCTCTTAATTTTGAGCGTAAATCACTCTCAGAAACCCTGGCTTTTCTAAGATTGTGACCCAGTATTTTTTCTCCATCCATTAGTAATAATGGCGTGTTGTCCACCATTTTCTCAACAAATTTATTTCTTCTAGCCAGAGCGATCGTAATTTGTAAAAGATAAACGATAGCCAAACCAAACATCCCCTCAATCAAATTAACCGATGAAGACAGTATAGTAGTTGCAATGATAGATCCTACAGCGACGGTCATTGCAAAGTCGAAGCTAGACATTTTAGAAAAACTCCGCTTTCCACTGATTCTAGTTAGCAAAATTACGGTTATATAGATTCCTATAGCTGTAATTGCCATTAGAGCAATAGATGTCCAAGTAGTTTTAAACAAGCTTTCCATTTAGTTTTCTTTTTAGAATAAAATAATTAATGCCACAATAATTCATCCAATTTTCTGGGTTTATGGTTTTGAATACTTCATATAATCTAAATCCTATTGTCCTTTGTGGGTATTGAAGCTTCACATTTTTCAAGTAAATAAGCCATAATGGTGAACTTTTAGTCTGTTTTCAATTTGTTAATACTCTTTAATTTTTAACTCCGAATTTCGTAAAAAGGTTTTTTGACTTTTTTAAGAATTGCTCCGTGCAATAATTAAATGGGTTTAGTGCATTTTGAATTTAGGTGTTTTTCACCGAATCAAATTTTAATGTTAATAAAATGTTAATACCTAATTCTGTGATATATAAAATATTCAAAATAAGTATACATAATAAAATGAGTAATTGCCAAATATAATGTTATTTATAAATATGGTGTATAAATGAAAATTTTATTGTTACTAATCATTAATAGGGTTAATTAATATTAATAATAACTTATTATGAAAATAATATAGGGGGTTTAATTTTCAAATTCATCCCGAATAAATTTGGGAAATAATTCTTAATAAAGAGAAATGGTTTAATCTATTATTCAATCCATTAATGTCCCTGGTAAATTATTTTAAATTTTTTGGGGGCATAATAGACTATCTCTCCTCTAGTTGTTAAACGCCCTAAAAAAGACACCTGCACCAAAGATGCAAAATCCACAACACATCAAAAATCCAGAAATTCTGCCTTTAAAGCATTCTGACTATGTCAGAAAATATGAAAATAGTACAGATCGGGAAATTTGGAAAGCATTCGATAAGGGCAATGAGTCTGCATTTAATTACATCTACAGGGTTTATGTTCCAGCATTATTTCGGTATGGTTGGCAGTTTTCAAAAGATGAAGCTATTCTTCAAGATTGTATTCAAGACATCTTTATTTATTTAAGGAGTAGGAGAGGAAGTTTGACTAAAGTGAATAGCATTAAGGCTTATTTATATAAAATAATGCAGAGAGAGGTGATAAGAAGCATAAACGCTGAGAAGCGATACATTCATAATTCTGGGGAAATTGATGAGCGAATATTCCCCATAGAAATATGTCATGAAACCAAACTCATTCAACAAGAATATGACCTCGAAATGCAGGGGAAGATCAAATTTGCAATGAACCAACTAACTTCCCGCCAGCGGCAAGCAGTTTTGCTATTGATTGAAGAGGATATGAATTATAAGGAAATTGCTGAGGTGTTGGGATTTAGCAAAGTCAAATCTGCAAGAAAAATTATTTATCGAGCTTTGGAAACTTTAAAAGTTTTTATCAAAGAAAAAATAAAACGATTTAATTAGTGGACATCTACCCACGCAATATGAAATATAAAGATTACAATATTGAAAACTTCATAATGGATGATTTTTTTATCCAATGGGTAAAACACCCAAATGAAAACAACAAGCATTTTTGGGAAAAATGGTTGACACAGAACCCTGAAAAAAGGGATGTGGTGCTACAGGCAATTTTTATCATCAGTTCTGTTAAATACCAGGATAACCCGATTATGGATGATAATTGCTATGTTGAAACTTTCGAAAATATTATAAAAGCCAAAAGTATTTCTGAGCCGAAAAAACTGCAGAGAGCTGGTAGTTTTCTTGATTTTAGCTTCCCTTGGCGTGGTATAGCTGCAGGCTTATTAATTCTTTTTTGCCTCGGGATTAGTTTTCAAATGATAGTCCAAACGTCAAAGAACGTTGATCAGCAGACTTATTCAAGTACATTGATTAAAAGAACTAACCCCGCCGGTAAGAAATCAGTCTTGAGCTTATCTGATGGGACTAAGATTTTTCTCAACTCAGGAAGTGAAATTAGCTATATCTCCGAGTTTAATGACAGCATACGATTAGTGAGTCTTGAGGGAGAAGCCTTTTTTGAAGTTCAAAAAGAGGCAAGGCCATTTGTAGTAGAAACAGGCCAAACCCAAATCATGGTGCTGGGCACCTCCTTTAATGTTAATAAGAAGAAAAATGGAGCTTTATCAGTTGCGCTAGTAACTGGTAAAGTGAATATCAAGGATGAGAAAGGCAATCAGATGTCTCTTTCGCCTTCTGAAATGATGATGAGGGATAAAGAAGGGGCACTTCTTAAAACTTCTTTTGATCCCTTATACATTACAGGGTGGAAGGATAAGGTATTGGTCTTTAAAAGAAATTCCTTCTTTGAGGTTAAGGAGAAAGTGGAAAATTGGTTTGGAGTAAAGATTTTGTTGCAAGGTAGGCCAAATGCAAATATGACTTATTCTGGCATTTATAAAGACGAAAATCTGGAAAATGTTTTAAGTGGAATTTTCCTATCCTCCGGACTGGCATTTAAGATTGAAGATAAGATAGTGACCATCACCAACCCTATATGACATGAAAAGAAAAAAATAAATAGCAGTTAAAAAAGGCAGGATTTCGTTCCTGAATGGAACAAAACCTTGCCTTAATTAGACCTTACTAGCATCTCACAACTTACTAAGGTCATCATCTAAGTCACAAAACTTAAACAAAACAAAATTATGGAAAAAACTGTACTAAGACAACTGATAATGCTGTCAAAAAGATTAATATATGCCTTTTCGGTGCAACTTTTTATGTGCACCGTGTTAATGGCCAATACAGGTAACGCACAGCGCAAAACTATTGAAGACGTAAATTTATCAATACATCTCAATGGAAAAACGCTTTCAAAATTCTTCCGACTGATAGAGAACAAAACCGATTTTGAATTTACTTATAATCATGATCTTATAGATCTAAGTCAAAAACTTTCAATAGGGGGAGATAAGCAAAGCCTTTACAAATTATTGGTGTCGGTTTCTCAGCAGACAGATCTTCATTTTGTTCAGATCAACGAAAATATCCATGTAAAGTTGGCTTCGAGGAAATTTGAGCGGGCAATAGAAATTGCAGAACTGGCGGATGTAACCATCACCGGTACAGTTACGGATATAAATGGAGAGCCAATCCCCGGGGTGACCATCTTATTGCCAGGGACCACCACTGGTACTGCCACAGATCTGGATGGAAAATATACGATAACTGTTCCTGAAGCTTCAAGTTTATCTTTTTCCTTTATAGGTTTCCTAACGGAAAATGTGGCAATAGGAGAAAGAAGTGTAGTCGATGTAGTTTTGACGGAAGATATGGCTTCTTTAAATGAGGTAGTCGTAATTGGATATGGTTCACAGAAAAAGGTAAACGTGATTGGGTCAATCGCAACGATATCAAATGAAGAGCTTTCTTCCTCACCAGTATCCATGGTGTCAAATGCTCTTGCTGGAAGATTACCTGGTGTAATAGTACAACAACAGAATGGGGAACCAGGAAACAACGCAGCTAATATTACGATTAGGGGATATGCTACACTGGGCAATAATTCTCCTTTGGTTGTAATTGATGGCATTCCTGGAAGAGATCTGAATTCTCTTGAGGCTGGAGATATTGAAAGCTTATCAGTTTTGAAGGATGCATCTGCTGCTATTTATGGAGCTCGGGCTGCTAATGGGGTAATTCTAGTCACGACCAAACGTGGAAAGGAAAATACTTCTCCATTATTTAAGTATAGCTTCAATAGAGGTTTAAGTTCTCCTACAATGTTACCAGAAATGGCAGATGCGGTTACTTATGCTCAAATGATAAGGGAGGTTCAGTCTTACAAAAACATTCCTGAAAACAATATGGCGTACTCAATTCAGGATATCGAAAAATTTGGTTCAGGGGATTACCCATGGACCCATCCAAATACTGATTGGTATGATGCGGTTCTTACCAAGTTTACCAATACTAATCATCATACTTTTTCAGTCAGTGGAGGTAGTGATAATATTAAATACTATACTTCTTTCGGTAAGGTTTTCGACGATGGGATATATAAAAATAATGCGACATCATATAATCGCTATAATCTGAGAGCTAATGTAGATATTCAAGTTAATGAGTACCTCAGTATTGCTTTAGATATTAACGGGTCTGAGGAAGATAAAATGTACCCAACAAAAAGCGCAAATTCAATTTTTAATAATTCATTGATTAGAAGTAAGCCTACTGAAGTGGCTACTTATCCAAATGGTTTGCCCGGACCAGATATAGAATATGGGGATCAAGCTGTTGTTTCTACCTCTTTTGCTACAGGATTTGATGATACTAAGAAATATAGAAGTCAGAATATGATTACTGCTAGGCTTAAGATCCCAAAAGTTGAAGGATTAGAAGTAAGTGGTTATTATGCTTATGATATGGAATTCCAAGTTAGGAAGTTGTTTCAAAAACCATGGACATTGCACACATTAGATAAAGCCGCATATTATGCCAATGGAAATAGTGGGAAAGAAGATGGTTCTGATTTTTTATTGGGGTATGAGGCAGGTTATACTGAGCCACGCGTACAGGATTATTATGATGATAGCAAAACAAGTACCTACAATTTAAAGACTAATTATAGTAAAACCTTTAATGGGGAACATAATTTGAACACTTTTATTGCATACGAAGGTTCAAAATACCAGGGTAAAGGAATTGATGCATTTCGTAGATATTTTATTTCGGATAAGTTACCGTATCTATTTGCAGGGGGGAATCTAGATCAAAATATAGGGTCATGGGTTAGTATAGATTCAAGAATAAACTATTTCGGAAGGTTAAGTTATGATTTTAAAGAAAAATATTTATTTCAATTTTCATTTCGTCGAGATGGTTCCTTACGATTTGAGAAAGAAAATGGTCGATGGGGAAATTTCCCTAGTGTACTTGCTGGTTGGAAGGTGTCTGAAGAAAGTTTTTGGAAAGAAAAATTGAATTATATCGATTATTTAAAACTTAAGGCTTCATGGGGTCAAATGGGAAATGATAGAGTGGATGCCTTTCAATATCTAACAAATTATCAATTTGGCACTGGAACTGTTTTTGGAGAAAGTAAAAATTATGCATCTAGTTTGATGCAAGATGGTGTTTCAAATCCATTTATAACTTGGGAAGTGGCCAACATATTTAATGTGGGTTTCGAATCCCTATTGTTAAATAATAAAATGAATTTTGAGGTTGATTACTTTTACCAAAGACGGGATGAAATACTTGTAAAGAGAAATGCCTCAGTGCCAGGATTCACTGGCTTAGGCTTGCCGGATGAAAATTTTGGTATTGTCGACAATAAAGGTGTTGAAATTATATTGGGATATGGAAATGAAGTTAATGATTTATCTTATGCTATCAATGGTAATTTTTCTTTTGCTAGAAATAGAGTAATTGAATTTGATGAGCCTGCTAGGAACGTACCTTGGCAAGTAGAAACTGGACACCCTCAGGGTGCAGCATTGCTTTATAATTCTATTGGAATATTTAGAAATGAGGAGCACGTAAACTCATTGCCACATGTATCTGGAGCTCGACCTGGAGATATTATTATTGAAGATTATGATGGAGATGGTGATATCACTAATGACGATAGGATTCTATTTGATAGAACAGTAAATCCTGAAATTACATTTGGTTTAAATTTATCATTAACTTATAAAAACTGGGCTGTTAGAGCTTTAGTTCAAGGCGTTGGGAATGTTCAAAAAGAAATTTATAATGTAATTCAGGGTTCAGGAGGAAACTATTTCATGTACGATGCAGAGGGAAGATGGACTCCTGAAAATAATATATCGGATAAGCCAAGGGCTTTTGAAAGAGATGAAGAGTACTGGAGAGGAAGCCATAAGACTAATTATGGTTTTCATAATTCCAGTTTTGCTCGATTAAAAAATCTACAAATATCATATATAATTCCAGAATATATAAATAATTTCGCACGGCTAAAAAGTTCTCAAATATATTTTTCGGGCCAAAATCTATTCTTATTATATTCCAAAAATAAATTAATGGATCCAGAACTAGGTAGTATTAGTAATTATCCATTAATGAAAGTTTATTCTTTAGGAATAGAAGTATCATTTTAATAAAATATTGATTATAGCTATGAAATTATACAAAAAAATATATCCGTTAATTGTAATATTATTTCTTATATCTTGTAATGAAAGTATCTTGGATGAGGTACCATTAGATAAATATTCTGACCCAACAGTATGGTCTGATATTAATTTAGCAGATGCTTATTTGAAGGGTTGTTATAATGGTACTAGCCATGGTTTTAAAGGCTATACAATGCTCTCAGCAGTAACTGACGAGGCCTATAGTAAGCATATGGTTGGTTATCTTGATGGTGTAATAAGTGCGGATAATGTAGCTTCTACGTGGGAAAACATGGGGAGTAAATCTCATGGTCAAGTGACTTGGTGGTTGTTTAATAATGTTCAAAGAATAAATGTATTCCTTTCTAATATTGACAAAGTTGTTGAAGGGTATCCCGAATCTGCCCAGCCTGATATTAAAGAAAGAACAGAAGTTTTAAAAGGTGAAGCGCTATTTCTTAGGGCGTATGCATATACGCAAATGTGCCGCTCATACGGAGGTTTACCGATTTTAAAAGAACCTAGCGTATTAGGAGATGATTTTTCCATTATTACTCGATCTTCTTTTAAAGAAACTGTAAATTTTATTTTGTCAGAATGTGATGAGGCAGCTAAATTGCTAAACTTTAAAAAGGACATGGAATTGGGAAGAGCTTCAAAGGAGGCTGCATTATCTCTAAAGTCTAGAATTTTATTATTTGCAGCTAGTGATCTTACTGCTGATGGTACTGCGGAAAATGAACTTGTGGGTTACATCAACGAAAATAGGCAAGCTTTGTGGGTTGCAGCTAAGGATGCTGCGAAAGACGTAATGGACCTCGGTACTCTTCAGTTAGCTGATTTTGGTGCTCCCGATAAAGGAGCCATTGCAAAAAATTACTATGACTTTTTCCGCGCACAAGACCTTTCAAATGAAGAAGTCATTTGGGGTAAAATGTTTGTTAGTGATGTAGGGAATAGACATTCAATGAATCTTTGGATGGGCCCAAATGGAAATAATAATTGGTCAAGTATGAATATAACTCAGAATTTTGTTGACGATTATGAAATGGAAGATGGCTCAAGTTTTAATGAACATTTTTCTATTGATGCTGATAATTTTTATATAAATAACTCTAATAAATATTCACATAAAAATATCTATAAATATCGTGAACCAAGATTTTATGCTTCGATCTTGTATGATAGTGCATTGTTTCAGCCACGTTTTGATAATTTAGTACAAATAGATCCTGTTGGAATTTACGAAAGACGAACACATGTAAATATAATGGAAGATGAAACTACTTCTACTAGATTTGGACTTGATACTCGTCAAGGGCCAGTCCAAAATTGGAGTGGAAGTTTTACAGGTTATGTAATGAAAAAAATGTTGGACCACGAAATTATAGGAAGGTCTGAGGCAAATACAAATGTTTGGATTGAATTCAGGTATGCCGAAATAATTTTAAATTATGCAGAAGCATGTCTTGAACTGGGAGATTATAGTGAAGCTACTCAATATATTAATATGATAAGGAACCGTGCTGGACTTCCCAATTTTACTGAAAATATTAAAGATGCTTTGCGACACGAAAGGAAAATTGAATTCGCTTTTGAAGAAAAGAGATGGTATGATATTAGGAGGTGGAAGATTTTAGAGCAATCATTGAGTCCAGTTCTGGGTATAGATATTGTGCAAACTACAAAGGAAAATTCTCTGACAACAACATGGCAACAAATAACAGCATTTAATCGAGGTCCGGTTACCAGTAAAATGTATTGGCTACCCATTTCAACTGAGGAATTGAATAAAGCTCCTAATATTGTTCAAAATCCAAATTACTAAAATTGCTTTTTTTAATTTGAATATGAAGATAGTAACCTAACGTTAAAATGTTCGGTTACTATCTTTTTTAAAATTTAGATATCCTTAAATATACGCAAAGTGCCTGATATACAGTCTCTTTTGCTTATTAAGGGTTTAAGCTTGTTTGAAACTTGAAAACAGTGAGCCAATCACCATTCCGACGAACACAAAACACAATACTTTGGCGGTGTCTGCGGCACCTTCGGCCAAGCCACCAAAGCCATACATGGCGGCAAGAATTGCTAACAGTACGAATATGATTGTCCACTTAAGCATAAATAATTTGTTTGTTTTATTTTTACTAAGATACTTTGTTGATAATTTTTGGAAGAACTCAAAAAAATATTTGTTTGCCTTATTCAAGCAGATGGGAACGCAAGTATTAGATTGTGGGTTGAGATTAGAATTACTTTTAAAAAAGCGCCTTGATTAATAGGTGAATACAAGTAATTTAAATTAAAAAATTATTTTTGCATCCTTTACAACAATTAAAGATTTAGAATTTATGGCTTCAGGGTTTTTTGCATTGCTAGACGACATTGCTACGCTTATGGATGATGTGGCTACCATGAGTAAAGTAGCAGCGAAAAAAACCGCTGGTATATTGGGAGATGACCTGGCAGTTAATGCTGAGAAATCTTCAGGTTTCATTGCTTCACGCGAAATCCCAGTGCTATGGGCCATCACGAAAGGCTCTTTTTTTAATAAATTAATGATCTTACCGGCAGCATTTTTACTGAGTGCATTCCTGCCTAAGGTAATTACGATTGTGTTATTACTTGGAGGGCTCTACTTGGCTTATGAAGGAGCTGAAAAGGTTTTTGAATTTTTGACGGGACACAAACACCACAAAGCTGAAATCCCGAATGTGAAATTAACTGAAGCTGAAATTTTGGCTACTGAAAAGGATAAAATTAAATCAGCTATTTTCACTGATTTTATTCTATCAGTTGAGATCGTTATTATAGCCTTGGGAACAGTCGTTCAGGAAACAATTTGGATTCAAGTTGCGGTAGTAACCATTATTGCTGTTATCGCCACTATTGGTGTCTATGGGATTGTAGCAGTTATCGTAAGGATGGATGACTTTGGGTTAAAATTGATAGCTTATAATGAAGAAGAAAATAGTGTATCTGATTTTTTCGGTCAGCTGTTGGTTAAAGCCTTACCAATTGTAATTAAAAGTTTGTCTGTTATTGGGACAATTGCCTTGCTATTGGTAGCGGGCGGTATTTTTGCACATAATATTGAATTCTTCCATCACTTGATCCCAACTTGGCCCTCAATTGTTAAAGAGTTTTTGATTGGGCTGGTAGTGGGAGCTATTACTTTGCCATTGGTATTTGCAGCAAAAAAAATAGTAGGTCGATTTAAGAAATAATCCATTTATCCTTATGATTAGCTAAGAGATGTTTTCATAAGGATGTTATTCCTTGAATTCAGGAAAGTAAATAGCCAAACGACCTTACTAAATGACTGAATTATTTGAATTGAAATTCTTAAGAATAAAGCCGCAAAGAAAACTCATTTTGTGGAAGCTTGTTCGATAATCTGTAGGGCAAGCTTTTCACTTGCGGAAAGCTTATAAGCACTTCTTGTGGGCTTAAATGGGTTGGGTTGTGGTAAGGTTTGCTGGTCAATTTTATTAAAAATTTCAGGATGGATATAATAGTTTTTGCATACTGTTGGGGTGTTTCCAAGTTCTGAGGCTACCATTTTTACCAGGATGTTGCTGAATTTTTTCCGTTTCGCTTTTTCATATTCTTCAAATGCTAGAGGATAATATTCTACAGCCATACGACAAGCAGCCCATGTTCGAAAGTATTTGCTAGAATAATCCTCTCCCATATTTTCATTAATATATTGGTTTACTTCATCACTGTCTACTGCTTGAAAGTTGCCGTTTTCATCTTGATATCGGAAAATTTCATAACCAGGAAGATCAGCTGAATCCTTGATCAATTTGATCAATTCAGTATCATCAATTAACACTTTCCGATCGATTTTACTCTTACCTTTAAAATGAAAGGTAAGCGCCTCGCCTTCAATTTTCATGTGCTTTCTTCGTAAGGTCGTTAAGCCAATCGTATCATTGCTGTTTTGGTAAAACTTGTTGCCAATTCGAATGCCATATTCATCCAGAATTAAAACCATTAGCCCAAGTACTTTTGTTTTGCTCCATTCTTTATTCTTTAATGCCTTATAGGCTTTTTTACGAATATTAGGTAAGGCCATTGCAAACTTTACCATTTTATTGAATTTCTCTTCTTGGCATTTTTGTTCGTAGACAGAATGGTAAATATATTGTTTCCTGCCTTTGTTATCCCTACCCGTAGCCTGTATATGGCCTTCTTCAAACCTACAAATCTTAACATCTTCCCACATAGGAGGAATCACCAGGTTCTTTAAACGCTTTAGCTTTTTTTGGTCTTTAATGGTCGTTCCCTTCTCGTCAACGTACCTGAAACCTCTAGCCCACTTTTTTCGATGAATGCATAAAGCTGAATCATCTATTTCTTTTATTGCTTTCATATTTTTGCTAACCCTGCTTTTGGTAACCTGTCTAAGTAAGTGAAACTAGCATTCACTATTCGTTTGAAATGAAACTCATTCTTGAATACTATGTTTATTAAAATTAATTTTTTTTCACCCTTTATATGAAGGGCTTTTCACTCAGGCACTCTTACACCCATACAAAATTGTACGCCAAAAGCCAGCATCTCAAACCCCCGAATAATGTAATGGATAGACAATAATTTAAATCAAAAACTAGTCTTAAATGGGAAGGAATTGTTGACTTAAAATAGTGTTATTTAGACCAATGTGAATGATGATTTAATTTTTCAATAAATAGAAATTAAATAATTCTCAAGAATGAGTAGTTTGAAGTGGTTTTTCAAGAATAATTGACCTTGTGTCATTCATTTTTTTTAACAGGGTAAAGGCCTCAAGATGATACATAACTAACAGGAATAGCTGATTTCTAAATTTTGTTTTGATAATTAAAGATTTATTTAAATTAAAACAAAAGGTAGCTTTTGATAGAGCTAATATATAAATCTTTAGAGCTATACTTTTTCTTTTTGCTGTGCTAGATTTGATCTATTCAACTCTGATTATGCAATGGGGTTTCGAATCTTCTATGGGGATAATTCCCTTACGAATTGGGTGGCCTATTGCAGGTTTTGAGTTTTACCTTTAAAATAATCTGGTAATGAAAAATAAAGATCAAGAAACAGCAAAATCCGAACAACTAAAGAAATTTACAAAGGATCCTACAGACCAGGCACTAACTACCAGGCAGGGGGTAAAAGTAAATGATACCAACAATTCGTTGAAAGCAGGAGTAAGAGGATCTACTCTTCTGGAGGATTTTATCATTCGTGAAAAAATCACAAGTTTTGACCACGAACGTATCCCCGAACGAATTGTACACGCCAGAGGGAGTGGCGCTCATGGTTATTTTGAGTTGTATGACAGTATAAGCGAATATTCCAAAGCGGGGATTTTTACAGATACCAACCGTAAAACCTCCGTTTTCGTAAGATTTTCCACCGTAGGTGGTTCCAAAGGTTCAACTGACCTTGCAAGAGACGTTCGTGGTTTTGCAGTGAAATTCTATACCGAAGAGGGAACATGGGATTTGGTTGGTAATAATATGCCAATCTTCTTCATCCAGGATGCGATGAAGTTTCCAGACCTTATACATGCGGTGAAGCCAGAGCCAAACAATGAGATACCCCAGGCAGCTTCTGCGCACGATACTTTTTATGATTTCGTGTCACTGACTCCTGAAACCCTGCACAATCAGATTTGGCTGATGAGCGACAGGGCAATACCAAGGAGCTTTCGCATGATGGAAGGGTTTGGTATTCATTCCTATCGCCTTATCAATGAAAAAGGGGAAGCACATTTTGTTAAATTTCATTGGAAACCAATCTTAGGGGTGCACTCAGTTACTTGGGATGAGGCAACAAAAATTAGTGGGGCAGATTCTGATTTTCACAGGAGGGACCTATGGGAAGCAATAGATTCCGGGCAGTTTCCAGAATGGGAGCTAGGGGTTCAAATTGTCCCGGAGGCAGATGAACATAAATATGATTTTGACCTCTTGGATGCCACTAAATTGATACCGGAAGAGATGGTTCCTGTCAAGATTATAGGTAAAATGACCTTGAATAGAAATCCAGAGAACTTTTTTGCTGAAACGGAACAGGTAGCCTTTTTACCAGGGAATATTGTTCCAGGCATTGATTTCTCCAACGATCCACTACTTCAGGGACGTTTATTCTCTTACCGTGACACACAACTTTCCAGATTGGGAAGCCCTAATTTTCATCAAATTCCAATTAACCAACCTGTAGTTAAAACCCATCATAACCAGCGTGACGGGCACATGCAAACCGAAATACCTAAAGGGCAAACAGCTTATTTCCCCAATACGCTAGGTGGAGGATGCCCCCATATGTCTAAAATTGCAGAGGGAGCATTTTCATCCTATGAGGAAAGAATAGATGGTAAAAAAATCAGGGCCAGAAGCGAAAGTTTTACAGATTTCTTTTCACAGCCAGCACTTTTCTACAGAAGTTTGGCTGAGTGGGAAAAAAGTCATGTTGCCAGTGCTTATTCCTTCGAATTGGGCAAATGTACCCACAAGCATATCCAGGAAAGAATGCTTTGGATGATTGCGCAGATTGACACGGAATTGGCGGAAAAAGTGGCTGGTAATTTGGGATTGAGGATTCCAGATAAAATAGAACAACCCATTAATCAAGCCATAGGAGCGGATGCTAATGTAGAAGATTATCAGCCCGGTCCTAAGAAAAATTACCTCGATCAATCGGCACCACTGAGCCAGGCAAATACCAAATTTGATAGTATAGCTACTCGAAAGATTGCTGTGTTGGCGGCAGATGGTTTCAGTATGGATGATTTTAAGGCCATGAAAACTGCTTTGGAGGCAGAAAATGCTACAGTAAGTATAATCGCGCCACATGGTGGAACGGTAAAGTGTGATTCCAATATGGATCATCCTGTGGCTGCCAGTATCAACACAACTGAAAGTGTACTGTACGATGCTGTTTATATACCGGGTGGACAATCGTCTATCGACGCTTTGTTGAAAACTGCCAAGTTTAAAAAGTTTATCAATGAAGCTTTAAAACACTGCAAGGCCATTGCTGCAGACAACGAAGGGGAAAAGTTTTTGGACGAAACCTATGTGAAAGATTTTAAAGAGGATAAAGCTGTGCTAATCAACGCTGAAGCAAATGCCTTTATTAAGGCAATTGCCAAGCATAGAAATTGGGATCGAATGAAGAAGGCTGAGGGAGTTCCTGTCTAATTCATTTGAGTTTTAAAAGGCAATAAAGGCAAGGTTTCCTGAAGGGTATTTCCATTTGAATTCAAATAGGAAATGACAATTCAGGAAATTTTGCTGTTTATAGCGGAATGAAAGGTATTGATTAAAATATTTTTAAAATGAATCATAAATTCAAAATAGGAGACGAAGTTACCTGGAACTCACACGCGGGACATGTATCTGGGACAATTATTAAAGTACATACTGCAGATTTTGATTACAAAGGGTATACGCATCATGCCAGCATGGAAGAACCTCAGTATGAAATAAAAAGTAGCAAGACAGATCACATCGCAGCCCATAAAGAGAAAGCGTTAAAAAAGAAACCCTAAACCCTGTAAATGATGCAGATAGGGCATAATGACAAAAGAGAATAAGGCCGTTAACCAAAGTCTTCATTGCTTCAATGGATTGGTAAATAAAACCTATATTAAATTATTTGTTTAGATTTAACGTTTATGAAAGTATTACCTATTTCACCCTAACCACTGAAATTTTAAACGTTATGTCAAAAAAAGAAGTCGAAATTCAAAATACGACAGTAAATTCAATACCTACTATAGATGATTCGGAGGCAAAACCCCTCATTACCCGGCGTGAAATGCTTGGGATGGCTGGTGTAGCCGGATTAACAGCGTTGGTCGGTTTTCCAATAAGTTCTATTGCACAGCAATCACAGAGCCGGCCTCGTATAGCAGTTCTCGTTAGTTATTGGGGGGCCACCAGGTCTCATGCTGATTGGATCGCAACCAAGTTAATTGATGGCTATTGGTGGCAAGGGGCTTATACTAAGTCTAGGGTCGAAGTTGTCGCCATTTATTTAGATCAACATGACGAAAGCGTACTGGGTCAGAAAGTAGCAAAAGCCAAAGGCATCCCTGTATTTAAGACAGTGGGTGAGGCAGTAACACTTGGAGGCAAGGAGCTGGCAGTAGATGGCGTTGTTATTGTTGCAGAACATGGTGATTATCCAAAAGACCTCAAAGGTCGTTGGCTCTTGCCGCGCTGGAGGATCTTCCAACAAGTAGTGCGGGTTTTTGAAAAGAGTAAGCGCGCTGTACCTGTATTTAATGACAAACACTTCTCTTATGATTGGGATGAAGCCAAATGGATGTTTGACAAATCCAGAGAGCTAAATTTCCCATTGACAGGGGGCTCCTCTATTCCTCTTTATTACCGCACGCCTGATATAGAACTTGACAATGACACGCCTTTAAAGCATTCAATTGTTGTCGGAGGGGCGTCTGATGAGGGCGGTATTTTTCATAGCATTGATGTTCTTCAGGCATTTGTGGAGCGCCGTAAAGGAGGTGAGACGGGTGTTAAATCTGTGCAGTCTATCCGAGGGAAAGAAACTTGGGAATGGGTTGAGCGCAATCCCTGGGCCGGAAAACTGCTTGATGCTGTGGCGAAACAATTTGAACTGAAGCCTGGACACTTTCAGGAAAACGAACGAGCAAACATTTGTATCGTAGAATACAATGATGGAACGAAAGGAGCTGTAATATCTGGTAAAGATGTCGGTTGGACCTTTGCTGGAGAGATTGAAGGGGAAAATGAGCCGACGATAATCTCTATGCTTGGTTGGGCAGGTCCTTTTGACCAGTATCATGCCTCAAATGCACAACCTCACTGGATTACCGAAATGATGGTGTCAAAAAAAGAACCATTCAATGCGGAACGTCTCCTTTTGTCTACTGGGATTACCAACCACTATGTGGAATCGAACTGGGAAAATGGTATTTACTCGGCTGTGGGTAAACGCATCGAAACACCATTTATGAACATGACTTACCACACGAAACGAGGCCCACAATTCAACACGGGTGAGCGGCCACCAAGTCGCCCTTACCTACGCGGTTTTGATGAATAGGTATTTCAGCGACTCAAGCGATCCAATTTTGGTTAATTGCCAGAACTTGTGAGGAAGTGGGACTGTGTAGGTTTAATCCAAAGTTCTGGTAATACCATTGAAGAATAAAATTTATATTAAAAAAACGCATTAACGAATGAAACGTCGAGACCTTATTAAGGGCTTAACATTACTGCCAATAGCAGGAAGTGTTTTGCCACTAAATTCCTTATTAGCTGCTCCGAAAAATGATAATAACATACCATTGACCCCTCAGGGTAAACCAATGCCTAAATTGCATCGCAAAGCATTTGTGATGGATGGACATGTTCATGTAATGACCCGTGAGTTGTTGATGAAAACGGACATTGGTCAAAGATATTCTGACGGAACCGTTGATCTTCCTAGAGCTATAGAAGGAGGCTTGGATGCTATGTTTTTCTCAGTTTACACACCTGAACATTATTATCCTGGAAGGTTTGAGACTAAAAACACCTTTCGAGTGATAAACCTTGCTTTAGACCAAATCAAAAACAATGATTCTGTAATTGAATTGGCGTTGAATGCTTCTGATATAAAGCGTATCAATAAGAAAGGCAAAATGGCTGCTTTCTTGGATTTAGAAGGAGCCTTTGATTTGGATGGTGATATTAACCTATTACGTGCCTTATATCGCTTAGGACTTAGGTCAATGCAGCTCACCGCACACAATACAACGAATGCATTCATTGACACCTGTAATGACGTAAGTAGGTGGGGAGGGATAAATGAACTTGGGAAAACGATTATTTCAGAAATGAATAGCCTTGGCATGATCATTAACATCGCCCATGCATCTAATGACGCAATACTACAAACTGCTGAGGCAAGTAAGCATCCTATAGTCTACAGCCATGGAGGATTTTATAGTATTGTGGCTCATCCACGTTGTATTACTGACGAAGCAGCGAAAGCGATTGCGGCAAAAGGGGGCGTAATTGGCATTCACTTTGGAAGTCTGTTTAACAACCCTAAATATTGGGCTTGGCAAACAGCACCTAAAGAAACTACGCCGGAATCAGTGAAGCAATCCACCTCCATGAATACAATTGAAGAGGTAGACAAGGCTGTAATGAAAGAGGTCCCTTTGGTTTTCAATGGCACCATTCCTGATGAATATTGGATGCATGTAGACCAGTTGGCCAAAGTAATTGACTATGGTGTTAATTTAGTAGGGGAGGACCACATGGCTCTTGGCTGTGATTTGGATGGAGGTCCTGAATTGCCGCGTGAAATTAAGGACATCAGCGATTATCCACAAATCACCATGGCGCTGCAAAGGCTGGGTTATACTGATCAACGAATCAAAAAAATTCTGGGCTTAAACTGGCTCCGAGTGATTAAGGAAGTAACCGGAGACTAATAATAGAAAGACAGTAGGTAGCAGTGAAGTCTCTAGGCATTCCTGGGCAACAACATGCCAAGGAATGCCTAGAGAGTTTTTAAGAAAATAAATTCTTTTGCGTTTTAAACAAAAAAAGCCTTGGAAAACCAAGGCTTTTATGCGGAATGGACGGGACTCGAACCCGCGACCTTCCCGACGAGTCGGGACAATCTAACCAGCTGAACAACCACTCGGGTTTTCATTGGTTTTTATCTTTCGTTTGGATTGAAAC
>NZ_ATNM01000017.1 GCF_000427295.1 Cyclobacterium qasimii M12-11B | reverse complement strand
CTATAGATGATCCTGTTTTTCAAATGCGGATTAAATTTTTTGGTAATAAAGCAGCGTTTTCACAACGTATTAAAGTTCTCAATAAAGAATTGTCACTTATTGAAGGTGAAGTAGAATTTATGGTCTGTGATGACGAAAAAATGTTTACCGCCAACTTATATCGATCTTAAGTTTAACTTGAAGGATACTGAAGATGTTAAAGAGGTTTCTACAGGAATGGCATTAAATTTAACCGGTAATACACCAAAAATTCTAGAGCCTGTAAAATGGAGCACTTCTGTTGAGAAAATAAATGATACCGAATTGATTTTAGTGTCTACCGCAACGATAGATAAGGGTTGGAAGTTATATGCTCAAAATATTGAAGAAGGCGGCCCAATTCCAACGAGTTTTGATTACACATTAAAAGACGGTGTTGAGTTAGTCGGTTCAACTAATGAAGAAAAGGGTGAAGAAAGTATAGACAAGGTCTTCGATATGAAGATTAAATACTTTAAAGATAAGGCTGAATTCAGACAAAAATTAAAGTTTCAGACGCAACAATTTCTTCACTCGTTTCTGAGGTTGGCTTTATGTCTTGCGATGACACACAATGTACAGCTCCAACTTATGTCGATTTAGAATATGATTTAACTAAGACTGTTGTGGCTTCCTCAGATATTTCTGAAAACTCTGAAGCAGATGACGACGAGTCGAGCAAAGGTTTATGGTCTATTTTTATTATTGCTTTCTTTTCTGGATTTGTAGCGTTATTAACACCATGTGTGTTTCCAATGATACCAATGACGGTAAGTTTCTTTATAAAACAAAGTCAATCTAAAGCCAAAGGCATTCGTAATGCTATCATTTATGGATTATCAATTATTGTAA
>NZ_ATNM01000016.1 GCF_000427295.1 Cyclobacterium qasimii M12-11B | reverse complement strand
TGACAACCCACCGGGTAAGAAAACACGCCGACCCTCAACACTGAAGGTGTTGAACAGCCGGCACTGAAATTCATCTTCAACCCACACTCATTGGTTTGAAATTTGGCGATTGATTTCCCCTCCACGAATTGGGTCAGCCCTGATTTTAGTTATCCGAGTCCTGCAGGCTTCTCCCTAGAAGCGCTTCCTTAAAGCAAACAAGGCTCCAAAAGCCACAATGGCCAATATTATTAATAAGATACCATTGAGCATATCACCTAACAAAACATTTCCTGTTCCGAATAGGAAACTGTAAACCCCAATAACTCCGGCGCCAAATGCCAGGATGGCAGCTTGAAAGTCAAAGTATCCTGTGGTATCTACTTTCTCCCCAGTACTTCCTATTAAATTATGTATCCTTCTCCAACCCGGCCCTGGAGCTTTTGTCTTTTTCACAAAGGATATAAGGACTGATTTCTCTGTAGGTGTGGAAAGATAAGCTGTAGAAACCCAACAAACTGTTGTCACCAAAATACCAACAATCAACTCTTCATGGGTCGCGAATTCTTCAAAATAATTGTGATGGATAAAGGCAAAATACAAGGCTGTAAGAAATGAAGCCGCCATTGCCACAATCTCACTCATGGCATTGATCCTCCACCAATACCAGCGTAAAATATAAATTAACCCAGTTCCTGCCCCAATTTGCAATAATATACTAAATGTCTGTAGGGCATTCTCCAAATGTAAAGCCACATATCCACCCAGTACCATTATCAAAACGGTAGCTATCCTTCCAACAGCTACAAGGTGTTTCTGTGTACTGTCAGGTTTAATAAACCTTAAGTAAAAATCATTGACCATATACGATGCCCCAAGGTTAAGCATGGTAGATAAAGTAGACATATAAGCTGCAACCAAAGAAGTCACCACTAGCCCCATAATTCCCACAGGCATGAAGGAGAGCATAGCAGGATAGGCCATGTCATCCTGAACAATGGATGCATCGGCGTTAGGGAATGCTGCTTGAAGTGAAGCCATGTCCGGGAAAACAATGATACTACACAAGGCTACCAATATCCAAGGCCAAGGTCTGATGGCATAATGAACAATAGTGAAAAACATAACGGATGACAAAGCATTCTTTTCATCTTTTGCGGCAAGCATTCTTTGGACGATAAATCCCCCTCCACCAGGCTCAGATCCCGGATACCAAACAGACCACCACTGTATGAATAAAGGAATAAGAAAAATTGTCAGAAATATTTCCCTATTGGCCAAATCAGGAATGAAATTAAGCTTATCGACTATCAATTCATGGTTGACAAGATTTTCAAGTCCCCCAACTGCTGGATGATTCACTGCTACCCATGCGGCAGCAATTGCCCCTGCCAGGGATAAAATAAACTGGATGAAATCTGTAAATACTACACCACGCAAACCTCCCAAAGAACTGTAAATAACGGTTACAACACCTGAAATTAACAAGGTCGCTATTGGGCTTATCCCAAGCAATACCCCTCCGATTTTTATAGCCGCCAGGGAAACCCCTGAAATGATCACCACATTGAAAAACAAGCCAAGAAAAATGGCTCGAAATCCCCTTAAAAAAGAGGCTGCTTTCCCACTGTAACGCAATTCATAAAATTCTATGTCTGTCAACACACCAGATCTTTTCCAAAGTTTGGCAAAGAAAAATACAGTTAACATTCCCGTCAATAAAAAACTCCACCATACCCAGTTTCCTGATATACCATTTTTTCTGACGATATCTGTAATCAAATTTGGCGTGTCAGTGGAAAAGGTGGTGGCCACCATAGAAGTGCCTAATATCCACCAAGGCAGGTTCCCTCCTGCTTTAAAGAATTCATTAATGTTTTTGGATGATTGTCTGGAACTGTACAATCCTATCCCCAACGAGACAGCAAAAAAAGCGACCAATATCAACCAATCAATTCCTTGTAAAAGCATAATTTAAATTTGTAAGTGGGTATGATTTTTTCAATAAAGTGAATTCTTGTATCATTTTGGGTTTTAGTTGTCTCTATTTCTTTGTGGGCACATTAATGCCACAATTAAGCTGGGCCTGATCTAAGGCCATTCCTATAAACATGGGATAACTCCAGTTTTTATACCTCCCCCATATCTCTCCTGAGTATTTAGGCAATATTTCTTTTGTAATTATCGGAATTAATGGTTTCGCTTTGGCACCTAATCGGCGAACACTAATAGCCGCCTGCAAAACCTGAACTTCATCTTCTAGTAAAAGCAGCTCTCCTAACACCTTATAAGCAACTTGATTTTCTTCATATTTAATAAGAATTTCAGCTGCTTTTGAGGACACTGCTGGCACCTCATCTGACAACATTTCTTGTATTTTGACTGTTAACTTACCTATATCACCTTCGTAGGCATCTATTCCTATAAGGGCCCAAAACCGAACTGCATCAATTTCACTTTCCAAGTAAGGAATAACTTCTGAAAGTTGGGTGATCTTCCCTACCATTTTAGCAACTTTTAATACTTCAGTAAAGGATGCTGTAGAATAAGCCCTGCTTATTTCATAAACATTTGAATTGGATTGGTTGGCCTGTTGCATCATAATGCCCTCGGTGAGCAAACCTGTATCCCTGTTCTGAATCATCCATTCATCCAGTTCTCCTGCCAATTCTGCTACTTTATTTTCAAATTCTGGATTAGAGGCCAGGTTATTTTGTTCAAGAGGATCTTCCTGTAAATCATATAAGATCTCCACAGGTTTGGTAGCAAACATTTTTTTTGCGGCATCGGGCAATTCTCCAGCATCTCTGAGCCTGTTCATTTCCGTATAGCTACCTCCCTTATTAAAAATTAAGGCATTTTGGTAATAGGGCAATTGGGGCATGAAATGACGGATATACAAATACCGCCCATCATAAACGGACCTTGCTACTTCATAGCAGTCATCTGCCCTGTCCCGATAGCCGAATACATACTTACTTTCTTCTTTGCTTAAAAAATCTCTGCCTTCCATCATTTCCGGAATATTGACTCCGGCCAAGGCAAGCGTAGTAGGCGCAAAATCAACAAAGCTGACCAGCCTATCGGATGTTGCTCCAGAAATGCCTTCCACCAAATGTTGGTATTTATCTGGAACATGTAGAATAAAAGGGACTTGTAATCCAGCATTATCAAGCCAGCGCTTGTGCCCTGGCATACCATGTCCATGGTCTGCAAAAACAAAACAATGGTCTCTTCCAGTAATCCATCCTCCTCAAGCTGACTTAATAAATCTTTTACCTGCCCATCAAATACTTCCAGCAGGTCGTACATATGCGCCCATATCTCCCGCATTTTGGGACTGTCTGGTAAGTGAGGAGGAAGGACTGCTTTCGCAGGATCATGATGTGTGGGTAGACTGGATGTATCCTCTGGCCTCAGAGCATTGGTAGGTCCTTCATGAGTAATCATAAAATTAAACACACTGAAAAAAGGCTTGCCCTCTGGCCGATTTCTCCAATGAGCCTCCTTACTGCTTTCATCCCACCTGCCTTCATGGCTGAAGTTATAATCTGTCTTTACATTGTTACTTGTATAATAGCCTGCTTCCCGTAACACTTCGGGCAATATCTTGAGCTGCTCAGGTACTGGAATTGCAGATCTTAGGTGTTGGGTACCTAGTGAAACGGCATACATTCCAGTAATCAAAGTTGAGCGCGCTGGAGCACATATTGGTGCATTGGAATAGACTTGAGTAAACTTAATGCTGTTGGCTGCCAGCTGATCAATTGTAGGCGTATTGGCATATTCATCCCCATAGCAACCATATATAGGCCCTAAATCCTCATGGGAAATCCACAAGATATTTGGTTTGTCAACTTCCTTAGGACTATTCTTGCAAGCCATACAACTCAAAAGCAGGAAGAGATAGGTGATATTTTTCATTAATCGATTTATAAAGATACAATCTAATTGAAAAAATCACTTAATTACTGAAATAATGGCTAAAATTATGTTATTGCCCTTATTTTGAGGATGACCGGATAAAGAAAAACTATAAGTCAGTCCAATTTTCGCTTACTTTTTAACGCTAATTGAAAACTTAATGTCTCCCTTAAGCTTGTCTTCTTTCCAGGTAAAAACAATTCTATACAGTTGTTCTCCATGGTTGTCAATTAACCTGGGGTCCTCGATAGTAATTGTTTCTATACTGGCATCAAGTTTTCTGTGGTCAAAGTGTGTATTAATCGCAAATGCTTCTCCTTTAATTTCTAATAACCCGGGAGATTTTAACGCTACAGGCAATGCACTCATAAAATGGAAGCTTGTTGGGTTTTCATTTTTATCCAATTCAAAATGATCCTTAATTATTAAACCATTTTCTCTCCTAAATTCAAAGGACCTTTCCCAGGTTTTTACTGCTGCTTCTTTCGGATAGGCACCCGAAATATCCGTCTGAAAATGAACCTGATCATTTTTCAACCGATAACTGGATCCTGTAGCTTTAAAATCCCCCCCTGCTCTTTGTGCTACTCCATTTATTAGTGGTAGGTTGTGGTAATTGGATTGCATGGTCCAAATGGAATACCGCTCAGGACTGAAGGTTTGCTTGGTGTAAGTACCCACTCCCACATCAATAAAGACAGGCTTTCCATCATAATAAAGCATAAAAGACCCCACATCATTGTGATTATGGTGTTCGTCATTACTGCCTCCTTTTGCTGTAAAATAAAAGCCTTGGGCATTCGCTTCTTCTCGAGCTATCACCACATCCCAATCAGGAAAATAGAAATCTTTTACCTGAGGGGCTTGGGCCGTCAAGTCCTCCAAGGACGCTAGCATAAATACATTTCCTAACCTATCCCCTATAGTTCCTGAAATTACCAGATCGTTTTCATTTCTATTGTTTGCCAAATAAGCCGCAAACTTCTCCATGATTGGGTCATTTATTTTTTTCCCATACCTGAATATTCTTCCTGGATCATGCTTGATTTTTAATGGAGCATCAGCAAAATTGATATAATAACTGCCATCGTTAATATGAGACCGATAGATGTATTTACCCATATTCCCAATAAGTGGATGAGCAAAAATAGAAGCTATCCCTCCTTCTAAAGCCTTGTCCAATAGTTCCAGGTAGTCAAACATTTTACCTCCTGCATGTGCCCAATAGGCTGGCCCTTCACTGCAACTACCATCATCTGGATAGGAATTAATAAATAAATCTACCGATTGCATGGATTTGTAAACCGCATCTTGTTTTTTAATCGGGTCATCTTCTACCAATAGCAAGACTGTAAGCACATTAAAATTACACCATGGGGTCCAGTTGTTTACTCTTCCTTCTCCCCAGCCTGTGATCCACCAAAAATCATTGCGCTCATAAAAAGGCTGCAACACCTTTTTCTTTAATTCTGAGGAAAGCCTTTTACTTATTACCGGACTGATGGCATCGAAAGCGTCCTTGAAGTAATACAAGGTCCAAGCCAAATCACTGGCAATATCTCCAACCATCAAATCTATTATTGGGTCTTCAATATCAGGCAAAATGGTGGTAGGATTAGCAATGCTTCCTTCGAATCCATACAGGTAAAAATGCGCTGAGGCTCCCCAATACGTCTGTTCGCAAAAAGCAAACACCCCATTGACCAAGTCATCCAAAAACCTACCTTTACCCTCCACCAGCTCGGCCATCATCAGGGCTTGAAGGGCCTTCTTCCTGGCACTATTGACCGCAGCATCTTTAGATCTATCTCCTGTACGTGTAAATTCAAGGTACATGCTGGCCTTGACGATTGGCCAATCGTAATCTAAGTAAGTCTCTCCCGCACTTATTATGGCTTTCTGGACTGCTTCAGGAAGTTGATTCCAGGCATCTCTGTCCTCATAGGCAGGATAATTGACCCATTGTTTTGCACTGGTTAAATTATCCGCTATTTGTTTTCTGCTTAATGAATTGGTCAACAAGTTTCTGTTTTCCTGAGAATAGGCCGAAAACGCGATACACAAGCCAATAAATAAAAGTGAAATTTTACGAGCTATTGATGACAAAGGAATGGGCATAGATTTGGGCTTAACGTTAATTTCTTATCAAAAGTACATAACTCCATGACGGTGCATTCTTGGATTTTCCAGAATTAAGTGCTTCGATTATCCATTAATAACTAATAAAAGTTGAAGGAATAAATTCATATTGTTGCCGTAATAATGACACGTTTGTAACTGGTCAGCGCGGGCAAGCCCTTATCTGTTACCTCGAGAATAAGGTGCAGCTGCTTCCCTGGAGCCATGGGTGGAACCTTTATTTTCAATTTTGAATTTGTTGCGGTGCCATTGAAATCAATTGAGTTAACCGGCTGAAAAATCTCATTGTAAACCCACCAACTAAAGGTCAATGAATCACCATCCGGATCAACACTTGCTGTCGCATCTAACTCCAAGTCTTTACCAGGTTGGGCATTTATATACAAAGGAGATGTTGATTTATGGTCATTAACCATCACTACAGGATTATGATTGGCTTGTCCAAAAGGTAAAACTGCCCATTTAGCCCTTGCCATAAAATCAGATTGAAAAGCTGTCCTCCACCGTGCTACTCCATGCCTTTCATTCAATGTACCTTCCATAAAATCAGGTGCATCAATGAATAAAGTTTTGGTCAATTGGCGGTATCTTCCGCCCCAACCTCCCCATTCGGGATGTTCTGGAACATTAAGGCCATTTCCTATCAATCCCAAAAAAGAAGGCGAATCACCTTCTTTCATACCGTCGGTTCCATGCCCATTTAATTGATACCTATCGCTCAGAGGACCATTTCCATGGATGTTTGTTTTCACCCATTCCGCATCCTGCATTTGCTGGTTTCCAGTCATGTACATTCCTCTAAAGGAAGAAAGTTGCACCACTCCGGTAAACCCATACCAGGCATATCCGCTAGCAATAAACCTAAGCGACTTGAAATTCTTGAGTATATAATCTCTATGTCCATCCTGATCGCCTATGGCATGCACTTGGATTTTGCTGCAGAAATGGTCGAGTTCAGCTTTGGTGCGGTTATTTTTCACTTTCCAAAGGGCCTGGGCCAATTCCCTTAATCCTCCCCAAACTGGAATTTGAATGGTGTTTTCACTTTCATC
Organism: Cyclobacterium qasimii M12-11B; assembly: GCF_000427295.1. Lineage (GTDB taxonomy): Bacteria > Bacteroidota > Bacteroidia > Cytophagales > Cyclobacteriaceae > Cyclobacterium > Cyclobacterium qasimii. The sequence continues at coordinate 43,837 of NZ_ATNM01000016.1, read as the reverse complement.
TACAATACTTATAATGGCTTCTGATGCTTCTGAATCAAAGCCTTCTCCAAGAGCCCTCGAGTTTCCCTGACCATTTTTCACAAGCCCCATCAATTTGTCAGGGTGTGGAAATTCTTTGGTATGCAGCAATAAATTGGGGTAAATCGCTCTATATGCATCTAGATGTCCATTTATCAATTCAGGCTTGATATCTTGTCCATGCCCAAGCCGGCTCGTGGCACAAATGGCCTTAATTTCAAATTGATCGGCATAATAAAGGAACCTTACCAGGCTCTGTTCATCATCCGTGTCTCCTCCAATATCAGTGAGTACAATGACTTCGGGCTTTTGTTGCCCCATGGTTGCGCTTGAAATTAACGGAGTCAACAATATAAACCCAAGGGCTCTGATAACGAAACTTAACATTTGTATACTTTTGGGTTTTTGAGATAATGGATACGTAAGACAATAATAGGGAAAGGCTAAGAAACTACTTAAGTTCTAATGCTTCTGTGCTACCAAAGCTTTCCCCTCTAATGGCAATAAAATCTTCCAGTAATTCTTTTAGCTTTTCTGGATTTTCCTTGGCCAGGTTATTTTGCTGGCCTATGTCTGTACTCAAGTCGTACAACTGGAAATCGGCATCATTCCCCAGTTCGATTTTCACCATTTTATTGGCGGCAGGGCCTTTATAGGGAGGTATTAACACCCAGTCTCCTTTTCGGAAAGCTGTGCGGGATGTGGCTTCAAGAATAAGTGATTCTCTTCCTTTATCTGCTATTCCTAGAAATAATCCCGAGAAATCTTCCCCGTCCGCGGTTCTTACCTCACTACCCGCGATGGCTGCCAATGAATTGAATATATCAATTTGACTGACCATGGCATCAGTAGTTCCAGATTTTACTTTCCCCTTCCAATAACTGATAAAGGGAACTCTGGTACCCGCTTCAAATAAACTGTATTTACCACCTCTAAATTGCCCTGATGGAGTGTGATCGCCTACTTTTTCCTCTGCATCATCATAATAACCATCATTCAATACCGGTCCATTGTCACTGGAAAAAATCACTAGGGTATTTTCAAGCAGCCCTTCTTGCTCTAAAGTTTCCATAAATTGTCCAACACACCAATCTGCTTCCAAAATCACATCTCCACGAGGCCCCATACCCGATTTTCCTTCAAACCTTGGATGAGGTGTTCTTGGCACGTGAGGTTGTTGCAAGGCATAATACAAGAAGAAGGGTTGGTCTTTTTTCTCTTTGACATAAGCCTGGGCTTTTTCAAGGAAATGATCGGCCATGTCTTCATCCACCCATTTTGCTTTTTCTCCCCCCTTCATAAAGCCTATACGAGGTATTCCGTTTACGATACTATTGTTATGACCATGATGCCATTTCATTTTTAGCATTTCAGGATTTTCTTTGCCCGTTGGCTCCCCATCAAAGTTTTTATCATAATTCACTTCAATGGGATCATTTGGATCCAGCCCTTCTACGAGTCCATTCTCTAAATAAACGGTGGGTACCCTGTCCTGAGTAGCAGCCATTATATAAGAATAATCAAAGCCAACTTCATTTGGTCCAGGGCTTACTTTTTCATTCCAATTGACTGAACCTGCACCCAATCCCAGGTGCCATTTACCAACTACCGCAGTGGCATATCCCTCACCTTTCAGCATTTTAGGAATGGTCATCTCTGATGTTCCAATGAGTAATGGTGCCGTTCCTGGTAATATTTTTGCGTCTTTATTTCTCCAGGGATAAGTACCTGTTAACAAGGCATACCTACTGGGTGAGCAGGTGGCCGAAGAAGCATATCCAGCGGTAAACTTTACACCACCATTGGCAAGTAGGTCCATATTAGGGGTCTCAAGCAAACCTGCTTCGTAAGCACTCATGTCTCCATACCCCAAATCATCCATATAAATTATGACAATATTGGGTTTTTGTGGCGTTTCAGATGTGGTTGAAACTTCTTGTTTGCAAGCAAAAAAGAGTAGGCTGATGCATAAAACACCTAGTGAATTGAAGGTAAGAATTGGCCTCATAGAATAGAAGATGATGTTTTGAACTTGAATTTTGAAAGAACAATATAGATAAATATTGTGATATCTCAGATCATAAGCAGCTTTAGTGGCATCGGGGAAAATTCTTCTAAACAAGTATTAAATATATACAATGAAAAAAACCGGCTAAGGGGTCAGGGCTACTTTTACTTGATAAAACAATTTCATATCATAAAATAAAAACACCTGAAAAAATTCGACTTAACCTGAATATAGCGATGGTTATAAAATTTTTAAAATAAGCCCAACAGTCCAAATGAAGCACAGAATTAAAGTTGGCACAAACTGGAAGTTGTTTTTTGCTAATTTTCTTGAAACCTTTTCTATTTTAGCACCTGAAAAAACAATGGTAAAATTCAGTTTATTTGCTGTATCAAGTCTATTGTCACTTTTAAAAGATAAATTTACCTCGATTTTATTGTAGCGGAAGACAATAGTGATTTCCTGATTCATTAACGGTAAAAGGGTTAGACAGCAAAACATATCAGTCTATTAAATTCTCAGGAAAAAGCTGGTAATGCCTGCTAATGAGTTTTGATCCTTCTATAAGGGAATCCTATTGAGATACTTAAATAAATATTTTGAGGTAGCGCACCATCGTAATTGAATTGGAAAAAACATCAAATTAAATGGCTTTAACCTATCCTCTTTTAAAGCATAAAAAAAATAAGTGTTTATGAATTATCCTATTATTAAAACTCCTACCAAAGGGTCCTTTTTTTATTTGTAGGGCTAATGATCTGCCTACTTCCACTGCGCCTTCTTGGGCAAAATAATACTCCAGAGCCTATTGTTTATTGGGACGCTTCAAATTTTGAAATTTTAGGAGCGCTTCCGAAAAACGAATCTTACAGACGTTTGCCTGCTCAGGCTAAAAAAGAGGTCAGGCCAGCCGTTTGGTCTCTTTCGAGAAATTCCGCAGGAGTATCGATAAGATTTTCTTCAAATTCATCCACCATTAAAATTCGCTGGACACTGGACAATATGCGCATTAAAGGCAATATGACTCCAATTGCTAGCAATGGTTTGGATTTATACGCTTATACTAACGGCAGGTGGCAATTTGTCGGCGTCGCCATCCCTGGTGAAGAATTATCAAATGAGGCTACTGTGATAACGGGTATGGCCAAAGGAAACCGGGAATATTTGTTAAACCTCCCACTGTATGAAGGAGTAGAAAAACTTGAAATCGGTGTAGATGAGGAAGCCACTATCACCAAGCCAATGCATGCAATTATCGATCGCGGAAATCCAATAGTATTTTACGGAACGAGCATTACGCAAGGAGCTTCGGCTTCCAGACCGGGACTTACTTATGCTGCCTTATTAGAAAGAGAAATCAACAAAGAAGTTATCAATCTTGGATTTAGCGGAAATGGTCGATTTGAAAAAGAAGTCATGCAATATATCATGCCTTCCAACCCTTCTATTATCGTATTGGATTGTACACCTAACTCAGCCCCTGATACCATATTGAATAATTTACCAGAGACGATCGCTTTCATCAGAAACATCGATGATTCAGTTCCTATTTTATTGGTGGAAAGTATTATCAGGGATTATGCTTTTTTCAAGGTAGATGATCCGACAAAGTTTGGTACCTTATCGTATATTCAAAATCAAAACAATGCCTTGCGACAAGTGTATTTGGATGAAAAAAAGCGGTATAAAAACCTTCACTATGTATACAGTAAAGACCTAATTGGGCAAGACAATGAAGCCACCGTTGATGGCACACATTTCAATGATTTGGGTAATTATAGAATGTATGAATTCTTATTGCCGGAATTAAGAAACCTGCTGGCACAGTAAAACATTTATCTTACTGAACCCACATCACGGTATAGCGCTCCTATAACGTGATGTGGTCACTAAAAAAAAGTCATTTCAGGACAACCTGAAGGCTTGATTATGCATTTTTTAGTTTAATTTTAAAACAAACTTAAAAGCACACCTAGTAAAGGATAATAACTTGATCTTTACAGTATTTTAATCCTTGTATTGCTTTACCTTTTTCATAAGAATAATCCTTATTTCAGCATCAAGACCCTATTTTACTGGCTTGCTTCATCCATAATTTGACAAAGATAAAAATAAATAAAGATATTTTTATCTTTTAATCTTTTGTTTACCTTTGCCGCAGGACAATCAATTATAACCCTCAGTAATTTTCATGAGGTGCCAACACATTATTTCAATTGAATTATGAATAACAGCCAACGAGAAATTATAACTGCTACAGTCCCTATTCTTAGAGAGCATGGGGTAGCCCTGACCACTCACTTTTACAAAAGGATGTTTTCACATCATCCTGACTTGAAAAATATTTTCAACATGGGCAATCAAAAAACCGGCAAGCAGCAACAAGCTTTGGCCATGGCCGTTTTGGCCTATGCAGAACATATTGCAAATCCGGGCGTTTTGTTACCTGAACTTCACAGAATTGGTCACAAGCATGTCAGTTTAGAAATTCGGCCTGAACATTACCCAATTGTGGGCAATCACTTGATTGCTTCTATAAAGGAAGTGCTTGGAGAAGCAGCCAGTCTGGAGATTTTGGAGGCCTGGGAGATCGCTTACAATCAACTAGCCGATCTGATGATGGGGATAGAAGCTGGTATCTATAAAGATCAAACCAATAAAAAAGGTGGATGGACAGGTTGGAGACCGTTTAGAGTAAAAGAAAAGGTTAAAGAATCCGACGAAATAACCTCGTTTTATTTGTACCCTTGCGATGGAGAAAATGTAATCTCCCATATCCCTGGCCAATTTATAAGTCTTCGGGTTTTTCTACCTGACTTGGGGCTAAACCAAGCAAGGCAATACAGTGTTTCTAGTGTTCCGAATGAACATTATTACAGAATATCTGTCAAAAAGGAATTCAACCCAAATTTGAACATAAATGGAATGATCAGTAATTTTCTTCATGATCATATCCAAACAGGTGACTTAGTAGATCTAACTGCACCTATCGGGAATTTCACTTTAGAACCAAAAAAGGCGTGCCGATAACCTTTATAAGCGGAGGAGTTGGCGTCACACCACTTATCAGTATGCTTCAATCGCTAAGCTTTGACAAACCCAGCCAGCCCCTAACATGGGTACACCCATGCAGAAACCAGACAGTTCATGCTTTCAAAGAGGATGTCAAGTCAATGGCTGAAAATAACCCAGATTTAAGTCAGCATATTTTCTACGACGCACTGACAGAAAAGGATGAAAAAGATGGCGTGCTCCAAGGTCCCTTGGACCTAAATAAAATTGAAGCATTCCCTAAAGAATCACAGTATTATATATGTGGGCCTGCAGGTTTTATTGCGCAGCAGCACAAAGAGCTTATTGCAAAAGGTGTTCCTGGAGATGCCATTTCATTTGAGGAATTTGGCCCTCAATTACTAAATTTAAACTAAACCAAAAAGTCGTTGCGTAGCAAACAGTATAAATTGGATCTTAAACCACTTTAAAAATTAAGATTGCTGTAGCAACCCATTTTGTTTAACGAAGTGAATGCACCACAAAAAAAAAAGCGAAACCTTAACGGTTTCGCTTTTTTATATTTACAATCTGTAACCAGGTCTATAAGTCCTATGAAGCTGTTTCTCCGCTTCAGGATCTGGGTTAGCAAATTTCTCATTTATAGGATCCCACTTCAATGGTCTGCCCAAGTCATATGCGATATTACCAAGGTTGCAAGTAGTACAGGTGCTATGACCAATTTCTACTGATGCTATAGGGTCTTTTCTCCTTCTCACAGATTCTATGAAATCTATATGATGAGCAGTACCAGCACCGCCTCTCATATCTTCACCTTCTGCTACCAATGGGTACAAAGTCCCATCTGAAGCTTCATAATGAGATCTTGAGACCTCTATCCATCCGTCTTTGCCTACGAATCTACATCCCCTTGTTTCTTTTTTATCAAAAGGTTCTTCGGTAACAGTCACCCCATTTGAATAGATAAATGTCAAATGTTTGGTGTCTTTATATCCCGCTGGAATAATTTCTATTGGTCCACTTCTGTCCATTCCGATTGCCCACTGAGCGATATCAAACATATGTGCGCCCCAATCTGTCGTCAATCCTCCGCCAGTCTCTTTGTACCAACGCCATGCACCCCACACTTTTTCGTTCTCAGGAGGGTTAATGGATATAGGTGGGTTAAGGTCATTGTTGAAATGTATATCTGCAGCCAAAGGGCCTAACCACATGTCCCAATTAAGACCGGCAGGTATATCCTCCTTTGGTAGATCATACGGTTTCGGAGGTCCACCTACACAAGCATAAACCTTTTTAATCGCACCTATTCTTCCTTTTTGCACCATTTTCACTGCATGCTGAAAGTTATCATAAGACCTTTGCATACTTCCAGTTGCCAAAACAATACTATTGGAACGTACGGCTTTAATTAACTCCTGCCCTTCCTTGATAGTAAAGGTCAATGGTTTCTCCAAATAAATATCTTTACCAGCCTTACAAGCATCAATGGCCATAAGCGCGTGCCAGTGATCTGGACTAGCTATGACTACAGCATCTATATCTTTCCTTGCCAGAAGGTCATGGTAATTCTCATATACAGCTACTTCAACTGCTTTCCCTTTACCTTTGTAATAATCGTTTGTGCGATTTAAAAATCTTTGCCGTTTGTCTTCGTACACATCACAGCCTGCTACTACTTCTATATTAGGTAAAGTAATAAAGCTACCAAGTAGTCCATTGCTTTGCCTTCCCATTCCAATAAAACCTAAACGTAATGTTTCATTGGCCTCTTTTTTACTATCCGTTGATTTGCCTAGACTCACTTGTGGCAACACCCCTAATCCTGCTGCGCTAAGCAGACCTGTGCCCATAAACTTTCGTCTGGACAAAGAGGGTTTTTTCTTTTCAGTCATGTTATATTGGTTAATTGATTGTTTTTTATTCTTAATAGCAATGATTTTTTGTTCTCATTTTAAATGCGCTACTTTTTATTAGCCCTATCCGGATTAGTAGTTAATATAAATTTTAACGGTTTTTATTTGGGTGAGTTAAAATTCATTCGTTTTTAAAGCCAGAATTCACCTTTAAAATAAAACAAAGTCAATTAACAAAAAATAATCTAAAATAGCCACTTGGACAAAGCCGAATTCACCTTCCTGGGTAGATTATAACAAGGAGGGCTTTTAAGAATTGGGTTATCATCAGTAACTCAAAGAAGTTTTAGACTGGAGTAAAACCGATTTGGAAAAGCCACAAAATTTAAACTTCAGCTAAATTTAAGTAGCAGTCAATTCACTAAGGAATAACCATTCCGAAGCCTGGTTTGACAAACTTTCAGAGAGCACACTTCACGCAGAATTTTGTTTGGAATTTTAACAATAGCCTTCAGTTTTCATTAGGGAATAGAAAGTCTTTTATATTGGCCAATGAAAATAAAAACCCCTGAAAATGATGATTTTATGACTTTGAAATTAAACCATTAGTAGCAACCACCTAAAAAACCAATGTGAAATACAAAAATAATGTAACAAAATACTATTTTATATTTACAAAATTTTAACCAAAAAAGAGGGGTTTTTAATTGAATTATATAATAAAATTTCCTTAAATTTGAATTGTTAATCAATCATTCTGAATAAGGTTAAAGCAAGTTTTAAGTAGTTTAATCCTTCAGCAAATTGAAAGACTCAAAAAATAAAATTAAGCACATGGACACTTACATTTTTATATACGCAATACTCGGAGCGACTTTAGGACTTTTATTTACGATCAAAGCCATTAGAAATGCTGAGGATGATCCTGAAACTTTTGATGAGTTTAAGAAAGAAGGCAGATTTCACAAACCTGCAAACTGGAGAATAGGTAAGATGCCCAATAACAACAATAAAAAAGAAGATACTTTGCAATTCCAGTTAGCTCAACCGGAAGTAGAATACCACCAAATGCATTTAAACTAAACTATAAACTTTTTCATTTGACAGCAAAATTCCTATTTGTTTTATTTTTTAATCCTGTGGAATTTTAATAACAGCTAAAATTTTTTAGGCCTCTTTTTTAAGAGGCCTTTTTTATTTTTCAGTAGTAAGGACAGGAGTTATTAATCCTTGAAACTTCGCGTTTAAATTGACATTTTCCGGAAGCTTTATAAGAAATATTTCTTGTAAAATGCCAGTAAGTTCTTCTATACTGTGAAGCGTTTTCTTTACACTTTTCTCCTTTTTCTTATGAACAGTAAATTGATTATTGTAAAGCGCATACCTGCCGTCAGGGAAACTCCTGGCTACCATTAAGTCTTTTATAAAAACAGATTTGGGCGAAGTACATAAGAACCAACTGACCACTTCATAATCGGGCAGCATTTGAGCTTCCAAACCAAATCGATGCATCAATCTCCACGAATTTTTTATCCTAATTTCTAAATAATAAAACCCCGACACCAAACTAATTCGATATTGATAATCTCCAGTATCCTGAATTCCTTCTTGCTGCAATACCAAAGGAGAAGAAAAGGAAGCAGAGCCGAATCCAACATCTAGAATGTATTTCATACCCTCCAAGTCCAACAATAACAACATATGATCCCTTGGCCGAATTTCCCCTTCACCAATTTCCCAGAATACTCTGGCTGACAAGCCTACCCCGTCAAACCCGATCGTATTCAATACCGCTCCGAAAAGCAAGTTTTGCTCAAAACAAAATCCTCCTCTTCCCTCTTTAACCATTTTATTGAAAACAGCTGGCAAAGTCAATTCAACCGGTGTTCCTAACAATGGATCAAGATTTTCAAAGGGAATGGCTTGTGGATGAAGGTTATGTAGCTCCTTTAAGGTATCAAGGTTTATTTCTGGCTTACCTTCAAAACCAATTCGCTTGAAATAGGCCTTCAAAGATGCACCATCTAAGGATAAACCCTTAAAAAGTGAAATATTTTCTTGTTTCGAGATCATAATTGACTTAAATAATTCAGCTAAAATTAGCACTTTTTAGAAAAAGGAGGTTAAAGATGTTGAAATAATTCCCGTAGTCCTCAGTTCATTAATTTTGGAAAAAGGGAGAATCTCCAATCTTCAAATATAAATCAACACTAAGAATACAATAGGCTTTGCAAAAAGAATGTAATTTCAAGAGAATCAATGGTATCGCAATAATAATTAGCCACCAATGCAAACTTCACCTTAAATAAACCAAGAGAAACTTATTATAAAAAATCTCCAAAAGAGACTATTAGGGAGGAATTCCTTGCCTATCTTATATAAAAAAAATGGAACTATCAATGATTTCCAGTATATTAACCGTGTTTTTACGTTAACTTTGGTAACGTACACTTATCCACAACCACAAGCCAATGTTTTATTTGTTATGTTAAAAAATACATTTGTTGATTTATCATCTCGAAGAAAATTCCTTAAACAAACCACTATACTTTCTGCTGGGCTAGGTCTTTCAATAAGCACAGCAGAAGCCGGCACAGCTATCCAAAACCCAAATGCCTCTGAAGCCCCTGTAAAAGCAGCTTTTGCAGACGGGGATATTTCTCCTGAAATTGGAATGGAAAGCCCTGGGAACTATGGCAAGAATTACCACAAAACCTTTCATGACCCTTGCAAGGTAAGGGTTTCAGCATTTCAAAGCGGTGCAAGAAAAGCATTAATTATCGGATTCGATGCCTTAGCAGTATACCAACCGTGGGTCGATGAAATCAAAGAGGGTATCGCTGCTAAATATGACATTTCGAAAGAAGAAATAATGATATCAGCATCGCATTCCCATTCTTCTGGCCCAACTGCAATGGTTATGCCAGGGCAATATGACCATGCTTCCTCTTTTGTTCAGGACCTTGCTTATAAGCAATCTTCCTGTGCAGACCCTAAATACTTGGCTACCACTAAAGAAACGACCGTAAAAACAGCCTTACAAGCGCTGGAAGATTTGGAAGAAGTAGAAATTGGTGTGGGCAGTGGCAAAGAAGAAAAAGTCGCATTTAACCGGCGCTTTTTCATGAAAAATGGAATGACTTATTCCCATCCTGGGCAATTAAACCCAGCTATTTCAAAAGTAGCTGGCCCAATCGATCCTGAAGTAGGCGTTATTGGAACCTGGAATAAAGCAGGTAAATGTATTGGCTGCATAGTGAACTTCGCCTGTCATTCCACCACTAACCCTGGAGGTATTTCAGCCAATTGGGTATATTACATGGAGCAAACTATAAAAGGCGCTTTAGGTAAAGACTGTGTAGTTGTTTTTCTCCAAGGCGCTAGTGGAGATGTGACCCAAGTCAATAACCGTAATCCGAATAAAAACAGGTCAGGTGAAGACTGGGCTAGATTTGTTGGTGCCAGTGTTGGTGCAGAGGCAGTTAAAACACTGCTATCCATACCTAGAGGCACCACCTTCCCTATCACCACTTCAAGAGAATTTATTACCATCAAAAGAAGGATGCCTTCTGAAGAAAAAGTTAAGGAAAGTCTGGCAATGATTAAAAAAAGTCCCGAGGAAGTAGGAAAGACTGACTGGGTTTTTGCCAAGGAGACGGTTATGCTCGATAGTTACGGAAAACGAAATCCTACGCATAAGGTAGAAATTCAAGCCATACAGCTCGGACCTGTTGTGCTCGTAAGTAACCCCGCAGAATTTTTCTGTGAACTGGGACTTAAAATAAAAGCGGAAAGCCAATTCCCACTTACATTCCCTGTAAGTATGGCCAATGACTGTGTAGGATATGTCCCCACACTGGAGGCTTTCTCTATAAATGGTGGCGGCTACGAAACCAGGCTAACCTCATACAGCAATTTAGAAATTACAGCGGGCAACCAAATTGTTGACCAAAGCTTAAGACTCATAAAACCCCTAAAACCTGGCCTTTTACCCGAATTTCAAAAAGCTCCTGCCTTCACAGGAGAGCCTTGGAATTATGGAAATGTTCCACCTGAAATTAGATAAACCACCTCTCATGCATTGCAAATTAAAAATCGTAAAAACTTGTTAAACTACCTTATTTCCCCAAGAAATTGGTCTATAATGACTTGTTTCGCTTTATTACTGGCTTGTCAACAGGAAAAAGCAACGTTGGATTCTCCTCCAAAATTTGAAATCCAAAAGAACCCTGTTAATTCCCCACAATATACTTATGCAGATTCTGTTGCATTAAAGACTTCAATGGCAGCCTTTCAGCTAGAACCTGGGCTTCAGATAGACTTAATTGCTGCAGATCCTTTGGTGGCGGATCCTTCAGCCTTTGCCTTCGATGAAAAAGGAATACTTTATGTCGCTGAAAACACAGGCTATCCAGATCCTATGGATGGGAAAAAACCTGATACACTAGGGAAAATATCCAGATTAGTGGACAGTGATGGAGATGGGAAATACGATCAACGAAGTGTCTTTGTAGAAGGGCTTACCTACCCAAATGGGATCATGGCATGGAAAGGCGGTGTTTTTGTAACATGTGCGCCACATATCTATTACTTCAAAGACACGACTGGAGATGGTAAAGCCGACATTCAGGAAATCGTACTAACTGGTTTTAACGCCAACAGAACTGCGCAAATCCGAACCTCTCACCCTACCCTAGGGCTTGATGGCTGGATATATGTCACCAGTGGTCTTAATGGAGGAGAGGTCTATTCCCCTGCTCATCCTGAAAGGAAGCCTGTCTCATTTAATGGTGCAGATGGAAGATTTAATCCTGAAACATTGGAATTTCAGTTGAGAGGCGGAAAAAGTCAATTCGGACTTGCTTTTGATGCTTTTGGAAGAAGATATGGATCGAGTAACAGACATCCTTTGCAGCACATCGTAATGGAACCTGATCAATTAAGCAATAACCCTAACCTGCTTTTCAATAAAACGATTGAAGATGTAGCACCGGCTGAAGCAGAGGGATTTGTTTACCCTATTAGTAAAAGTATTACTACAGCAGATTACATCCCCAAATTAATGGGCTTATCGCATCAAGGTACTTTTACTTCTGCTTGCGGAACTTTAATTTTTGAAAGTGAAGGTTTACATGAAGCGCATAAAGGCAATGCTTTTATTTGTGAGCCTGCTCAGAATCTGGTTCAAAGGCAATCGATCAAAGAAAACGGTGCCACTTTCATCTCCGAAAGGGTTCATGAAGATTGGGAGTTTCTATCATCATCAGATTCTTGGTTCAATCCAGTTTTCTTATCCCACGGACCTAAGGGAGCAATGTATTTAGCAGACATGTACCGAAAGGTAATCGACCATCCTTCTTATGTACCGGAAGAAACCAGAGGAGCCTTGGATTTCGAAAGTGGCAAGGGAAAAGGTAAGATTTATAGGATTACTAGAGATAATTTAGAATACAACAAGGTAGAAACGGTCTTCCCTACCTCCTCCGCAGCAAGTATGGATATGCTTATCACGGCACTTTCATCCGATGACGAGTGGGAACGAAATACGGCATTTAGGTTAATACTAGAAAAAATGCCTCAGGAAGCAATTGCACCCCTTAAGGAAATGGTTTTATCTGACGCCATAATTGAAGGTAAAGTAAAGGCCATATGGTTGTTACACCACTTTGATGGTTTAGATGACAAGATGCTGACCACTATTTATGATGACAACGTCCCAATCATTAGAGAGCAGATCATTGCTATAATTGCTTTGAAACCAAATATCTCAGAACAATTGGCCAGCAGTTTAATAAAAGGAGCTACAGATACCAATCCAAGGGTACGTTACATGACTGCACTTACCTTTGGTGGTGATAAAAAGAAGGAATGGCTACCTTACTTAGCTAAAATAGCGCAAGAAGACGCATCAGACCCTTGGACAAGGGCTGCTGTGATGACTGCATTAAATGGTCAGGAAATTTCCTTTTTGAACATTTTGGAAGCTGAGAAGAAACAAGTTACTTTTTCACAATTACCAATGTGGTCTGAATTAGGAGAGCTTATCGGTAGTTCCGTTTCAGCCAAGGAATTGACGGGTCTAATAGATTCTTCTATTAATAGCGAATGGGATAACCCTACTTTCTCTTTGTTGCTTGGCCTTTTAAAAGGAAGTGAAAGGCATGTTAAAGGCAGCGAAAAAACTTACCTGGATGCCTATACCAAATCCAAAGAACAATTAGATGCTTTGGTTCAAGAGACTACCAAAAGAGCTTCTTCGGCTGAAGACAGTTTGACTTCCAGGATTCAGGCGACAGCATTACTAAGTTATTTTTCACCGGGTGAAACAGAAGCTTCTTTAAAGGAATTAATATCCCCTAACAATCCTCCTGAAATTCAGTTGGCCGCGATTCAATCCTTAGGCAACTTAAACAGTGTTGAAGCGGGAGAAATCCTGATAGAAACGACTGCGTGGAAAGCTTATACTCCTAAGACAAAAGGAGCTGTAATTGCTACAATGGTTTCAAGGCCAATTCTTCGCAACCAATTGTTGATGGCCATTGAGGAAAGCAAAATCAACCCTGCTGAAATCTCATCTTCAACAAGGCTCTCTTTAATGAAAGCAAGTGACTCAAAAGTGAGATCACGCGCAGAAGATCTTTTCAAAGAATTGGAATCAGGAGGAAGAATGAAGGTATATGAGGAACACAAGAGAGTTCTGGATATTAAAGGAAATGCGGCTAACGGTGAAGGTATTTTTAAATTAAACTGTGCTACCTGCCATACTTATGCAGGCGAAGGTGGAGATGTAGGTCCAGATTTATCCGGCATAAATAACCAGCCAGCATTGGCTTTGCTTTTGCATACCATTGTACCAAACTATGAGGTATTCCCAGGCTATCAGGCAATTACTGTTACCACCCATGAGGGAAAACAAGTAACTGGTAGGATTGCGGCTGAATCCGCCAATTCATTAAGTTTAAGGACTGCGTATGGCACGGAGGAAAACATCTTGCGTACTCAAATAAAAAGCATACAAAACCCTGGGCTCTCATTGATGCCAAATGGTTTGGAACAAAATATGACTGATCAGGAAATGGCAGATTTATTGGCTTACTTGAAAGGAGCTCAATAGAAATCGTTTAAAATTAATTGTTCCCCATAAGTATTCTCAAAGCGGTGGTGATAATATTGTCCTCACCCTTTGCTGTACTTATGGGGTTTAAATCTACCCGAACATCAACAAGGACCCCATCCTCGATCTGTCTCCCCTCCATATCAATGGTTTGAGTACCTGAAAATCGGTAGGTCCAACCATTTATCAGTTCGCCATAAACGGGTATTCCCCCACCACCGCCTGTCTGGTCACCTACGATAGTCACTTGTGGCAATTCTTTCATCATTTGAGCAAAAAAAGTAGTTGCACTATAAGATCTTCTATTGGTAAGGACAACCACAGGCCCACTGTAAACATCTTCACCAGCAGGGACCGTTATATCCTCCCAGGTAGAGAAGTCATCCATTCCAATTCCATTTTTATTCGTTTCTGGGCAACCAAGACTTCCGTATCAGTAAATGCTGAAGCAAGAGTATAGGCATTTCCAAGACTGCCTCCTCCATTATTTCTCACATCTATAATGATACCACGTCCTAGTTTGGCTCTTTCTAAAACTACCTGTAAGTTTCCTTGGGCTATATTTTGAGAAAAGGAGCTGTAATTCACATAAAGCACATCGTTAATAAACTGGTGTTTTAAAGGTCCACTGATCCAGAAATCGCGACGGAGATAATTTTTATCGATAATGTTCTGATCGTAATTGTCTGGATAATCCTGGTACCATTCCCAATTTCGACTGTTGTCAAATCCTGCAGCCAAGTTTACATGGCCGTCTCTTAGTTCAAATAACATGTTTGCTAAAACATCAAATAAACTTACAGCGCCCATATCATTGGTTATTTTTGCTCTATAAGTAGCTCTAATATTTTCCCAGTCAATGTCCTTGTGTTCAAAAAAAGAATACCTTTCATTAACATCCTTCCAAAGGCTATCAAATATATCTAAAGGTTCGGTTTTAGGATCCTCCGGAAGTATCCAAGAGTCACAAGAAGTAAAGAAAAGTAATACTATCAAGCAGAAATTAATTCTATTTACCATAGCCTAACATTTAAAATCAGATCGATGGAATGATCCAATCGATAAACGCTCTTAATACCTGAAAGTTTGGTGTAATTGGTCTGGTACCTTAATCCTAGTCTATTGCCAGTTGGTAGCTCCCAAAAAAGGGTAGAAGAAAAATTCATATCCAAATCCCTGAGAGGAATGAATGGGCTTACAGTATTAAAGAAATTATCTGCTAAGGAATTATCTGCTTGGTAGTTCTCTGGCTCAGCTCCTATATACCCTGATTTGACCTGGAACCCTAATAGTTGCCAATTGGCCATGTTTTGCCATAAAAATGACTTTTTCTTCCACTCAAATGGCAACAAGTGCCTGGCAACAGGTCCTAGGGAAGTGAAATAATCATAACGAAAACTATAATTACTAAATTGGTTGTGTCTCCTTATGTGCATGGTGTTTTTATTCGACCAACCATATTGAAACCCTTTGGAAGCAGGCTTTAATTTATGGTAAAAGGTATAGGTTGAAAAGCTCGCACCCATTTCATTCATGGTACCACCAGGTTGATTGGCTAATACACCATAGGAAAAATCTCCTTGAATCCATTGCGTTTTATTCTTTTTGCGAAGAGCAAAACCTACTGAGCTTGTAGATTTATTTCCTTTGTAATTTAATAAAGAGAAACCTTCATCTTTACTGGCCATGGACTGGATACCTGTAGACAACCATACATCTCCAAAACTCTGAGCAAAACTATTATTCACTAAAAATAACCAACAGAAAAAAAGAGGGTAAAGCTATGGTATGTTTTTAGCATTAATTTTTTATTAATAATTCAAGAACCCAAATTACAATTAAATTTGAATTTCTGAGACAGTCCCTCATCAAAAAGAGGGAAATAAAAATAATTTATCTATTTTTGAGAATATATTTTTAAACTAAATTTTTAAACAATTATTCATGAAAAAGGCACTATTTATCTCTTTTTTTTTGTAGTTAGCAGTGGTATCTCTATTGCGCAGCAGAATTACTTTGGAATACAAAACAGTAAGAGAAAAGGCATGATCAATGCCATGATGAACCCTGCTGAAATTAACAATCTCACAAAGAAAGTGGAGGTATCACTCTTTTCAATTAATGTGGGTTTAGACAATAATATTCTATCTGCTCAGGACATTATAGACAACCCGGATGTTTTTGATAATATTTTTGAAAACGTAGACAAACCGGTAAACCTAAGATCAGATGTGTCGGTGATGGGTCCTGCAGTAGGTTTAAGGTTTGATAAATGGTCTTTTGGAATTACTACAGAAGTTAAGGCTAAGGTAGATATAATAGACTTTAACCCTGACCTGGGCAATTCAATCATTGAAAATGCAAATGGAAACAATGATCAAACAACCATAAATATTCCTGAAAACCAACGAGTCAATGCTTCTGGTTGGATGGAGCTCGGATTTATAGTGGGAAGGCAAATTTTGGATACTGATTTCCATTCTTTATCCGTAGGAGCAAATTTTAAATTACTTTTCCCAGGAAGCTATTCAAATTTGGGAATGGATAAATTATCAGCAACAATCATTGACTCTGAGGATGAAACTTTACTTACCGATGCTCAGGGAAGCCTTAACTTATCCTACGATGAAAGGTGGGAAAATGAAGATGGATTTGATCTGGAAGAGGATTTGTGGAGAGGATTTAATCCAGGAGGATTGGGAGTAGATCTAGGTGTTAATTATATGATAAAAAGGGACGACGACCCACTCTTAAATATCGGTTTGTCCTTGAAAAACCTTGGGAGTATGGGAATGGGATCCAATCAAAGAAACAAGAATTATATTGTAAATATCCCACAGAACGAATATTTCAGGGTCGACAACCTTGATGGAAATATAGATGAAATAGAACAGCAACTTGTAGATTCAGGTTATTTTACCATTAACGATTCCGATTCAGATATACGGGTAAATTTACCGAGAACGGTAGCTGCTTATGTGGAATTTAGTCCTGTAAAAAGCTTTCAAATATCATTATATGGCCAAAAAAGAATCAGCAATGAAAATAATAATATTAATTTAAGCGCAGCCGATTTAATTGTTATCACTCCGAGGCTTGTATTGGGTAAATTTGAATTGTATTCTCCCTGGATGCAACACCAAATTTCTAATTTCACAGGAGGTCTTGGGCTTCAATATGGGGGCTTTTTCATAGGTAGCAACTCTGTAATTACAAGCTTCATGAACAGTGATAGCCAAAGGGCAGACATTCATTTGGGCCTATCTTGGGGATTTGGGTCCTAAACAGTACCATTCTTTTAGTCCTTTCACATTATTTGGAAATCAGCTGATTTCTTTAACCCAGTATATGCAATAGTGCTTCTATTATTTGATGGAATTGCTATTGCATATTTCAGGGTTTAAAAGATTAAAGCGATTTTTGGCAATAAACTTGCTTGTTAAAAGAGGTGTGATTGCTCCCATCTATAGTTTTTTATAATTCCCGTAGCAAAAAGTCACTCTTAGATACAAAGTCATTTAACCAATCTCAAAATGATTTTCAATCAGGAAGATCTCATTGGATTTTCCCATAGATTAATGGGGCTTTCATAAAATGAATTATTATATTGGAACATCTTAAAAGATCAATAACCACATTTCACACCCATGTTAACTAACGAGCTCGAAAATAAAATAAAAGCCCAGGGCATGCCGCTGGGTATAGTTGAAGAACAAATTAAAAACTTCAAGGATGGTTTCCCCTTTTTAGACATCGATTATGCTGCGAAAATCGGTGATGGAATTCTTGAATTAAATGATGGTGAGCTTCAAAAAGCACTAAAAGATTACAAGGAAAAGTCTAAGGATAAAATTATCGTGAAGTTTGTACCTGCAAGTGGAGCTGCAAGTAGGATGTTTAAGAACCTTTTTAGCTTTTTAGAAAAAGGAGACAATAGTTTTGAAAGTGATGACTTTGCAAAAACCTTTATTTCTGAAATCAAGTCTTTTGCCTTCTATGAAGACCTGGACAACAGCTTAAAAAAAGCAGGTACCAGTATTTCAAAAGCCATTGATGAGAAAAAGTACGGTCTTATTATCCAACATCTTTTAGATGATGATCATCTTTCCTATGGCAGTTTACCAAAGGGACTGTTAAAGTTTCATCAATATCCTGAGGAAAGCCGAACTCCTGTGGAAGAACATTTTGTAGAGGGCGCACAATATGGAATTGGCAAGGACAATACGGTAAGACTGCATTTTACTGTTTCTCCTGAACATCAAAAGAAGTTTGAAGAAAAGGTTGCTGAAGTTCAACCCAAAATGGAAAAGGAATTCGGTGTGAAATTCGAGATCAGCTTTTCACAACAAAAAAAATCCACCGATACTATTGCTGTATCGCTAGATAACAAACCATTTGTTGAAGACAACGGTGAACTATTGTTTAGGCCTGCTGGACACGGCGCATTGCTGGAGAACTTAAATGAAATCGAGGCTGATCTGGTGTTTATTAAAAACATCGACAATGTAGTCCCAGACCGTTTAAAGGATACGACCACTACCTATAAGCAGGCAATTGGGGGATTACTGATTGAAGCGCAGGACAAAACTTTTGCCGCCCTTAAACAATTGGACAATAAAGTTACTGATAAGTCTGTTAGTCAAGCAGAGGAAGTATTTACTAAAGTAATTGGTGGGAAATTAGCTCCCTCCTATGGCTCTAAAAGCCTTGATGAAAAAGCATCTTGGCTTAGTGAAAAGCTTAACCGCCCTATGAGAGTTTGCGGCATGGTGGAAAATACTGGAGAACCAGGAGGAGGACCTTTTTGGGTAAAAGATTCGGACGGAAGTTTATCCCTTCAGATAGGAGAAACTGCCCAATTAAACCTTGAAGACAAAACGCAAGAAGCACACTTTAAATCCTCCACACATTTTAACCCTACGGATTTGGTTTGTGGGATCAGGGATTATAAAGGAAAGGCTTTTAACCTTATGGAATACCGAGATCCTAAAACTGGATTTATCACACAGAAATCGAAAAGCGGAAGAGATTTGAAAGCGCAGGAACTTCCAGGTCTGTGGAACGGTTCAATGGCCAACTGGAACTCAATATTCGTGGTGGTACCTTTGATAACCTTTAATCCTGTCAAAACCATTAATGATTTGTTGCGAGATGTCCACCAATAATCACTGAAGGAAATGTTCTTTCATTTACCTTTTTTCACAAAATTCTCACTTGAGATTATGAACTTAGCCAGTACTAATAAATTTCTAGCCCTATTTCTTTTGAGCGTCTTGTTTCAGCTCCCTTTACTGGCGCAAGTTGGTGTGGGAACAGAAGCACCTAAAGATGCTGATCAATTGTTTAATGGTAAAAAACGTGCGCTACACAAGAACTGGACCTACTGGGAAGGCCCTAGAATAGCAGCCGAACTTCCCATTAAATGGGAAATTGTTCCTGACCCTGTAGACAAAGGAGAAACGGTCAGTGCCAACGATCCTTCAGGTGCTGGTGGAAAATATGGTGCAGCAGATATCGTTACGAAAAAGAAATACACAGATTTTAGACTTCATGTGGAATTTCTAATAAAAAATGAAGGAGGTAACAGTGGTGTATACTTGCAAAATCGCTACGAAATTCAAATCCTGGATGGAGATAGCACCACCCATGGAATGGCAGCTATAATCAACGAAAAAGCCGCTCCCTATGAAGTTTACAATGGTATTGGCAAATGGAATGCCTATGACATCAAATTCAGGGCTGCGAGATTTGATGAAAATGGTAAATTGAGTGAAAAAGCAATGACCACTATCTATTTCAATGGGCAAAAGATTCATGAAAATGTGTCTATACAGAAAGTATGGGGAGGACCAAATTCTGGTGTCGATGGAGGAAGAGATGGAGGCGAAGGCATTACCAATCGACCAGGAGGAATCAAGCTCCAAGCCGAAGGACATGAAGTGCTTTTCCGGAACATTTGGATAGAGAGATTGAAACTAGAAAAGGCTGACACAGACTTTTAAGTAAATTATAAAAGCATCTTTCGACTTCTTCGAAAGATGCTTTTTTTTTGATGTTATCAATAGACTCCTACCTATAAAATAGCTATGGAATCCTCGGGATTATAGATTGGCAATGTTTTTGAGTCTAAGGCAAATAAAACCAATATGAACTTTAAAAAGATTTTTGGACCATTTCTCTCAGTATTAGGATTAGGAGCACTAATTTATGGGGCTTATTTATTTTTAGTACCTGAAAATGGAGACTGGAAAACCACAACAGTAAGCCTTGTTTTAGGCTTTATTTTTTTCAGTTCTGGCTTAGGCTTATTGAAATCCATGAAAGACGAAAGTTAACCAATTATTAATACCAGGTCCACCTTTTACTTTTAGGAGGGGAAAAGCATCTGTTTTCACTATCAACCTAGAAAAAATTTTTATGAGGGTTTAATAGGCAAAAACCAATTAACGATTAAAGGAGATCAGCTAATTCACCCCCTACAGGATAGGTAATTATTCCTTATGCTTTTTAACCTACCCTAATTCCCACACCATTCAGTATATTTATATGGTAAAAAGGTTCAAAATCAACTTATACACTCACCCTATAGCTATAATTTAGATAAAAATTTCAACTTTCATACAATGAAAGCAATTATTCATTGATTGTTTAGAGAATAAATCTTAAGTTAACAAGATTATTTACCCTTCATTTTCAATCAGTTGATGAAAACCCAACAACTAATCTTTAGCCTACTTGTACTGATTTTTTTTGCTTGCGAAAATGGGAAGCGACAAGATGGTCTAACGGATACGCAAAAAAAACCATCGGATGACTATATAGAAGAAGAATCTGATCCAATTTACGCCGAACATATTAGGACTTCATCCTTTCAGCATCCAGAAGAGGAGAAAAATGATTTTATTCTTCCTCCAGGATTTGACATTACACTCTTTGCCTCAGAACCTGACATCACCAAGCCTATTAATATGGCCTTTGATGAAAAAGGTAGGCTTTGGGTTTCTCAATCTTCTGAATACCCTATTAAAGCTGGGCCAGGGAAAGGCACAGACAGGATAAGTATATTGGAGGACACGAACAAAGATGGAAAGGCTGATAAAATCACAGATTTTGCCAACGATTTAAATATTCCCATTGGCATTCAACCTGTCAAAGGTGGGGCCATAGCCTTCAGCATTCCCAACCTTTATAGGTTTTATGATACCAATGGTGATGATATTGCAGACAAAAGGGAGCTTATCTTAGGGCCTTTTGAGACCAAGGACACCCATGGTATGGTCAACAATCTTTTCAGAGGAATGGATGGCTGGATGCACGCATCCCATGGCTTTAGCAATGTTTCCACTGTAGCCGGAAAGGATGGTGATTCCATAAAAATGACATCAGGTAACACCTTTCGATTTACTTTGGATGGGCAGCATGCAGAGAAAACAAGTGATGGTAGGATCAACCCATTTGGCTCAGATCTCGATAAGTGGGGCTACCACTATTCTGCGGATTGCCATACTTTACCTATTTACCAAATGATACGAGACGGCAATTACACCCAATGGGGGAAATTGGAACCAAATATGGGTTATGCACCAACGATGATGGACTATGGGCTGAATTCCACTGCCTTATCCGGGCTTGTCTACTATACAGATAATCAGTTCCCTACGGAATATCAAAACAGCTTTTATTCCGGTGATGTAGTGACTTGTAGGATCAGTAGGAGTACAATTACCTTTAATGGCTCTAGCCCAAAAGCCAGTAGGAAGGCTGATTTTTTAGTTAGCAAAGACCCTTGGTTCAGACCTGTGGACATTAAAATAGGCCCTGATGGCGCCATGTACATAGCGGATTTTTACAACAGTATAATAGGCCATTACGAAGTCCCCCTAGATCATCCTGAGCGTGACAGAAACAGTGGGAGAATTTGGAAAATCACTTATAAAGGTCAGGAAAAAACACCTATAGATTGGTCTAAAGGAAGTTTTGAGTTCTTAATAGAAAAATTAAACGATCCAGTTCTTCAAACCAGAATGATGGCCACGGATGAATTGGTGGATCGATTTGAGGATTCAGCAATACCTGCCTTAGCAAAACTAGCAGCAGATGGAAATGCACCCAATATCCAGAAGGTTCAGGTGCTTTGGGCATTGTTTAGACTTGATGCTTTAAAGGAGAATGTCCTTGAAAAAGCACTTTTAGATAAAGATGTACTTGTTCGTGTTCATGCCCAGAGAATCCTGGGAGAATACCATGACTTTGACAACCAAAAGCTGGAATGGTTAAAAAAGGGTTTAAAAGATGAAAGTGCTCACGTAAAAAGAGTCGCTGCAGAAACCTTAATAAGAAATCAAAACGCAACAATGGTTTCACCCATTTTGAAAGCACTACAAGAAGCGGATGAAGAGGACAGCCATTTAAAATATGCCCTAAAATACGCCTTATTCCAACATGCACAAAAGCCTAAAATAGCCTCAGAGATGGCCTCTAAGGATTGGTCAGCTGCAGAAAAAGAAATAGTCGCATTGGTTTTTTCTGATACAAAATCAAAAACAGCAGGTGAATTCCTAATTAAATACTTGCAAAACAATGACCTCGGGGAAGATAAATTCCTAGCCTATTTAACATCAATAACGAGAGACCTACCAGCATCAAGAATGGAAGGGATAATAGCGCTTGCAAAAGAGAAAGGACCTAAAGTCCCTGATTTCAAAAAAGCAACGGCTTTGAATAATGGCGTAAAGCAACAAGGAATGGACCTTCCTCCGGCGCTTAAATCCTGGAATCAATCTTTAAGCAGTGAAATTTTTCAAAAACACCCAACAAATCAGGCTAGCAAATCAGAAAATGATTTGGATGAATTGAAATTCGCTATTCAAATTTCAGGCTTACTTAAAATCAGTAAGAGTATCCCCCAAATAAAGCAGTTGGTAAACGATAGTCAGGAAAAAGTCGAACTTAGAACGCTTGCTGCCGATGCCTTGATGGAAATTGCCCCTCAATCACAAGTCGACTTTTTGAAGAGCTGGATGAAAGACAGCAACAGTAGCATTGGCTTTAGAAAGAAGATGGCAGAAGCCATTGCCAAAGCAAATTCGAATCAATCCTTAACGGCCTTAGTAGATGGTATCATGAACTCACCTATGGAATTGCAGGAATTCATTTCGACGCAACTTGCCACTACCAATACTGGGAAAAACCAACTGCTAAAGTTAATCAAGGAGGGGCATGCACCTGCCAGAGTATTAAAAGGCATACAGGTGGAAGAAAGATTCCTTTCAGGAGCCAGTGAAAAGCAAAAAGCAGCTTTCGCTGAACTAAAGGAAAATTTACCGCCAATAAGTGATGAAAAACAAACACTAATTGTACAAAGAACAAAAGGTTATCAAAACGACTCTTCCCAGCTAGTTGCTGGGAAAACACTGTTTCAACAAAACTGTGGGATATGTCACAGAATTGGAGATGATGGTGGAATGATTGGTCCACAACTAGATGGAGTAGGCAATTGGGGACTCGATGCCCTTGCAACAAAGGTGCTGGATCCCAATAGAAATATCTCAGAGAACTTCCGCACCTATACAATCAAACTAAATAACGGCCAAACCAGGTCTGGTTTGTTCAGAAGAGAGGATGGGCCCGTTGTGGTCATGGCCGACCAATCAGGTAAAGAATTCACCATCGCCAAAAAAGACATCGACGAGCAAACCCCATCAAATATGACCTTAATGCCAGATCATTTTGGCAATTCGCTCAGTCAATCTCAGTTCAATGGTTTAATGACCTATTTACTAAGCCTTCGATAAAATGTCAAAAGCAAACAATTTACTTCTCCCCTCCTTGTTTCTGGTTTTTTATTCTTGCACAACCTTTAGCTATGCACAATCCTCTAATATAACCTTCAAAAAAACATGTACTCACTACTCAATTCCTTGCAGAAGGGGCAGCCGTAGGAGATGTAAATAAGGACGGTTTAATGGATGTTATGGCTGGAGCTTATTGGTTTGAGGCACCTGCCTGGAAACCACATGAATTGGAAGAACCACAGCTATTTGAATACGATAAAGGCTACAGCAATGCATTTATCAGTCATGGAATGGATGTAAACATGGACGGTTGGGTAGATTTTGTAAGGATTGGATTTCCGGGTGAAGCCGTTCTCTGGTTTGAAAACCCGAAAAATGAATCAGGTTTCTGGGAGGTTCACAGCATCTGCCCCGCATTGGGAAATGAATCAGCGGGCTTTTTTGACATCGACAAAGATGGCAGAAAAGATTTGGTAGGAAGCATACCGGACTCAGGTGAAATGGTTTGGTACAAGGCACCCTCCAATTCTGAAAATTTAGCCTGGGAAAAATTCACCATAAGCGAAAAAGAGAGCCCCGGTACTGCACGATATGCACATGGCCTAGGCATGGGTGACCTTAATAGTGATGGAAATGTCGATCTAATGATAACCGATGGCTGGTGGGAATCACCGGAAAACCCAAGAACAGGACCGTGGAAATTTCACCAAGCGGATTTAGGTGAGGCTTCTGCCCAAATGTATACCCATGACCTGAATGGGAACGGTAAGGCTGAAGTAATTTCATCGGCAGCACATCAACTGGGTATTTGGTGGCATGCGCAACAGCCAACTGGAGCTTGGGAAACATACCTTATAGACACAAGCTTCTCTCAAACACATGGATTGGAATTGGTGGACATTAATAGGGATGGGAATAAGGACCTGGTAACAGGTAAACGTTATTTTGCACACATGGGCAAAGACCCAGGTGGAAAAGAGCCACCTCTCCTAGCCTGGTATGAATACCTGCCAGGAAATTCACCAAGCTGGACCAAACATATAATTGATGACAACTCAGGCGTAGGTGTTCAGGTAATTGTTACAGATTTTTTCGGAAATGATCGAATGGATATTATTGTAGCCAATAAAAAAGGAGTCTTTGTTTTTGAGCAACTAGCGATTAAACCTGGAAAAGAGAAATAATCATTCCCTTAAAGAAGTCAGGGTAAAATCAATTGTGTATCACTACTAAAACCAGCCCTAAAAAAGCCTACTCCTCGCTGTTTTTAATATCTTCCAGCAGTTGTTTCATGGAATTAATCTTTTCAGGAAATCCTGAAGATAGGTTCTCACTTTCCAATGGATCCTCTTTTATTTGATACAACTGGCCTTGTGGGCCATTGTCTTCAGGTGTCAACATAGCAGGAAAGGTAAAACCACCGGACCCTAATCCATCAATGTATTTCCAAGCGCCAGAAGTAATGGCATACATTCCTCCTGAAGATTGATGCACCATGTTATTTCTGGTTTGAAAAGACATGTTGCCCGATAAAACAGGGATAAAGGCCTTACTATCTATGGCCTCGCCTACAGGTATTTCCACCCCGGTCATCGCCGCCATTGTAGCATAGATATCCGTTAGACTTACCAAGCCTTCATAGGTATTGCTTTTTTAATACCATCGGGCCATGACAAAATAAGTGGAACCCTATGACCACCATTCCAAACATCACCTTTTTGTCCTCTGCTTCCTTTATTTGAATCATGTCCGTGTAAAAGGATTTCTTCGGCGGGCCAGTAAGCCCCATTGTCACTACTAAAAATGATTAGGGTATTATCAAGCAAGCCTTCAGCCTCCAATTTTGTTTTAATTCTACCAACCACCTGATCAATGTCCATTACAAAATCCCCATATAATCCGGCCCCTGATTTCCCTTTATTTTCTTCAGAAGGCAACCAGGGAGTATGTGGCCCTGTAAGTGGCATGTACAAAAAGAAAGGCTTGTCGGCAGATTGCTGTTCAATAAATTGCTCACCTTGATTTACGATTGTCTCCAAACATTCTTCAACTCGAAATGAAGCTGACATTTCACCCAAACGCCACCATACGCCCTTTTCCCAATAAACGGCTTTGTCATCACTGTGCTTTTTGTCCCAGGAGAATTTAGTGTTTTCTTTTCTGATAGGGTAAACAGCTGTGGTCAATACCACATCTTGATCGACTACTTTTCCATTTTCTAAAAAGAAATAAGGAGGAATGTCCAGGGATGCAGGGTGGATAAAAGAATAGTCAAAGCCAAAATCGTTAGGTCCTGACTTAACGGGTAATGTATAATCCACATTTGAATAACCTGTAGTGGAATTTAATTGAGCTTCTTTATTATCCTTTGTCCCCCAGTCCAATCCCAAATGCCATTTGCCTGTAATTGCAGTCGTATACCCTGCCTTTTTTAAAATTCCAGCGATGGTGATTCGGTCCTTTTCAATAACTGAAGGGGTAAATCCACCTATTCCTTTTGAAGCTTTAGGCGTTCTGAATGCATATCGGCCAGTTAGCAAACCATATCTTGAAGGAGTACAAACGGATGCGCTTGCATGGGCATTTTGAAATGAAATCCCATTTTTCACCAAATCATCGATATTAGGGGTATTAATTTTAGACAAGGGATTTAGCGCACTGATATCTCCATACCCCATATCATCGGCAAAGATGATAACTATATTAGGTCGTTCAGATTTCGGAGAGGACTTGAATGTAAAACCTACTAAAACACCTATTACAAGCAACAAAACCAATCCGATTAGAATATTGGTTTTGCACAAAGGGAACTTTTTAAATTGGGTAAATGATTTCAGCATAGTGGGTTTATGGCTTTTAATCTTGTGATTCAAAATCAGGATGATTCGCCCTTAAGGTGTATTGCAAAAGTAACTGGGCAATCGGTTTGTATTTAGGTATAAACCAATTGGTTCGGATAGGCCACAGGAAAATCTGTTACCTACCCGAACCAGTAGTTTACTTAATAACTCTTATAAAACAATTTTCCCGAAGGGGATAATTAGCTTACATTTTATAGTATTCTTCCCAGCCTTTTCTTGGTGGAACACCTGCTAGCAATTCATTTGCCAAGGCATGATTGGTAATTTGCTTGGTCTTTCTGTCAAATTCTAATTTGGCTCCTAATCTCTGGGACAAAACACCTAAAGAAAACACTTGACTCAAAGGTCCGGCAATCTCAAAGGAAGACCTGGTCTTTTCTTCTCCTTTACACGCTTTAAGGAAATTGGCAAAGTGGTTGGAAGGACTTTCAGGAACTTCCGGTAATTGATCAGCCATATCTTTGGCTTTCTCCTCAGGGATGATAGAAAGTGTACTGCCATGAGAGCCACCCTTAAAGGTTAGGTCTCCACCATATATAATCTTTCCTGGGTTAAGTTTAGCGGGTTGCAATTGTCCGTTACTTGGAGGTGGAATATTCGGATCAAGTTCAGAAACGCCATAACCAGCAGGAACAGGAGGTATATTGTTTTGACCGTCATACCAGGTAATGGTCATTGGCGGCATATTTCCTCTTTTCGGAAATTTAAAAGCCAATGTTGATTCCATAGGGAAAAAGAAGGTATTGTGATCATCAAGTCTTAAAGGTTCTATTTCCTCAGGTAATCCCAACTCAAGAAATTCGTGTGCAGTATCCATAATATGTGCGCCCCAATCACCTAGTGCGCCCATACCGAAATCATACCAGCATCTCCACTGACCATTGACAAGGTCTTCATTATAATCATGGTGATGAGAGGTACCTAACCAGGTATCCCAATCCATAGTAGATGGCATTGGTTGCTTGGCAGGAAAAGAATTGATCTTAGGATCCCATCCGTGCCATCTTCTACGGCCATTCATGTGAGCTGTCATAGCAGTCACATCCTTGATTATACCAGCTTCCTTCCAGGCTTTAAATTGAAAGTAATTGGCTTCTGAGTGACCTTGGTTCCCCATTTGGGTGACAACTTTGTGCTTTTTGGCACCGTCCATCATAAGCTGCACTTCATTAAATGTTCTGGCCATAGGCTTTTCAACATATACATGTATCCCCATAGACATGGCCAGCATGGTAATAGGGAAATGAGAAAAATCAGGTGTACCTACAGAAACAGCCTCGATGTCTTTGCCCATTTTATCGAACATCTCCCTGAAGTCCTTGAATCTTGGCACATCTGGAAACATCTCCATAACCTCAAGGGTATGTTCCGCTCCCATGTCCACATCACAAATGGCTACAATATTGGCAAGGCCTGTTTCATGTAATGATTTGGTGATTGATCCTCCACGGTGACCAATACCGCAGCAGGCCAAATTCACTTTTTCACTTGGTGCAATATGCCCGGTTTGATTTCCGAGGACAAATGAAGGTATTAGAGAAATACCTGCAGCACCCATGGCACTCGATTTTAAAAATCGTCTTCTTTGGTTATTCATTCTTATTGTTAATTATTTGGTCTATTGATAAATCTCTGAAAATTAAAGCACCGTTGGAGAATTGAATGCGCTTTCTAAAGATATTTTGATTTGAAGTTAATGGAAAAGTCTATAATTTCAGTCGATTTCAAAAATTACTTTAAGCAAAAAACTTGAAAAGGCTGGAAAATGCGCTTAAATTTCGGGATGAAAGTTAAGAATCACCTATTTCCTATTTTTGTTATTGCACTATTGACAGGAGCATGTAACACTTTCCAAAGTAATGATGGTCAATTTGATTTAGTGTTCTTAGACACGCTTGATATCCCTTTTGTCGGAGACATTCACGCTGGAGCCTACGCCAACCACACAGGTTTGATTTACAATTATAGATCCGGGGAATATTTAAAATTTGATAGTTTAGGCAATGTATTGGCCAAAAATACCATTCCTTCAGAAGGTGAAAATGGCTTGTTTTATGTCAATGGCCTCAAAATAATTGAAAATGGAAATATTCTAGCTAAAACAATCAGAGGAGAAATTGGCTTGCTCGATGAGGAATTAAACCTTCTAAAAAAGGTTAGTATGCCCTTTCCGAATGGCTCTCTTGATCTTAAAAGAAATCAAAATGCTATCGAAATTTATAAAGATGAATTACTTCTTTTTTACCCGGGAAGAGACAATAAAAACCCTTATAATTTAGGGTATTACAAAGACAATTTCTTGATAGAAAAATTAAATCCTAGTACGGGTGAGGCAGTACCCTATCTCAAATTATCTCCTGAAAGCAAGTACCAGGAGAACCTTCATTTTGTACCCCCTACTGCCCTAATAAGTGTTTTAGGCAATTCTCTGTATTTCGTTTTTAATAAAGAACCTTTAATCAGCAAATACAACTTGGAGAATAATGGGGCCTGGGAAAGCAGTGTTTCATTGGACTCAGAAGGATTTGTAGAAATAGAAGGGCAAGAAGTCCCAATCGGCAACGATGGGTCTGTTTTAGCAGAAGGTGAAATCACCAATCTTTTTGCTTTAGAAAATGGATTTGCTGTAGTCTATTTAGATGGGATATCGAAAAGTTCGCCCCAGAAAAACAAGTTACCCGGCAAACAATTAAAAATATACAATTATGAGACCGGATGGTCAAATCCTATAGAGTTACCATTAAACGTACTCTTTTTGCTTAACTTCACAGATGAAGGTCAATCTTTTTACGCTTTGATAAATCCTAGTTCATTACCTAAAGGCAACAAGGAAGCGAAAGTACTGAAATTGAAACTTCAACCGAAATAATAATAAGTCACTTACAACTATAGCCCAATGAAGACAAATCTCTTAAGGAAGTATTCAGTACTTATAATCCTTTGTACGCTTTTGGCATCCTGCACCTCTTCAAACAAAAGCGAAAGCATTAATATAGAAGATGGATGGCGAAGCCTGTTTAATGGAAAGGACATGGACAATTGGCGCATTAAAATAGCCAAACATGATCTAGACGAAAATTATTCCAATACTTTTCGGGTAGAAGATGGTTTACTAAAAGTAAGGTATGATGGCTACGAAGATTTTAACAAACAATATGGTCATATTTTCTACGACGAATCTTTTTCTTATTACCTGTACCGTGTTCAGTATAGGTTCGTAGGAGAACAAGCACCAGGTGGTGAAGGTTGGGCCTGGAGAAACTCAGGGGTCATGCTCCATGGACAAAACCCGGAAACGATGACCAGAGACCAGGATTTCCCTATTTCTATAGAAGGTCAGCTTTTGGGTGGCGATGGAGAAAAACCAAGAACTACCAGCAACCTCTGTACTCCCGGCACAAATGTGGTAATGGACGGAGAACTTTTCACCCCTCACTGTGTAAGTTCGAATTCAAAAACTTACCATGGCGATCAATGGGTGACTGCAGATTTCCTGGTCTTGGGAGATTCCATTATTCACCATATAATTGAAGGAGACACAGTACTTACTTATTTACAACCTCAAATGGGAGGTGGTAATGTGAGCAATCATAACCCTGATGTCAAAAAGGATGGACAATTGATTAAAACAGGATATATTTCCCTTCAAAGCGAAAGTCATCCTATCGATTTTAAAAGCGTAGAGATATTTGATTTAAGTCCTTATAAAGACGATACAGAAAAGCTAAAAGAAGTATTAAATCTATTAAAAACCCAAAGTAAAGGGCAAGTCGATTAATACAGTGCCAAGAAATAGCTAAAATCAAAAAAACAGCCACGTAATAATATCCGTGGCTGTTTTTATTTGCAAAGTCATCGCTTTTGAAGGTGGTGACCTTATTAAGTGGGTTTTATGGGAAAATACCCAGATCCGTATAAGATATCGCTATCCGTTCAAGTGCCACAATAAATCCAGCTGTTCTTAAATCCTTTATTCCTTTCTCTTTTCGAACACCGTTCATATGATGGTAAGCTGTAACCATCGTCTCTTCCAGTCCAGAATTAACAAGATCTCTTTCACTTGCCCCCTTTATAATAATCCTTTTTTGTTCCTCGCTAAAGGAATCACCCGTTGCTTTCTCTATACCTAACAGAAGCTCTTCGTACTTTTTCATGTCGTACCGCTTCTCTAATTTCCCAAAAGAAACCCTGGAAAGATTTTTCAACCACTCAAAATAGGATACTGTCACCCCTCCTGCATTCAAGTACATGTCTGGAATAATCATAATCCCCTTCTCCAAAAGAATGGTATTGGCCTCTTGTGTCACTGGCCCGTTCGCAGCTTCTCCAATAATTTTAGCCTTTATGTCATGTGCATTTTGTACGGTGATTTGATTCTCTAAGGCAGCTGGAATCAGAATATCACAAGGCTTGGTTAACAAAGAATTTCCGTCTTCAATAAACTGCCCTTTAGCATAACCTTTAAAGGTTTTATTTTCAGTTTGGTAAACTTTAATTCGCTCTATGTCTATGCCATTTTCATCCCAAATCCCCCCATTGTATTCAGCGATACCAATAATTCTAGCACCTGCCTCTGATAAATATTTTGCCGAGTAATACCCCACGTTACCTAGCCCTTGGATAATGATTTTTTACCTTTCAACCCAACTTTTAATCCTAAGGCATTCATGTCTTCTTTAACACTTACTGCTTCACGAATACCTATAAAAACACCCATTCCTGTAGCTTCCGTTCTGCCTTCTATGCCATGCTGGGAAAGTGGCTTGCCCGTAACACATCCTTTGGCATTTATTACATCTGGATTGAAAGCCTCGAAAGTATCTACAATCCAAGCCATTTCTCTGCTACTGGTACCATAATCAGGCGCAGGTACATCTATTGCTGGTCCTATGAATTTCTTTTTGATCAACTCAGAAGTATACCTTCTTGTGATTTTCTCCAATTGATCAACTGTATATTTTTTGGGATCAATCCTTACTCCGCCTTTAGCGCCGCCATAAGGTATATTTACCAAGGCACATTTATAGGTCATCAATGCAGCTAAGCCTTTTACCTCTTCTTCATTGACAAAACTACTGTACCTAATTCCTCCCTTTACTGGTAATTTATGATGGGAGTGCTGTACCCTATATCCCAGCAATACTGTGTACGTTCCATCCCCATTCTTAAGAGGAAAACTAAATTTATAAATACTATTGCATAGTTTTATTTGTTCCAATAAGCCTGGATGAATATCCATATGACTGGCTGCATCATCAACAACTTTATTTACATCATCAAACAGACTGTACTCCACCTTTGCATTCATAAAACCTTCATTTAATTTTTAAACTGAATTTCATATAATTAACTGCAAGGTCTATGCCTAAATAGTGAAACTTCTTATTAATGCTGAACCTTAAAAAATATAGTTTTATATGGTAACAAATTCCCAGAACTTAAACACTGTAAATACTATTCCGCAGGTACAAATTTCATAGGTAAGCGAACATTCTTTCCTTCAATTCCCTGAAGTGCATCCCCCATATCATTTCTAGCGTTATCAGCCATTGCTCTCATTTTATTCAATACTTCAGGATATTCCTCAATCACATTTTTGGTTTCGGAAGGGTCTTTTTCAAGGTCATATAGCTCCATTTCTTTCAGATCCGTCATCTCATATTTACCGGGAATACCATTCGATGGTTTAACAAAGTTTTCCGGAAGCGTTCTATACCTATGTGGAAAGTACAATTTCCACTTACCTGAAATAACAGCCTGAAGTTCATTTTTGTTATAATAAATAAAATAAGCCTCTTGCGGCGATTTTGCATCTTTTTCCATTTGTATCAATGGCCAAATATTTTTACCATCTATCAATTTTTGAGGTAGAGGAGCGTTAGTAATATGAGCTATGGTAGGCAATAAATCTATGGTCATTGCCATCTTATCCTGAATTTTTCCCTTCGGAACATTTCCTTTCCACTGCATAATAGCTGGTACTCGAATACCCCCCTCCCATGAAGTACCTTTGCCTTCTTTAAAAATGCCAGTGCTTCCGCTATGTGTTCCATAGGAAAGCCATGGTCCATTATCAGAGGTAAATATTACCAGGGTATTTTCTTCCAAACCGTTTTTTCTTAATGCTTGCATCACCTGACCTACCGACCAATCTATCTCCATAATCACATCTCCATATAGGCCTGCTTTAGATTTTCCTTTGAATTTATCAGAAACAAAAAGAGGTACATGAGGCATACTATGAGCCAGGTAAAGAAAAAATGGCTTTTCGTGGTTTCTGTCAATAAAGTCCACGGCTTTCTCCGTATACCAAGTTGTCAAAAGGCTTTGATCCGTAAGGGTATCGATTATGGTTTCATTTTGATAAAGTGGAAGCGGTGGATAGGCATCGGGGTTTTCTGGGTGATAAGGCCACATGTCATTGGAATAAGGAAGCCCAAAGAACTCGTCAAACCCTTGCTGGGTTGGAAGAAATGGTTCAAGGTGTCCTAAATGCCATTTACCCACAATGCCTGTAGCATATCCTTTTGGTTTTAGAACCTCAGCTATAGTTGTCTCATCAGGAGATAATCCATGCTTACTTTTATCCGAAAGTGCCCCGAAAATCCCAAGCCGATTCGAATAACATCCTGTTAGAAGAGAAGCCCTGGATGCAGAACATACTGCGTTGGCTACATGAAAGTTGGTGAATTGAACACCATCTGCAGCCATTTTATCTAGATTGGGGGTGGATATATTTTCCGCACCAAAAACCCCTACATCTCCATATCCCTGATCATCCGTGAAAATGATTACAATATTGGGTTGATTTGGTTTTTCACCGGCTTCTTTTTTCTCCGAATAAGTTGAACAGCCTGCGACTGAAGCTATGATTGCAAGAATGAATAAATAGTGAACGCTATTAAAAGGCATTGGAAAGTTAGGAATCATCTGTGTCATATTTATAAATGACAGAAGATACCGAACCCAAGCCATTTAACAAAGCCATAAGTTGATATTTTGCACTTTACCCAAAGAATTGAAAGGTAAATATTTACTATAAGATTAGAATGGTTGGGGACCTCTTAGAAATTTACAATTAGGGCTGTACCCGCCAAGCTAAAAGCTAGCCATTAGAATGTTAGTGAAAGTCCAGCTATGCCTGGCTTTTCGAAAGGTCTTTTTACTTTAATAGTAAATTTCTCAGATCAATTGACTGGCAGGGTGGCTGTTTCTAACCAAAATTTCTGTAAGGAAGAAATGGCCTTCATGAAATCAGTAACCTCA
The DNA here is from genome assembly GCF_000427295.1 of Cyclobacterium qasimii M12-11B. Lineage (GTDB taxonomy): Bacteria > Bacteroidota > Bacteroidia > Cytophagales > Cyclobacteriaceae > Cyclobacterium > Cyclobacterium qasimii. Next base: position 9,908 of record NZ_ATNM01000016.1, on the reverse strand, counting down.
ACAGGCTTGGTAATGTAGCAATTTGCAAAATTCTGATAAGATAAATCAATGTCTTTCTTAGAACTGGAAGTAGATAGGATGATCACAGGGATTTGTTTATAGCAATCATGGTTTTTTAGCTCAATCAAGACTTCATGCCCACTTTTCTTGGGAAGGTTAACATCAAGTATGATTAAATCAGGTGTAGCTTGTTCTTCAAACCCATTTATCTTAAAAATAAAGTCCAGTGCTTCTTGTCCGTCACGAGCAATGCTGACCCTACTTTCATTTTCACTTTCATTTAAGGCTTCGGTTGTTAAAAATATGTCACCTTCATTATCCTCTACCAATAAAATATGTGCTGATTTCATGTTTTTCTTAATTCTACTACATTAATACCCCCATTCAAAATGCGAAGTATGTTAAAATTTATTGGTCTGAACATAAAAACAAAATTGCTTTTATTCATTTCAAACACTCTCAAATCAGATACTTATTAAATTTATCTATCAATCACATAAAACTAAAGAGACACCCATTAAATATAAAAATAAATTTAATGGTAGAAAAATCTTTCCTCTATTAAAATCAATTTAGATAACTAAAAGCAATTTATTTTAAATAAACCTCAAATGTCAGTGAAATGAAAATTCACCAATCCTACCAAGGACACACGAAATTATCGTATTTTTTTTATTTAGCAGTATTTTTGAGAAAAAATTTAATGATTAATCAGAAATAATGTGTTTTTTTTATTTAAGTATAAGATACTTAGTAATTATTTCCACCAAATCACCTTTACCAATTCTAAGTTTGTATTTAAATCACTCAAAAATATAAATCAAAGAGTGATAGCAAATAAAATCAGTCTAATTAGCTAAAATTCCCCTTCCACCTTATTGTCATTTACAATGCATTAAGTAGGCACTATAACCATTGCTTAAAAAAACAATGGTAACACATGGTTGCTTTACGATAAGCCTAAAAAAAAGTAAATTGCTTTCTCTTAAATACCTTTGATATAGGCCATAGCAAAAGCCTGCCTACAAGACAGGCTTTTGCTATGTTCTATCTATTAATCCTCCCAAAGATCTGATTGACGGAAAGGACTTCCAGGTACCTCTGTAAAGAATGTACCATCAATATACCTGTGATGACTATTGATATCAGCAATAGATTTCAAGTCATCCGCCTGCAATTCAACATCTTTGGATTCAAGGTTCGCTTTTATTCTTTCCTTGTTGGCTGATTTAGGAATAACCGCAATATCTCTATGAAGAGACCAAGCGATCAATACCTGAGCCACTGAGACGCCGTGCTTTTGAGCAATGTCTTTAAAAACCTTGTGTTCCATCAAGATAGGATCATCATCTTTCTGTCTGGCTTTGGGCCTATCAGCAGATCCCAATGGCGAATACGCCGTAATATTGATGCCATTTTCCTTACAAAAACCTACCAATCCGTCTTGAGGTAAATAAGGGTGTAATTCAATTTGATTCATCTCAGGAGCAATGACACAAGAATCAAGTATTTCTTTCAGTTTTGAAATATTGAAATTGGAAACACCAATATGCTTGACAAGTCCTTTGTCCTTAAGGGCTTCCATTCCTTTCCAGGTATCTGAAAGAGGCACAGTTTTATAATCAAGAAAATCATCTCCACTTTTGGGAAACATCACTTCTTCTTTTAAAGATATAGGCCAATGAATCAAGTAAAGATCCAGATAGTCTAACTGAAGATCTGCTAATGATTTTTGAAGGCCACCCTCCACCTTATCCATTTCGTGCGCATTGTTCCATAACTTGGAAGTTACCCAAACTTCTTCCCTACTTACGATTCCATCTTTAAAAGCTTTATTTAAAGCATCGCCTACTTCTTTTTCATTTTGATAGATGGCTGCACAATCAATGTGTCTGTAACCTGCCTCAAGTGCCCATAGTACTGCCTGATATACTTCTCCTGGACCGGATTTCCATGTCCCTAAGCCCAGCATAGGCATTTTATCTTGATTTTTAAATGTTATGTATTTCATAGTTCAATTCTTTGTTGTTCTAAAACTTAAAGACATTCTTCCCAGATATCAGAAAAATCATAAGGGCTAACCCCACCTACCCAGGCACCGCCATGGGTATATCGATAAGGTCCTCCAAGATTATCTATAATAGACATATCCTCTTCATTAAGACTCAATTGACTTGCTGCAAAATTCTCCTCTATTCGTTGAAAATTAACAGATTTAGGCACTACAGACACTCCCTTATTAATCGCCCATGCAAGCACCACCTGCGCTACTGAGGCAGAATATTTCTTTGCTATAACCGACAATTCCTTATTGTCAAGTAATATCGGATGGTCAACTTCATTGTCTGCAACCCTATACGCTGCACCTAAGGGGCCATACCCAGTAATTAGAATGTCATTTTTATCACAATAATCCTTCAACTCAACTTGAGGTAGGTAAGGATGAAATTCTACCTGGTTGACAGTTGGCATTTGTGAAGCATTTGCTTTAAGGGATTCAATTTTGGCTGAGTTAAAATTAGAAACTCCAATTTGACGCGTGAGCCCATTTTCTTGAAGCTTCTCCATTTCGGCCCAGGTTGCGCCCAGAGGAGCCTCTTCTTTGGTCAAAAAGTCAGATGCTTCGGAAGGTAATCCAACACCTTTTTTTAAAGCTATAGGCCAATGAACCAAATAAAGATCAAGGTAATCCAACTGTAAATCACTCAAGGTCTTCTTTATGGCTGGGAGTACATCATTTGGCAAGTGGGAATCATTCCATAATTTCGAAGTGATCCATAAATCCTCCCGCTTCACTAAACCTTTGGAAATGGCGTCACTTATTGCGCTCCCTATTTCATTTTCATTTTTGTAGACAAGCGCACAATCTATGTGTCTGTATCCCACCTTTATGGCGTGAAGAACAGCTTCATAAACTTCATTCGGTTTTGACTTCCAGGTTCCCAGGCCAAGGGATGGCATTTTGTCTCCGTTCTTAAATATTAAGTTTTTCATTTTTGTTGGTTGTGTAGTTTAAGTCGAAAGCTATTTTAATGGTTGACAATCAAAATTGATCCTAATCAATATTTGATTCATTTTAATTTAAGAAAGTTCTGCGGAATGCAGTGGAATCCAAAAATCTCAATTATTAAACAAAAATCAGAAGATCAAGTTTCATCACAAAGTGTTTAAATTCGATTTTTTTAAACCAACAAATCCTCAATAACCCGTCCGGAAACATCCGTAAGCCTAAATTTTCTTCCCAAATGCCTATAAATCAATCGCTCATGATCCAAACCTAATTGATGCAATACGGTAGCCTGAAAATCATGCACATGAACCGGATTTTCAGTGATATTATAACCCAACTCATCAGTGGCGCCATAAACCATTCCAGGTTTTATTCCTCCACCAGCCATCCAAATGCTAAAACATCTTGGATGATGATCTCGACCATAGTTATCTTTCGTCAATTTTCCCTGGGAATAATTCGTCCTGCCAAATTCCCCACCCCAAATGACCAGGGTTTCATCCAAAAGTCCTCGTTGTTTCAGGTCCTTTATCAATGCCGCCGAAGCTTGATCTACGTCTTTTGCCTGTTCGGCCATTTGATTAGGAAGGTTACCATGATGATCCCATCCCTGATGGTACAATTGTACAAACCTGACCCCTGATTCTGAAAGCTTCCTGGCTAGCAGGCAATTTGCCGCAAAGGTTCCAGGCTTCCTGCTGTCCTCACCATACATTTCAAAAACACTTTCGGGCTCTTTAGATAAGTCAGTAGCTTCAGGCACTGCAGTTTGCATCCTATAAGCAAGTTCATACTGTGCCACTTTAGCTTGAATCTCAGGGTCTCCCACTTTTTCATAAGCATGTTGATTTAAAGCAGCTAAATTGTCCAGCATTTTCCTTCTTCCAGCCTTACTCATACCCTCCTGGTTGTTTAGGTAGAGTACAGGATCTTCGCCATTGCTAAACTGGACCCCCTGATGTGCAGAAGGTAAAAAACCATTGTTCCAAAGTTTTGAATAGACGCCTTGACCATTTCCTTTTCCTTTGGAAAGCAACACCGTAAAGGCTGGCAAATTATTGTTTTCACTTCCAAGTCCATAGCTTAACCAGGAACCCATGCTGGGCCGATTACCTTGTTGGGCACCCGTTTGAAAGAAGGTAAGTGCTGGATCATGATTGATGGCCTCCGTGTGCATGGATTTCACAATGCAAATATCATCGACAATCTTGGCCGTATGAGGGAAAAGCGAGCTAACCCAGGCCCTTGCTTCACCATATTGCTGAAAATCACAAAAAGACCCCACCATAGGAAAGGTAGTTTGACTGGCCGTCATCCCCGTAAGCCGCTGCCCTTTCCGTATAGATTCTGGTAACTCCTGCCCCCAAAGGTCTCGTAGTTTTGGTTTGAAATCGAAGGATTCCAATTGGGAAGGGGCTCCATTTTGAAACAAATAGATCACCCTTTTTGCCTTGGGAGCAAAATGAGGCAATCCCAGGTCTTTACCATCTGACCCACTCAAGTCAGCGCCACTAAACAAATCAGGTATTAAAAGCGACCCTAAAGCCGCACTTCCTAAGCCTAAACTTAATTTGGAAAGAAAATGTCTTCTATTGAGGTTTAATCGATGATTTAAAAATTCCTTTTCCATGGTTTAAGCTTTTGTAATAGTGGCTTCCAAATTATAAATAAGTGCAATGACCTGCATCAAAGCAGCATGTACGGCCACAGGTATTTCATCCGTCAGTGGAAACTTCCCTACGTCCAATATTTTTATTGCTTTGGAGTTGTCTTCGTTGTATTCATTAAGAAACGTTTCAAAATGATTCATTAAAATTGTTCGTTCACTTTCATCAGGCTTTCTGCCAATAACACTGTAAAAGGCATAATTCACCCCAACTTCCACATTGTCATCTTTTTTTAATAATCTACCGGCAAATACTCTGGAGGCTTCCAGGACAACGGGATCATTCATCATCACCAAGGCTTGTAAAGGAGTACTGGTTTTTAACCTTTCCACCTCGCAGGCATCTCTGTTGCTTGCATCAAATAGCATCATATTGGGTGGTGGGACTGTTCTTTTGATAAAAGTATAGAGCCCTCTCCTATACAAGTATTGCCCTGTATCCAATTGGAATATTGAGAGATTCCCTCTGCCGGATGTTGCTGCCTCCCATAATCCTTCGGGCTGGTAAGTTTTTACAGATGGCCCGCCTACCTCATCATTTAACAAGCCACTAGTCGCTAACACCAGATCTCTTATTTCTTCTGCTTTTAACCTTCGTCTGGGAAATCGTGCCAGGAACCTATTGTCCGGATCCTTTTCAAAACTTTCTGCATTCACATTAGAAGATTGCTGATAAGTGGCTGACAACATAATTTTCTTTAATAGGTACTGAATGTCCCAGCCATTATCTATAAAGTCTACTGCCAGCCAGTCAAGTAAAGCTTGATTGGTTGGCAAATTACCCTGCAGTCCGAAATCTCCAGGTGTATCGACTAATCCTGTCCCAAAAATCTCCTGCCAAATCCTATTCACATATACCCTCGCTGTCAATGGATTGTTAGCATCAAATAACCATTTTGATAATCCCAGCCTATTTTTAGGTAGGTTTTCCGGAAATGGAAAAATGGAAGCAGGAACACCAGGCTCTACTTGCTCACCATGCGCATCATATTCCCCTCTTTCAAGAATAAAAGTGGATCGAGTGCTATCCAAATCCCCCATCACGGCCACCTTCAATACCGTAGATTCTTTGAGTAGAGAATTGTAATTGGCGCCTTTAAGCATTCCCGTCATCATTCTGGTCATTCTGCTGACACTATCTGGCATATTTATGAATTGAAGTACTTCCTTAGCTGTTGTCTCACTAATTTCCATCAAGGGGTACTTTGCAGGACTTTTCTTGGAAAAGCCTGGTGTGGATTCTTCAATTCCCCATTCCGCTACATTATTGAAAAAAGCATAGGTTTGAAAATATTCTTTCTGAGAAAAGGGGTCGTACTTATGGTCATGGCATTGAGCACATTCCAAGGTAACGCCCAACATTGCTTTACCCAAGGTGTTGGTTCTATCTATGGCATACATGACTCGGTACTCTTCATCTATGGCACCCGACTCCTCTGTAATTTTATGGTTTCGGTTAAATCCTGTAGCCAGTAACTGCTCCATACTTGCCTCAGGCAAAAGGTCACCGGCAAGTTGCCAGGTAATGAACTGGTCGTAGGGCATGTTTTCATTGAATGCATGAATGACCCAGTCTCGCCAAGGCCATTGGGTCCGGTAATAATCGTCCTGATAGCCATGACTGTCTGCATACCTGGCAACATCCATCCAGGTCACGGCCATTTTCTCCCCATAAGCTTTTGACTTAAATAACCTATCAACGGTTTCTCCTACATCAATTGGACTTTCAGCCATTTGGTCCAAATCTTTAGGATTGGGTGGTAAGCCTGTAAGGTCAAAGTAAAGCCGCCTACTTAAGGTCAAATTATCCGCTTTTGGAGAAGGCCTTAAATCTGCTTCCTCCATCTTTTCCAGTACAAAATAATCAAGTTCATTCTTTGCCCATTCCTCATTTTTAACCTTCGGAAGTTGCGGTTTCTTTGGAGGCACGAATGCCCAGTGGGGTTCATAGACAGCGCCTTGATTTATCCACTTCTTTATAAGTTTGATTTGGTGATCATTAAGCTGCAAATTAGAGGAAGGAGGCGGCATTTTCTCTTCTGCATTGTCAGAAAGTATTCTGAGAAAGGCCATGGAGGAATTCGGATCACCAGGAACAATGGCATGCTTACCAGGACTTTCTGCCAATGCTGCATAAGCATCTTCCTCTTTATCCAATCGAAGGCCAGCTTCTCTTTTATTGGCATCAGGGCCGTGACAAGTAAAACAGTTTTCAGAAAGAATGGGCCGGACATGAAGGTTGTAACTGATATCATTAGGGAAATTGACTGTTTCATTTCTTTGGCTTTCTTCGCAGCCTAAAACTAATATCACGAAAATCAACCATCCCCAAATTGGTAACATCCAATATAACTTCACTGCCTTTTCGCTATTCATATCGTTAAAATAGTTATTTAAGGTGTAAAAGCAAAGCCATTGTTTTTAGAGCAATTGATTTACAATTTTTACGGATTTATCAAAAAACAAAAGCAATCCAAAACGCGTCAATTGTTTGATTTTAAGCACCATAAATTCTTAGATGAAAATTTAGAAGAACAGCTTAAGAAAATAAATATTGGCAAGCATACAATATTTAATTTTCTGGCATACTTTTTATTATAGTATCCTTGTCTAAAGAGACATTAAAAAGAAAATAAGAAAATGAGAACAAGCATCGTTGTTATGATGATCGTCGCAACCAGCCTGGTGGCATCTTGCGGCAAAAAACCTGTAGAATCACAAATCGACACTACTATCGAACAAGAAGAGGTAGAAATCGAAATGGAGAATGAGGAAATAATTATAGAAACTGAAGATTCAGTGGAAATAGTTGAGGAAGTAGTGATTTCTGCGCAATAAATCGCACTAAAGCTGTCACAATATGTGGCAGCTTTTCTTTTTTAAGGAAGGCTATTATTTTTTAAAAATTACTTTTTTAGCCTTCTCAATTAAATTAGCATTCTACACTTTACCACAAATTTCTCCACATTTACTCAAAATATCCCCAGCATTGTTTATGGTATTTTTAGCATAGGGTTTAAATAAATTTAGTATTCAGGTTAGCCTGGGTACTCATTAATTCTTTATTAACCACTTAATTTTGTTGTTAAATCTCCTTAGGGTTAAAGTGTTAACGGCTTTAGAAAGAACAAAAAATAAAATGAGGACAATCCTGAAATAATTAAAAAAGAAGTAGATTTACCGCTTAAATGAGAAAACTAAAAGATATAAAAATGTCGCTTTCATTACTACTCTCCGGAGCAGTAATGATATGGTCATTCTTGTTACCGTTTTCCCCAACACAAGCGTTTAACACTTCCAATGAAAGGGAAGCCTCAGTTAAAGCACTTGGTTACGTAGATTTCTTTGCGCTTCCATCCGTATACGAAGAAGGGAACGCTTTCAAAAATTTTTTAAGTGAAGGTTTATTCGCAGGAATAAAGAACCAGGAGTTTTCTTGGAACCCCACCCCTGGTTTAGGTGTAAAAACCTTTATCCCATACAATTGGGTGCTTTATCATTACCTAAAACAAATCCTCTTTCCATTCCATTTCTTTTGGTAATAATGTTTGATTTTTCTTTGCGCTTCCGTGATTCACGGAAAATGCAAACAACAACGTATTGCTTAATGCAATTTGAGGGTACGTCTTATAAACACCAAAGACTAAGAGAAATTTAAATTAGCGAAAGGAACCGTATAATTTAGCCAAATATTCAATCAAATAGGGCTATTAGTTCTCCAATTAAGCTTTTTCTCAATTTCTACATTAGCAATAGGTGTAACCTTAAATTAACAATAGGTATTCTATTTGGAAATAAATTCATTCCCTGGGAAAGTTCAGAAAATCCCATTGAATAAGCTGGGTTTAACCAAACATTCCGGACCTATTGTTTTTTCCCAAACGCTTAAAACAAAAATAAAATGATTGTAGATATCGAACCAGTAAGCTTGGGGATATCCCTAGCTGCAATATTGGCATTTATTGCCCCTATATATATTAGCAAGAAAAAACAAACCAATATCCAAAAATCCCACCAAAGAAAATTCACTGACGAAGCAGAAAAAAATGGCCTATTGCTAAAAGAGAAGGACTTTTGGAGAGGCGGGTATGGCATTGGTATTGATTTTGAAAAGCACAAGCTCCTATTTATGGATCCTCAATCACAGTTAGGGTTTCAGTTGGTTTCCACGGATAACATTTCGCACCTGGACATGCAAAAACAAAGTCGACATGTAGGAAAAGGTTCAAATAAATCAGAAATAATTGATAAATTATCATTGATCATAAATCATTCTTCAGAACAATCAGGGAAGTCAATTTTGTGTTTTTTTGATGGTGACAAGCATTCGGATTTATCTGGTGAGTGGCCATTAATTCAAAAATGGAATGCCATCTTACTAAAACAGATCGCAGCTTCAAAGCACAAATAACAAGTTCATCTTTAGTAGTATACAATCCCGTTTAAGGTTTTACTTTAAACGGGATTTCTTTTTATACTATTCTTATATCTGGCAATTTTATATAAGTATGCATTTGTACGAAAAGTTGTGTATCTATGCTTCTTAAATTTGATGATATATGAAGTTTTTAAGTTCTCAAATAAGCTACCTGCTTCAAAACAAACCCCACAGGCGAAACCTCAAATTATTATTTAGGTTTTTATTTATATTACTTGTCTTGATTGTAATTTTCACCATTACTTTTCACCTTATCATGTTGAGTGAGGGCAGGTACTTTTCATGGGTTACAGGGCTATACTGGACTTTCACAGTAATGACCACCTTAGGTTTTGGGGACATCACTTTTGAAACAGATTGGGGCAGGGTATACACCATGGTTGTATTACTTTCAGGCATGTTGTTTTTGCTGGTTTTGTTTCCATTTACCTTCATCAATTTTTTTTACGCCCCTTGGATGAAAGCGCAGGAACAATCTCGGGTACCTAAAGTATTAGATCCAACGATTAGTGGACATGTTATTTTTACCCATTATGACGAGGTATCAATAGCTTTGATCAAAAAACTGAAAACATTCAAGATCTCCTATGTACTACTTGTTCAGGATTTCACAGAAGGATTAAGGTTAAGCGAGATGGAGATAGTGGTAATGTTAGGAGATCTCGACGACCCCCTTACCTATAAAAATGCAGGTATAGACAAAGCCAACCTTGTGGCCTCCACTTCTTCAGATGTAGTCAATACCAATGTTGCTTTTACGATAAGAGAGGTCAACGAAAATATCCCCATCATAG
>NZ_ATNM01000015.1 GCF_000427295.1 Cyclobacterium qasimii M12-11B | reverse complement strand
CATAAACCCTGCCACCAAGCTTAATGACTGTAACGATAATTGAATGTGTTGACGGTTGATCATTTGGCTTGCCCCTTTCAATGATTCAATAATCAGTCTTATCATACAAAAACTCGGCAAACAGGATTGTGAATTACATCACACGTTTTTCTCATAAAAAAAGGACAAAGCCCGAAGACTTTGTCCTTTTGTTCGTGATTACATTTTTTCCGGAGCCGATACGCCGATCAGCTGAAGCGCATTGTTCAGCGTAATTTGCGTTGCCTTCATTAAAGCCAGGCGCGCGCGGCTTTTCTCTTCATTTTCAGGGTCGATGACTTTCTCTGCGTTGTAGAAGCTGTGCAGAGCAGAAGCCAGATCATAAATATAGTTTGTGACACGGTGCGGAATTCGCTTTTCCGCTGCTTCCGCCACTGCCTCTGGGAAGCCGCCGATCGTTTTCAGCAGATCGTATTCTTTTTCTGATTGAATATGGCTGAAATCAAGATCCGCCGCCGGTTTAAGTCCCTGCTCTTCCCCTTGGC
>NZ_ATNM01000014.1 GCF_000427295.1 Cyclobacterium qasimii M12-11B | reverse complement strand
GAAAGAGCAACAATACCGCCAAAATCGATTAGCGTCTTATTCACTAATCCGGTGGCTGATTCCATCGGCTATAATCATGTCACCCCTGTCGGGGTTTTTGTTTTCCGTATTGATTAATGTTAGGTTTTTATTTAGGGAAGTGACGTTATGATTTTGTCAGTATTGTTGCAGAAAAAAAGCAACAATACCGCCAAAATTAATTGGCGGTATATTCCGTTTTCCGTGGGTTGAAACCACTTGGTTATTATTGTTGAAGTCCTTCAGGCTTCTTTATCCATTCAAAATGTCTCACAGGCAGGTGCCTATGGGACTGAAGATGTCACCCTTCAGGTCTAACCATTTTATTAAAATTTATAAAAGAATCTGTGAAGCTCCTTTTTCCAGGTCTATTTCCCATTCCTTGCCCTGACATAAAACCTTTGTCTTACCTCCTGTAATCGCCAGAATCTCTGCTTTTATAAGTTTACCGGCCTCCCATTCCATGCTTACCTCAAAATTCCCTCTGGCTTTAAGTCCTTTTACTTTACCAAGCTCCCAAGCTTTTGGTAGTGCTGGTAATAATCGGATAATTCCTTCTTCATGTGACTGTACTAACATTTCCGCTATACCTGCAGTAGCACCAAAATTGCCTTCGATCTGGAAAATTTTACCCAGCAAGTCAAACATATTGGGTGACAATTGAGTGGCCATCATTTCATGGATATGTTCAAGTCCTTCTTCTCCCTTTTGCAAACGCGCAAAGAAATTGATGATCCAGGCCCTGCTCCAGCCTGTCTGTCCTGCACCTCCATAGGTTAATCTTCTTTCAATGGTTTTCTCTGCTGCTTTAAATAGTTCAGGCGTAGCCTTCGTGATTTGGTTGGAAGGATACAAGGCGTACAAATGAGACATGTGCCTGTGGCCAGGTTCCACTTCTTCATAGTCTTCATGCCATTCCTGAAGGGTGCCGTTTTTCCCGATTTTGATCGGTGGTAATTTGCTGGATGCTTTTTCAATGGCCGCAGTCAATTTCTTGTCTCCAATGATTTCTTCTGCTTTCAGGCAGGCGTTAAAGATGTCATTGATAATTTGGATGTCCATGCTGGCAGCTGTTGTGTTTCTTGTGGATTTGCCCGTTTTTGGGTCTATATAGGCATTTTCCGGAGAGTAAGAAGGAGAAGTGACCAATTCACCTTTTTCATTCTCTTTAAGGAAGTCTAAAATGAATTGTGCTGCTCCCGCCAGGACAGGATAAGCTGTCTGCTCTAGGTGTTCCTGGTCTTGGGTGAACTCATAATGTCTCCATAAAGACAAGGACATCCATGCTCCTGCCAAGGGATTGGAATAACCATTGGTCATTTGAGAGTCCTTGGTGGATCCAGATGGAGTAGTCCTACCAAAAGGATTGCTTACATGGTGTGCCATCCAGCCTGAAGAACCAATGAATTTTTCTGCAGTCGTTTCTCCATTTTTCGCCAATTTCTCCATGAAATTGGACAATGGAATAAAGGCTTCCGACAAATTGGTTTGGTCAGCTGGCCAGTAGTTCATCTGTAAATTGATGTTCAGGTGGAAGTCTGACTCCCAGGGAGCCCACATTTCTTTGTTCCAGATACCTTGTAAATTGGCAGGTAGAACCGCCCTGTTGACAGAACTGCCCATCAGGAGATATCTTCCGTATTGAAAAAACAATTCGGTAATGTGGTTGTCATTGGTGCCTGCCCGCACCTGATCTAGTCGTTTGTCTGTGGGAATGGTGTCCTGAAGTGGACTTCCTAAAGATAGGGCAACGCGATTAAACATTTCACTGTGCTCAGCAGTATGTGCCTTTTTAGCTGTTTTATAAGCTGTTTCCAGGGCTCCTTTTAATGATTTTAAAGACTTGTCTTTTGCATCAATGTTTCTGTCAAAGTTCAGCTTGGCTAAATTATAATCCGTCGCTGCGCTGACAATAACGGTGTACCCTGTGCTGTTTTCGATCTTGAGCGTGTTCTCATTTCCACTGATGCTACCATCGTCCAAAGTAGCCGTTATTTGAGAAGCGAATTTCATGTGCAAGCCGGTTTCACCTGAGCCGTCGACATTGTCATCATAGCCGTCAGGATCGTCAAATACCTGGCCATCTACAAAAAGTATTTCACCCTCTCCTATGCTTTGAACGATGTCCTTTTCCCGATCGAAGCGGATGGTACTGTTTACCGGCTCTCCATCAAAACTCTCAAAACGATAAAAAATAACGTTGTATTTGTTAGAAGAAAAAGCTTCCCGTAAGTATCTTTTCCCGTCAATGGTGTAGGTGGAAGTTACGACACCGGTTTCCATATCAAGTGTCCTACGGTAATTTTCAGGAGATTTTTGATGGTCAAAAGAAATATGTAATTCTCCAAGGGGTTCATAGGACCGAATCGAAGTAGGCGAAACCGCCAAATGCTCCATTCCATAATTTAAGGCTTCTTCGTATTTACCTTCCAGGTTCAATTGCTGGAATGCGGCATAATGCTTCTGTACATCTTCGGGATAAGGATCTTCTGGCATCCCTGCCCAAAGGCTTTCCTCATTTAACTGAATTTGATCTTCCTTCACTCCTCCAAAAACCATGGCACCTAATCGTCCATTGCCTATGGGCAATGCTTCCAGCCATTCATTGGCGGGAGAAGTGTACCAAAGCTGCATTTTTTTTGAATTTTCTGTTTCATTGGCTTCGGTTTGACAGCCTCCAAGAAACAATGACATGCTAATGATAAGGGGGAAGATATAGGAGCGCATTTTAAGTTGTTTTTTATGGATAAGCATTATACTAAAATAATTTTATTCCTTTTCTAGAAATCCTTTAAACGGAGTCTATTAATAGGATTAGGAGAGAAATTTTAGGAATAACCCTCTTTTTGATTGCTACCCTGTTTGTGGTACTGACAATTTGACATTAAAAAGAGTTTGGAACAAGACTTGATTTAAGCAAAAACATAATAGTTGACTTTGTTTAAATAAAATAAAAAATACCATGCAGGAAAAAGGTACAATTTCGATTCATACCGAAAATATCTTCCCCATTATCAAGAAATTCTTGTATTCTGATAATGAAATCTTTTTAAGAGAATTAGTATCCAATGGAGTGGATGCTACACAGAAAATCAAAAGGCTGGCTACTTTAGGCCAATATAAAGGAGAACTGGGTGACTTAACCATTGATGTTAGCTTTGATAAAGACAACAAATGGATAAAGATCACAGACCGTGGATTAGGAATGACTTCGGAGGAAATCAAAAAGTACATCAATCAGATTGCTTTTTCTGGTGCTTCCGAATTTGTCGAGAAATTTAAAGATGCCAAGGATGCCAATGAGATTATTGGGAAATTTGGTTTAGGTTTTTATTCTGCCTTTATGGTTGCGGATACCGTTGTGATAGACTCTTTGTCTTATCAAGAAGGCGCGGAGCCTGCCAAGTGGACTTGTGATGGAAGTACAGAGTTTGAAATAGGGCCTGGAGAAAGAACTGAAAGAGGTACAGAGATTACACTTAATATCAATAGTGAATCTGAAGAATTTCTTGATCAGTTTAAACTACAAGGTATTCTCGATAAATATGCCAAGTTTCTTCCTGTTCCAATTCGATTTGGCACCAAATCAGAGAACGTTGAAGATGGTGTAGACGACAAGGGCGAAAAGAAATGGAAATCGGTTGAGGTTGACAATATCATTAATGAAACCAATCCTATTTGGACGCTTTCACCAAGTGAGCTTACAGATGAAGATTACCTGAAGTTTTACAAGGAACTTTATCCAATGAGTGAAGATCCACTTTTCTGGATTCACCTAAATGTGGATTATCCATTTAGCCTAACAGGAGTGCTTTATTTCCCTAAGGTTAAAAATGAATTTGAGCTTCAAAAGAACAAAATCAAACTCTTTAGCCGTCAGGTGTTTATTACGGATGAAGTAAAAGACATTGTTCCTGAATTTTTAATGCTGCTTCATGGTGTGATTGATTCACCAGACATACCACTTAATGTGTCAAGAAGTTTCTTACAGGCAGACAGCAATGTTAAGAAAATCAACAATTACATCACCAAAAAGGTGGCGGATAAACTGGGAGAGCTTTACAAAAAGGACAGAAAGGTTTATGAATCCAAATGGAAAGACATTGGACTGTTCGTGAAATACGGAATGATCTCTGAAGATAAATTCTATGATAAAGCAAAGGATTTTGTCTTGCTTACCAACACTAATGGGGAGTATTTTACAATTGACGAATACCAGGAAAAGGTAAAACCATTTCAGACAGGTAAAGACGACAAGGTAGTCTATCTATACGCGACTGATGCTGACAGCCAGGATGCATTCATCCAATCTGCCAATAAAAAGGACTACGATGTGTTGTTGATGGATTCTCCAATCGACAGTCATTTTATTCAAAACCTGGAAAGCAAGTTGGAAAATGCCAGCATGAAAAGGGTGGATGCCGATGTGGTGGATAAGTTGATTGACAAAGATGGAGGTTATGAAAGCCTACTGTCCGAAGACCAGTCCAATAAGGTTAAAGAGCTCTTTGAAAAGTCAATAGCTAACAAAGCTTATTCTGTAGAAATAGAAGGTGCAAGCCCTGAAGAATTGCCAGTAACAATCACTATGGATGAGTTTATGCGTAGGATGAAAGACATGGCACAGAATGGTGGAGGAATGAGCTTCTATGGTGCGATGCCCGATAACTATAAAGTAGGAATCAACGGCAACCATCCACTGATTGATAAAATCTTAAAAACAGAAGATGAAGAAGTTCAATTGAAACTAGCGAAGCAGGCATTTGACCTGGCCTTGGTTTCTCAGGGACTTTTGAAAGGGAAAGCCTTAACTGCTTTTGTTAAGAGAAGTGTTGATTTGATCTAACTTTAGATTTGAAATATATACATTGAGGAAACAAGAGTTTGATGAAAATCAGGCTCTTGTTTTTTATTTGTTGCCGACTTTGCCCTGAATGGACATAAACAGTCACAGGAAATTAAATTTTCGATGGAAAGTGATTATCTTTAATTCGAAGAAACCTTTTACAATTGCCCATGCTATCTAAAAAAACAAAATATGCCTTTCATGCTTTGACCTATTTAGGTAAACATAAAGATCAGGGAGCGGTACCTATTCAGGAGATTTCAGCTCACCACAATATTTCGCATAAATTTTTAGAGAATATTCTGCTTGAATTGAAAAAAGCAGGTCTTCTTGGTAGTAAAAAAGGCAAAGGTGGAGGCTACTACCTAATCAAATTGCCCAATGAAATTCGATTGTCTAAAATAATACGCTTACTTGATGGGCCAATTGCCTTATTACCTTGCGTAAGTTTAAATTATTATGAGCCCTGTGAGGAATGTGCCAGCCAAGAGAAGTGTGGCCTTAATATGGTGATGGCAGAGGTGAGAGACGAGACCCTTAAAATATTGGAAATGAAAACTTTACAAGATATTTTGGAGAGGGAGTAATTTTTTTCCATTTACTCTATAATATTTGTAGGTTTTGTGTACTTTTGTGGTTCCTATTGGCTGTACCTTATAGTCCAGGATTAAAGGTAGCTTTCTAACCCACTGCTACTTCCAGAAAAATGAAGCATTATGAGTCAAGAAAATGAAATTAAAGAGCTTACTCAAAGGATAGAGAAACTATCTATGGAGGACGCTATGAGCCTTTTGGTTGATCTATTTCCTGGAGAAATTATTTTCTCAACTTCTTTTGGGCAAGAAGATCAGGTGATTACTCAGAAGATAGCTGCAAGTAAGCTGCCTGTAGAAGTTTTTACATTGGATACCGGAAGACTATTCTATGAGACTTATGATCTTTGGTCTAGAACCATAGTGAAATACGGTCTGTCTATAAAGCCTTATTATCCAACAACAGCTTCTGTAGAAGAGCTAGTTAGTAAAAATGGAATCAATGGGTTTTATCAATCCGTAGAGAATAGAAAATCATGTTGCTACGTTAGGAAGGTAGAACCGTTAAAGCGT
The DNA here is from genome assembly GCF_000427295.1 of Cyclobacterium qasimii M12-11B. Lineage (GTDB taxonomy): Bacteria > Bacteroidota > Bacteroidia > Cytophagales > Cyclobacteriaceae > Cyclobacterium > Cyclobacterium qasimii. The sequence continues at coordinate 38,819 of NZ_ATNM01000014.1, read as the reverse complement.
GCTTTGAGCGGAAAAAAGGTTTGGATAACTGGTCTTAGATCAGAGCAAAGCCCAAACCGTCAAAATATGCAGATATTGGAATGGGATGAGGGAAACCAGATTTTGAAATACAATCCTTTATTGCATTGGACGATGGAGGAAATGTTGGCTTATATTAAGGAGAATAGTATACCTTATAATACGCTTCATGACAAGGGTTTTATTAGTATTGGATGTGCTCCGTGTACACGTGCCATAGCAGCGGGCGAAGATGCCCGTGCCGGAAGGTGGTGGTGGGAATCTTCCCAAAAAGAATGTGGATTGCATGAGCAGGGTGTAATAGCCAATAAATCCTAACAAATTAGTAACAGCTACAATTGAAAAATATTTAAGATGCAAAGTTTCAGAACTGAAATAGAAAATCCAGTAGTAGAAAAAGAAATTCTAGAACTGGAAAAAAAGATAACCTTGTTTCGCAACGGGAAAATTGACGAAGAAAAATTTAGAAGTCTTCGTTTAGCGCGTGGTGTTTACGGGCAGCGTCAGGAAGGCGTTCAGATGATCAGAATTAAATTGCCTTATGGAAGGGTAACTTCTGGGAAACTGAATAGAATTTGTGATGTATCAGAAAAATACTCTACGGGTAGATTGCACATCACTACGAGGCAGGATATTCAAATCCACTATGTAAGCCTGGACAAAACCCCAGAACTTTGGGCAGAATTGGACAAGGATGATGTTACCCTTAGAGAGGCATGTGGCAATACTGTAAGGAATGTCACTGCTTCAGAGACAGCAGGAATTGATCCGAAAGAACCTTTTGATGTTACCCCATATGCTGAAGCTACCTTCAGGTACATGCTGAGGAATCCTATCAGTCAGGAAATGGGTCGAAAATTTAAAATTAGTTTTTCTTCAAGCGACGAAGATACGGCGCTTTCCTATCTTCATGACCTTGGATTTATCCCTAAGGTTAAGCAAATAGATGGCAAGGAAGTACGAGGATTTAAAGTACTTCTAGGAGGCGGATTAGGTTCGCAACCAAGACATGCTGATGTGGTTCATGAATTTTTGGCGACTGATCAAATCATTCCATTTGTAGAAGGAGTCGTAAGGGTTTTTGACAGACATGGAGAGAGAGCCAAAAGGATGAAAGCAAGAATGAAATTCCTTATCAATAATCTTGGTGTGGAAGAGTTCTTGAAGTTGGTAGCCGAGGAGAAACTTGCCCTTCCATTTCAAAGTTACCCAATCGATACGACCGCCAGTGATGCTGCCAGTGAATTGCCTAATCCTGTGGTGCCTGAATTTACAGTTCCTACAGATGAGGATTATAGACGTTGGAAACTGACCAATGTTTTGAATCAAAAGCAAGCTGGTTATTTCTCTATTGGTGTCAAAGTGCATCTTGGAGACTTTTATTTAAAAGAAGCCCGTCAATTGGCAGCTCTTGTTAAAAAATATGCCAGTGATGAGATCCGTTTCACACTCCGTCAAAATCTTTTGATTAGAGATGTAAAAGAAGAATTGATTCCTTTCTTTTACCAAGAACTTAAGAAGTTGGGAATGGTAGATTACGGATACAATTCCGTAGGTGACATTACCGCTTGCCCAGGTACCGATACATGTAATTTGGGAATTGCCAGTAGTACTGGTGCTGCAGTAGTGATGGAGAAAGTGATAATAGATGAATATCCTGAATTTTTATTGAATAAGGACCTAAACATTAAGATCTCCGGATGTATGAATGCATGTGGTCAGCACAATATGGCTTCTATTGGCTTCCAGGGGATGTCAATGAAAGTAGGTAAAGCTGTTCTGCCAGCGCTACAAGTATTGCTAGGCGGAGCCACTTTTGGTGATGGTAAAGGAAAATTTGCCGATAAGGTGATTAAGGTTCCAAGTAAGAGAGGACCACAGAGTTTGCGTGCCCTACTTGATGATTACAAATCTGGTGCAGAGAAAGATGAAAATTATGCTGCCTATTATGAACGCAAGGGTCAAATGTATTTCTATGAAATATTAAAACCATTTGCTGGAACAGACAATATTACGGAAAGCGATTTTGTAGATTGGGGCAATGACGAAGCGTATGTCAAAGCAATAGGTGTTGGTGAATGTGCTGGGGTGGTTATTGATTTGGTGTCCACTTTATTGCTAGAGGCGAGAGAGAAGTTGGCTGATGCAGAAGACAGTTTGAAAGCAGAAAAATGGTCTGATGGTATTTATCAAACCTATACAAGTATGATGAATGCTGGGAAAGCAATTCTTACTGCTGAAGGCGTAAATACCAATAGCTTTGCCAATCTTGTAATTGAGTTTGACAAGCACCTGACCGAAACGAAGAAGATCAATCTATCTGCTTCTTTTTCGGAATTGGTTTACCAACTTAAAGAGAATCAACCGTCAGAAGAATTTGCTTTGGCCTATTTTAAAATTGCCGAACAGGTGTTTGAAGCAATCAGCGAATACAGAGCAAAAGAAGTAAATGCATGATGAATGAAATTAGACCAAGAGTAACCCTGGTAGGTGCTGGTCCCGGTGATCCGGAATTGATAACCTTAAAAGGCGTCTTGGCATTAAATAAGGCAGATGTTGTCCTATATGATGCGCTAATAGATGTTTCCCTGCTTAATCATGCTCCTGATAAAGCCTTAAAGATATTTGTCGGTAAACGAAATGGAAGCCGTCAAAATCCACAGGAAGAAACCAACAGGATGTGTGTATACTATGCCAAAAAGTTTGGCCATGTAGTTAGGCTTAAGGGTGGCGATCCTTTTGTGTTTGGTAGGGGGGCAGAGGAGCTTGATTATATTCAACAGTTTGGAATAAAGGCAGAGGTGGTCCCAGGTATATCTTCCACGGTGGCCGTTCCTGCTGCTGCAGGTATTCCGGTAACAAAAAGAGGTATCTCAGAAAGTTATTGGGTGATTACTGGCACTACTTCAAGCGGGGAATTGTCCAGAGATTTATTGCTGGCTAGTCAATCCAAAGCTACTGTTGTCCTACTAATGGGGACCAGGAAACTTGAAGAGATTGTTAGGATTTATGAAGAGCAAGGTTTTTCTGATAAAGCCATAGCCATAATAGAACGTGGAACAACTCGTGACGAGAAAATCGTTGCTGGAACCATTGCAGATATAGAGAAGAAAGCCCAGAAAGACCAAGTGGGGGCACCGGCCATTATCATCATTGGTGATGTGGTTCGGGAGAGTCCCAAGTTGAAGGCTCTTTATGAGGCTGTAGTCTATGAAAATAAACTGAATTGAAAAGAGAATGAACGAACTGTACCCGGTTTTCTTAAAAGTACATCAGTTAGAAACTTTATTGGTTGGCGCCGGGAATGTTGGTTTGGAAAAATTGACTTTTCTATTGAAATCAAGTCCCAATGCTAAGGTGACGGTAGTTTCCAAGGAGTTTTTGGCAGAAATAAGCACAATAGCAAAAGACAATTCCAATATCAATTTAGTACAAGGTGCTTACAATGAAATATACCTAAATGAAAAGCATTTGGTGATTGCCGCTACGGATGATAAAGAAGTAAACAAAAAGGTTTATCATGATGCAAAAAAGCGTTACCTGTTGGTAAATGTAGCTGATACACCAGAATATTGCGATTTTTATCTCGGAGGGATTGTAACAAAGGGGAATATTAAAATTGGAATAAGTACCAATGGAAAAAGCCCCACCACCGCCAAAAGGTTACGGCAGCTATTTGAAGAGATTATTCCCGATGATATAAATGAAATGGTAGAGAATATCAATAAATACCGGGATACTTTAAAGGGTGATTTTGAGGAAAAAGTAGATGCTTTGAACAAGCTTACAGTCGGGTTGATGAAGAAAAGTAAGAAATGAACAAATAAAAAGGGGTGGTTAGCCCCTTTTATTTGTTCATTTTTCAAATCGTTGATGTAGTATTTTAATAATTTTAACTTTTCATCTTCGCTCAGTCTTAAGTCAGACTGTAAGAGCCTGTTGATATTCCTATACATTGGTTTGTTGGTTATTTGTAGAATTAAATATAATATATTTTTTGATTACTATACCATAATCATATGGTTTTTTTACGATGGCAATATCTTCTGAAATGCAATCAGATATCTTAATTTTGTTTTTCTCTTAAAACCAAAGAAATCAGAAGTTCAATAACTACCGTTTTATCAAAGGTCGCAAATGCACCATAACGCCGCTGTGATGAACTTGTCTACCGTAAGGTAGAGTCGGAAAAAGAAACGAAATGACTGATTTTTGATCCCATCAGCTAATGAGCTGGTTTCGAGTAAATCGTCACTGAATGCCTTTTCTATTGGCGCGTTGAGGCGGGAAAGGGTGCGGCAGCCTCGTTTTGCTGGTAATTAACATTTCTGGTTGAAATGATTTCAGCAGAGATTAGACAGATAATTGGCCACTTGACCAATTCTTTAGATAATGAGTAAATAAAAATGCTAAATTTCAGCTTGCTTTCTTAATTTTCTCATTGGTTAATCGAATTATGAGGACCATTGAAATGATCCTGACCATAAGATTTAAAGGTTAAATGCAAAAGAGCAAGCCTATGGCAAGAAAATGAAGATTGATTTTTTTAGCAGATTCCTGCCTTCTATATGTTACATTGTAAACAAAACACTGAGCCAATTTAGTTCCTTAAGGTTGATATGGACCAAGTTCCGGCAATGCGTCTCAATGCCCATTTATCTAGTCAATCATTCAGTTGATTTGTGGATGCATAACCGGAAATTTAAAGTTAAGGAAATTGGCAAGACCCTTATTTTAAATTCTATTCATAAAGATATTGGTAACAACGTTTTTATAAAAAGAAGAGAAGGTTTTAGGGGAAATTAAAGGATTTGAAAGCAATCAGAGGCCTTGTGAAGATTCGGGTTATTTCTAGACTAATCCCCTGACTTTGGTCAGGGCAAGCCTCCGAAACGAGTGGCCGGAAGCTGGTGGAGCCAGGACGTAGAGCAGGTTAACGTGGCGCTTGGGATATGGTTTGGCTTTTAAATTTCTCAGGCAAGCGTGCATCGTTTTGTGCACAACTTACTTATTCCGGGTTTAAAGGTGACCGTAAAAAAAGTAGTCATAAAATGATTCTTTTCAGAGATTTCGATCCCTTTATAAACCATTTTATGACTTTTGCTTACTGATAATGTAATTTAAAAAATTATTTTCTTTGCTGTTTACAGATTTTTTAAGGCCAATTGGGCCAGTTAAAAGAATGGATTATTTTAAACAATGGGGTTGCTGTTACCCTTAATTAAGATTCAAAAAATTATTTTTCACATGGTGTTTTTTTTGCTGCTATTATAATTTAAATAAGTTGCCCTAAATCGAACTGGAAATCATAATCCAACTGAATGATCAGAATCTAATAATTCTATGTATTCACCAAAATACCTATTAAATGTGGCTATTAAATGGTTTAAATCACCATTTTGCATTTCCTTGTGGATGCTTATTGTATCCATTCCCAACGCTTCACTCATTGTTTCTGCGTATTCCAATAGGTCCTCTCCGATTCCCCCATTGTTTTGCTGGTCCAGATGGACCTGCATTATTGCCTTTGTTTTGGATGCCATCATTAAATAAAATTTAAAAGTTAGTTAAGTTTAGTTTTCATTTTTATTTAAAAAACAGTTAATCTTAAGTTTGCCAAAATCACCATTTCAAATAATGAATTTTGTCTTACGGAAGCCATTTAATGCAATTCAATTTTTGGAATATTATTTTATGCGATTAAAATACAGTTAAATGAAATCCTTATTAGCTGTTATATTTTAATAAATAATAGAATAAATTCCGTATATGCAAATTGTGTTAAGGAATAATTAATTGGAGGAATTATTGGGATTTCCCAAGTTTTATTTGGTGGATTTAAAAATGAATTTACTATCATGTATTTTGGAAAAAATCACAAAAAAGTACATAAAAAAAGGGGCGAAATATTTTCGCCCCTTTTTTTTAAAAATCTACAGAAACCTGATTTCTAAGTATATCGTCCATGGTTTCCCTCTTTCGAATAAGATGGTCCTTTCCATTTATTATTAATACTTCCGCAGGTCTAAACCTTGAATTGTAATTAGATGACATGCTATAGCCATAAGCGCCAGCATTTTTTATTGCGATAATATCGCCTTCTTTTACTTCTTTGATTTTGCGATCAGCTGCTATAGTATCTGTTTCGCAAATATAACCGACGATGGTATAGACTCTTTCCGGTCCATCAAGTTTAGAGATGTTTATAACGCTGTGGTAAGCATCATACATCATTGGTCTTAATAGGTGATTGAGTCCGGAATTTACTCCTACAAAGGTTGTTGCTGGAGTTGGTTTTACCACATTGGCTTTTGTGAGTAAATAACCGCACTCGCTGACCAGAAATTTCCCTGGCTCAAACCATATTTCTAACTCCCGTCCATATTCCTTACAGAATGCCTGGAAAGCAGCAGAAACTTTCTTACCTACATCTTGGATGTCTGTGGTGATATCACCTTCCTTATAAGCTACTTTAAATCCTCCACCGAAATCCAGGAAAGTTAAATCCTTAAATTCTCTGGCGGCATCAAATAATATCTCAGCTCCTTTAAGAAAAACGTCCGCATCCAATATATCAGATCCAGTGTGTACATGAAGGCCTATCACGTTAAGTTCATAAGCCTGAACGACCTTGAGTACATGCTTTAATTGAAGTATGGAAATCCCAAATTTACTATCAATATGACCAACGGATATTTTAGCATTTCCTCCAGCTAAGATATGAGGGTTTAATCGAATACAGATGGGAACAGTGTTGCCATATTCAGTTCCAAAATGCTCTAACATAGGAATACTGTCAATATTGACCATTACACCAAATGCGACCGCCTGCTTGATTTCATCAAAATCCACACAATTTGGTGTGTACATGATTTCCTCAGGGGAAAAGCCTACATGTAGGCAAAGTTTTATCTCCTCAATGGAAACTGCGTCCACACCAGTGCCAGCCTTTTTCATCAATTTTAGAATATTGATATTTGAAAGCGCTTTTGTAGCATATTTTATTTTAACCTTTACATCAGAGAAAGCTTGTTTTAAAGCATCTACCTGATGAAGGATTTTGGCTCCATCATATACATATACAGGACTTCCGTACTTTTGGGCGATATCCAGTAGAGGGATTTCCCCTATGCAATATTGTTGATTTTTGATTTCCATCGCTTTTGATTTAGCAGGCAAAGATATATAAAGCATGTTAAAGTTAAAATTCAAAAGAGATAAGTCATTAGGAAAAGGAATTTTGCTGAATTTATTGAGGTTATTAAAGAGCAGATAGGTAAATTTATTTTATATGGTTTTTGTTAAATAAAGTTAAGGAAATGATTTAGAGGAGGATATCATTTAGATTTGTAATATGTCAAAAACGAGTATAAAGATAATTGTCTTTTTAATGTCCCTGGCTAGTTTAGGCTTGATAAGCTTTCAGTTCTATTGGGTTGGCAATGTGCTTAAAATCAATGAAGAACGTTTTGAGCAAAATGTGTTTCAAGCACTTTCCAGCACTTCGGAGCGGGTGGAGAAAGGAGAAGCAAGTGATATTCTATTGAGTTCCCTCGCAAGAGACACCATTTTCCAAAAGGCATTATTGGAACCAATTGAGCCCATTAGAGTGCAAGTGAGAAGACGGAAAGTAGCCGTCAACAGGGCATCTGTTCTAGACTCTCTTTTTGACCAGCCTATTCCACAAATTTCTCAAACTTTCCGGAAATTAATTGCCACCAGAGAAGGCGATCCTGAAAATTTTAGTCAAATTGAGAAGTATTTCACCATGTCTTCCTCCATGGCATCCAGCTTATTCACACCTGATGAATTGGCCATTCTATTGGCAGAGAAAGAACGATACTTAAATTTTCTGAGTGAACAGGATCAGAAATTGAGCAAACGCCAATATGCCAATAGGCGCCAAAATTATATTGTTGAGGAACTAAACGTGTCTCGAAACGTAGCCGAAAGCATTGTTAAGGCCAATATGAAAATTGAATTGGTAGAGGTGGTGATCCACCAATTACTTGCTCAGGGCAATCAACATATACTAAATAGGCTAGACACAACTGTGGTTAAAAATGAAGTGAGGGACCAATTGATCAATAGAAACATTGACCAGCCGTTCGAACTTGGAATTGTTGATAACAGAGATAATATTGTAGGGATCGGGCCTGTAGCTGATTTAAACTTCCTAAAGGAGAACGGCATAAAAGCGGAGCTTTTCCCCAGTGATTTGTTGGGAGTGGAGAACTTTTTAGTGATCCACTTTCCCGAAAAGCAAAATTATCTAATACGACAGGTTTTTTTACCATTGGGTAGCTCATTGGTTTTTATGTGCATTATTATTATTTGTTTTGTATACGCCATTAAAGTTATCATTCGTCAAAAGAAAGTCTCTGACATAAAGAATGACTTTATTAACAACATGACCCATGAGTTTAAGACACCAATTTCTACGGTAAGTTTGGCGGTAGAAGCCTTACAGGACCCTGATTTATTTGGAGAAGAATCACTGCGTAAGCGGTATTTGAATATTATCAAGGATGAAAACATTAGACTTGGAAAGCAGGTTGAGCAGGTCCTACATGCTGCAGCGCTTGAAAAGAAGGATTTCAACCTTAAATTAGAAAGAGTGGACCTAAAGTCACTTATTGATGCTGCTAAGAGTCATTTTGAATTAATAGTGGAAAATAGAGGAGGGACCATAAGTAGTGAGTATTCACTCATTTCGGGTCAACTGGATGCTGATGTCTTTCACCTAAATAATATTGTTAACAATTTACTGGACAATGCAACCAAGTATTCAAAAAGTGCTCCTCAAATAAAAATTAGCGTCAATGAAACCGAAACTGATTTTACGATTTCCATAAAAGATCAGGGGATTGGTATCAGTAAGGAAGCCCAGAAGAAAATATTTGATAAATTCTATAGAGTGCCAACTGGTAATTTACATGATGTCAAAGGTTTTGGTTTAGGACTTTCATATGTCAAAACCATGGTGGAAGCGCATAAAGGAACTATAAAGTTAGACAGCGAACCTGGACAAGGAAGCGTTTTTACTATAAACTTACCCAAAAATAAATGAGCAAGATCAAGATTTTATTGGTTGAAGATGACCCAAACCTAGGGGATATTTTAAAAGAATACTTAGGTGTAAAAGGCTATGAGGTTATTTTATGTAGGGATGGTGAAGAGGGGTGGAACAAATACAAAAAGAACTATTACCAGTTGTGTTTGCTGGATGTGATGATGCCTATAAAAGATGGCTTTACCTTGGGTAAGGAGATAAGGAAGGTAGAGGAGAGTATCCCTATCATTTACCTTACAGCTAAAAACATGAAGGAAGATGTTATTCAAGGCTTCCGGATTGGCGCCGATGATTATATCACCAAGCCCTTTAGTATGGAGGAGTTATTGCTGAGAATTAATGCCATATTAAGGAGGACGAATAGTCAAGGAGAAAAGACAGTTTTGAAATCTTATGAGTTTGGCAATTTCACCTTGCATTATGACAAGCAATTACTTGAAGGACCACAGGGGACCAATAAGCTTACTTCAAAAGAAAATGAGCTACTTCGCCTACTGGCAGCTTCATTGAATGAAAATGTAAGCCGCTCTTTCGCACTGAAACAAATCTGGGGAGATGATAGCTATTTTAATGCCCGTAGTATGGACGTATACTTGAGCAAGATTAGGAAATTGCTAAAAACGGATGACAGTGTACAGATCATTACGCTTCATGGGGAGGGATTTAAGTTAGTCGTCAACTAGTTGCTTTTTCTCTAGTTAATTGATTATTTAAATGAATAAAGTTTAATTTGTAGTCAATTAAATCCCTAAAAATATTATGGCCAAAGAAATAATAAATTCTCTGGAGGCTCCGGCACCAATAGGTCCTTACAGCCAGGCAGTAAAAGCCAATGGTATGCTGTTTGTTTCCGGACAAATCGCTCTTGATGCAGATTCAGGAGAATTACTTAACTCCAATATTACGGAGGAAACACATGCCGTTATGAAAAACCTTGAAGCAATACTAAGGGCTTCAGGACTAACTTTTTCCAATGTTGTCAAATGCAGTATTTTTGTCAAAAATATGGGCGACTTTGCGACTATCAATGAGGCTTATGGGCAGTATTTCAAAGAAAACCCTCCTGCAAGAGAGACAGTGGAAGTAAGCCGTTTGCCAAAGGATGTAGCGGTAGAAATCTCCTGCATTGCTGTTCTTTAAAGCCTCACCTAATTTATTTGTTGCAGTATGGTGAAACTGGTTCCTGACTATAGCGAGGCTTTTGTGAGCACCCTTAGAAGTAAAGAGGTGATCGATAGGCTTGAGTTGATCACCAAAAGCGTGGATTACCTTGATGAGACAAGATTCTTGCCCAGTAGCAAGACTGTTTTTTTTAATGGTAAAATCGGTGAGAATAGCTTCAGAATCTCAAAAATTATTGACAAGGCAGATAGTTTTTTGCCCTTAATCAAAGGCGAAATTTCACCACTTCCTAAAGGCTGTCTGGTATCATTGAATTATTCATTTTTCCCTGGAGCATCGTTTTTTCTTGGATTTTGGGCCATCGTTTCATTTGGCTTGACGGTCTTGTTTCTTTCAGTTGTCCAGGATTGGAAATTGGCGCTTTTATGTTTCTCTGTAGGATTAGCGAATTATGGCTTTGCCTGGACACATTTTAAGCGAAAAGTGCAGGAAAGCAAAGCGCTTTTTCATGAACTGATGAAGCTCTGATTCGGGAAAAGCAATAGCCCTTCTATTACTAGAATCACATAATGAAAAAGCTCAGGATAGGCTGCTTTAAATCCTATTGTGCAAAATAATTTTAAGACTTGAGGTCTAAATCACCCCTAATCAAACAAGAATTTCCTTCTGCTTTATGGATTATGCCTGACCTGTCGTATTTTAGCAGAATAATTAGTCAATTTATAAATTATCAATATATAACATAATGGAATACAGGATAGAGAAAGACACCATGGGGCCGGTAGAGGTTCCAGCTGATAAATACTGGGGTGCTCAAACCCAAAGATCTGTCAATAATTTCAAAATCGGTGGATTGAAACATCAGATGCCTTTGGAGATCATCCATGCTTTTGCAATTCTGAAGAAATCTGCTGCTCAGACCAATGCGGAATTGGGCGTTTTGGACCAAGCCAAAGCAGATATAATTAGTCAAGCCTGTGATGAAATCCTTGAAGGGAAACTTGATGACCAATTCCCACTTGTGGTATGGCAAACAGGTTCAGGAACACAGTCAAACATGAACGTAAACGAAGTGGTGGCCTATCGTGCCCACGTACTTTTAGGTGGAAGTTTACAGGATGAAAAAAGAAAATTCATCCCAATGATGATGTGAACAAATCTCAGTCCTCTAATGATACTTTTCCTACCGCAATGCACATTGCCGCCTATAAAATGGTGATAGATACAACCCTCACAGGTGCGAAAAAACTTAGGGATGTCCTAAAAGCCAAGTCTGATGAATTCATGACGGTGGTTAAAATAGGAAGAACACACTTTATGGATGCAACTCCATTGACATTGGGGCAAGAGTTTTCAGGATATGTGGCACAGTTAGACCATGCCATGAAGGCTATTGGTAATACCCTTCCGCATTTGTCGGAGTTGGCACTTGGTGGTACTGCAGTAGGTACAGGGCTGAATACACCTAATGGATATGCAGCGTTAGTAGCAGAGAAAATTGCTCATTTTTCAGGCAATCCTTTCGTAACTGCTCCCAATAAATTTGAATCGCTGGCGGCACATGATGCCATAGTAGAAACCCACGGGGCTTTGAAGCAACTGGCCGTTAGCCTGATGAAAATTGCCAATGATATCCGTATGTTGTCCTCTGGCCCAAGATCTGGAATAGGTGAAATCCTAATCCCTGAAAATGAACCAGGTTCTTCTATTATGCCAGGAAAAGTTAATCCTACTCAGGTAGAAGCGATGACCATGGTCTGTGCTCAAGTCATAGGAAACGATGTTGCCGTTTCTGTAGGTGGTATGAGTGGTCAGTTTGAACTCAATGTGTTCAAGCCAATGATGGTGAATAATTTGCTAACTTCTGCCAGACTTTTAGGTGACGTCTGTGTGTCATTTAATGACAATTGCGTGGTAGGAATTGAGCCAAATATTCCGTTCATAAAAAGACATCTCGAAAATAGTCTGATGCTTGTTACTGCACTTAACCCACATATTGGTTATGAAAATGCAGCTAAAATAGCTAAGAAGGCCCATAAAGAAGGAACAAGCCTGAGAGAGGCTGCTCTTGACCTTGAATTGTTGACAAATGAACAATTTGACGAATGGGTAAGACCTGAAAACATGACAGGTGGTTTAAAATAACTGACTGTAAAAGAAAAACCCCAATTCGCATCAGCAAATTGGGGTTTTTCTGTTTTTATCCCTTTAGAGTCTATGCTTCTTCAGTAGCAAATTCTGATGTGGGAATGCAACTACACATCAGGTTACGGTCTCCGTAAGCAGCATCAATTCTACCAACAGATGGCCAAAACTTGCGCTCTCTGACAAAAGGCAAAGGGTAAGCGGCTTTTTCTCTACTGTAAGGCAGTTCCCAGGTATCTGAGATGACAACAGCTGCTGTGTGGGGCGCATTTTTCAATACGTTAGATACTTTGTCTGCTTTTCCTTCTTCAACTTCTCTGATTTCTTGACGTATGGAGATCATTGCATCGCAAAACCTATCAAGTTCCTCTTTAGATTCTGATTCAGTAGGTTCTACCATAAGGGTTCCCGGTACAGGGAATGAAACGGTAGGTGCATGAAAGCCATAATCCATTAATCGTTTCGCTATGTCTTCTACCTCTACACTTGCTTCTTTAAACGCCCTGCAATCGAGGATCATTTCATGAGCTGCCCGCCCATTGGTGCCTGTATACAAGATAGGGTAATCCGACTCTAGACGAGATTTAATATAGTTGGTATTCAGGATGGCAATTCTCGTGGCTTTGGACAAACCTTCTTCACCCATCATGGCAATATAAGCATAAGGAATAGGCAATATACTTGCACTACCATAAGGAGCTGATGATATAGGGGTGATGGCTGCTACTCCTCCTGTTTTGACATAAGGATTTCCTGGTAAGAAAGGAACCAAATGCTTGGCGACACAAATAGGCCCCATGCCTGGTCCACCTCCGCCATGAGGGATGCAAAAGGTCTTGTGGAGGTTTAGGTGACAAACATCAGCGCCTATCATTCCAGGGCTTGTAAGTCCTACTTGAGCGTTCATATTGGCTCCGTCCATGTATACCTGACCACCATATTCGTGGACAAGTTCACAGATTTCTTGTATGGCTGCTTCAAAAACGCCATGCGTAGAAGGGTAAGTTACCATTAAGGCTGAAAGTTGGTCCTTATGGGCAGCTGCCTTTTCTTTAAAAGCGTCTACGTCTATATTCCCTTTTTCATCACAAGGGATAATTACCACCTTCATTCCCGCCATCACTGCTGATGCAGGGTTGGTTCCGTGGGCTGAAGAAGGGATTAATACTACGTTCCTAAAATCCTCTTCTCTACTTTGATGGTATGCTCGTATCACCATTAGCCCTGCATATTCGCCTTGTGCTCCAGAGTTGGGCTGTAGGGAAGTGTCGGCAAATCCAGTGATTTCGCTTAGCCAATTTCTGAGGTCTTGAAACATCTCATAATAACCCGCTGCCTGATTCTGAGGAGCAAATGGGTGCAACTGGCCAATTTCTGGCCAGGTAACTGGGATCATCTCTGTAGTTGCATTAAGCTTCATTGTACATGAGCCTAATGAAATCATGGAATGCACCAAGGAAAGGTCCTTGTTCTCCAGTCTTTTTAAATAACGGAGCATTTCATGCTCTGAATGGTATTTTTGGAATACCTCATGTTCAAGGTAAGTGGATTCTCGTTCTAGTGAAGAAGGTATGGTTGACTCAATTTGACTAGGGATTTCAGGAATCTCTGGTTGAAGTTTATTGGTGGATTTTGCAAATACTTCAAAGATGTCAACAACATCTTGCCTTGTTTTTGCCTGGTCAAAGCTCAGTAGAATATAGGATTCTTCATACCTGAAGTTAAGTTTTTTTGACAAAGCGAAAGCACGAATTTTTTCTTTCTGTACTTCGTCCACCTTGAAACGAATGGTGTCAAAATAGGCTTCATTTATTTGCTCAAAGCCAAGCTTATTAAGCCATTCCGCTGTCATTACAGCCAAACCATGGGTGCGTGAAGCAATGGCTTTTAGTCCTTTTGGACCATGGTAGACTGCGTACATACCAGCCATCACGGCTAATAAAACCTGAGCAGTACAGATATTGGAGGTGGCCCTTTCCCTTTTTATATGTTGTTCTCTGGTCTGCAAAGCCATTCGGTAAGCATTACGCCCTGAATTATCTACTGAAACGCCTATTATCCTGCCTGGAATTTGTCTTTTGAAAGATTCCTTGGTAGCAAAAAATGCTGCATGAGGTCCGCCAAATCCCATAGGAACACCAAAACGCTGGGTGCTTCCTATCACCACATCTGCTCCCATTTCTCCTGGAGGCTTAAGTAAGGTGAGACTTAAAAGGTCTGTACTGAATGCCGTGGAAACTTCATTTTCAATAGCTGAAGCTACTAGTGTGCTGTAGTCGATAACCTCGCCATCGGAATTTGGATACTGTATTAGTATGCCAAATAGATCTGGATCGGTAAGGTCAAGGTCAGACAATGACCCGATTTTTAGAGAGATTCCTATAGGAGCCGCTCGGGTCTTTAACACTTCTTTTGTCTGTTCAAAAACTTTTTCATCTATAAAAAAGGTACTGGCTTTCTTTTTGCTTCTTCCTTTGCTTGCACTTAGCATGGCCATGGCTTCTGCTGCGGCAGTTCCTTCGTCCAGTAGTGAGGCATTGGCCAATTTCATTCCAGTAAGTTCACTGACCATGGTCTGGAAATTAATCAAGGCTTCTAGTCGTCCCTGAGCTATTTCGGCTTGATAAGGCGTATATGCCGTGTACCACCCTGGGTTTTCTAATATGTTTCGCTGGATGACAGCTGGTACCAAAGTGTCATAATAACCCAAGCCTATATAAGATTTGAAAATTTGGTTTTACTTACTGTGGCCTTAAAAGTTTTAAGGAATGAATTTTCCGATTGTGGAGGGGGTAATTGTAGAGGCTGCTTTAACCGGATGTTTTTTGGGATAGTCTCATCTATTAGGGTTTCCAGGGAGTCAACTCCTATGGTTTTAAGCATATCCTGAAGATCATTTTCAGAGGGTGAGATATGTCTATTTCTGAATTTTTCGGATGAAGAGAGATTGATTTTCATAAAAAGATAAAATATGATTAATTTTGGCCAGACCAATATACCTTGTAACGATTCGCAAAGGTAAAAATATTAGCTGATTTAGGTGTTGAATTGATGCTTAAATATCTTCTTATTAACCTTTTGAATTTTTTGGGCCTAGCAGATAATGCTAATTAGTAATCACTTAAATATATAAAATGAAAAATAAATTAACTTTTGTTGCGGTATTACTTATTGTCTCGATCTCCTGTCCAACTTTTGGGCAAGAAGACCTCTCTTTAAAATATGCTTCAACCATACAAGGCGCTGATTTGAAAAAGCACTTGACTTATTTAGCTTCGGATGAGTTGAAGGGAAGAGATACAGGTTCAGAGGGACAAAAAACAGCGGCTGAGTACCTGGTTAATTTTTATAAAGAAAAAACTTAAAAGGTCCTGTTGATGGAAGCTACCTGCAACCTTTCCAATTATCGAGTGTTAGTTGGAAAGAAATATCCCTTAAGGTGGGCAAGAATAAATTAACCTTGAATGAGGATTTTGTTTTTGTTGGAGATGCTGATATGAAGAAAAAAGGAAGTCGGAATTGGTGTTTTTAGGCCTGGCGACTGAGGAAAACCTTTCAAAGGTAGCTATTGAAGGAAAATTAGTAGGCTTATGGGCCATTGGTGAAAGCTTAGGTGAAGCAGTAGCTAAAGTAATGGAAGCAGGTGCTGCCGGAGCCATCATCGTAACCATGGAAGGACAAGCAAACTTTGACAGAATAGCTAATAGATATAAAAGCATGTCTGGTAAAGGGAGAATGGGTTTTGATAAACCAACTGAGCAAAAACCAGTGTTTATGGTTAGTTCGATTAAAATGGGAGAAATCTTCGATACAGCAGTGGAAGAGTTAAAAGAAGCAGCTAAAAATGATCCTTCAGTTATTCCGGTTCAGAAAGTAGTCTATCAGGTGGTAAAACAGAAAGACATAGTAAGTACTGAAAATGTGATGGCCTTCCTGGAAGGTACGGATAAAAAGGAAGAGGTATTGGTGATATCCTCTCACTATGACCATGTAGGTGTGAGTAGCACTGGTGAAATAAACAATGGTGCAGATGATGATGGATCCGGTACAGTGTCCGTGATGGAGATAGCAGAAGCTTTTTCACAAGCAGCAAGTGATGGTTATAAGCCCAGAAGAAGCGTCCTGTTTTTAAACGTTACTGGTGAGGAGAAAGGCTTACTTGGGTCTGAGTATTATTCAGAAAACCCAATTTTCCCTCTTGAAAACACCGTTAACAATATCAATATTGATATGGTAGGTAGGATTGATTATGAGTACGAAGATGCTGATAACCAGGATTATATTTATGTGATTGGTTCTGAAATGTTGTCTTCTCAACTCAAGATTGTCAATGAATACAACAATATCACCTATACCAATCTGATTTTGGATTATAGGTATGATGCTGAGGATGACCCTAACAGGTTTTACTACCGTTCTGATCATTATAATTTCGCTAAACACAATATTCCAGTAATTTTCTTTTTCAACGGGGTGCATGATGATTATCATCAGCCAACAGATACCGTAGATAAGATTGAATTTGACTTGATGGAAAAGAGGGCCAAATTGATATTTCATACTGCTTGGGATTTGGCCAATAGAGAGCATAGAACGCCTGTGGATCGCGTCAATAACCGTAATGAAAGGTAATTTGAAATCAATTAATGCTATTTGAAAAAGGGTTGGGCTAAAGTTCCAGCCCTTTTTTTATGGTAGAATCACTTTCGAGCTTTGTCTATTCCATAGGATTCGATTTATCTATACTGGGTTTTCCTGATGCAGTGTTCCTCAGCTCATTTGATTGTCCATTGATGGTAAGGGTTGAAATTCAAGTAAAAAATGCTTCTTTATAAAGGTGATCATTAATCAATTGCTGCTGTTGAAAGGTTTTCCGGATAATTTTTCAATGAAATCAAAAGATTGAGTATATTGATTAAAAATTAATTTAACCTTACAGTAGCCATAGCCATGAAAAAATTATTGATTAGTCTTTTCATTTTATTTCTGATAGGCCGAGTTGATGCTCAGCAAGTTCCTGATAAATCTGTTCAAATAAAGACGGCAGTCTTGGCTGCTCCGGAAGATTTCAGGAAAGATGCCAAAGTTTATGGTTATGATGCCAGTGGGGAATGGACAGTTTTGAGGGAAGGAAGTAATGAAATGATATGTATTGCTGACGATCCTAAGGCAGATGGATTCAGTGTTTCTTGTTACCACGAAGACCTTGAGCCTTTTATGGAACGAGGCAGAGTGCTTAAAAAAGAAGGTAAAAATTTTAAGCAGGTATTTGATACACGTGAAGAGGAAGCCAAAAGTGGTGGTTTGAAAATGCCGGATGCTCCGGCAGCCCTTTATGTTTTGACTGCAGATAAAGCTGACTATGATGCCTCCAAAGGGAAGGTTGACAATACCTATCTTCGATATGTGGTCTATATCCCTTGGGCTACTGAAGAAAGTACAGGTTTGGCTTTGAAACCTGATGTGCCGGGAATGCCATGGATAATGGATCCAGGTACTCATCGTGCCCATATCATGATCAGCCCTCCAAAAAAATAAGCAATCCTAAGTATTTAAGAATTCCGTCTCTCTCCACTGAAACATGGTGGAGTTATTTCTCGGGACAATGAATAATTATTGAAGAATAGAGGCCTTTTAGATTATTAGCATAGGTAAAAGGCCTTTCCAATCCTCTTGTATTAATAATGGAAGCTACATTTAAAACCTGGAAGACCAGTAGGGGGATTTACCTCAATTTTCTTGAAAATTATACCCTTGAGCAGTTAAATAAAATACCTCAGGGGTTTAACAATAATCTTATTTGGAATATTGGGCATGTCATTGTGGCCCAGCAAGGACTCGTTTATAAAGGCGCAGGCTTGCAAGGACATGTGTCTGATGAGATGTTCGGAAAGTATGGGATTGGGACCAATCCCAATGAGCCGGTAACAGCTGCGGAACAGGAGGAATTGAAATCATTATTAATGGGATTAATAGAACAAACAGAGTCTGATTATCAGACTGGTAAATTTATTTCTTTCCACGAAAAAACCACCAAAACGGGCTTTCATCTAAGCTCTGTTGAGGATGCCATTGTTTTTAATAATTTCCATGAAGGCCTTCACATGGGCTATATGATGAGTATTCGTAAATTCGTCTAAGCCCTATAGGCTTTTGCGAGTCGGGTTTGAAAATACAGATCACATGCCGACTAAGGCGAGGGCTTTAATGATTGCAGCTTTATTTTTTATCAATGCAGCCTCATTGTCCATTTCATCGAGTGCCTGATTAAAGGGCTCAGTTCTGACAGGTCCATTATATCCAATGGCTACCAGGCCTTCCAAAAATGATTTGAGGTCAATCACACCTGTTGCTAATGGTAATTCACGCTTACCATCCATTTGGGTTTCTCTGGTAAAACCTCTTCGGGCATCATTAATGTCTACTACCACAATGTCTTCGGGCTTTAGCTGGAGGATGTCTGCTTTGCTGTCATTGGCAGTGTACCAATGAAATGAGTCCAATACAAAACCTACATTGCTTTGGCCGGTTGCATTAATCAGTTCCTGACCTCCTTTCATAGTGGCTATAAATGGATATCGGTTTTGGGTGAGTAATGGTCTCGTTCCCAGGTATTCCAGTCCGAGGCGAATACCGTGATCTTCCATTACCTTGGCACATTCTCCTAGTCGAAAAGCATGTTGTTTCATGTTTTCATTATAGGGGAGGTCTTTATGGGAAGAGATGATCCATGTGTTGATTCGCGTGGCGCCTTGTTTTTCCATGGCCTTACAAAATCCCTCTAACATTTTAAAATCCTCCAGAAACTTACGTTTGTCATTTCTGAATTCAACAGGGATATTGGTGGAGCCATAACCAATGTTATGGGCTTTCATTTTTCCTGTTAATGCTGCTAATTGTTGTTCGGAGTAATGTTGCATTACTTCTTCCACGAAAGGGCTAATGGTTTCATATCCATAAATAATGGCATAATCCAGCGTTTGCTGCAGATTTGCTTTGACTCCTATGATCCCTGGGTTAAGGGCTATTTTAAACTTTCGTTCTTGCTTTATGCTAAAGGATAAATCAGTAGCCTCAAATAAGCCAGTGCTCAATAGTGCAAGGGAGGTTTTGGATAAAAACTTTCTTCTTTTCATGGCAAAAGGAATAAGTTAGTTTCGATTCTTATGACAAAATAGTAAAAAATAGCCAATGGTTAATTGGGTAAACAATAAAATTAAAGGCCGTTTTTAAGAACTCATAGGATAATTAGGCCTGAAAAAAAGGGATAACAAGGAATAATTCTTTACTTTCCCTACCCAAACATAAACCATAAGAACAATGAAAATTATACGTATTCTTTTGCCTTTATTTTTCATGACACTTTCAGGCCTGATAGCTCAGGAAAGTAGGGTGTTTGATGCCTTGACCATGGACAGTAAGATTCTAAACATGGAAAGAAAGTTTGCTGTTTATTTACCGCCCGGTTATGAGTATTCACAGCGGTCCTACCCAGTGCTTTATTTGCTACATGGGGCAGGGGATGATCAAACAGGATGGGTTCAGTTTGGGGAAGTACAGCGCATCGCGGATGAGGCATTTGCAGATGGTTCAGCCACTCCAATGATCATCGTGATGCCTGATGCCAATACGGGTAAAAGAGGATATTTTAATGATTTAACCAATGATTGGCGGTATGAAGATTTCTTTTTCGAAGAATTAATGCCATATGTGGAGTCTCAATATCGCATCAAAAGCGTGAAAAAATACAGGGCCATATCAGGCTTGTCCATGGGAGGTGGAGGTAGCTATTTCTATGCCATGCATAGACCCGATCTGTTTTCTTCCGCCTGTCCTCTAAGCGCTTCTTTAAGAAATTCCAGTTTTGAAGATTTCCAGGAAAGAATGGCGAAAGGTAAGGTGGAGGTTAAGGACAAGGCTGCGCTTCAGACTTATTTTGACAAACACCAGGCCTTAAGACAACTTGAGTTAAATGACCCAGAGGATATAAAATCGGTTAAATGGTTTTTCGATTGTGGGGATGATGATTTTCTTTATGAAGGAAATAGCCTGGTGCATATTGCCATGAGAAAAATGGAAATACCTCATGAATTCAGAATTCGTGACGGGGCTCACAATTGGACCTATTGGAGAAATTCCCTTCCAGTAGTTCTTGAGTTTGTCTCACAAACATTCCATCAATAGCTAAGTGTAACCTTGGTTAGTGAAGACTTAGAACAATGATGCTAAGCATAAAAACAAATAGGGAGAATAACCCCTATTGTTTTTATGCTTACTTTTTTTCTTCATTTGGTTTCTGTTCCTTTTGGCCTTGCTGTTTTTATTCCCTCGCTTTTCTTCTTTTTCTTTAAAAGCATTTGGCGGGCCTTTCTTTTCATGAAAAGCGCCTTTAAAATCAGGGTCGTGGCCTCTTTTTTGTTTGTCTATTTCCCTTTCGTATGCCTGTTTTTCTTCAAAAGGAGTTTCATGTAAGGTGATGTCACCCGGAATTGGCTGCTCATTCACAATCATTCTTATGATTGTCTCGATTTTTTCGAAGTGAAATGCTTCAGCAGGGTTTATAAAGGTTGCTGCTTTGCCTTCATTTTCTGCCCTTCCTGTTCGACCGATTCGGTGAACATAATCTTCGTAAATCAATGGTACGTCAAAATTAATAACATGACTTACCATACTTACATCAAGTCCTCTTGCTGCGACATCGGTAGCGACAAGTATTTTTACCTCCCCTTTTTTGAAGTCATCCATGCTGTTGATCCTCGTATTCTGCCCCTTATTGGCGTGAATTACCCGGATGCTTCCTGAATGGTGTTTCTGGAGATATTTGTAGACAGTGTCTGCATTGATACGGGATTTGGTGAAGATGATGCCTCTTTCAAAATCCTCCTCCATCACAAGTTTTTCCAACAGGCTTAACTTGGTTTTGATATTGGGAACAAAATATTTTATCTGTGAGATTGTTTCCGCAGTTGTTGCTTGAGGAGCTACCTCTACTCTTTCAGGGAATTCGAGGAAATCATAAGAGAGATTTTCTACTCGTTGGCTAAAAGTAGCCGAGAAAAGTAGGTTTTGTCTTTTAACAGGTATGACTTCCAGGATGGCTTTGATTTGTGGAAGAAAGCCCATGTCCAGCATTTTATCTGCTTCGTCTAAAACCATCGTCTTGATGTCTCTGGTATATATTTCACCCTTTTGATAAAGGTCACTAAACCTTCCTGGGGTGGCAATAATAATGTCGACACCTTCTTGAAGTTTTTCTATCTGTGGCTTAGGGCCAAGACCTCCATAGAGGCATACGTACCTAAGGTCAGTGTATTTACCAAACTCCTTAATGGCTTCTTCAATCTGCATGACCAACTCCCTGGTGGGAGCCATGATCAATGCCCTGGGATGATGCCCTTGCGCATACTTTACTTTAAAAAGTAGGGGCAAAACATAAGCGGCAGTTTTACCGGTACCTGTTTGCGCAATTCCCAAAATATCATGACCAGCCAGTGCCAATGGTATTGCTTTTTCCTGGATCGGAGAAGGTTTTTCATAACCCATTTCCTTCACAGCATTTAAAAGTTGGTTATTGAGCTTAAAATTATCAAAAGATGGTAGCTGATCGGACATGATTTTATAAATTTAGGAAAATATTAAGAGGTGTTTCGACCCATGCACCTACCCATTAAAAACAAATGCTATGAAAAGAATACTAATCCGTAATGCAAATATAGTAAATGAAGGTAAGATTATACGAGGAGATGTGTATATAAAGGAGGGCTTGATCTTTTCAGTGGGTGGTGATTTGTCAGGTTACGAAGCGGACATAGACATAAATGCCAACGGGAAATACTTGTTGCCAGGTCTAATTGATGATCAGGTTCATTTTAGAGAACCTGGATTAACCCATAAAGCGGAGATCTATACTGAAAGTAAAACGGCTGTTTCAGGTGGTGTAACCAGTTTTATGGAAATGCCCAACACTATACCTCAAAGTACAACCCATGAGCTACTGGAAGAAAAGTATGCTATAGCCGCTCAAAAATCTCTGGCGAATTACTCTTTTTATTTAGGGGCTACAAATGACAATATTGAGACCATAAAAAGCGTGGATGTTAACAATGTCTGCGGGGTGAAGGTTTTTCAAGGTTCCTCTACAGGCAATATGTTGGTAGACAATCCCCAGAGTCTGGAAGCGATATTTAGAGACTGTCCTATTTTGATCGCTACGCACAGTGAGAATGACAATATCATCAAGGAAAACTTAGAGCGGTACAAGAAGGAGTATGGGGAAAATGTTCCTGTTAAACTTCATCCAAAGATCCGTACGGAAGAAGCCTGTTACGACGCTTCGAAAATTGTTGTGGATATGGCACGTATGTATGGCACCAAGTTGCATGTGTTGCATATCAGTACAGGGAAAGAGGTTGGTTTGTTTGACAATAACCTTCCGCTTTCAGAAAAAAGAATTACCGCTGAAGCTTGTATCCACCACCTGTGGTTTTCTGAAGAAGACTATGCGACTAAAGGTAATTTCATCAAATGGAACCCGGCGATTAAAACAGCGGAGGATAGAGAAATCATATTAAAAGGAGTCTTGGAAGGGAATATAGATGTGATTGCCACAGATCATGCCCCACATACGATAGAAGAGAAAGAGCAATCCTATCTCAAAGCACCTTCGGGAGGGCCACTTTTGCAACATGGTTTGGTTGCTTTACTGGAGATGTATCATGATGGCAAGATTAGTTTAGAGAAAATTGTGGAGAAGACGAGCCATAACGTAGCCATATTGTTCGAAATTGAGAAACGTGGTTATTTAAGGGCAGGTTATTTTGCCGATTTAGTTTTGGTAGATTTGGACGATCCGTGGGAGGTCAAGAGGGAAAATGTGATTTCTAAATGTGGTTGGTCACCTTTTGAAGGACAAAAATTCAGGTCTAAAATTACACATACCATTGTGTCTGGACATTTAGCTTACGAAAATGGTGCCTTCAATGAAGAAAAAAGGGTGAAAGGCTTAAATTTTCAAGAAAATTGTAGCTAGGTATTGCGTGACTGAAAAAAGCATATTACCTTTGCATTCCCATCTGATAAAAGAATCAGAAAAGGATTAAAAATGGTGATTGTAGCTCAGCTGGTTAGAGCGCTGGTTTGTGGATCCAGAGGTCGCCGGTTCGAAACCGGTCTTTCACCCAAACCCTCCCTATTTATAGGGAGGGTTGTTTTTTTTATAACTGCTTTTGTCATTTAATTATCCAAAACCTTAAACGCTTAAGGTGAATTTATATCAAGGAGATGCTCATCATCTCTTTTACTTGTTGAATGGTTGAAATGCAGTGAGTTAGGGTGTTTTCAAGAAATTTTTGACTGGCTATGCCCATTGTTGGTGCTATCTTCAATAAGTGGCATGTTATTTGATAAGCGTCCGTTGTAGAATTCATTTAATTTAGTAGATCATGTTTAAGTTACTTCAGCCTTCAAAAAAAGCCCCAAAATAAGATACATTAACCTCAATCAGGTTCATATGTATATGATAAAGTTTGAGGAATCAATCAGGAATTTTGAGAAAATTCAAAAGGAAAGCGCTTGATAGGTATATAAAATATTTAATTTCGAAGGAACTCTTGTTGAGTTCCTTTTTTTTTGCCCAGAATTCGAGGGTACCTCTATCATTTTACTTATTTGCTGTAGTTTTTATATTAAATATTTTTCTTTACGAAGTATTAAAGTATTTTTATAAAAACCTCAAACTTTTGTTTAAATGAGCTATATACACTTCGATAAGACTCAACTCATCAACCTTAATTACTCTTTGGATAAGGAGATTATAAGATCCAACCCCTTGGGTTGCTACACGAGTACAACGATTATCGGCTGCAATACCAGGAAATATCACGGCCTCTTGGTTGCCCCACAACCTCAAATAGACGGACAGTTGCATGTGTTACTATCCAATGTGCACGAAACGATTGTTCAAAAAGATGCTGTCTTTAATTTGGGCATCAATAAATACCCAGGTAACTATTCCCCAAGAGGACACAAATACCTTGAGGATTTTGATTCCGAGCCAATCCCTAAGCTTACTTATAGGGTTGGAGGAGTGATTTTAGAAAAGGAGATTATTCTAGACTCAACGGAGGATCGGGTCATGATTAGGTATACTTTGGTGGATGCAGTTGTACCAACAAAATTAAGAATTAACCCATTTCTTGCTTTTAGAGGGTATCATGGACTTTCCAAAGCGAATACCTATGTAAATAAAAAACTAAAAAATCAAAAATGGCGTACAGGTCAAGCTCTATGATGCCTATGATCCATTATCCCTTCAGATTTCAAAAGCCAATGACTTCGTTCCAGTACCAGATTGGTTTTATAATATAGAATACATTAGAGAAATTGAGCGTGGATATGATTATCAGGAAGATTTATATGTTCCTGGATATTTTGAGTTTGAGATGGAGAAAGGAGAGAGTATTGTTTTTTCTGCAGGACTGAAAGTAGCTGAAACAGATGACCTCCATGACAAATTTAACGAAGAAATTGGTCGACGGATACCTAGAGATAATTTCGAGAATTGCTTAAAAAATTCGGCTGGCCAGTTTATTAGCAGACGAGATGGTGAAACACGCGTAATAGCAGGATACCCTTGGTTTGGTTGGTGGGGAAGAGATACCTTTATCGCATTGCCCGGTATTACTTTGACTATGGGGGATAACAAAACATTCCTGGATGTCATGGACTCCATGTCCAAAGATTTGCAGGGAGCGATGTTTCCAAATGTAGGCAGTGGAGTATTGACCAATATGAATTCAATAGATGCTCCCTTATGGTATTTTTGGACATTGCAGCAGTATATTATTTTTACGGGAGACAAAGAAACCATCAAATCCAAATACATAGAAAAATGTAAGGGGATTATCGATGGTTTTAAAAAGGGAACGGTATTTAAAATTCATGTAAAGGAAAATGGTCTGATTAGTGGTGGAGTAGAAGGAGTTGGATTGACCTGGATGGATGCTGTTACAAAAGATGGACCTGTTACCCCTAGAATAGGTTCTCCAGTGGAAATCAATGCTTTGTGGTACAATGCTTTGTGTTTTTACCATGAATTGACTGGAGATGAGGAAGTTCTCGAACTGTCAGAAAAAGTAGCTTTATCGTTTGTGGAGGGATTTTGGTCTGAAAAGAAAGGCTATCTGGCCGATGTAATAGACGATGAAGGAAAAGACTGGTCCATAAGGCCAAATATGGTTTTTGCTACATCATTGCCTTATAGCCCATTGACCAATGAGCAAAAAGACAAGGTTTTAGAGATGGTTAAGGCAAATTTATTTACCAATCGTGGTCTTAGAACCTTGGCACCTAGTGATCCAAGATACAAGGGCTACTATAAAGGTGATCAAAATGAAAGAGACAATGCCTATCATCAAGGTACTGCCTGGCCATGGTTATTGGGGCATTTTGCTGAAGGGTATTTGAAATTACATGGCAAGCAGGGTAAAAAACTGGTGGAAAACATGATCAGTAGCTTTGATGAGGTAATGACACAATACGGGATAGGGACTATTGCTGAGATTTATGAAGGAGATCCTCCTCATAGACCAAAAGGTGCCATATCGCAGGCATGGAGTGTAGGCGAATTGTTAAGGATGAAATATTTAATCAACAACTTGTAAAGAACCATCTATGAAAGTATTAATGTTTGGTTGGGAATTTCCTCCTCATATTTCCGGTGGCTTAGGTACTGCCTGCTACGGATTAGTAAAGGGAATGGAACACCACAAACAAGACCTGATTTTTGTTGTTCCAAAGTTGTGGGGAGATGAAGATCCATTGGCGGAGTTTGTAAATGCGAGTGAAATTGAAATAGATTACCGCGAACGCCGCTTTCGGGACATCTGGAAAAGCCTTACCTATCTTGAAGTGAGCTCCTTTTTGGTGCCTTACTTAAGCCCTGAGGAATATCATAACCATACCGAACGTTTGTTAAAAGATCAAGATGAACTCGAATCTGGTGTGCTTGCCAATAAATTTAATTTTAGTGGGAAATATGGTAAGGACCTCATTCTGGAAGTGTCCCGTTATGCCTTGGTCGCTGCACAGATCGCCAAGGATAAGAAATTCGACCTCATTCACGCCCATGATTGGCTTTCTTTTCCTGCAGGTATAGCTGCCAAGAAGATAAGTGGAAAACCAATGATAGCTCATGTTCATGCAACAGAGTTTGACCGCTCAGGCCAAACGGTAAACCAAAGGGTATATGATATTGAGAAGGCGGGAATGGAAGCAGCCGATAAAGTTATTGCTGTAAGCCAACTTACAAAAAATACTATTGTTACTAAATATGGTATACCGGAAGACAAGGTTACCGTGGTGCACAATGCCGTTTTGGATGCCAGTATTATTAAGTCAAATGTTGTAAAGCAAGTGCCTGAAAAAATTGTCACTTTTTTAGGCAGAATAACCTTCCAGAAAGGGCCGGAATATTTTGTGGAGGCCGCAGCAAAAGTAATTGAGAAGGATGAAAATGTCAGGTTTGTGATGGCAGGTTCAGGTGATCTTCTGAATCGAATGATTCAGAGGGTTGCAGAGTTGAGGATAGGGACAAAATTTCATTTTACCGGATTCCTAAAAGGGGATGATGTAGACAAAATGTTTGCCTTGAGTGATGTATATGTTATGCCGTCTGTATCGGAACCCTTCGGGATATCTCCATTGGAAGCCGTGAGGCATGGTACACCAGTAATCATTTCCAAGCAGTCGGGAGTGGCAGAAGTGCTGCAAAATGCTGTGAAAGTTGATTTTTGGGACATTGATGCTATGGCGGATGCTATTTTTGCGCTTTTGCATTACAATGGAATTTCCAAAATGTTTCAAGAAATGGGAAGAGAAGAACTAAAAAAGCTCAAATGGGAGCACGTTGCCGAAAAGGTAATTGGGATATATAAGCAAACCGTTAACCAATAGAATATGAGAACCATTTGTTTTATTTTCAAGTACATCAACCTTTTAGATTAAAACCTTATCGCTTCTTTGAGATTGGGGATGATCATGATTATTGGGATGATTACTCGAACAGAAACATCATGAATAAGGTGGCAAAAAAGTGCTACCTGCCTATGAACCAACTTTTGTTGGAATTAATCAGGAAACATGATGGTAAGTTTAAGGTATGCTTTTCGCTGTCTGGTACTGTTCTCGACCAGATGGAGGCTTATGCGCCTGAAGTGCTACATAGCTTCCAGGAACTGGTAGCTACCGGGCATGTTGAATTGCTCAACGAAACCTATGGGCACTCCCTGTGTGCACTCAAGAGTGAAACTGAATTTAAAGACATGGTAAGCCTACACCAGGAGAAAATTCAGCACCACTTTAATGGTTACAAACCAAAGGTTTTTAGGAATACTGAGTTGATTTATTCAGATGATATCGGGGAAATGGTGGCCAAAATGGGTTTTGAAGGCATACTCTCTGAGGGAGCCAAGCATATTCTTGGCTGGAAAAGTCCCAATTTCGTTTATGTAAATGCTAAAGAACCAAAATTAAAAGTTCTGCTTAAAAACTTTAGGTTAAGTGATGACATCGCTTTTAGATTTGGAGAAAAAGCATGGAACGAATATCCGCTTACAACTGATAAGTTTATTGGTTGGCTGAACCAGGTGCCTCAAGAGGATGAAGTTATCAACCTGTTTATGGATTATGAAACCTTTGGAGAACACCAATGGAAAGAAACGGGGATTTTTGAATTCATGAGAAATCTTCCTGATGCCATACTCCATCAAACAAATTTTA
This sequence comes from Cyclobacterium qasimii M12-11B, assembly GCF_000427295.1. GTDB lineage: Bacteria > Bacteroidota > Bacteroidia > Cytophagales > Cyclobacteriaceae > Cyclobacterium > Cyclobacterium qasimii. The sequence continues at coordinate 10,684 of NZ_ATNM01000014.1, read as the reverse complement.
ATTTTTCTACACCTTCTGAAGTGATTGCGAATGCATCTCCTGTTGGCCAAATAAATGTTCCAACTCCTATTTCTTGGGCAGATGAAGAGCGTGACCTTACCGCTTGGCTAGGGAATGACCTTCAGGATGAGGCTTTCGACAGGCTTTTTGAGTTGGAAAAACAAGTCAAAAGCTTAGATGATCCGGAAATTAATAGAGATTGGCGTTACTTGCAGACAAGTGATCACTTCTATTATATGTGTACCAAGTTTTTCTCTGATGGAGACATTCACGCATACTTTAGCCCTTATGAAAGTCCCTACGAAGCATTTATAAATTATATGAATGTACTTAGTGATTTTATCCTGAGACTGAAAATAGCAGAAAAAGCCAAGGTATAACCTATTTTATGCCCTTGAATATTATTGCAAGCATCCCTGTATTTCAGGGATGCTTTTTGCTTTTATTAGAAACTGTACAATACCTGACTCCCTTTTTCAGGGTCCAATACAATATTGGCGAAAACCTCGATTTCTTGCTGCAATTCCTCAACATGACTAATAATGCCTACGATTCTGTTTTCATGACGAAGCGCTTTTAAAGTCTCAAAAACAATTCGGAGTGATTTCTTGTCCAATGCACCAAAGCCTTCATCAAGAAAGAAGAAACTCTGGTCTGCCTGATTGAGTGATTTAACTTTTTCGGCCAATGCCAACGCCAGACATAAGGATGCTTGGAAAGTTTGGCCACCAGACAAAGTCTTTAACAATCTCTTTTTGCCTTCATTCAAATAATCAATTACCCAAAAAGTATTGTTGGCATCTATTTCCAATCGTAGACTATTTTTGGTCAGTTGGGTAAACCGTTTATTTGCCGTGTTGCACAATTCTTTCAGGTAAATACTGCTTACATACTTGACAAACCCACTGCCCTTAAACAATTGCTCCAATTCTTTTAAATTTGTAGCCCTGTTTTCCATGGCATCAAGCACTTTCGTCAAGCCTTTCTTTGTCTCTAATTTCTCCTGAAGGTCTGAAATGTCCCGGTCCAGATTGATTTTCTTCTTTCTAACGCTTTCCAGTTCTGTTTTTTTGAAATCAGTTTCTTCCTTAAGCGAATCAAAATGGCTTTGGTCAAAGTTTGTAATGCCCTCCTCTGCTTCTAATGCGGCTAAATGAGACTTTACAATTGAACACTCTTTTTCATAGTCTCTAATCTCACGGTCAAATTTGTCTTCATCGAGGTTACTGTTAAAAAGTTTTTCCAACAGTTCTTGATCAGTTTGACCCAGCTTGATTTTTAATTCATTGAATTCTTTGGTTAATCCCTCCAATTTAAGCCCAGCCTCTTCCTTGTCTTTTTTGAAATTTTCCAGGTTAGCCAGGTTGGTCGCCGCATCGTTGCGTTTTTCCTTCAGCACTTTTTGTTTTCCATCCAGTAAATTGGCCGTATCCTCAATGTCTTTTAGAACAGTATTTATGGTTTTCCTGATGGTTTCGGTAGAAGATTGCATGTATCCACTGCTGAAATTTTTGTCACTTACTTCATCTTCCTTTGCTTTTAGCGTACTTTTTTGTGCTATTGTTTTCTGCTCTTCCACTCTCAGCTGCTGCTGCCCACTTTCAATTTGTAGTCGCAGCTGCTCCAGCTGTGTTCTGTATTGCCTGGCTGTATTTCGAATGGATTCTTCTTTTTCAATTTGATCAGTAAGGTTCTTACGTTTTAATTTTAAATCATCAAGAGTGTTTACACTTTCATCTACAAGGCTGTTTTTCAATGTTGAAAACTGAAAGTTCAAGGTTTTTAATTCTTGCTCTTTATCAGTGAATAGCTTTGTTTGATTGGTTCGTTGAATGTTTTGATCATACAGTTGACGGGAAAGTTGCTGGATTTTCTCCAATGTCTTGCGGGAATCATCAAGTTGCTTGTTAAATGCGGTAACTTGCTCTTCTGTTTCATCGGTGGAAAGAGGAATGGGGTGGTGTACGGAACCACAAAGGGGACAAGGCTCACCTTCTTTTAAATTTTTAACATGGGCTTGTAAGGCCTTGTTTTCGATCAACTGCTCTTTGGCTGTTGCTATTGCTTTGAGGTTGTTGTTTTCCCAATCAGCCCAGCTTTCCAGGTCATTAAATTTGTCTGGAGTAGTAACTGATATTTTTTCCTCCTTGGCTTTTATAGTCTCAATATCCGTTTTGATCTGGTCCAAAGCATGCTCTAGGGTACTTTTGTTTTCTGTAAAAGTATTCCAATCCTTGATGTCGCCAGTGAGTTTTGCCAGTTGAGTGCTTGTGGCCTGACTTCTACTGTTATCTAATTCCTGATCAAGTGAAGAAAGTTGTTTTTCCAGGGCCTTTTGCTTCTCCAGGTCTTCATTTAATCGAGGTTGGAGAGAGGCGACCTTATTCTGGGCTTCAATAAGTCTTTTTTCAATGACTTGAATCTCCAACACCATTTTTAAATCCCTGATTTTGGACTCTCGTTCTGGTCTTTTTTCTGCCTTTTCTCTTAGCTCACCTTCCTGAAGTTCTAGCTTGCGTATATCATCAGTATATGCCTCTTTAAACCTATTGCAATTGACAGCTCCTGTTGTTGCCTTTTCCAATTCTAGTTTCCAATCTTTTATCTGATTCCAGATAGGACGAAGGTGGCTATTCGCCTGGATGAAGGCTTTTAGTTCTTTCTTTTTGTCTTCAATTTCTGTTTCGCGGGTTTGAAGTTGTTCCCATTGTGATTTGAAATTCAGAAGTTGTGAATGCTTCTTTTTTAAAGCCTCAAGTGACTGCAACTTTAAGCTGGCTTTTTCCAGACTTTCTTCAGCATTTTTGACAGTGGCTAAGAGGTCTTTTCTTATTTGAGCCTTTTCTTTTAAAACTTCCTCAGAAGTATCCCCTAATCCCTCCAATTGGGTTTCAAGTCGAATCAGTTCGTTTTTACCGTTTTTAATAAACTCCCTGTTTTAGCGGACAGGTCAAATCGCTCCAAGCCAAACAGCTCCTTCATCATTTCAGCTCTCGGCCCAGGTGTCAGGTCTATAAATTCCCTGAATTTACCTTGTGGGATAATTACTGTTTGTTTGAAATGCTCCTTTTTCATGCCGATGATTGCTTCGGCATTTTGCTGAATAGGCGTGATTTCTCCTTCCTCCTTGATGTAAAAAGTGTGTTCAGCAGGTTTGATTTCATCAAAGTTTTTGGCATTCCTTTTTACCGAATACCTCGCTAAAAAATGCTGGCTATTGTTTTTTCCAGCCCTGAATTCAAAGCTGATCAATAAATGATTGCTCTGAAGGTTAACCATGCTGTTTTTTTCTCCCCTGTCGGAAAGCCTTTCTGTACTGCCATACAAGGCCAGGAGAATGGCCTCTAAAATCGAGGATTTACCACTGCCAACTGCTCCAAAAATACCAAACATACCGGCAGCGGTAAGTTTCTCAAAATCTATGGTTTGCTCTTCTTTGTAAGAGTATAATCCTCGTATTGTAAGCTTTAACGGAATCATATTTTATTGTCTTGGCTAAGGATTTCTTTAAAAACTGACATTAATTCCTCGTTAGGTAATTGTCCTTTTTCACTTTTATAATACATGTTAAACAAACTCGTCATGTCTTTTTCTAAATCTTCTACCTGTAACTGGTTATCTGTCTCCTCACCGAGGTTTTTGATTTGAGGGATAAGGTTGATGATCCCATCGTGCGCTTGTAGAATGCTTTTCCTGGTGGCCGCATCGATGGAGTTATCTGTTTCGTAGGTCAATTCCACGAAGCAATAAGGGTTTTCCTCCAGCCATTGCACGGCTGTCGTTAGTTCGCTGAATTTTTTACGTTCCAATTTCCGGCCTTGCTTCAGTGGGATAGGTCTATAACTTACTGGTTTTCCTGGCTCACCTTGGATAAGTACCACTTGTTTTTCTTGTCCTGCCTCGCTGAAAGAATAGGCTAGCGGAGAACTGGAATACACTACAGGGATTGGACTTTTACTTGTGGCATGGTAGCGATGCAAATGACCTAGAGCAGCGTATTGGATTTGGTGTGGGATATTGGAAGTGTACAAGGCCTGAGTGCCACCCACATGTAGAATGGGGCGCTCGCTTTCTGGTTCCTGTTCTGGTTTAGATCCTTCTTTAACGAAGAAAAAATGACCGACGAATAAGTTTAAACCTGAAGGGTCACAATATTGGTCAGCAAGAGCTGTCCATTTATCTTTTAATACGTTCCTCAATTCATTTTCTCTGTCGCCTTCACCAAGGTAGGTGCGTAAAGATACTTCGTTGGCATAGGGAGCCAATAGGATGCGCACAGGGAAATCCCATTGTGGTAATTTCAGCGAAACGAAGCCCTTGTCGGAAGCAACCACTTCAATTCCACTGTCAAGTTTCCCCGTTGGGATAATGGAATCGTACCTGCTGTAAAAGAATATTCCCATTTCTCTTGCCAATGGATCTGGCGCTTCTATAAACTGGGTGCTGTCATGGTTTCCTGATATGGCTACTATAGGCCTTTGCCCATTTTTGGACAGCTTTCGAAGGGTTCTGTAAAGTAATTCGATGGCTTCATGGCTGGGATTAAATCCATCAAAAATATCTCCAGCAATCAAAACCAAATCGACCGCTTCTGCATCTGCAATGGCTGTGATTTCCTCTAACACAAGTTTTTGCTCTTCCAGTCTTGAGGCTTCTTGAAGCCTTTTTCCCAAATGCCAGTCGGCAGTATGTAATATTTTGATTTGCATTATTATGAAAAGCTATAATGAAAATTGATAATTAAGGCCAAAATATCTAATTTTGTGCTGGTATCAGGTCAATAACAATAAATGTTTACTGGTTCCTTATCTACCAAGCTTTGGCGGGACCATTGCCCCTGATTCTCTAGTACTTCCACCACTTGTTGCGACCTTTGTTGAATAACCAGCGTTAAACATGGTTAAATTTACGTTAAAGACAGACGAGGACAAGGGCATTTCTTTATTTTTGAAGTGATTTCTGTAAAGGAATAAAGAATTGCGTTCAATTTATGTGTTTGTACAAGGGATACAAAAATTACTATTCTGAAATTATAAATAATGTCTGAAGACCCTCTAACAAACGTCTTATATTTCAACTGATTTCATCCTTTACCAGGTGTTTTTATTTAGTTTGGATTTCGATTTACTCTGTGGTTTTGAAGAGTATTTCCTCTGAATCCATTGAAAGTCAGTCGTTATGAACCAATTGGAATAATTATTGTAAGTAAACGTATTATGAAAAGAATTTTGGCTTTATGCCTATTGCTTACCTTGGGTTTTGGAAGTGCGACAATGGCGCAATCGCCTTTCTCCTCCCCAGATTCACTTTTGATTATTCAAGAGGGTGTGGCTAGTTTCTACGGAACGCGATTTCATAAACGCAAAACTGCCAATGGTGAAGTGTATGACATGTGGGAATACACAGCGGCACACAAGCACCTGCCTTTTGGGACATTGTTGAAAGTAACAAACCAACAAAATGGTTTAGAGGCAATCGTCCGTGTCAATGATCGTTTGCCCAAGAGCTCCCGGCGTATTATAGACCTTTCTAAAGGAGTGGCAGAACAATTAGAAATGGTAAACGATGGCATTGTCGAAGTCAAACTTTCCCTTTTAAGTGAACAAGCAGTAGAATGGGTGAGAGCCCAATACAAGAAAGTCCCGAAAGACATTCGCCTAAGAAGTTTTCAGCCTGTAATTGCCTTTCAAAGGGATGAGGAGGAATTGATGAAGCTCGAAAATAAGGCCTTCTGACTGAGTGCTTGCTCAAGTGGATTTAGGGGATTTTTCTATTTAATCCCTATAGGAATAATGCTTACTTATCACTTTAGAATTCAGGGTAAATAATGAAAAGCAGTGGGATTTAGCTGTAAATCCTGTTTTTATAGGATTCCTTATTGTCGAAATTACACTTTCACTATTCCTTTTCTTGGGGATAGCACGTTGATCTAAATTCCATTTTAAACAGTTTGGAATCAACAGTTTTACAATTGTTTTCTTAATTTTTTTTGGTCTCCCAAAGACAATTATTAAGCGCTTTTAATTTAATAGGGCCACCGTTTTATGTTATGGTCGTTACATTATATTGCTTACTTTTGATGACTTAAATTCCCCCTAAATAAATCAGTATTATGAGCAAAGTGAGAGCTAAAAAACATTTGGGTCAGCATTTTCTGAAAGACTTAAATATAGCAGAGAAGATAGCAGTGTCGCTTACTGGCCATATGGACAACAATGTTGTGTTGGAGATTGGGCCAGGGATGGGTGTGCTCACTGATTTCCTAATAGAAAAAAACTGGGATTTAAACCTTATTGAGATAGACAAAGAGTCGATAACCTACCTCAATAATAAATACGGCTCAGACAAGCTTAATATCATGGAAGGTGATTTCCTGAATTTTGATTTCAGGGAAAAGTTAACCGGTCCCCATGCAATCATAGGGAATTTTCCTTATAATATTTCCAGCCAGATTTTCTTTAAGGTGTTAGAGAAAAGGCATTTGGTAACTGAGGTAGTTGGGATGTTGCAAAAGGAAGTGGCGGAACGGATGACTTCAAAGAAAGGCAATAAAACTTATGGTATTTTAAGTGTATTGCTCCAAGCCTATTATGATGTGGAATATTTATTTACGGTACCACCAGAAGTTTTTGATCCCCCACCAAAAGTCAACAGTGGCGTGATTCGAATCAAGCGCAATGAGGTAGAGAAGTTGGATTGTGACGAGAAATTGTTCTTTAGACTTGTCAAGCAAGCCTTCAGTACTAGAAGAAAAACGCTTAGAAATGCACTAAAACCTATGGGGCTCTCTGAGGAATTCAAAGCAGATCCGGTTTTGGATTTGAGAGCTGAGCAGCTTGGGGTAGCAGAATTTGTTTTATTGACCCAAAAACTTGAAGAAGATTGGAAAGAATAAAAGCATTTGAGCTGTCCAGGGAATACCTGGAGGCACTAAAGGAGAACATTACTGGCGAGCACATAGCATCCATCCAGGAATCTATGCAGGATGCCAATAAAGCAGATGTAGCTGCCTTATTGGATGAGCTGGACATGATGGAGGCCCTTTTGTTTTAAGGGCCCTTGATCCGGATTTTTCTGCAGACATATTGATTGAGCTGGATGAGGACCCGCAGTACAAAGTGATCAAGGCGATGCCACCGGAGGAGTTGGCCACGCTTATAGATCACATGGATTCCGATGACGCGGTAGATGTGTTGAATCAATTGGTGGTAAATGACCGTGAAGCCGTTATTAGCCATCTTGCAGCCAAAGAAAAGTCGCTTCATATTATTGAGCTCCTTCGTTACGATGAAGACAGTGCTGGTGGATTGATGGCTAAAGAGATCATCAAAGCCAACCTGAACTGGACCGTGGTGCAAACGATCGATGAAATCAGGAGACAGGCTGAAAATGTAGAGAAGATCTTTAGCATTTATGTGGTAGACAATAAGGAGCAATTACTAGGTCGGGTAGCCTTGAAAAAGTTAATCCTTGCCTCTTCGGATACTAAAGTGGCCGACCTTTACGAAGACAGCCTTATATCTGTACCTACTTATATGGCTGGTGAAGAGGTAGCTGAAATTATGCGGAAGTATGACTTGGAGGCTGTCCCAGTAGTAAATGTTAAAAACAAACTTGTAGGAAGAATCACCGTGGATGATATCCTGGACTTGATAAGAGAACAGGCAGAGGAAGATATACAGGCAATGACAGGTATATCGGATGATGTAGAAGAATCCGATTCGGTATATAGACTTTCCAGGGCCAGGTTGCCTTGGCTTTTAATAGGTATGGTAGGGGGGCTTTTGGGAGCTGGATTTATAGGTTTCTTTGAAGAGGGCCTAAATGCCGTAACGGCGTTGGCTTTTTTTATTCCGCTGATTACAGCAACAGGGGGAAACGTAGGCATTCAGTCTTCTACATTGGTCGTACAGAGTTTGGCAAATAGGTCCGTATTTGCAGATAGTTTGACCAAGCGGTTGCTTAAAGTGCTTTTAGTTGCTGTTTTAAATGGGCTGGTACTTTCTTTGTTTGTGATGGCCACTGTGGTATTTCTGTATGACAAGGAAGTCAAGTTTGGTTTGGTTGTAAGTATTGCCTTATTTAGTGTGGTTTTGCTGGCTTCCTTTATGGGAACATTGACACCTATTGTTTTAGATAAATTGGGGATCAATCCTGCGATGGCTTCAGGACCCTTTATCACTACCGCCAATGATTTGTTGGGTTTAGGTGTGTATTTTATGGTAGCCACTTTGTTATTGAATCTTTAATTAGCGCATGAAAATATTAATCATTGACGAGATGCATGAAAGCATCGTCCCGTTGTTGGAAGAAAAGGGTTACGAAGCACATTATAGGCCCGATATAGATAGAGAGGGCATCCTTCAAATATTATCCGACTATGGAGGGCTTGTTATTCGTTCTAAAACGCCCATTGACAGGGCTTTATTGGTAAAAGGAATAAGTTTAAAGTTTGTGGCCCGAGCAGGTGCAGGCTTAGATAATATTGATTTGGAATACCTGGAACAAAATGACATTGCACTTTATGCTGCCCCAGAAGGTAATAGAGATGCGGTTGGGGAACATGCTGTGGGAATGCTTTTGGCACTTTTTAATCATTATGTACAGTCCGATAGTCAAGTAAGGCGTGGTATTTGGGACAGAGAGGGAAATAGAGGAGAAGAGTTATGTGGTAAAACCGTAGGTGTTTTTGGTTTTGGGAACATGGGAGCTGCTTTTGCAAAGCGGCTTCAGGGTTTTGGCGTTAAAGTACTGGCTTATGACAAATACAAGAAGGGTTTTGGCAATGAATTTGTTGAGGAATGTAGCTTTGAGACCATTCAGGAAAAAGCAGATGTTTTAAGTATTCATGTGCCACTGACGGAAGAAACAAAAGGGTTCTTCACCACCGAAATTATCAACGGGTTTAACAAACCCTTTTACCTGATCAATACAGCTCGTGGAGAAGTCATTAGTTTTGAAACCCTGAATGAGGGACTCCAGAATGGGAAATTAAAAGGGGCTGCTTTGGATGTGCTGGAGAAAGAAAAACTCCAGAAGCTAACTGTTGCTGAGAAAAAGTCGTTTGAACAACTAACGGGCTTTAAACAGGTGCTGTTTTCACCCCATGTAGCAGGGTGGACCAAAGAGTCTTACTACAAAATAAATGAAGTGCTAGTGGCCAAAATAGCAGGCCAATGGCATGGTTAATGGCTTAATAAAAGATAGTTAAATTGTAAAATATGAATTCTTATTTTATCTTTGCCAGTACAAAATAAAGGAAGCATAAAATAACGGTCCCAATGTTGAGGCCGTTATTTTATTTATATAAGAGGTTAACAATTAATTGATATGGGAAGCATACAATATTATACAGAAGAAGGGTTACGGAAGCTCAAAGAAGAGCTTCAGTTCCTGAAAACCAAAGGCAGAACAGACATTGCTAAGCAAATTGCTGAAGCAAGAGATAAAGGTGATCTAAGTGAGAATGCTGAATATGATGCAGCCAAAGATGCACAAGGGCATTTGGAATTGAAGATTGCCAAACTTGAGAATGTCGTTGGTAATGCCAGGGTATTGGATAACTCCAAAATGGACAACTCTAAAGTAGGAATTCTTTGCACAGTGAAGATAAAAAATGTAAAAAACGGGATGACCGTCTCCTACATGCTTGTTTCTGAAGAAGAGGCAGACTTGAAAGCCAATAAAATTTCTTCGGCATCTCCTTTTGGAAAAGGCCTTTTAGGTAAGAAAGTTGGTGAAATTGCTCAAATTCAAGCCCCTGCAGGTTTGGTTGAATTTGAAGTGTTAGAAATTAGCTTATAATTTTTTAATCCCGGTTGCGATGCATCGGGATTTTTTTGTGATTATTAATTAACTTCCCTACTTATGCCTTCTATTTTCACAAAGATAATCAACAGAGAAATCCCCGCTCATATTGTTGCTGAGGATGAGCAACATATTGCTTTTTTAGATATTATGCCATTGGTAAAAGGCCACGTATTGGTGGTGCCAAAGGAAGAAGTGGATTATATCTATGACCTGAAGGATGAATTGTACTCTAGTCTTCATCTTTTCGCTAAGAAAGTAGCCAAAGCCCAGGAGTCAGTCATCAAATGTACCCGAATAGGCGTGGCCGTAATTGGTTTGGAGGTTCCTCATGTACATATCCATTTGGTGCCACTTAGGAGTATGGATGATATCAATTTTAGTCGACCGAAACTTAAGTTGGCAAAAGAAGAAATGGAAGAAATTGCCTCAAAAATTAAACTAGCTTTCGATCAAGGGAATTAAAACCTTTCCCTATCCCGGCGGCTCCGCTCAGGGTTCGGTTATCTTAACACCAACCCCTTTGGATTCACTTATTGTACTGACTCAATTTTAAATTAGTAATGCTATAAGCTAATTTGAATACTCAAAATCCGCTTTATAATAAAGGGTGAGAAATGGGGTGGTGAAATGTAAATCTAAAGTTGTATTTAAATAATAATCGGTAAACTTTATTTAGGACAAGTATTCATCACAGATAAATCCCGAATTGCTCAAAATATTTCGCCCCTGCAGGGCTTAGGTTGCAATATTGATTTTCCACACAGGGCTTCACCCTGTGCTATTATATTTGTCCCTTTCAGGGCCGGGTTTGTTTTGAAGGAGTTGCTGTTTAACCTTATTGAATTTTTAGTTGGTAATGCGCATATAATTCTGG
>NZ_ATNM01000013.1 GCF_000427295.1 Cyclobacterium qasimii M12-11B | reverse complement strand
GAAGGAAATACGCAAGGCATTTGAAGAAGGAATCTTGCCTGAAGCAGGAGTAAAATTGATGGCAGAGAACAAGCCCGTTAAGAAATTGTTTGATTTAAGCCAATTAGGCACTTCCTGGTTTTAGGTGTAGAGGGTGGCTTCAAAATCTTGCAAATGGACTCAATCGCTTAGGAATGTTGACGCTATAGCTTAATTTCTAAATTTTTTTCATTTTCTGAAATTTTTCGCATCGTTTTTGTATTAAAGAAAACAATATTGTTTAATCATTGTTGTATGTTTGTTAAACATAAGAAAATGAAGCTCTCTCTAAAATATATCGGTATAATTCTTTTTTTCTGCTTTATAAGCTTTAATGATTCCATCTTAAGAAGGATCTCAAAAGATAAAATAAAGATAGAAAAGGTAGAACAATTCTTGAAAAAATCAAGTCAAAATTTTTTAAGTCAGGTGGTTGTGCGTTTTTAATTATGCTTATCGTTTCCCTTTGACTTTATTTTTGGTTTGGAAACCAATGTGGATTCCATTTACATCAGTTATCAATAAATCGTTGAACGATAAAAGGCGTAACTTTTACATTACGCCTTTCTATTTTTATCTGTTTAAGAATCTTTTCAATCAATCTATATCAACATGGAAAATTTTTTCCGTGGTATTTCCGTTAACATCTTCAGCTCTGATAGTAAGGTCAAGATGTTCGCCCGTAGCAGGGAGGATGATCGCATTTTCACCTGTCAGAAGTGTTGCCAAGTCAATCAATTGATCATTAGGTAAATCAGGGCCTTGGCCGTCTGCCAACCATTGAGAGCTTCCCCACATTTTGTCGTAAACATGTTCGTCGTTACTTACCCTTTCACTATGATCATGATCGTGGTCATCATCGTCATCCTCTTCTCCCAATTTTATCCAAACAAAGGCCAGTGGCGCACTTAAATCATCGGTAGGCTTGCTGATTTCACCAGTTACAGTCAAAGTTTCTCCATGGCTTCCTAGCAGTTCATCGTCATCAAGGTTATTGACAGTTATAGAAGGGGCATAAGCAGTTCTAATATGGATCGTGGTGATGTAACTTGAAGCATCTGCAAAACTGGTTTGATTTCCGTAAATATCTGTAGCAGCAATAGAAAAGTCATATATTCCTGCCAAAACAGGTCCACTCAATCTTGAATTGCTTCCAGACCAATAGATATCAGTAGCAGTTGAATTGACATTTACCAATGTTGAGTTTGCTTGAAATTGAAAATCAGGATCACTGGCATCAACCGCATAAATATCATCAATGGCTAATTTTTCGAAATCATTGAGAACTCTTGCGTGGCTGTGCCCATCAAAATTTGCATGAACATTTACTTTTATTTGCCCAATACCAGATGGATCCTCTACAGAAAAACTAACAGGGATATGGTCCATGGTTTCTGTAAAAACCTCCCCATGATCAGGGCTGATTTCATCTTCAGATTCGGCGTGGTCAATTACTGGGGCCACTAAGTCTTGAGGGTCCTCACTAGTGGTTTCACATGAGAAGAAGCTAAAAGCAATAATGCTTGTTAACAGGATGTTGGTTGTTTTCATCTTTATAGTCTTTATATACAATACGGTTGCATTTGCATAAGTGTTGCAATTATAGACATAACTTTTCTAACTTCCAAGAAGTGGGATCGTTTGCTATTGATTTTTTATTTGAATGGGGATTTTTAAGCTAATGTTTATATTTCGGCCTTGTTCTGGTAGGTTTAAAAGCCTATAGCGGCTCATGTGATTGAAATAGTAGCTGTTTAATAAGTTTTTACCACTGATTCTGAATTTGAAAAGCTGCCTTGCCATCGAAAACTCCAGACCCACGCCTGCTTCCAGTAGTCCGTAACCTTCTGTCACCCTTTCATTTCTATCCACCCGGTTTTGGGCGGCCACTTGCCTGTATTCTATAAACATATTACTAGCAGGCAGCCATTGATTATTGTAAGGTAAATCCCATTCAAGGCCCATTAATACGCTTGCAGGTGGTGTTAAAGGAAGTGGTAAACTAGTGTCTAAATTTTGGCTGTATACGTATTCCGCAGCTATTGATGTTTGTAATTTAGGAAGGATGGCCCAATGGATTTTTAATTCCCCTCCTGAGAAAATGGCATTGTTTTGTCGGTATTCCCATAACGTTCCAGCGCCGGCTAATGTTGAGAATATGGCAGTAGGGGAAAGATAGATATAGTCAAGGTAATAGGCAAAATAAGGACTGAATCCAATAAGAAGGTTTTTTTAGAATAGGTGAAATTCAAATCACCCTGAAAGCTACGCTCGCTATTAAAATTTGAATCGCCCAGTTCATGCCTAAAATTTCCGTGGTGGATCCCGTTAGAGGCCAACTCTATGGGGCTTGGGGCTCTGTAGCTACTTCCAAGGTTAAGTTTGAAGTTACTTTTTTCATTAATAATCCATGAAAAGCCTGTCGCCCCACTCAGGTTCGCGTAATTACGATCAATATCAGGGTTTCTCAGTACTTCATTTCCAGTAGCCTCTCCATTGTTATAGGTAGGTTGGGAGTGTGCATCAATTTGGTGTTTGGCAACATCTACCCTCAATCCAGCATTCAAAATAAAATTGTCCTTCAACCGGTATTCATGAAAGTAGAAGAAGCCTGCAGACTTTGATTGAAATTGTGGTAGCAAAAATTCAAATCCTCCAAATTGATTGTCCATCAAACTGGATTGAAAACCTATAATGGCTTGTTCTTTATTATTGATGTGGTGATTAAATCTTAGGTTTGCCGTGTAGGTATTTAAATAAAGTCCCAAAGCCAGGTCGCCTTGTTCACTTGAACTGATTCCATGGGCATGAGGTAAGGAATGTTCTTCTCTTTCATTTCTCTGGTATCCCAAATCAATTTCCAACCAGTTTTGATTCAATTGAATTGTGGTGTTGGAGATGACTTTGAGGTGGGAATTGTCCTGATTGGGCAATTCTATATTCCCATAATCACCATTGTGCTGTAGGTTATAGCTATTAGGTATGCCGACTGCTCCAGTAAAGATTCCTGCCTGCTGTCCAAACCGGCTAACGGTAATGGTAGATTTACCCCATTTTTTTCTTATTCCCGTCATTAAAGAAAAATGCCTTTCCTTTCCTGCCGTATTTTTTAAGCGGTTTTCATAAACTGGTAATACATATCCGGCATAGGTGAATTCATCTGCAGGCACACGATAATCCTGATAGTCCTGAAAGGTAAGCCGACCTTTATAAATAAACCCATTTTCATTTCCTTCAACCATAGCCGAATGACTACGCATATTGTTGTTGGTCTGATAGCTATTGATCAAATGTCCTCTTATTACACCATCGTTTGGAATAGGAGCAGGGGAGATGTTGATAACGCCGGACATGCCATCAGATCCATATATTAAAGAAGCGGGGCCTTTTACAATTTCTACCCGATCTACATCAAATGGATCAATTTCTAATCCATGATCAGCACCCCACTGTTGGCCTTCCTGCTTGATACCCCTGTCATTGACCTGGATTCTATTGGAACTCATTCCACGGATAACGGGCTTGCTAATGCCGACTCCTGTATTTATAGTGCTGATTCCTGGTAGTTTTTCGAGGGCATTGGAAAAAGTGCCTGAATTATTCTTTTCTATAAAATCTCTATCAATTACGTCTATTGTTTGGGATTGTTCAACGGGTCCATTTTTGAATGGATTGGCCTCGATGGTCAAGGATTGTAGCGTAATGGCCGAAGGTTCCATTTGCCAATTAAGTTTCACATCTTTATTCTGGATGGAAACTGTTTCTGTAAGCGATTTATAACCCAGGTGAGAAACATGCAAATGGTAATTTCCTGGATTTAAATTTTTTAATATGAATTCGCCATTTGGGTCTGCAGCCGTTCCTGTACCTAACTCATGAATAAGCACAGTCGCCATCATTGGTTTGCCAGACTCATCTGAAATGGTACCACTGATTGAAAAACTAGGAGTTGATTGAGCAAAAAGAAAGGAATTGCCTATCGTTACCAGTATGAAAATTGGTAGATAAATTAATCGCACTGCAGCAAATTGAGTGATTGGAATACTTTATTAAAAACAAAGATATCTTTATCACTCAATAATTGCAACACTATGGCAATAAATAGGGTTATTTTATTTTTTTCTCAAAGGATCTAATAGGTATTCCAGACCGTTTACACGAATTTCATACATCGTTTCCAACCACATTCCCAATTTACCTTGTGGGAAGCCTTTTCTTTTATACCAAATCAAATAATGTTCAGGGACATCGCAAATTAGCCTGTCCTTGTACTTGCCAAAGGGCATTTTTTTTGAAACAATTTCCAAAAGTACATTTCTATCCATGTCTCTTGATGATTAATTCAACCAAGCGTCCCATGGAATTCTACTTAAGATCAAAATGAAAGCCACACCATAAAACATATAAATGCTTCTGAACCTGCTTCTGCTTTCTGTTAATTTTTTGGCTCTGCTATACCCAATCGTTATAAGTGCAATCGCTATTATATTAATTAGCGGATGCTCTAGGGCATACAATCTGCTCATAGAATCACCCATTGTTTCACCACTTAGGTTAGATAAGCCTAAAGGACTTAAAAATAAACCCCAATACCCACCAACAATTGAATGTGAGCCAATATCATCCCAATTAAGCCAAATTTCCGGTCTTTTTCGGTAAACTCTTTACCACTTAAAGCACCGAAAAGGGCTGAAATAAAGCTAAAAATTATTCCTGCCAAAACGATATATGCCAGAACTGAATGAAGGTGTTGAAATCCGGTAGTCATGTTAATTTAGATTTTCTGTTTATAAACAGCTAAATAAGTAAAAAAAAACCACTATACCATTAGTAAGGCGAGCCTTTGTGCCGATTATCTTAATTTTATTGCCAAAGTGCTCGGGATTATGGATCAGTGAAATTGATCCAATTATTAGGGATTAATTGTCTATATAAATTTATATTTTGTAATTATCTTTTTTTCATTTAGTAAATTGGTTTTTATAACCTAAATAATTACTTAATTTCGCAAAATGTCCCCGGATTCCCTAAAAGCCTTTTTTATTTTTCTTTTAAATATTTGCCGTCGATGAGTTATTGGAATTTTGTATTTGAGAATAAAAAGTTATTAACTTTTGGACTATTGATGACCTGTCTTTCTGGGTATGGTCAGACTTATCTTTTGGCACTTTATGTACCTTATTTGATTGAAGAATTCTCGCTTCAAAATGCACAGATTAGTGTTTATTACATGATAGCTACAATCGCAAGTGCTTTTTTATTACCGCAGGTAGGGAAGTATATCGATAAGGTAAGCTTGGTAAAATATACATTACTCACCACAGTTGTCTTTATTCTATCCATGCTTCTCATGAGCTTTAACCATCACTGGTATTTGTTACCCGTCGCATTTTTTGGTTTAAGAATCGCAGGACAGGGTTTGTTTAGTCATATTGCCATTACTTCTATGTCCAAGTATTTTGTGAAAGGGAGGGGTAAAGCAATTAGTATGGCCTCTCTGGGACATCCCTTCGGTCAGGCAGCTTTGCCTATTATGGTTGTGGCCCTTATCAATGTTTTTGGCTGGAGGCAATCGCTCTTAATAAATGCCTTAATTGTATTGATAATGGTTCCTTTGTACCTGTACTTTTTTATTGATGAGAAGAAACTGGTGGTCTACGAAGAAACAGTTGATACTTCACTTTCTGGTACCAAGAAAGAAATATCTCAATGGGAGATAATGAAAACGAAGAGTTTTTGGATTTTGGCACCAAACCTTTTTGTATTGGCTTTTACCGTTACAGGATTGTTTTTTTATCAATTTGCAATAGCTGATTTTAAAGGATGGAGCCTTGAATGGATGGCTGTAGGCCTTACTTTTTATGCCATTGCAGGATCCATTGCCATTTTATTTTCCGGACCTTTGATAGACAAGTATTCTGCGAGGACATTTTTTCCTTATTACCTTATTCCCTTTTTAATTGCCATTATTTTTATTTGGCAGGTCAGAGATCCATTGGTTATTTTTCCTTATATGATTTTAATGGGTGCTTCGGCAGGTGTAGGCAATTCCATTATGTCAGCATTGCAGGTAGAATTATTTGGCACCGCTTATATTGGTAAAGTACGGAGTATTTTCGCTTCTATAATGGTGCTTAGTTCAGCTATCGGACCCGCCATTTATGGGGTTATAGTGGATGCGGGCTATGATTTTGAGTATATTTTTATTGGTTCAGCTATTTTGATGGTCATTGCCATTTTGCTTTCCTTTCGAATTGTTCCAAATTTTACCTTAGCTAAAATGAAATATAAGTTTAAAAAGCGAGATAGAAGATTTGACTTTTTTAATATTTTCACTTTAAAGCGCTAGTCTATATAGAGGGTAGATGAAGCGATCATCCTGGATCTCTAGTTGATAAAAAAAATGGAAAATATAACCTGAATTTTTGCAGGCTATTGATAAGACTTTATCTTTGCGTCAAATGAATTATGCTATGCAGACATTGGTAACCTTGTTTATTTTCACAATTTGTTACGGATTATTATTCCTTTCAATTTTTCCAGTTAAGCCACTTCAAAAAATCAATGATTTTACGCATAGCGCAAAAAAAGCCATGTACAAACAATATGATTTGACATGGCCTTATTTTTTCTCCTTTCTTGGAGGATATTTAATGGCTTCGGTGATGGTATACCTTATTCAGGATTCCATCTAAGCCTTATTTTTCCAAAGAACTTCTTCCGCTTTTTCCGCATTGGAAAAGTCTACCTTTGTCTGCTCCATTTTGTTTTTAATCTCTTTCAAACAAAGTTGCCCTATACTACCTTCATGCGTATGTTTGATTTTTTTTCCAGGAGTAAAAGCGCCTTTTTCTATGTCCATCCCTACCTTTTTGTAAGCATCTCTAAAGGGAACACCATCTAAAACAAGTCTATTTACCTCTTCTACACTGAATAAATACGCATAAAATCCATCATCTAGAAGGTCTTGTTTGATGTTAATGTTTTCAAGCATCAACTGGGCGATTTTTAAACTGTCATTTAATTGTTCGAATGCAGGGAAAGTGGTTTCCTTTAACAACTGCAAGTCACGGTGGTAGCCTGTACTTAAATTGGTAAGCAGCATCATTATTTGCTGTGGATAGCTTTGGATTTGATTTGTCTTGGCGCGAATCAATTCAAAAACATCAGGGTTCTTTTTATGGGGCATTATGCTGGACCCTGTAGTCAATTCATCTGGAAAGCTTATAAAACCAAAATGCTGGTTCATAAACATAATGGAGTCTGTCGCTAGCCTGTTCAATGTCCCGGCTGTACCTGCCATTGCAAAGGAAAGCGTTTTTTCGGTTTTTCCTCTACTGTTTTGCGCATTGATTACATTATAATGCATGTCCCCAAAACCCAACAATTCTGTTGTCATGGTTCTGTTTAATGGGAAAGAACTGCCATAACCAGCCGCTGATCCCAAAGGGTTTCTGTTGGCCAATTTGTAAGCAGCTTGCCATAGGTCCATGTCTTCTGCCAAGCCTTCAGCAAGTGAGCCAAACCACAAACCAAAAGAAGAGGGCATTGCCAATTGGGTATGGGTATAGCCAGGCATCAAGTCATCTTTGTGCTTTTCAGCCAAAGAGGTAAGCAATTGAAAAAGATTTTCAATTTCCGTTACCGTTTCTTTGATGGCCTTTCTGTAATACAATTTCAGGTCTACTAAAACCTGATCGTTTCTGGATCGACCACTGTGTAATTTTTTACCTACATCACCATACCTTTCGGTGAGTAAAAATTCCACCTGGCTATGTACATCTTCTACTCCCGGAGCAATGCTAAATTTCCCTTCAGCTATTTCTTCCCGGATTTCTTTTAACCCCTTTATTAAAATCTTCAACTCATCCTTTGTTAGCAGGCCTATAGACTCCAACATGATGGCATGTGCCATCGATCCTGTTACATCAAAAGGGGCTAGCAGAAGATCAAATTCAGGATCTCTTCCTATGGTAAAAGCTTCTACTTCTTTCTTACTGGTTTTGTCTTTTTGCCAAAGCTTCATTGGGTGGTTCTTTTTGTTATGGAAAAATAATTTTCCAAGAGTGTAACATATAATGAGATTCCTTCTTTCAGTTCATCAATATAAATAAATTCGTCAGCAGTATGGGACCTGGCTGAATCCCCAGGGCCTATCTTGACTGAAGGAAAAGGGATCAGGGCCTGATCTGACAATGTAGGGCTACCATACATTCCCAAGCCCATCTTTTTAGCGGTTTGAACCATTGGATGATTGTCCGCTATAAAAGATGATTTTAAGCGGAGAGACCTAGGGGTAAGTTCCGCTTTTAAATTGGTTTTTAACTCCTGAAATGCTTCTTCTAAAGTATAGGCATCCGTTACCCTCACATCTAATGTGTAAGTGCATTTGTCAGGAACTACATTGTGCTGGCTACCAGCATTTATGATGGTGGCTGATACCTTGTTTGGCCCTAGAAAAGGAGATTCTTTTTGAAATTTGAAATCCCTGATCGTCACAAGGTCTTCAAGGGCCTCATAAATTGCATTGGTGCCTTCTTCTCTCGCCGCATGACCTGCCACTCCTGTTACCACTGCATCTATTACCATTAAGCCTTTTTCCGCCACGGCCATAGCTAATAGCGTAGGCTCACCTACGATGGCAATTTCAAGTTCGGGTAGTTCTGAAAGGACAGATTCAATGCCACCTCGGCCGCTTATCTCTTCTTCGGCAGAAGCTACCATGACCAGGTTCACAGGCATTTCTTTTTCGTAATAATATACAAAAGTGGCCATTAGACTTACAAGGCATCCTCCGGCATCATTGGAGCCAAGTCCGTATAACTTCCCATCTTTTTCCACTGGGGAATAGGGGTCAAGGGTATAACCTTGGTTCGGTTTTACGGTATCATGATGTGAATTGAGCAGAAGGGTGGGCAAGCTTGAATTAAATAGCTTGTTGAAAGCCCAGATATTGTTACCTTTTCTATTGGTCTTTATTCCTTTGTCTTCAAAAAAAGCCTGAATTAAATCAGCCGTCTTATCTTCCATTTTACTTAAAGATGGCGTGCTGATAAGTGACTTCAGAAGATCAATTGCTTCAATTTTTAATTTTGCTAAAGCTTCCAATTATTTTTATTGGTTAAAGTGGATTCAATTCCCCACAATATGATAGTTATTCAATGGAAATCGTATTACAACGATTCAATGGTTGTCCCGGCATTTTCTCCCTTAGCTGCAAGAAGCAGGTTTTCGGGTAAGCCCATCCATACATTGGACACTCCTTTATTAAGCGCATTGAATGCATTTTCCAATTTAGGAATCATTCCAGAATGGATCACCTGATCCTGAAGCAATGCTTTGAAAATGTCTTCATTGATCAAAGGAACCAGCGTTTCCGGGTCATCAGCATCCATTAAAACACCTTTTTTGTCAAAACAGAAGTAAAGCTTCACATTGTGGCTTTTTGCCAATGCAGTCGCTATTTCAGAGGCAATGGTGTCCGCATTGGTATTGAGCAATTGCCCCTTCCCATCATGGGTTATGGCTGAAAATACCGGTGCTATATTTTGTCCCAGAAGGGTTTCAAGTAATGTAGTATTAACGTTTTCTATATCTCCTACAAAACCAAAATCCACGTCTTTTATTGGGCGCTTTCTTGAAGTAATGGCATTGCCATCTGCTCCGGTAAGACCAATGGAATTCTGTCCGTAAGCTTGTAGTTCAGCCACCAGGTTTTTATTGATCAGGCCGGCGTAAACCATGGTGACTACATCCAATGTTTCTTTGTCTGTAATCCTTCTTCCATTGTGCATATTGGGGACAATCCCCAATGAACTGCCTATGCGGCTTGCCATTACTCCTCCTCCATGAACAAGTACTTTTACTCCGGGGAAATGAGCAAATAACTTTAGAAACTCCGTACAGTTTTCCTTGTGATCTATTACGTTTCCGCCGATTTTAATTACACTGATATCCATTAGGGATTGTTTTTTAAAGCATAGTGTCAATTACTGCCTGAGCAGCAAAGATCCTGTTTTTTGCTTGATTCTGGACAAGGCTACGTTTGCCATCTAATATTTCATCACTCAACTCAAGGTTACGCCTTACTGGTAAGCAATGCATTACTTTTGCATGGGTGTTGTCTCCGAACTTGTCCTCATTCAATAACCAGTCTCCTGTAACGCTAAGGATTTTGCCATAAGGAGTAAAAGCACTCCAGTTTTTTACATAGACGAAATCAGCATCTGCAAGCGCTTTGGTCTGGTCGTATTCTATGGTAGCACCATTTGTGAATTTTTTATCCAACTCGTATCCATGGGGATGTGTGATGGTCAAATCATAATCACAACCTATTGCCCATTCTGAAAATGAATTGGCTACGGCATGAGGGATGGCTTTGATATGAGGGGCCCAGGTAAGCACTACTTTTGGCTTCCTTTTTTCTTTGAAATTTTCTCGGATGGTCACCATATCAGCCAGACTTTGCAATGGATGTCGAATGGCACTTTCCAGACTAATTACGGGCACTCCAGAATATTTGATAAACTGATTGATAACAAAATCGCTGATATCTTCTTCCTTGTTAGTAAGGGTAGGAAATGCTCTAATGGCCAAAATATCAAAATATCCGCCCAAGACAGCAGCAGCATCCCTGATATGTTCTACCTTGTTTTGGTTCATTACAACACCATCTTGCATCTCCAGTGCCCAGCTTTCTTTGTCCATATTGAGGACAAAGCTTTCTACGCCAAGATTGGAAGCAGCCAATTGGGTGCTCATTCTTGTCCTCAAACTTGGGTTTAAGAAAATCAAGCCGATACGTTTCCCATTGCCTTTGTTTTGATTGACCCTGGGGTCTACCTTGAAAGCCAGTGCTTTTTCTATTAGACTATTGGCAAGGTCAATGTTTTCAAATTTGGTAAAGTTTATCATGACTTTTATTTGGTCTTCCTGCTATTAATTACTTCTCTAAAACTCTTAAGGAATAGCTGCAATTCTTCCTGTTTCACGCAAAGTGGGGGCAGTATTCGAATGGTGTTTTTTGAGGCAGCACTTCCAGTGAATATATGGTGCTTACTGATTAGTTCTGAACGATACCCAGCAGCTTCTTCTGTAAGATCAAATCCTATCATCAAGCCTTTTCCCCTTATTGCAGGAATTTCTGGAAATCCATCCTTCAACTCTCGCATTAAAAATTCACCCAAGGTATCGGCATTGGCCATAAGTTTTTCTTCTTCCAAAACTTCCAGGACGGCAAGTCCCGCAGCACATGCCAGGTGGTTTCCTCCAAAAGTAGTTCCCAATAAACCGTATTTGGCTTCAATGTCTGGATGGATCAATACGCCTCCAATAGGGAAGCCATTTCCCATTCCTTTTGCAATGGTGATAAGGTCAGGAGATAACGCTTCTTCCCACTGATGGGCAAAAAACTTTCCTGTACGGCCATAACCTGATTGAACTTCATCCAGGATTAGTTTGGCGCCGTATTTTTTTGTTAGTGTCGAAAGACCGGTCAGAAATCCTGATTCAGCTACCTGAATACCATTGACGCCTTGAATTCCTTCTATGATGACAGCTGCAATTTCTCCACCTTTCAATCTTTGCTCTACTGCTTCCAGGTCCCCTAAAGCCTCAAAGAAAACTTTATGCCCACTATTAAAAGGGGCGACAATCTTCTTATTGTCGGTAATGGCCACTGCTCCAGATGTCCTTCCATGAAATGCACCGTGAAAGGCTATTACGCCCGGTTTTCCAGTCTCAAAAGAGGCCAGTTTTAATGCGTTTTCATTGGCTTCAGCTCCAGAGTTACACAAAAACAAATTGTAGGATTCATACCCGGAAAGCGCTCCCAGTTTTGTCGCCATTTCATTTTGAAGTGGGATTTGTACTGAATTAGAATAAAAGCCTATTTTATTCAATTGCTCGCTTATCCTTTGGACATAGTGAGGGTGGGAATGGCCAATGGAGATTACGGCATGGCCTCCGTACAAGTCAAGATATTTTTGATCCTTATTGTCCCAAAGATAAACGCCACTGGCCTTTTCAGGTGTGACATTCATGAGGGGGTAGACGTCAAACAATTGCATATAGTATGTGTTTGGGGACAGGTCGGTGCTGCTGTCCGATAGTCAATATTTTTTAAAAGGCTGCGCTTTTTAATTGTAAGCCCGTTTTTTCATCAAGTCCAAATGCCAGGTTCATGTTTTGAACCGCCTGACCAGAAGCACCTTTTACCAGGTTATCAATGGCCGAATAAACGACCAATTGACCCGCTTCTATTTTAAGATGGACCAGGCATTTATTGGTATTGACTACTTGCTTCAATTCAATGTCATTTTTGCTGACATGGGTATATGCCGCATCTTTATAAAATGCAGAATAGGCTTCGTAGGCTTCTTCCAGGCTTCCTTCAAATGGGAAATAAGCAGTTACCCAGATTCCACGGGAGAAATTACCCCTATAAGGGACAAATAATACCTGCTGCTCAAAAGAGGGGGTAAGTTGTTTGAATGTTTGATTGATTTCATTCAGGTGCTGATGCGTAAACAACTTGTAAACAGATACATTTTGATTCCGGTGACTAAAATGAGTGGTTTCGGAAAGCTTTTTACCTGCTCCGGTACTGCCTGTAAGTCCTGTGACATGCAAGGAATTTTTCACCCATCCTTTTTTGATGGCAGGAAGCAGAGCCAATTGGATGGCGGTAGCAAAACAGCCTGGATTGGCTATTTTTTTTGCGCCTTTAATTTTTTCCCGATTCACTTCTGGCAAACCGTAGACAAAACCATTGGTTTCATTCCTGAAATCTGTGCTTAGGTCTATTACGGTAGTATTGGCATCAAATGCATGTTTCTCTAAAAATGGTTTTGCCTGTCCATGGGGCAGGCATAAAAATACCAAGTCAAGATTGCTTGTGTCAATTTGATCTGTAAATGTAAGCGATGCATCTCCGATTAAATCGGGATGCACCTCTTCTAAATTTTTGCCTTTTTGACTATTGCTATGAATCCATTTTAAGTCCACATTAGGATGGTGTACCAACAAACGAAGCAATTCTCCTCCAGTATATCCTGCAGCACCAACTACGGCTGTTTTAATGATTTTCATTGTCTAAGCTTTTATTTACTTTATGGAAAATGGCTGTTTGATTGCCCAGGATTTTAGTAAATCCTTTGACATCTTCTGCCGTATAGCCTTTATTCATCTCGCCATAACTACCAAATTTTGAGGACATCAGGTCGTGTTCTGAATTGACGCCAATCATACTGAACCTATAAGGAGCAAGTTGTACTTTTACGACGCCACTAACATAAGTTTGTGTATCTGTCATAAATGCCTCCATGTTACGCATTACCGGATCCAGGTAATGACCTTCATGCAAATGATTGCCATAAAATTCCGACATCTGATTTTTCCAATAGCTTTGCCATTTGGTCAGCGTGTGTTTTTCTAGTAGTTGATGGGCTTTTATAATGACCAAAGGACCTGCGGCTTCAAAACCTACGCGTCCTTTTATTCCAATGATGGTATCTCCCACGTGAATGTCTCTCCCAATGCCATAAGGACTTGCCAATTCTTGAACCTTTAATATAGCGGCTACAGGGTGATCAAATTTTTCTCCATTTACACCTACCAATTCACCTTTTTCGAAAGTAAGTTCAATAGTTGCTGGATCCGTAACACTTACCTGTGTAGGATAAGCACTTTCTGGAAGCGCCTGATCAGAAGTTAACGTTTCCTTACCACCAATAGAAGTACCCCAAATACCTTTATTGATAGAGTAGGCAGCTTTCTCGAAGTTCATGGATACACCATGTTTCTTTAAGTAAGTGATTTCTTCCTCCCTGCTTAATTTCAAATCCCTGATAGGAGTGATGATTTCTATATCGGGTAATATCGTTTGAAAAATCATGTCAAACCTTACCTGATCATTCCCCGCACCAGTGCTACCATGGGCTATTGAAGTAGCTCCTATGCTTTTAGAATATTCAGCTAAAGCTTTGGCTTGCAAAATCCTTTCAGCACTAACAGAAAGTGGATAAGTCTGATTTTTTAATACGTTGCCATAAATCAAAAACTTAATCACTTCGTCGTAATAAGTAGAAATGACATCAAGAACTTTAAAGGAGGCTACTCCTAATGTTTTTGCCCTTTCACCAATACGCTCCAATTCCTCCTGCTCAAATCCTCCTGTATTGACCAATACTGCGTGCACTTCATAACCTTTTTCTTTGCTAAGGTGAATGGCGCAGAAGGTGGTGTCTAGACCTCCGCTATATGCTAAAACAACTTTTTTCATACAATTAATACCTTTTATTTAAGAGTGCTACCCTAAAGCAACATATATGTTATTATGATTGGTTTACTTTATCTTTAACTTTTACTAGTGCTTCTTTTCCTTTGGCAAAATTAAGAAACATGGACCGTTTGATATTGACCAATCGTTCGAAAAGACTAAGATTCTTTTTGAATTCGGAGGATAATTTCTTTTGCTCTGCCTTTTTTACGTTTTTGGTTCGTAGAGCATGGCAGTACACAAGCAATTTGACCTGTTTTTGCTCATGAGTATTGGATAATTGACACAACTTTGGCATCCTTTCCAGAAGTCTTCATCTGTAGTAAGGTCAGAATAACTAACCGGATAATAGCCAAGTTCGGAGTTGATTTTCATTACCGCAGCTCCAGTAGTCAAACCAAATATTTTAGAATCCGGGTATTTTTTTCGGCTAAGCTTGAAAACTTCCTTCTTGATTTCCCTGGCAAGTCCGAATTTTCTGAAATTAGGGGAGACGATCAATCCTGAATTGGCCACAAACTTACCATGTCCCCATGCTTCAATGTAACAGAATCCTGCCCATTCGCCAGTATTAGTAAGCGCAATTACGGCTTTGCCTTCCCGCATTTTTGTTTTTATATATTCTGGGGATCGCTTTGCTATACCTGTACCTCTTGCCTGCGCAGATTGTTCCATTTCGTTAGTAATGGTTTCTGCATATTGGCAATGCTCTTCTCCTGCAGGTTTAATAATAAATTTTTGATTAAACATTGTAGCATTTTTTTGGCTTACCGTCATCTCCCATCAAATCGCTATTGACGGACAGCCCTAAGAAAATTTTTTGAAATGAATGATTGAAATGCTTTTGGAAATAGAAATATCCACATAGGATATATTAAAAGAGTTTAGGGACTAAGCCCTAAATAAGGTCCTGTAGGTTTTGATAGGACCAAATATCGGATACCCGGAATGGTTATTCAGGGTCAAATTAAATTTAAATGATATGTTTACTTCTTTCTTCATGCTAAACCTTGCAAATATTTATTTATTTCATCAAAAATACAAATTTAACAGGGATATTATGTGATGCAAATGTCATTCAAAGCCAATTATCAAAAATAATGCCCATTGTAGTGTTGCCTTTCCTTTATTATCCCTCATTTTTTACCCTAGCTTTATGTTTTAGAATTGGGTTTTACCATTAAAGTTTGATTATATGAAGATGTTAATTAAATATAATAGGATATTTTTTTTATTTTATTTGAAAATTGACTTTAGCCTATTTTTTGTTGTCTACTGTACCTGAACCAAAATTATTAGAAAAATGGCAAAATGTTTTGCGCTGATGGGTTGGAGTTTACCCGTCATAGAAAGTATGCAAAAACTCAATAAACCTTTTGTAGTCGTTTCATTCCCGGATTTTGAAAGTTATGCCAAAGAAAATAACATTCCTTTTGTATCCTACCAGTTTGATGAGTGGAGTGATGCTTCCAATTCTTTGGATTTGAAAGATAAGTTAGATGCTTATGGTGTGGATGTGGCTGTTCCTTTGTTTGAAGAAACAGTAGAATGGGCAGGAGCTTTAAACTCATTGTATAGAGATGATCCTAAAGTATTGAATCGGGCATTCCTATTTAGGAATAAAGCGATGATGAAAAGGAAAGCACTGATAGGTGGATTGAGAGTTGGGCTTTTTGAAGAAGTTTACAGCAAAGAGGGAGTCCTTAATTTCATGAACCGACTCAATCAGGCGAATTTGCAAGTGGATGGAGAGGAAGATAGCTGGGTACATATCAAACCGTTTGCCTCAGCAGGAACGGTAGGGCATCGCCTTTTAAGGTCTAAACAAGATGTGGAAGAAAAATGCGAAGTTGAAGATTTCCCCTGTCTTGCAGAAAGTCACCTGGCTGGCAAAGAGTTTTCATGTGAGGCATTTATTCATGGCGGTAAAATCCGTTTTATGAACATCACAGAATACGTTAAGTTGGGTTATTCTAATTTTATTCCCGAAGGAAATTACCTTCATACCAAAAGGGATAGGATTATGAAGGAAATGCAAAAACTAGTTGATCTTTTCGGTATTCAGTATGGTATGATCCACCCTGAATGGTTTCTTACGGAAGACGATGAGCTGAGTTTTGGTGAAGTAGCATGTAGAATCCCTGGAGGGCATATATTGGAACTATGCGGTCAAGCCTACGGTTTTGATGCGCTGGCAGCCTTTGTTTGTTGTCATGACCCGGAGTTGACAGAAGAAGAACTAAATGAATTGTTACCTCCATTGGATGCAAGACCGAGCACTTTTTATGGGAACGTAATGATTTATCCGCATAAAAATTTAATATCAAAATTAATCATCCCAGAAGAACTGAAGGAAGAGCCTTATTTTCTGGACCATAATCTGATACCCCCACTGACCAATCAAAAGGTCAATTCAAGAGAAGGTTTCGGAAATCACTTTGGTACCGTTAATTTTAAAGGAGACGATCCTGATCGAATGACTGAATTGTTGCTACATTATGAAAATGTAGATTTTTATCATTAAGAATCTGAATAACTAATATGCAAGAGGGAGTGATCTCAATAAGTAACTTAGAATCCTTTGACGAGTTATTTGAGAGCTATAAATCAGCCACCGTGCTGACAAGAGGAGAAAAAGCACAAAAAATATTAGGACAACTGGATGCCTGGTGTAATACAATAGAAGGGATTCAGCAAATTTACGAACGCATTCCTGCCATGGACCAGGCTGGGATACTCAAAGATACTCCATGGGAAAATCCTTCAAGATTGGTTCCCCAATTGGTGAATGGGACCTATAAGAGTGGACACCCCAATTCAACTTATGAACTGCTTAGTGAGCTAAGGATGTTGGCATTGGCCCGAGGTAAAATTGAAGCGTCTGAAAGCATGAAGGAAGAAGCAGAGAGTTACCTGCAAGAAGCCCTTGTTCTAAACCTGGAGTTTGTTTTTAATGAGCCGCAGGAAGAAACCAGACTTTTGATGAGTGAGCATGAATTAAAAAAGGTGCATTCCTTGTTTGGCTTTGTATCGGAACAGATTCAGTTGTCAAAGGTGAAAGCTGCGCTGGTAGAAGAGCTAGAACTTATTTGTGAGCAAAGGCCAGTCGTAACTGAAAAACAGCGTAGAATTATCGCTTTGGTTAAAGAGAAGATTGAGCTTGATCCCAATGATCCTGCAGATACTGCTTTGCTAGCCTTTCAGCGTTCTATTTATAGGCCTACTTCAGGTACTGTAGATAAAACCTTCGCTGAATATGGTGAATATTTAAATGGTTTGAAGGAAACTCAACTTGAGACTGAAGCCGAGCAAATAAGTGAAAGTATGCTGTCCTATGGCTTGGTTAGCACCTACCATGCGACGCTGTTGCTGTTTTTGGTGAAGGAGAAAAAATATGATTTGGTTGCCAAATGTTTAGCACTTGATGAGGCTGGTGTGGTTAGATTTAACGAACACCAGGAATTCGTTTGTTCAATAATTGCTGATGTAATTCACCCATACAATGCACAATGTATTTATGGACTGTCAAAGACTTTAGAAAATGGGGTGCTGTCCAGAACGGCGGTAAGAGCCGGTTTACACAACCTGCTTACCATTTCACTACATCCTAAAGTCGAGGAAAGAATCATTAAATCGGTAGGAAGTTCAACTTCTGCCGTCAGCCCAAAACAGTATTTAATAGGTGCATTGTTAAGGATCCTGGGACAACCTTTAGGAGTAGGGCAGGGGAACAACCCTACTTGCCAGAGTGCAAGAGGGATAAGCATGTGGAGTCAACATGCTCCGGCTAAATTGATTCATATGGTTCATTCTGCGGCTGTTCATGACGACTTAAGTTTCCGATTTGAAGGAAGTGAAATCAAATATTCAGAATCTGCTTTGGGTTTGGTTCAGAAATTGGATCACCAGCTTGATGCAGTGTCTGTAACGTTGGTGCCGATGCTGGATAAAATCTACAATGAAATGATGCGGAGAGCGTCAGGTAGAGGGGAAGACCCACATAAATGGGTGAATCCGGGCTTGTATGGGCAATGGATCCAAATAGGCTTTGCCTCTGCCTATGATTATCTTTCAAATGCAATTGTTGATTTTGATGGCTTCCTTAGAGTGTTTTATGGGATGTGTCACCCGGAATACAATGGCGGCCATCGGTTAGTTTACCCTAATCCTGTTGGGATCTTTATTACTACTGCCAAAGGGGAGATGTTAGGCTTTCACGCCATATCTTTACTTCGCGTGGAAAAAGACCCGAAAGGAGAAGAAAGGGCGTATTTCCTAAATCCAAATAATGAAGGAAGACAGAATTGGGGACAAGGAATTACTCCTTCTGTTTACGGAAATGGAGAAATTCATGGAGAATCATCTCTTCCTATTCATCAATTTGCGGCAAGAATCTATGCCTTTCATTACAACAACTTGGACGCAGCATCTAAAATGGATAAAATCCCTCAAAGTGAAGTAGATACCGTAAAGGAACTGGCCAAGGAAAGTTGGGGTAAATCTTATATCTGGTTAGAATTTAAAAAACAATGGTAAAGCATTCTTCTAGAATAGAATTAAATCAGGCTGCCTATAAGGGCAATATCAATTTTATTAGGAAAAAGATTGGTGAAATACCCATTCTCTCATCCGTGGTCAAGGCGAATGCCTATGGCCACGGCATTGAGGTGTTTGTACCCATGGCAGAGAAATGTGGTATCAATCATTTTTGTGTCGCCTCATCTTTTGAGGCAGAACAGGTATTGAGTGTCTGTAAACCTGACAGCCGTATTCTAATCATGGGGATTATTTACGAAGAAGACCTGGGTTGGGCGATTTCCAATGGGATCGCATTTTTCGTTTATAATTTTAATAGGCTTTCTAAGGTCTTGGAAGCAGCTAAGAAGGTTGATAAAAAAGCCAAGGTTCACCTGGAGGTGGAGACAGGGGCCAATAGAACAGGCATGCATGCCAAAGAATTTCCTAAGGCCCTCACTTATCTAAAGCAACATCAGGACAATCTTGTATTTGAAGGTTTATGTACTCATTTTGGAGGTGCAGAAAGCATCTCCAACCAGTTTAAAATTGACCAACAACACAAAAAGTACAAAGCATTTCTTAAAATTTGCAAAGAGAGGAAGTTCTTACCTGAAATCAGGCATATAGCTTGTTCCGCTGCTGCTTTAGCCATGGCAGATACCGTTTATGACATGGTCAGGATTGGCGTGGCTCAATATGGTTTTTGGCCTAGTCCAGATATTTATTATGCTCATTTACACCAGACCAACAAAAAGTCGGATACTACCATGAAACGGATTTTCACCTGGAAAACAGATATAATGGATATCCGTACGGTAGATCAGGGTGAGTTTATAGGTTATGGAACGGCTTTTCAGGCAACGCAGGAGATGCAGATTGCTGTTATTCCCTTAGGCTATTCAAATGGTTACCCTAGAGCATTGTCAAATAGAGGGCAGGTATTGATCCATGGCAAAAAAGCGCCTATAGTAGGATTAATTAACATGAATTTGTTCATGGTCGACATTACACATATCAAAGAAGCCTTGGTTGGCGATGAGGTAGTTTTGATTGGCAGACAAAAAAACAATGTAATCAATGTCTCCAGTTTTACCAATGCCACCCAATTGTTGAACAATGAGATGCTTAGTCGTTTGCCATCAGCTATTCCCAGATCAGTATTGAAATAATTGGGTTTGGGGGCTTTCTTTACCTGAAAAACTTGTCGGTGAGTATTTGCTTGGGAACCCCTGGACCATCAATTTGAATTTGAATCTCTTGTCCCTGAGTGTCTTCAAAATACCAAACTTCAATGGGATGATTGCCTTTTGAAAGGTTAACTTGATTTTTTTTAATTGGCTGGAATGAGAACCATCATTGTCTACGACAACTTCTCCATTCAGTAATACTTTGCTTCCATCATCAGACTGAGAGAAAAAAGTGTATTTACCACTTTCTTTTATTTGAAGCGTAGCCTCAAATTTTACGGCAAAATGATCTGAACGGTGTGGTATTTCTTTAAGGCTAAACTCCTTACTGCTGCCTGATTTTACAATATTTAGACTTTTAAAATCAGGTATTTGTGAAAAATTTCCTTCATAATAATCCCATGAAATTTTACCGTTTTCACCATTTCCAATGCGGTATTGGTTGATTTCCGGTCGGCTGTAAATCCCGTTTTTATAAGTTACACTTGTTAGTAAGGTGCTTTCTTTAAGTTGAATGGGTGCGCTGTATGCTTTGCCTGCCTCTTTTGAAGGAGTAGATCCATCTAAGGAATAAAAATTTCTGCATCACTATCGTCTACTGTGATTTCTACCGTTAAAGGAGGTGTTGCAAAAAAGCCCTGTGTTGGAGAG
Source organism: Cyclobacterium qasimii M12-11B (assembly GCF_000427295.1). Classification (GTDB taxonomy): domain Bacteria; phylum Bacteroidota; class Bacteroidia; order Cytophagales; family Cyclobacteriaceae; genus Cyclobacterium; species Cyclobacterium qasimii. Next base: position 90,559 of record NZ_ATNM01000013.1, on the reverse strand, counting down.
ATCAAGGGCATAGGTACATAGGGAGCAGAGATGCTATTAGGGTTAAAAGCTTCTAGTATAGGCCTTCCGATACCTGCCTTAGGCGGGGTTATTCCCAGTGCATATGCAAGGGTGACTGGAACATCGTAGATATAACAAGGTTTGCTGATGACCAATCCTTTATTAACCCCAGCTCCATACATGATTATTGGGATTTCAATTTCATTCAGGGTAGTGCCGCCGTGGCTAGTATTAATTCCACCGTGATCTCCAGTGATTATTATTAAGGTTTCATCCATCAGGCCAGCAGCTTCCAGTCGTTGAACGAAATCACCAATTAAACTATCGAAATGAGAGATTGCATTAAAGTATTCCTCAGAATCATGTCCTTTAGCGTGACCTTGATGGTCAATCTCGTCTATATTGAGGAATAGGAAATCAGGCTGATCTTCAAAAAAGGCATCTACTGCTTTTTCAAAGATAACATCGACTTTCTCTCCTCGGTAAATTTTGTCAACCTCACTTAAATCGAATAACCTGGCCAGTCCTCCCCATTCATAGAAAAAATGGACTTTTGAGGAAGGTATTTGGTCTTTTATCCAATTAATAAGGCTTGGATAAACACCCTCTTCTGTAGCAATTACAGGAGGCCAAATCTGTTTGTCTCTTTCCCAATCATTGTCATAGACTCCGTGTTGCAGAGGCCCAACGCCTGTTAACATGGCTGTCCAATTTGGGGAGCTATTTGTAGGCAATAAACAACGCGCAAATGGAGCAATTGCCCCATTTGCGGTCATTTTATTCATATAGGGAGTAGATGCTTTTTGGAATCCTCTGGCTCCAAAGGCATCAAGCCCGATCAGGATGGTATGCTTTACTTTCCGATCGGATGTAGTGGATTCATTGCAGGAAATGCTGATAAACAGCACCAGCAATAAAACAACACTACAGGAAACCCCTTTAAATTTCATTTTTATTTAATTAGTGAAAATAACTTTTCAGGTTCGTCTGTAGTAATAAAATCTACATTTTGATCCAATAGCCATTTCATGTCCTCTTCTTCATTGACAGTCCATACATTAACTGTCATGTTCAGGTCTTGCGCTTCCTTAATCCAATGTGGGTTTTTTTTCACATTTCTGATACTGTAATCAAAACCAAAGAATCCAGCGTCTTTTAGTTCTTGCGGGCTTTTATCTCCTCTAAGGTAAGCGACGTTTGCATTTGGGTCCAATGAGATAACTTTAAGTGCCATGTCATAATCGAAAGTGATATAGTCTACCCATTTTTCTGCTCCTAATTTTTTACAATAGCAACAGACTTTTCGGCAAGCTCAATTCCTTTTCTTTAGATACTCCTGAAGGCTTAATTTCGAAGATTAGCTTTGTTTTGCTTTGCTTCATGCCATGTTTGATGTATTCTTCTACTGTTGGCATTTTTTCACCATTGGGCAGTGGCTTTTCCAATAATTGAGCATAAGTAACTTCTTCAACCACCATTCCATCATGGTCAGCGTCATGATTGGCTACAAGCACTCCATCTGCAGTCATCCAGACATCAAATTCTGATCCTTCGCAGCCAAGGTCAATTGCGGCTTGCAAGGAAGCTAAGGAATTTTGAGGGTGTGGACTTGCTTTCCAGGCTCCTCTATGGGCGATTACTTTGTTTTTGTGAAATTCCATTTTTTGGGCAGTGCAGGATAAAAGACTTGCACATAATCCTAAGGTAATAATAAATTGATAAGACATTTAACTTGATGGTTGGTTTTCTTGCAATATTCTAAAAGAAATCACAATCCACAACTCATAGTTGAAAAATTATTGTTATTATAATATAGCAAGGGGACTAAATAATTTTCCATAGCCTTAAAAAATGAAATGAAATTACTCCCAAATCCCCTGGGGTATTATTTCAAGTACGTTGCCAAATGGATCCTCAAAATAAAAACTACTTAAGCCTTTTCCCCAGTCTTGGGTGTGGGTGACTTTAATTTCTTTCTTACTTAATTTATCCCTAATCTCCAGGTAATCTTCCGATTTTACCTCAAAGGCCAGATGCTGCTTTCCATAGGCATAATGGGGAGGTAAATTGATTTCGTTTTTTGTTACTTCTGGAAGAAAACAAAGCAAGACACTTCCCCCACATCTGAAAAACACATGTCTTCCATCCACTTTTGAAATCAAGGGCATCTCTAATTCCTGGTGATAGAATTTTTCTGCTATATCCAGGTCATCGATGTACAAACAAGTTTCCTTTATCTTAGTGTATGGAATCATGCATGTAGAATTTTTATTTAACCGTTATTTTCTAAATAAAAGGATTTTAAAAAATATTGCAATTGCTCGTATTCAATAAGGAAAGCATCATGTCCATAGATTGATTTTATTTCCCTATAGGTCCCTTTGGGGACGTGTTTGCTAATGTACCTGGATTCTTCACTTGTAAACAAGATGTCTGTATCCACTCCAATAGAGAGAACTTTGCATTTTATTTTTGAAAGTGCAACGGGGGTTCCTCCTCGGGACCTGCCAATATCGTGACTATCCATCGCTTTAGATAGGGTCCAATAGGACAGGGCATTGAATCTTTTGGCTAATTTTAGTCCTTGATACCTAAGGTAGCTGCTAATTTTAAAGCCATCTCTTTTCTCCTCTGTTTCTCCTTGGCTTTGCAGAAATGTCAAAGGATGCCTGTAACTAAGCATTCCTATGGCCCTAGCTGTTTCCAGCCCTTTTTTACCTGCTTCAGGATCTGAATCTCCCCAGGTACTGTCTGACTCAATCGCCATTCTCTGGGTTTCATTGAACCCAATGATCCAGGGGGAGGCTTTTGCATTGGACGCTACAATAATGGCATTTTCTAGTTTTTCTCCCAGGGTAACAGCCCATTCCAGGGCAACTTGTCCACCTAAAGAGCCTCCAATCACCGTATTGATTTTTTCTAAGCCCAAGTGAATTCTCAACTTATCCAAAGCTGCCGCAATATCCCTAGTAGTTATATTAGGGAAGTCATAATAGTATGGCTTTCCCAGCTTTGGATCATTGCTCAACGGTTGTGTTGAGCCATAGCAGGAACCAATGAAGTTGGCACAAACAATGAAATATTTGGAGGGGTCAAAGAATTTGTCCTCACCAATTAATCCAGACCACCATTCTTGTGGATTGGCATCTCCTGTTAATGCATGCAATACCCAAATCACATTGTCTTTATTAGTATTTAACTGGCCCTGGGTAGTGAAATTCAATTGGAATTCCGGAAAAGATTCTCCGGATTCCAAAAGTAATGCTTCCTGGCAATAGAAGATTTCTTGAGTCATTTCAATAGTCAAATGCGGCGATTGAAGGTTCATTTTAATGGTTTTATACTTTGTCGAAAGCAGCAGTAAGGTCGCCTTTCACATCTTCGATGTGTTCTATTCCCAAAGAAATTCTCAACATGGTAGGCGTTACACCTGAAGCTAACTGGGCTTCGTCAGAAAGCTGCTGATGCGTAGTAGCAGCAGGTTGAATGATCAAGGTTTTAGCATCTCCAACGTTGGCCAAATGGGAAATTAATTCCAAATTATTGATGAATTCTGACGCTGTTTCTTTTGTGCCTTCTATTTCAAAACTTAAAACACCACCAAATCCATTTTGAAGGTATTTTTTAGCAGTAGCGTAATAAGGACTGTTTGGCAGACCTGGATAATTTACAGACTTTACTTTTGGATGTTTTTCCAACCATTTTGCAAGCTCCAAAGCATTGTCTACTGTACGTTGCACACGAAGAGATAACGTTTCTAAACCTTGCAATAATAAGAACGAGTTGAAAGGGCTGATGGCCGGTCCAAAATCTCTAAGGCCTTCTACTCTTGCCCTGATAGCAAAAGCAATGTTTGGCAAACCTAAAGGATTATTGTCTCCAAAAGTATCCCAGAAATTCATGCCATGATAACCTTCTGATGGCTCAGAAAATTCAGGGAATTTACCATTGCCCCAGTTGTAATTACCACCATCTATAATGATGCCTCCTATAGAAGTCCCATGACCACCTATCCACTTGGTAGCAGAAGAAGTAACAACGTTTGCTCCATGTTTGATAGGTTGGCAAAGGTATCCTCCTGCGCCAAAGGTATTGTCAACCACTAAAGGAATGTCATGTTTTTTAGCAAGTGCAGCGATGGCCTCAAAATCAGGAACATTAAATTCTGGATTCCCGATAGTTTCTACATATATGGCTTTGGTTTTTTCATCGATTTTTTCAGCCAAATCCGCGACTTTGTCAGATTTTGCAAATCTAGCCTCGATTCCTATTCTTTTGAATGAAACTTTAAACTGATTGTAAGAACCTCCATATAGGTAAGGAGAAGTCACAAAATTGTCACCAACTTTTAGGAAGTTATTTAGTGCTAAGAATTGTGCTGCTTGACCTGAGGCCGTAGCCACAGCGGCCACACCACCTTCTAATGCCGCCATCCTCTTCTCAAAAACATCTGAGGTTGGGTTCATTATCCTTGTATAGATATTCCCGAATTCCTTTAATGCAAATAAATTGGCGCCATGTTCGGCTGAATTAAATGCATAGGAACTGGTTTGATAAATAGGAACTGCTCTGGAATTAGTAGTTGGATCTACTTCTTGTCCGGCATGAACCTGTAATGTTTCGAAACGATAATTTTTTGACATGTTATTTGTTTTTTAGGTTTGTTATCAATTCTAATAAACTTGTTTAAGTATACAATGTGTAAAACTACCGGGCGCTAAATACACCTAAGGCATGATTTTCCCATCCTTTTAGAAAAGAAAGTAAATGATTGAAGAAATACCTGGAAACTTTGCCCTTTTTTATGCTGTAAAATAAAATCATATAGTTTTTGAATTTATATTCCCAGATGTAAACTTTTTCATCTGGCAGGAATTGGCACCTTGGATTTTCCAGGTTGCCAGAGGGTCAACGAGCCTGTCTCTTGCCTCTTCTATATAAATCCTAGCTACTTCTAAAAAGTAAAAGGATTGTACAAAATAAACCTACATTGTTAAATATTCCAATAGATGACCGTAATTTTTTCTTTAAAAAGTAAATGAGTCAAGGAGTCAGTAAGTTACATAATTAAAAATTGAATGGAATAGGTAAAGTCAAACTGGTAACCATGCCCGCCCATAATGTTATTCCGTTGTCCACAGATAGGCTGCTTTCATGAGAATGGAACAGTTCTTGACAAGGTGTTGGAAAATATGTTGCCTCAAAATGGTTCCAGTCAACCGTGTCTTTGAAAGGGAAGCAGCATTTAAGGTTTTTAAGATGCCTTTTATTAATTATGTTTACGGCATTTATGACCTGTCTTAAAATTATACCACAAAAAGGATAATCTTACCGTAGAAGTTTTTGAGATTTGTTTCAAACTTAATCTTTGGTACCTTTCTATTCAAGAAAACACGAATAACAGCAATAAAAAATTTAATAAATCATATTTATACTTCAAATTTTATGCAAAGAAATTTCAAAACTTATTTTTATGCTTTTTTACTGGGGGTTGTCCTCAGTGGGTATGGTTCTGTTTCCGCATTTTCAGCGACTATATATCTTAAAGATAGTCTAGAAACGCCTGAAAATTGGTTTTTGCTTGATCCTATAGATGATGGCATAATGGGTACGGGTGCAGAAAAAGCCTATGAGAAATTACTTCAAGGGAAAGCTCCAAAAGCCATGATTGTGGTTGCTGTAATTGATTCAGGGATTGATATTACCCATGAGGATCTTCAGGGAAAAATATGGATCAATGAAGATGAGATTGCTGGAAATGGAATAGATGATGATAAAAATGGGTATATAGACGATGTCCATGGCTGGAATTTTATTGGGGGAAAAGACGGTTCTCAGGTAGACAATGATTCTCACGAATTGACCAGAGAATACATCCGAATGAAAGCCAAATACGGAGACATTGACAAAGAAGATGTCAAGCGTAAAAATAAAGAGGAGTTTGCCTATTGGGAAAGAATCAATGAAAACTTTGAGGAGACTAAAAAAGAGGCTGAATCCAACTACAACATGTACAATAACATGATGGAAGGTTTTTCGAATATGGCAGACATAGTGAAGAAGGAATTTGATGTGTCGGATTTTAGTGAAGCGGAATTAGCAGGATTCAATTCTGATGAGGAAGAAATTACTGCAGCTGTTGATATGTTGAAGCAAATGTTTGGGATGATTAGACTTGAAGATGCTAGTATCAATACCATCCTAGCAGAACTTGGAAAAGCGGTTGAGCATTTTGAAGTGCAAGCTAAATTTGCCTATAACGTTGATTTTGATCCTAGATACATTGTAGGAGATGACCCGGAAGATTACAAAGATAGCGATTATGGTAACAATGATCCAACAGGTCCAGACCCGTCTCACGGTACGCATGTGGCAGGAATCATTGCTGCCAATAGAGGGAATGATTTGGGAATAGAAGGGATAGCTGACCATGTTTTGATAATGGCAATACGGGCAGTGCCTAATGGAGACGAGAGAGACAAAGACATCGCGAACTCTATTAGGTATGCAGTGGATAATGGTGCCAATATCATCAATATGAGTTTTGGAAAATCTTACTCTCCAGGGAAAAAATACGTAGACAAAGCAGTCAAATATGCAGAGAGAAAAGGAGTACTCTTAATCCATGCTGCTGGCAATAGCGCTAAAGAAGTTACACCAAAAAATAATTATCCAAACAGGTGGTTTGCAAAGAGAGGTACTTCAGATGTATGGATAGAAGTAGGTGCCTCTGGCCCTAAAGAGGACGAAAACCTTGCTGCCTCTTTTTCTAATTTTAGTAAAGAAGGTGTAGACCTATTTGCGCCAGGTGTAGACATTTACTCTACTGTCCCTGGTTCAAAATACGAAAACAACAGTGGCACAAGTATGGCTGCTCCTACTGTTTCTGGCGTTGCGGCCTTATTGCTGGCCTATTATCCTGAGCTTGAGCCTGAGGAAGTAAGAACTATTTTGAAAAACTCTGTATATAAAGTTGGAGAAGATCAGGTTAATCTTCCAGGACAAGACGAAATAGTAAGTTTTGGAGACCTTAGCCAAACAGGAGGTATAGTGAATGCTTATCAAGCCATTCAGATGGCTGAAAGAATGGCCAAATAGTTGATTACCTGAATACGCATGAGATGGAATTACCGATTTATTTTGATCACAATGCAACAACTCCATGCCATCCTGAGGTAGTAGAGGCAATATTGCCCTACTTTACCTCAGCATATGGCAATGCGTCTAGCATTCACCATCCTTATGGGTGGATTGCTGAGAATGCAGTTGAAGCAGCAAGGGAGGAAGTAGCGGAATTGATCGGTGCGGAAGCTAAAGAAATACTATTTACCAGCAGTGCTACCGAAGCCATTAACCTGGCAATAAAGGGGCTTGCAATGGCCCATAAAGGAAAAAAACACACCTGATTACCATAGCTACCGAACACAAGGCAGTTCTTGACACCATAGAGGATTTAGTCCATCAAGGTTTTGACTGTACCTTTCTTCCTGTAAATGCCCAGGGAGAAATCTCCTTAGACCAATTAAAAGCCAGCTTTAAGACGAATACACTTATGTTGGTAGGAATGACAGCCAATAATGAGACAGGAAATTTGCATCCTATCAAGGAGATGGCTGAAATGGCCAAGGCTCACGATGCTTTCTTTGTTACAGATGCAGTTCAGGCTGTTGGGAAAATCCCTTTAAATGTTAAAGATTCAGGAGTGGATATGTTGGCACTTTCGGCGCATAAAATGTATGGACCCAAGGGAGTAGCTGCTTTATATATAAGAAAAGGATTTCCAAAAATCGATTTGGTCGCTCAAATTACTGGCGGAGGACAAGAGATGGGCCTAAGGAGTGGGACCTTAAACGTTCCTGGAATAGTTGGTTTGGGTAAGGCTTCTTCAATAAGCCTAAAGCATCAAGTGGCCGAATCCGAAAGGCTTTTTAACCTGAGGAATAAATTGGAAATAGGTTTGCTTAAAATAACAGGAAGCCAGAGAAACGGATCTTCCGAACGATTGCCACATGTTTGCAATGTCTCGTTTAAGGACATACTAGGAAAACCTTTGCTAATAAGAATTAATAAAAAGTTAGCGGTAAGTTCTGGAGCTGCATGTAGCAGTATTTCAGACAAGCCATCTCATGTATTAACAGCCATGGGGCTGGACAAGGCCACCGCAATGGCCACTTTACGCCTTTCTCTCGGAAGGTCTACCACCGATAAAGATGTGGACTTTGCGATTGATTATATAAGTAGAGTGGTAAATGATTTACGAACAGCTTCATAATTTAATGCATTGCAATGACAAAAAAGACTTTACCCATCTGGACAATAAAACAGGGAATCCTGCAATGGTTGATGTAGGAGAGAAGCAAATTACCCAACGCTTTGCCAAGGCATCCTGCAGGGTGATCTTAGGTAAGGAAATAATGCAGTCACTCAATGAGGTTTCTGAATTGGTGACTAAGAAAGGGCCTGTTTTCCAAACGGCAATTATCGCAGGAACCATGGGGGCCAAAAAGACCTCCGAGCTTATACCACTTTGCCATCCTATAGGGATGGATGATTGTAAGATAACCATTGAAGCAGCAGGAGAGGAGGAAATTCTTATCAGCTGTACTACTCGGGTTACAGGTAGAACTGGAGTAGAAATGGAAGCCATGACAGGAGTATCTGTAGCTGCATTGACCATTTATGACATGTGCAAAGGATTTTCACATGATATTGTGATTACGGAAATGAAATTAGAAGAAAAAACAGGAGGTAAACGTGATTTCAAAAGATAAGCATCAAAAACATGTTCCATTGGCCAAGCCTTCATTGGGCGATTATGGCAGGATAGAATTGGGCTTTCTGGGTACTTCCTGTAGTACAATACAAAAGTTAGCCCAACAGATTATTCAGCACTTATCAGCCTCTTATAAGATGGCTTATGTAGATGCCGACCATAAAGAAGGAGATGAATTGCTGGCAGGAGGCGGTAGCGAGGATAGCTTGATGCAATTCGCTGATGTAGCAGAATTGAGAGACAAGATCGTTTTTAAGCGATTGGATAGAAGGCAAGAGCAGGTATCCGTTTTTGAGCAAAGGGAATGGTTAAACAATCAGGAGCTCGTGCTGATCAATGCCAATCATTTCAAGGCGAAAGACCAGGTACTGGTAATTGACCCTAAAAAGCCAATGGATAAAAAATTGGCCAAACTTACACGTGTAAGGTTATTGCTTTTACAAGAAGGCCAAACAACTATTCCAGATTGTATTAAAACCCATATCCCGAACTGGGAAGAGTTGCCTGTATTGAAAATTGGTGAAACGGATAAAATATTCTCTTTTGTAAATGAATTTATGGAAGAAAGTCGTCCACCGCTCAATGGTTTGGTTTTAATAGGTGGGAAAAGTAGTAGAATGAACCGTGACAAATCGGACCTGACTTACCATGAAAAAAGTCAAAAGGACCATGTAAGCGAGTTGTTGACAACATATTGCAAAGCCGTATACCTTTCTTGTAATTCAGATCAGGATTTAAATTTTGATGCGAGTCAATTGACAATTACGGATAAGTTGATAGGAATGGGACCTATGGGAGGGCTTATTTCTGCCTTTATGGAAAATCCAGATGTGGCTTGGCTGAGTGTCGCTTGTGACTTGCCTTTTTTAAGTCATAAAACATTGGATTTTCTGATAAGCAACAGAAATCCTTCAAAATTGGCGACTTGCTTTTTGGATTCAGAAGGTAAATTTCCGGAGCCTTTGGTTACCATATGGGAACCCAGAGCTTATCCCGTTTTATTCAGGTATTTAAGCCAGGGCTATAGTTGTCCACGAAAAGTTTTGATTAATTCAGATGTAGCGCTTTTACAAGCTCCTGATAAGGAGGAGTTTCAAAATATAAATGACCCTGCTTCCTACGAAGAAGCGCTTAAGGTTTTAAAAAACCAATAGAATTACAACCGAAGCCTTAGGGTATTTTCGTTTCAAGCCAATTTTTTCAGGTATATTTGTACCATGATAGATTTCAATAAGGAAGGAAAAATAGTCATTACCTGTTATGACAGAAATGCGCCCTTTTTAGAAGCTGAGCTTGTTGCATTGGATTTCAAAATCGATGGTGTTTTCCGAACACATGTAGCCTTGAAAGGCACATTAAATGACTGTATTTTTTTAAATATGCACCTGAGAACTGCCAGTCATGTGCTTTATGAGATTGATTCCTTCCCATTGGATCATATTCAAGGGCTTTACGATATAATTAAAGCATTGCCTTGGGAAGATTATATAACCGAAGATGGTTATTTTTCTGTCATCAGTAATGTAAAGCATGAGACGGTAGACAATCCCTTATTTGTTAACGTAAAAATTAAAGATGCCATCGTAGATAGGTTTAGAGATAAATTTGGTATAAGGCCAGATTCAGGCTCTGAGCTTAATGAAGCCGTTTTCCAGTTCTTCTGGAAAGGAGAACAAGCAAGCATCTATATCAATACTTCAGGTGATACCCTGATCAAACATGGCTACAGGAAAATTCCTGGAAGTGCTCCGATGATGGAATCTTTGGCTTCAGCCTCTTTAATTGCCTCCGGTTGGGATGGAAAAAGTCCATTTATAAATCCTATGTGTGGAGCAGGAACAGTGGCCATTGAAGCAGTCTTAAAGGCTACAGACAGGTATCCAGGGTTATATAGAGACGATTATGCCATCATGTATATCAATGGATATGATGCAGGGGTATATTATGACTTAAAGAAGAAGTTGGAGGAAAAAATTAAACCTCAACCTGATTTCCCAATTATTGCCTCAGATATAAGTGAGCGGGCCATTAATGCTAGTAGAGCAAATGCTAAAACAGCAGGTGTGGAGGATTTTATCCAATTTGAAGTTTGTGATTTTAGAGAGGCTACTATACCTGAAACAGATAAGGGAGCTATCTTTTTCAATCCTGAATATGGGGAAAGGTTAGGAGTGGAGGAGGAACTTGAACTTATTTATAGAGAGATTGGTGACTTTATGAAAAAGAGCTGCGCCGGTTATACGGGCTTGGTATTTACTGGTAATCTTGATCTAGGTAAGAAAATAGGCTTAAAGCCCAAAAGAAGGATTCCATTTTACAATGGGACTATCGATTGCAGGCTTTTAGTATTTGAACTGTATAAAGGCACCAGGACGATCGTATACGATACACCTAAAGAAAATAAATTTAATAGGTAGGAGGGACATTGTGTCCCTATTTTGAAATTCCTTCTTACGCTTTACTAATAGTTGTTGCAGCAAAGCGATAAAAGACTAAAAAAATAACACCGGGTTTTGCCCGGTGTTATTTTTTAACAACCCTTTCAGTGGGTTGGCTTCAGTTTACATTTTTTCAAATGCCTTCGAATTCGGCTATAATTACCTACTTTCCAGTTTTTGGCTGATGGCAATTACCTTTTGATTAAGATTCAAAATGGCCTTTTCATAAACCGCATCCCAGTGGTTTAATTGGTCCTTCTTAGCATTTGCGATTTGAAATTCTATCGCTGGTAAAATCCAGGAGGCATAACCACTGTAAGGATCAGAAGAAGCATATAGGGAAAGGTACCATGGACCGAAAGGCATTCCTTCCTTGTGAAGAAAGCTCTTCTCAAGTTGGATCAAATCAGCATTCAATTTCTTGAGTTCTTTTTTGTTTAAACGGTTTTCATTTAAGGCTTTAGGAAGCGTTTTGCTTAAGGCACTGGTGGATTTCTCCAATGCAGCAATAGCGGAAATAGATTTTTGGAAGCCAGTAAATGCTGGGTAATAGGCTTTGATTTTATCAGTTGAAGTTTTAAAATGCATGGTCAAATCTGTTGCATACCTAGGCAAGTCATAGGGGATTAGGGTAGCATTTGCCAACTTCAATGACATGATCCCTGCCCATTGAGCGACAGCTCCACCCATTTTTAAACTAGGGTCGATAAATTTCTCATAGAAGAAAAAATCATCATAATTGGTATGGTAAAGCGTTTTACCGCCAGTGCCTCCGCTTAAAGAAGGTACTCCTGCATGCATATAAAAGCCGATATGGTCAGATCCACCACCAAGATTGCCTATCGGTAGGCTTTCACCATCTTTAGACCACATTTCGAAAACAGTCTTGGAGGAATCTGGGTAAATTACTTTTTTAGCAGCGTCAGTCATTAACTTTTTTAAACTAGGGGCTGCTGCACCTCCAAAACTCCTACCAGAAACACCTGCGTCAAAATTCAAGTAAGCTACCGCATTTGTCCCCAGTTCTTTTTTCATTTGCTCTACCCATTCTGTTGAGCCAATAACACCATATTCTTCTGCATCCCAATGTGCGATCATGATTGATCGCTTAGGGCTGTATCCATCTTTAACAAGTTCACCCAATGCTTCTGATAAGGTCAATAACATGGCTGTCCCACTTCCTGGGTCAGTCACCCCATATGCCCAGGCATCATAGTGACAACCTAATATTATCCATTCGTCTGGGTACAGGCTACCTTTAACGGTTCCTACTACATTGTTGACGCGAACAAACTCTTTGGGTTGAGTTACGCTCAGTCTTACCGTTAACTCTGATCCGCCCTCAAGCCTATAAGTAAAGGGTAGTCCTCCTTGCCATCCACCAGGAACGGGTTTCCCTTTCATCAAAGACATTATTTCACTAGCAGCACCATAGCCAATAGGAGTAATTGGGATTGTATGTAAGCTTGTTTCGCTTGGGTCTAAACGATCCACTTTGGTTTTTCCATCAAGGGGCAAAGCAGGTTCAAAAGGCGTTAAAGGATCGCCGGTAAATGATTCTGTAAGTACCGAGCCCCTTTGAATGGCACTTTCACTGTAATTATTGCCTTCAGGATAAACAAGTCCTTTGCTATAGCCATAATCTCCTGGATCTGTAAAAATCAATAATCCTGCAGCGCCATATTGCTCAGCATATTTAGCTTTAAAGCCTCGGAAATTCTTTCCGTATCTTGCCAATACAATTTTCCCTTTGATGGATATTCCAAGTTCAGCTAACTTTTCATAATCTTCCTTCGTGCCGTAGTTGGCATACACAACCTCTGCAGTTACCTCTCCAGATCCTGAGTAGGCATTCCATCCTTTTGGAAGATCAGGATGTGAAGAATAAGCGTTTCCTGGAATTATATCTTCCATTTGATTCAATGGTTTTCGCTTAGGCGTAACGATTGCTATTTCTGAATCTCCAGGGTCTTTTGGTATGTATACATCATAAGGATACAAAGTGGTCTCTAGCTCGGCTTTCCCCATCACTTCCATCAGGTAGTCCCTAACGGCCTCATTGGCTTTAGATCCTGCGGTATGGGGGTTGGCGGTAATTATTTTTAAGTGGTTTTTGTAATTATCAAAGTCCACCTTCTTTAAAAATAAATCTTCTAATTCCGTTTGCTTTTTTGTGTCATTTTCCGAAAAGCCATCCATTTGGGATTGGGCTAAAAGGTTGAAAGTTAAACCAACAGTGAAATAAAGTAAAAGTAATCTTTTCATGAATTATATTTATTATTGTAATATCTTGTCTACAGTGAGTATGTGTTCACTTGGTTGATTTCGTATGCGTTTAGTTCTTAGGTAGCGAGCCAGTTCAGGTGCATCAAAATGCTCATCTTCCGGATCAAAACTACTTATCCGAACCCTTCCTCTTGAGTGGATGAATTTTCCATCACCAATCCACATGCCTACGTGCACCACACGCTCCTTGCTTGTTTCAGTGGCTGGCACTCCGAAAAACAATAAATCACCAACCTGTAAATTGTCCCAGTTTTTGTCATTGTCAATGAGTTCACCTTCGTTTATCTGTTGAGAAGCATCCCTTGGGATTACCATACCGTTAAGGAAATAGATAGTCTTGGTAAATCCGCTACAATCGATTCCTTTTGGAGAAGTGCCACCCCACAAATAAGGGGCACCCATCATTTTTTTAGCCGTTTGGATAAGGTTGGAGTCATTGGTCTCCCGACTGTTTTTCCATACTTCGTAAGTTATGGCATGGTCTCCTTGTATTACTCCTGTTCGCTGATCTGGAAGCTGGACCTGATAATTCCCATTTTCATAGCCTACCAATTCTAACACATTTCCAGCCGTGATATCACTTACGATTTGGTCGAACTTGGCATTTTCATAGATGGTGCTAATCATTTCAGTGACGACAATTTTTTCCTTCGTTAGCCATTCATCCATGGTATTTTGATCTACCAGGACGATAGCTGCAGCATCTACCCAGGACAAGTATTTGTCTGGAGTTTGTACCAGGTACCAATTTCCTTCTGCTTTCAATACATTCAAAGGCGTACCCATTAAAGCCTGGGTTGCAAGTTCGGCTGAGTGTTTGGGGGCACTTCTAATATTGGCAACGGAATTGGTTACTAAAGCCAGCGTTTTGGTGCCCAATGCTGGATTTGGAAGAAGTTGTATGGAATCTGTAAATGAAATATTGCTTGAAATTAATCGCTGCAATAATTCATCATATGCGGCAGGTAAATTTGTTTCACCGCTTAGTTGATCCTCTTTCCATTGTATGTCAAAAAGGGCCACCCTTTTGTCTGGAGCATGGATTTCCTTGATCTCAGAGATGATGGCTTCAATTTTCTCGGAGTTGTTTTCTGTTTGGCAAGAGAATAAGGCTCCCAGAAGCAATAAATATAGATAACAGGAGTTTTTCATGGATTTGTCTTTAGATTTTCACTAAAAGAGAAAGGGTAACAAGGCTATTTTGGGAGCTTATAAATTAAGGTTGCATTTCTCTGTCCAGGAATTCCTGGTAAAGCCTTATATGTCTATTCGTCATAGGGATTCTGTAGCCATTGATAAATACCTGCTGGATTTGAGTTTTAGGCTCAAATGGATCCCCATCAGCAATAAAGAGTGTAGCTTTCTTACCTTCTTCTAAAGAACCAATTTTGTCGCTTACCCCGAAAATCTCTGCAGGATTTATAGTAATGGCTTTTAAAGCCTCTGTAGTACCCATTCCGTAGGCCGCCGCAAAACCTGCGTTAAATGGTAGGTTTCTTACGTTTTCTGCTTCCATTGTTCGCAAAGCTACTTTTACCCCAGCTTTTTGAAGCAATGCTGGGTTGTTATAGGGAGCATCATAATTGTCCGAATCTCTGGTCGGTAAAGCCAAAATGGGGCCGGTAATTACTGGAACATCAGCTGCTGCAATTTTATCCGCGACTTTCCACCCTTCAGCCACTCCGGTAAGCACTACTTTGACATCCTTTTCTTTGATCCATTCCAAAGCTGAAACAATGTCTTTGGCAGCATTTACTTCTATTAGCAATGGCAATTCTTTGTTTAAAACCCTGGAAAGTTGCTCCATTTCTGGGTAGTAATCCATATCTCCTCCCTTGGATTTAATCGCAAGGTAGGTAGCGGCTTTTTCCCAAAGCGCATTGATTTCCTCCAAGGTCTTTGTCGCTGCTTTTTCTAAATCCTCTAAAGACCTATTGTCATTGCTTCCCGATCTTGTAGCAGAAGGGAAATTCATGATCAATCCCTTAAAACCTCCAAACATCTGTGCTGGTGTATAGCCATTCAAATTAATAAGTGCAGCTGTTCCTGGGAAGTAACCACCTCTGGGTTGGGTTAACACTGTGGTGACGCCACTAACTCTAGTGACAGGTATGGCTACACCATTTGGGTTCACAACGGTCAAGGCTTGCATTTGTGGGGTGAATTTACCCAGCTCCATATAATCCTGGGTCTCTGTCAATGAGTTTATTTCTACTATTCCCAAGCTCGTTCCACTGTCTATAAATCCTGGATAAAGCGATTTCCCGGAGCAGTCGATTACGCTGTGGTTTTGATGTGGTATATCTTTCCCTATTGCCTTGATCAAACCCTCTTCAATCAGCAAATCATGGTCTTCTAGAATCCCATTGGTGACAGTATAGATTTTGGCATTGGTGAGTAAGAAGTTGGCTTTGTATGGTTTTATCACTTCTCCTTCAATCTGGGCCATAAGGCCTTGACTAAGTAAGAAACAGCAACACCATAATAATATTTTTAACTTTTTCATTTGAATTCTATTGTTACAAAGGAAATTGAGCTGCCTTTTCATTTTCAATTGTTAATGGTGGTAGTTATCTGTAAACAACATTTCAACGTCCTGCATGCAATCGTGTGCACCGGTGCTTAGGCGAAAAGGGTCTGGAGATCTTTTAATATTAATTTTTATCCTTTGGTCATCTTGATCAGATTTTCTATCAAAATACATAATGCCATCTACCCAGGTCATTTGTGGAATAGCATAAATAGAAAGTGGATGCTTGTCAAATAAAACCAGATCAGCTTGTTTCCCTACTTCAATTGAACCAACGTAATCCCCTATACCCAATTGTTTGGCGGGATTAATGGTTATCAATGCCAAAGCTTCATCATCCGTAAGGCCTCCATACCGCTGCGTTTTGGCTGCTTCATGGTAAAGGTGCCGAACGAGTTCATCGGAGTCTGAATTGATCGATGTCACTACACCGTTCTTCGTCAAAATTGCCGCATTGTAAGCAGTTGAGTAATAAACCTCAAATTTATAGGCCCACCAATCAGAAAAAACGGAAGCTCCCATGGTGTATTTTGCCAATTCAGGGGCTACTTTAAATCCTTCATTGACATGTGAAAATACGATCTTATCTACTCCATATTCCTTGCAAACTTCTATCAGCATGTAGATTTCGTCTGCTCGATAAGAATGGCAGTGAACAATGATTTCTCCATCCAAAATATCTACTAGTGTTTGCAATCTTGAATTGAACTTAGGTGGGGCGGTATTGATTTCCTTTTTCTGCTTTTCTAAGTTCCATTTTTCCCAGACGGCCTTGTATTGTAAAGCTTCTTCAAATCCATTTCTGATGACTGCTTCAACACCCATTCTGGATCGAGGCTGTAGGTTTTTCCCTATACCATGTACTCGTGTTGGGTTCTCGCCCAGCGCAAATTTAATCGTTCTTGGCGCTTCTTCCATTATCAACCTATTGGGATCCTTGGTTCCATAGCGGAGTTTTAAGGTCACATTTTGTCCACCGATTACATTGGCAGATCCATGCATGGCATGAGTAATGGTTGTGCCTCCTGCTAATGCTCTGTAAATAGAAATGTCAAAAGGGTCAATCACATCACTCATCTGAACTTCTGAAGTGACTGGACTGCTTGCCTCATTGATGATTTCAAGCGCAAGGTGAGAATGGGCGTCAATGATGCCAGGCATTAAGTATTGGCCTGAAGCATCCACTATTTTTACATTTTTAGATGCCTTTAGATTGGTGCCTATTTCAGTAATTATGCCTTTCTTAACCAGCACATCTGTGTTCTCCAGCGTCCCGTTGGTTATAGTGATTACCTGAGCATTTTTAATTAATAAATCACCTGAATGATTTTCCTGGGCGTAAACTTGTGCGCTCAACCAAATTAATAAGCCAGCCAGTAACAGTCTTTTCTTATTCATGGTCTTTATTTGGTTTTTCGTCTTTTGTTGCCTGAACAGTGAATTGGGTATACCCTTTAATATTCATGCTGCCTTCAAACTTATTATTCTTTTTAATAACTCCATCAACAGTTACATCCAAAACGTCATCGTTGGTTTCAACTATAAAGGAAAATGAAAGGGATTCATCTGTAAGTTCTAAATTTTCCATTTTAGCCTTTTTGACTCCGGTTCCTTTTGGACTGTCATAGGACACAGTACCTTCCCATTTGTCGTCTTTCTTAACAAATTCCCAAGTTCCTTTTGATTGGCCCACGGGTGTTTCAGTTGCATAATTCCAAACCTGACTACCAAGTTTTCCAGAGCTGATATTGTCAGGATAATCGAAAAGGTAGCCGTCACTAACAACCATGGACACTTTTCCATCTTTAGAAAATAGACTGTCCGTCATCAGAATTAGGTTGGCCATTTTTCCAGGAGCAATACTGCCACTTATGTTTTCTATTCCCAGAATTTTTGCCGGGTTCATGGTCAAGGCGGCTAATGCTGCATCCTTTGAAAGCCCATTGTCTATCATCAGTCTTAGATTGCTATAAAAATCCTTTTTCTCTAAATCCATACTGGTAAAAGCAAAAGGGATTCCGGCTTTTTCGTATTTTGAAGCTAAACTTAAAGGTTCAAGAAATGCCTTACGGGCCCTTTCAATTCTTGCATCATAATCTGTTCCTTGCTCATCATTATCGAGGGAATCAGAAAATTTATCCTCTGGTAGTGCCAAATTAAGTACAACTCCGACCTTCTTTGAATGCAGGATAGGTATCAATTCAGCTCCTTCATTTATACCAAGCAAAACAAGCTTGAAGTTGTTTTCTTCCAACATTTTTAGTGCTCTTCGTGTATCGAGTTCACTTTTGGGAGCTATCAGGAGAGGCGTTTGATTTTGGGTTACAGGAATTAATGCATTCAATACAGGATCAAATTCTACTCGCCCGATGCCTTTGTTTTTGGCATAGATCGCCATATGTTCCCGGTAAAGGACCGTGTTCTGGAATAGGTCTCGCCACTTGGCCATCACGGCTAACTTGGTATGGGGATAAACCCCACGGACCGTATTGAATTGAAAAAATTGCGATGGGTTTTCGGTGAGTAGGTTATTATTGCCTTCATGTCCCATGACAACTAGTGTCGTTAAACCTGGTAGCATTCCTTTCCCTTCAGGGATTTTTTGTACAATGGTAAAACCAAGTCCGCGCCAATCCTCTTCAATTTTTTCATTGAATTGATAATGCTTGGCTGCAGAAAAGTGGGGATGGATTCCAGCCAATTCAGGAATTGGGTTTGAAGTGTCAAAATCTTCTGGCCTTTCTGGTAAAACAGGAATCTCAACTCCTGACTTGTTGCCCAAGTCAATAAATCCAGGGTAAACAAATAAGGATTCCCCCTTGATTTCTTTGGCATCTTTAGGAATTGTTAGGTTTTTGCCGATTTCACTAATCGTACCATTCTTAAAAATAATATCATAATTGCTGTGTATTATACCTGGTTCTGGAATGACCGTAGCATTCGAAATATAATAACTTGACGTTATCCTTCTGTCCCCGTTATTGTCGCTTTGTGCATGGGCTTGGCCTAAAGTTAAAAGCAAACAAATAAGATAGACTGAACAATAGGTTAAAATGAGTTGTTTTTTCGACTTCATTTTTGATGTTTTGTGCTAAACTAAAAGCTAAAAATAGGGTTTAATACTCAATTTTAGAATAGATATGTATTAAATGTTATTATTTGTCCTGAGAATTCATCTCACCTTGTTAACTTTGTTTCTCCAAAATGAATTTCTCTTTTTTTTGAAATAAAATGAATTTTATGAAGTTGATTTTAGTAACTTTGAAATTTGTGATGGTATTTAAACATTTATAAAATTCAATTGCAGAAGGTTTTAAAGCTTAACCCTCGTTTAATTCAACTAACTAATGAATAAAAGTTCACTCTTTAAAGAGTTGTTTGTCAATATCAAAACTACTGGCGCGGTAACATTTAGTTCAAAGTCTCTGGTAAATAAAATGCTTTCTTTTGCCGAGTTTAAAGGTGCAAAAGTCATCGTTGAGCTTGGGGGTGGAGATGGAAGCATTACCAAAGGAATTATCGAGCGAATGGATAAAGATGCAGTGCTTTATGTATTTGAGATTAGTGAGCATTTTTGCGACAATCTTAGAAAGAAATATGGTTCTGACAACGTTGTTATCATTTGTGACTCTGCAGAAAACATGGACAAGCACTTGGAAGGAAACCCAGTAGATTTATTTCTTTCCTCTCTTCCATTCAGTCTTATTGCGAAAGAGTCCAGAACTGCCATTTACGAGAAAAGTAGCCTGATGCTTAAACCAACTGGTTTTTTCATCCAGATTTGCTATTCCTACTTGTTGCGCTTTCAGTTTGCTACCCATTTCAGTACAATCAAAACCGCTTTTACCCTTAAAAATTTTCCTCCTGCTTTCATCATGGTATGTAATACCTGATAAGGTTTTTTGCTGCTAATGTTATATCTTGCTCCTTATGAAAGGGGCGGATTTTAAGGGAAGAGGTACGGGGTGTCAGCCGGGTAATTCGTATGAAAAAACCAAGCTAGTACAAGAGCATATTGAAGGAATTGATCTTCCTGAGTATGAAGAAAATCCGCGTACCCAATTCATTAATGTCAGCACAAAATCAGCACTTACTGTCAATGATAGTCCTGATTTGCCACTGAACTATTCTGTCAATCCCTATCAGGGATGTGAACATGGTTGTATCTACTGTTACGCTAGAAATTCCCATCAATATTGGGGGTATGATGCAGGTTTAGGTTTTGAAACCAAGATTCTGGTAAAAACAGATGTCGTAGCACAGCTGAAAAAACAATTCGAAAAAAAGAATTATCGGCCCCAAGCCATCATGCTTTCAGGAAATACAGATTGCTACCAACCTGCTGAAAGCAAGTATAAACTCACCCAAAAGATACTGGGAACATGTCTTGAATATGGGCACCCTGTTAGTATTATCACCAAAAATAGTCTCATAGAGCGAGATTTTGACCTTTTAAAAAAGCTAGCAGAAAAAAAGCTGGTTCATGTCTATTTTTCTATCAATCACCTGGACAATAAACTAAAGTTGTTACTAGAGCCTAGAACGGCGGTAGCACAAAAGAAAATTGAATTAATTCGCAAATTTTCTAAAGAGGGGATACCTACTGGCATTATGGTTGCTCCAATCATTCCAGGGATTAATACTGACGCAATTCCACAAATTATCAAATTAGCCGCTGAAGCGGGTGCAAAGCAGGTGGGATACACCGTTGTAAGGTTAAATGGTCAGGTAAAAGAACTGTTTTTAAAATGGCTAGAGGAACATTTTCCAGATAGAAAGGACAAAGTGATGCATCAAATAGAAGCACTACATGGAGGACAATCCAATGATACGGATTGGGGCAGAAGACTTAAGGGTGAGGGTGTTTTGGCGAAAACGATTTCAGGTATGGTGCAGCTATCTATTAAAAAATACCTCCCTAAAGGCTCAAAAATGACTGCTTTTGACTTCAGTCAATTTAAAGGTGATGGACAATTGAAACTTTTTTAATATGAATTATCTAGACAAAGGCATCCTTGTATTGGCTACAATGGAAATGGCAAAAAGAAAAAAGAAATTGCTTTTAGTCCCATTGATGTTGTGAAATGGATTTATCCCAATGACTGGGAAAGTTTTCTCGAGGATGAAAATGAGGCAGTAGCTTGGTTGTACGAAAACGGCTGTATCACTTTAGAGAATGAAGGGAAGGTCATAGATATTATGACTGTTGGAGGCCCTAATAAAATCAAATTGTATTAATTGACCTTTGGCGATAATGGAATCAGATTATTAGAGAAGGGCAATTGCTTCAAGTAAATTGATTGGCGAAGATTTAATAATATTAAGTGTGTTTTAATTAGGTATCAGATGTGCCTTGTAAAACTCTAACAGGATGATTTCCGTCAATGTATAAATTGTATTTATGTTAAATCGATTTTAATTTTCTCTAAGCAGAATAAAATTTTGTAAATTCACCTAATTTTTAAAGCCAGACAATGCAATAGGGTTCGTAGTGCCTGTCCTGAATTTCCTCAGGTTGGGATTACTTCAATTAATAGAAGCTCTATTGCCTATTTTGGGCTAAACCTCAACAATATGAAAAGGACTAAAGCACAGGAATCCAGGGCAGCCATTGAACGTTTGTACATCACCATGCGGCACCTGTTTATGCGGGGGAATTATAAACCTACCGGGGTTTCTGGCGAATCCCTGGTAGAAGCTTTGCTAACCCTTAGTCCTGAGATCTACGGTTTGGTCAATGATTCAGAGAAACTTGAATTGGAAGGGCTTCTTTATGTTATGGAACGGCTTCCTCAGGGGATTGAAGAATGCAGGTACATTCGGCTGATCAGTAGGGAAGGCTACGAAGACTCTGGCTTTCCTCCTTTAATCCCTTCCAAAAGAAAACGGAATTGTTACCGGGTAGATGAGGAGCAGATGTATGTGGAAATGACACGTGGCAAAAGTGATATATATGACATCCTTACCCACCTGACTTTTCTATACATAGAGTCTGAGAAAATCCGAAAAAACAGCACCGACCCTAAGGGTAGGATCAATCTCAATTGGAGAAAATTGAAAGAGGTCGTTGAGAAGGAAATGAAAGGTGAAGAATTCAATAGAGAAGCTGCCTGTTCCTACCTTAGTCACCTGACAGGAAGAACCTTTGAGGAGACCAAAAATGCGGTTCAGAAGTTTGAAAATTCTCACAATAGCAATAGTCTTTTTGCCATCATTTATCAAATGGGAAGGCTGTCTATGGAAGAGATGCTGGAAGAGCGAGACCGTGAGATTTCTTTCTCGGCAACATTAAGAGAAAGGGTTGGACACCACGTTTACGGGGAATCCTGGGCCAATACAATCAAAACGGTTTTGGACGAGCAAGATTTGTTGGAACGGCCAATTCATATTATAAGTGCCAATCTTCACAGTGTCATCAATACCATTTACGGATACCAGGCACTTGGCTTGGATGATTATGAAACCATTGAGGAAATGGCTTTAAAAATCAGTGTGAGTGGGAAAGGTAACAAAGGAAAAGAGGTATTGGCGTATGCTTTAAAGCATGGATTGATTCAGATTCCAGATTCCTCAGGAACCAATATAGGCGTTCAAATTATAGATACGGATAAGATGGTTTCTGATCACCTTATCCCAGGGGTGAAACTCCCAGAAGGTAAAAAGAAAAAACCAGTGTTGATAGTGATGGACTATGCATTTGGTGAGCAAGCTTATGAGTGTTTTGATGAGTTGTTGAAACCCTATGAAGTTGGGCAACAGAAAATCCCTTTGAATATTATCAGCACGTCTATTATGGGGAAAGCAGGTATTTTGGAAGGTAAGAAAGGAGACATTATGATACCTAATGCCCACGTTTTTGAAGGAACCGCAGACAATTACCCCTTTAAAAATGAATTGAATTCAAAAGATTTTGAAGGCTATGGCCTTGGTGTGTATGACGGGCCAATGATCACTGTTTTAGGTACTTCTCTACAAAACAAAGAAGTGCTGGGTTATTTCATGGAGTCATCATGGAAAGCTGCAGGGCTCGAAATGGAAGGTGCGCATTATCAAAAAGCCATTCAGTCTGCAAGTAAAATCAGAAATAGCATAAGGAAGAATGTAAAGGTAATGTATGCTTACTACGCATCGGACAACCCCTTGGAAACTGGTAGCACTTTAGCTTCCGGAGCATTGGGAATGGATGGTGTCAGGCCAGCCTATTTGATTACGTATAAGATACTAGAGAAAATAGGGGAGGCTTAGTCTTCCAATTGAAAGTCAATGGTGGTGACCACCCTAACCGTTTTAATTTGGGGTGTGTTTTCATCCCTGTCATTGATTGTAAACAAGCCTTGTCTCGCAGTTCTTATTTCTCCGACGTCAGAATCAGAGTCCCTGGCGAATTTCTCTGCCACTTCCCGGGCATTTTTTGTGGCTTCTTCAATCATTGAAGGTTTAAGGTCATTTAAACCTGTGAAAATATATTCTATGGGTCTCCATGTATTTTTGGATTCCAGTAAGATTCCTTTCGACATGAGTGCCAGTGATTCGGAAAGGGCTTTTTGAAGTTTGCCAAGATCATCGGTTCTCACCGTGAATTCTGACTTGGCCAAATAACGAAATTCACTGTACTGCGCATTCGAATTGTAGCGATCCGCTCTTACATCGCTAATATTGGTACTTCCTTTGGTCAATTCATCTTCAGTAAAGCCCTGGGAAATAAAGAAATTGTAAACCTCCTTGTTTTGCCTTTCAATGTCTCCGCTTAGTACATTCAGGTCATTAGCCGTTAGGGAAATGTTAATGGGCCATACGGCCAAATCAGCATCTACTTCCCGTTCAGACAATCCTTTTACTTGAACTGTTCGGTCATATTGCTTGCCAATTTTGTGCATGTTGCCAATGAAAAAGCCTGCAATTATTACAGCAGCACTAAAAACCAATGTTTTCAACCAATCAAATTTCATAATCCTAACGTTTTTACCAAGTATAAGTTAATCCTAAAAATGCTGGCCTTTTACCAGCTGAATAACCAATACTATCCCACCTTCAATTTCAGTGCCATCTTGAGAAATTCCGCAATTGATATTTCTTATAATTTCTCTCTAAGGATAAAGCGTGTATTTTTTTCGCATCAATTTATAGTTCGACAACCCTGGTTCCCAGCTTGCCCTTATTTCGCTTTCAGGTACCCCATCGATAATTTGCTGCCGGAACAGTCCAGAACCTACCTGAATTTCTATATTGTTCATTTGCTTGCTTAGACTTCCGTCAAAAAACTTCTCTTTCTCGGGGCTGTTTTTATAAAGCTCCATGATCCATTTTAAATTGATTTGTCCCGTTTTTCTTAGTAAATCAGTGTCGTAATCACGAAGGTCAAGACCATAGCAAATCTGATCCATAAATAGCGGGCTTTGGGACATTCCCTTTATGCTTTTTGGGGTAAAAGAGAATGTGTAAATGCCTTTATAGGCAGGACTGCCAAAAACAGTGAAGGGTGAGTAAGTACCTCGGCCATGGTTGATATAAGTGCCCTCAAACATGCAGGTGGAAGGGTACAAAAGAATCGATTGTTGGGTGTTTAGGTTTGGAGAAGGTGAGACGGGCAGGGTATAGGGCATGTCATGGGTGTAATTGGCAACAGGTATGATTTTCAATTGGCACTGAACCTTGTCTTTTAGCCAACCTTCACCATTGGCCATCAAAGCAAACTCAGCTACCGTTAGTCCATGAGACATCGGTATAGGAAACATACCTATACCTGATTTGTATTTCATATCCAAGACAGGCCCATCAATCAAATAGCCATTGGGATTTGGTCTATCCAGAATGAGCAACTCCAGATTGTTTTCATGGCATGCTTCCATGAGGCGCACCAAAGCATTGATATTGGTATAGAAGCGGCAACCAACATCTTGCAAATCATAAATCAGAAGGTCCACATTCGCCAAATCCTCTTTGGATGGTTTTCTTTTGGCGCCATACAGCGAAACAATGGGAATACCTGTTTCACTGTCAATTTCATCCTTCACATGTACTCCTGCACCCACATTGCCACGGAAACCATGCTCGGGACCAAAAACTTTAACAATATCCACCCCCAGCGATTGCAAGCTGTCAACCAGGTGTTTTTCACCGATAATGCTGGTGGGATTTGCCATGATTGCTACTTTTTTGCCTTTCAAATAGGGGAGGTATTTTTCGGTCTGATCAGCGGCAGTTATAATGGGATGGTTTTCACCAGAACCCTGAGCCTGCACTTTTAATACAGACATAGAAAGGAAGCTTATGCAAACGCAAAGATATTTTAAGAAAAAGGCCATAATTAGAATATTTGCTTGAATATAATAAGGAAAAAACAAACCTCAATAGCTATGAACAAAGGTCTATAGCTATTGAGGTTTTGGAAGTTAGGAAAGTGGTAGTATGGGACTAATTCTGGTGGCTGAGCTTGCCGAAATCAGTGGAGTTGAAGTATTCTAATTGGAATCTTTTTCTGCTAATGTAAAATGGTCTTTACTGAATCGGGATAGGGAGGCGTAGTTGCAAACAACGCCTAGTTGGGGTGAATATAATAAGTAAATAAAAAAAACCTCAATAAGGAAGCCCAACGGCCTACCCTTTATCATCTTTTTACCGTTTACTGGCGGCTGAGCGGAGTCGAAGCCAGCGGAGTCCAGATTAAAAATTATTTCATCTAGATAATCCCCCCTTTTACAATTGAATGAAATAATTTTTCAGAAATGTTGTCAGGTTTTGGGAGCTATCCCGACTATTTAGTGGACAGTTTATTTATTCTGGAATTACTGCTCAAAATGAGCTTTTCAGCATTACCTCGGTAAATTTCATTTAAAATAGAAAGAGGTTTTATGAAGCATCAAATCGTATATTCTCCTAAATTGGAAGAAGAAAGACTACCTTAAAAGGTAAATTCATTCAAATAGAATAGTTGGAAACTAAAGTGCCAAATGATTCATCCTATTACAATTTAATTCCTTTCTCATTAAGGTAGCAAAACATTTTAAACCATCAGTTCCATGAAACGAAATACCATCCTGCCATTTTTATTGCTATTTGTATTACAATTTGCCTGGTTTTCAGCTCTTGCACAGGACGAGCCTTCCTATAAAAATAGAATAGGTATCAATGTCTTGGGAATACCCTCTCAAAACCTGGTAGCAAGCTATGAATACAGCTTTATGAAGAATGGATTGTGGCTGGGCATAGAGCATAAACTGAATCAGCTTTCAGACGATAAGGACCAACAGGTGAACTCACTCGCATTAGAGTACCGGTATTATTTATTTGCTAAGGACAAAGTTGCAGACGGGCTTTTTGCTGGGCTGTATACCAAATACCGATGGGGAGAAGAAAGCACCACAACCGGCGCCAGCATACTACACGAATATCAGGCCATTTTCACAGGACTTAATGCAGGTTATCGGTACAACTATAAAAGGTTGGCGCTTTCCGCTTTCGTAGGATATGGTTTACCGCTTTGGACTACAGCGTCCACCATTCCTAACGGAGCCTCTCATGAGTTGAATGAAAATTACAAGAAGGACTTGAGGCTTGGGCTAACCGTCGGTCTGGCCTTTTAACTTGGTATAGGGATAGGATAATGATCCCAATTCAATAGCCTCCTGCTTTAGCTGGAGGTAATATTAGATTTCCCAGCAACTCTGGCTTTAGCCAAATCATTCATCTCAGCACCATTCCAAATAGGAAGAAGTGTAATTACATGTTTCACCAGGCAAGAGCCTTAAAAACCACATTAACCTTGCCAGCCGAAGCCAACTAATGGAAACCCCTTTCAGCAAATTAAGATGGCCGTTGATTAGTAGGTACATTCTAGTCGTAGTTGAAAACTACGACTAGAATGTACCTAGATAGGGCTTAATCCACAGTGATCCTTACGAAGCCTAATTCATCGTCTATATTTTCATAAAACCAGATTTTGTTGTCTTTGAAAAAATGATTACGAGGTTTCTTTCGGTATTGGTCCAGGAAGGTCTCTTTGACAAAGTTTAAATTCTCGTCCAAAACAGTAAGAAACACTTCTGCTCCTGTTTCTTCATGTTGTCCATTTTCATCTAAATCTTCCCCGTAGATGATCTTGTAGGAAAGTCGGATGTAGCGTCGAGAAACAGGGTCCCATTTAGGCGTTGAGAAATTAATAGACTCATAATACTTTCTTGTGTGCTCATCCCTCTGCACCATATCCACAGTCTTTGGCAACTTGTATTCATTTTGATTTGCTGTTAGTTGACTGGTCCAAGATTTCAAGTAGAGGGAATCCAAATTGATATCAAAAACATAGGCCTCATTAAAAGCATCATTGGTCATTATTATTTTATTCTGATTGAGTGTGGGGAATGGAATTGGACCAAATCCTCCAGCAGGATTTCCATCAATTTCTATTTTCATTTGGTATTCATCAAGTTTTTCTGTTTCCGGCAGTAAAATTTTCTCGAAAGATTCATTTTCCACATCAAACTTTAGGATGAAATATTGGTTGTCTTCCCACTTTACGTATAGGCCAAAAACTTTGTTTGGGTCAGTTGGGTGAAGCATTAATTTAATAGGGAATATCTCTGAACCACTGACTTCTATCGCTATTTTCTCCAAATTTAAGTCTTTAATTTTCTTGCCATTTTCATCAAATATAGCATTGAGTCCGTAGGACCAGATCATTAATTGATCCTCTGCTGTTGCAGCAAATCCAGCTATATAATTTCCAATTCCATTAGGGCCTTCTTTCTCGAATTGGATCGTTTTTTCTAGCTCCAGGCTTTTTATATTAATTTTATCAAGCTTAGTTTCTCCATAAGTATAGTGGTATAGAAATTCACCATCTTTAGTAGGACCAGGACTGTTAAGCCCATATTTAAGGTTGATGATGCTTCCTTTTGGATCAATCAACACCGTGTCTTGGCTTAAGTTAAATTCCCCGATGTCCTCTGAAATGGTTTTGTTTTCTGAGCAGCTAAAAAGGACAATTAAGCTGACTAAAATAGCGTAGTTTTTCATGGTTTTGGGTTTAATTGTGTTTCACCCAAAATCATCGTTTATAATTTATAAAATCCAGATTATCAGGTTTTTCAATTGATTACAATACAAAGTTTGTCTTTCATTAAACCTACTTAATTTATTCGTTTTAAAAAACGATTTAAGTTCTTTTAACATTGTTGATCTGATGCATTGCGAAATATTATAGAGTCTTATTCATCAAATATCCATTCCTGTTTTGGCACTATTCAAATTGGAAACAGGCAAAAGCTCCCAATTCAATAGCCTCCGGCTTTAGCTGGAGGTAATATAAGATTTCCCAGCAACTCTGGCTTTAGCCAAATCATTCATCTCAGCACCATTCCAAATAGGAAGAAGTGTAATTACATGTTTCACCAGGCAAGAGCCTTAAGATTAAAATCAACAAATCTCCCACCTTCCGATGGCTGAGCGGAGCCGAAGCCATCGGTCTCGAAACCACTTAATCAGAACTTACTTTCTGCTAATAAAAGAAGGCCATTGATGAGTCGGAATAGGAAGACGTATTTGCAAACCAGTCCTAGCGTTGGAATACCAGAATTATCCCTGCTGAAGTAGCTCTTTTTATGCCTTGCTTTTCACCTTTTTTTATGGTTTAGAAGTGAATTTTGGCTATTTTAGCATTTTGGTTTAGTTGTTTCTTCAAGCTATAGCGTGTTAATATTTTACTTATAGCATTGACAATTATTGCCTGCCCAATAACCTACCTAAGTTTCTGAAAAAGGGAATCACCAACTGTAAACAATACCAGTTTTAGCTCAATATTCTTGTAGAAGTTTGAAGTCAAGGATAGGGCAAAACTATGTTTGCTGTGGATATTTCAAAATTCAAAAACATAAACTTAAATTATAAAAGACCAGCTTAAAAATGGATGCAGCACAAAAATTAGGGTTTTCAAAAGGTACTAAATTATTGATCATTCACGCAGATGATGCGGGACTTTCACATGCTGAAAATAGGGCTACTGTTCAAGCGCTGGAAAAAGGTATTGTGAATTCCTATAGCATAATGGTTCCTTGTCCCTGGTATTATGAAATGGCGGTATTTGCAAAGAACAACCCTCAATTTGATAATGGGATTCACCTGACACTAACTTGTGAATGGGAAACCTATAGGTTTGGCCCTGTATTGCCCATTTCAGAAGTCCCAAGTTTAGTCGATGAGAATGGTTATTTCTTTAAGAAAAGAGACAAGCTAAGAGAAAATGCAACGGCAGAGCATGTTGAAAAAGAACTTACGGCACAAATAGAAAAAGCCCTGAAATTTGGATTGAAACCCACACATATAGATTCCCACATGTACAGCGTAGGGGCTAGCCCTGAATTTTTTGAGATTTATAAAAGCTTAGGGAAAAAATACAAGCTTCCTATCGTCATTAATGAACAATTGTTTGAGATGGTTGGCTTAGATCCTAAGGTGTCTATAGAAAAAGACGATTTTTTAATTGATTGTGTACACATGGGGGAGTTTAAATACTTCGAGAAAGGTGGACTTGCTAAGTATTATGATGGTGTATTAGAAAACTTATCAAGTGGGTTAAACCTGATTTTAATACATCCGGCCTTTGACGACAACGAAATGAAAGGAGTTACAATCAACCACCCCAATTTCGGTTCTGAATGGAGGCAAATAGATTTTGATTTTTTCACCAATGAAGAAACCAGGCTAAAGCTCAGAGAGAAGAACATTGAATTGATTACCTGGGATGATATCAGAAAAAAATTGTACAATAGCTAATCCATTCAACTCTTATAAAGAGTCCATTACTGACTCATTATACCGGTGGCTGAGAGTGTTGAAGCCAGCGGAGCCGAAGCTAACCCTAGGAGCGTTATTTACAAATTATGCGATGTGGAAATATAAAACTCTACGATGAAAGTTGGAAACTTTAACCAGACTGGTTCTGACTAGTCGAAGTCGCGTAAGTAGGTTGCTCTCGTTTCTTTAGGGATTTATAGAAAACCGCAATAGCTTTAACCGAAACGTTTTGTAGTATTAAAGGAGTTAGACAATGAATCAAGTAATTCTTTGGAAGGATATGATTCTCTTTTGGGGGAGTAATGAAAAGGCAATCTCCGAACATCGCCATCCTACTATTCAGTTAGTATTAGCCACGGATAATAGTTTTACTTCCCAAAATGGAAAGGGAGAATGGATAGAAAAAAAAGGATTGCTTATTGCTCCTAATTATTCCCATAAGTGCAATGCTAAAAACATCCCCATTCTAACTCTTGACATTGACCCGGAATCCATTTTAGGAGAATGGATAGCTAAGCATCTTTTAAATGGGAAAAAATCAATTGATTTTACACCAAAATCCATCGATTTTAAAGCTATAGCTGAGCTGCTGGCGCAACAGAAATGGGAAGATTTAAGGACAATTGTTGAAGGTGTTTTCTTATTTCGGAATGAATATGAAAGCGCTTTAAAAGACAATAGGATCGAAACAGTAATTGATTTTATTGTTCATAATATTAACGAACCTTTAACTTCTAAGAACCTTTCGCAAGTTGCCTGTCTAAGTGAAAGCAGATTATTGCACCTATTCAAAGAAAAAATGGGACTTCCTATTAGAAATTATATACTTTGGATTCGGATCAAAATGGTCATTATGGAAATTACAAAAGGTAATTCTCTGACAAAGGCCTCTTTTGAAGCTGGATTTTCTGATCAGGCACATATGACCCGCACTTTTATAAAAGTCATAGGATTACCCCCTTCTACTTTTTCTAAAAACAGCAAATTCGTTCAAGTTTTCATCCCTTAAACGCCACACCTTTGTATTCATAATTTAATCTACAAAATGATGAAATACAAAAGTGTTCTTTTAACAAAAAGAGGTGGGCCGGAAGTTTTACAAATTGTTGAAAAAGAAATCCGTTCTCCAAAAAACGAGGAAGTAAAAATACGGGTATTGGCTTGCGGCGTTGGTAGAACTGACATTGCCATGCGTTACGGTTATTATCCCTTTGCACCAAAGATACCATTTGTGCCTGGCTATGAAATTGTTGGTGTTATTGAAGCAATAGGTACAAAAGTAACTCAATTTAAAGTGGGAGATAAAGTTGCTGCGCTTACCGTTTATGGGGGATATTCAGAATACATTTATTTGGATCAAACGCATTTGGTTGAAGTCCCTGACAATGTAAAAGAAGATGAAGCGGTATCTCTTGTATTGAATTATGTTACTGCTTACCAAGTGCTGAAACGTATAGCGAAGGTGAAAAAAGGGGCCAAAATTTTAATCACTGCTGCCAGTGGTGGCCTTGGAAATGCCATGATAGATTTAGCGAAATTGGATGATCTTGAAGTATATGCATTGGCCTCAGGCCACAAACATGAAGCCCTTGAAAAATTGAATGTCAAACCAATTGATTATAAGTCTAAAAACTGGATTAAAATGCTCAAAACTCAAGTACCTGAAGGCTTCGATTATGTGTTTGATGGTGTAGGTAAATCCTATATTAACAAGGGGTTTAGCCTATTAAAAAAAGGGGGTATATTGGTCGCTTTCGGTTATCCAGGCTTTTTAGGAATGCTACAAGGTGCTATTAAAATAATGTTATTGAATTCCTTGCCAAATGGTAGAAATGCTGAGATTTATGGAATTTCCGGGGCCTATGCAAAAGATAAGTCGACTATCCTGAGCGATTTGAAAACGTTGCTATTGCTTTTAAAGGCTGGGAAAATTAAACCTATAATTAGCAATAGAATGAGCTTACTCAATGCCGCTGAGGCCAATCGATTATTAGAAAGCGGAGCTGTATCCGGAAAAATCGTATTATTAGCTCCTGAATTACTATAGACCAATAAATTTTCTTTTGCTAAATTTCGATTGGCCTTCAGGTTTTAAAAGAATTGGTTAAATTGGAATACAATTTAGTTGTTGATCATCAGGCGCTATGCCAATGAAAGTAAGAATCGTTTAAATATAATTCATAAAATGAAAGTTCTAGTTTTTTATCAGTCATTTTGAGCGTTTTTATAATTTCGTCTTGTGGATCAAACCCTGATAAAAGTACCAATGAGGAAACGAATCAGAATGACGGAAGTCCTTCTATTTCTGATGCAATTAACAATCCTGCCCTTGAGAATGACTCCCTCAGTTCAAACATTCCAGACAATAAGAAAGAAGACAATGATACAATAAATGCCGATCCTGATATTCACGCGCATATTTTAGTTGATGAAGAGCCAAAACCGGTAAATTTTGAAGCTATTATGATTGCTATAGGTTATCCCTCTAAAGCCAAAGATGCTAGAATCGAAGGGAAGGTGATTGTCCGAATTCTCGTTGGAAAAGATGGGGAATATATGCAGCACAGCATTATATCAAATGCACATCCGATATTAAGTGATGCAGTAGCATCTCAGGTGAAAAACCTTCAATTCACCCCTGCATTAAAAGAAGGGCAAGCGGTTAAGTTCTGGGTAACCTTACCCTTTAATTTTAAATTGGTGAAGTGATTTTAAAACTGTAAGTACATATACTTCAGTATTTAAGGTGGTTAAATTAATTTTTAATCATAAAACACATTGAGATTTGGCTTTGTAGGGTGATGCTGGGGCCTTAACTTATTCTTTACTATTAATAATTTAATTGAAGGAAAAGATTAGGAAAAGGAATTAGGTTTCATCGAGTAAAAAATAGAAGCACCTAACAAAAAACAACGATAGGCAGCCAAGCGCTGTCATGCTTTGAAGATCCAGGGAATTAACAAAAAAAATTGAGACATGAATAAAATAATTATTTCAACGACAGATAAAGTACCAGGCAAAGAAATAACCGAAATCTTAGGTATTGCGAGAGGCAGTACTGTAAGAGCCAGGAATATAGGACGTGATATTTTTGCAGGACTTAAAAATATAGTTGGAGGGGAAATCGAGGAGTACACAAAATTGCAAGCCCAATCCAGGGAACAGGCCATGCAAAGAATGGTACAAGATGCCCAAAATCTTGGTGCAGACGCAATAGTAAACGTTAGGCTAACAACATCTATGGTAATGCAAGGGGCATCTGAAATCCTAGCTTATGGAACGGCTGTGAAGCTAAGTTAATATGGAAACGGTTTTAAAAGTAATGTTTAGTATTCAGGGATTGTTTTGGGGAACCTGTCTGATAATTTTAATTTATCTTATTTTTAGACGAATCAGCATAAAAAAAACCGAAGATTTTGAAGATAGAAATAACTAAAGGCAACAATTAACTATTCATCTGCTCCTAAAACATTGGGAATGCATGTAGGATACTAAATCCTTCTGTTCTAAAATTTTGGCCAAAGCCGTGTTATACGATATTACCTTGATAAATGGGCTGAAGCCCATTCCTATTGAGTTAATTCTTAGGTCAGAATGATTCGGACGAAATTTAGGGCAAGAAGTGCCTCACCTTCTTTCTCAATAGCCCTCAGCTTTAGCTGGGGGATTGTATGGAAACTCTCGTATTTGTGGCTTTAGCCAAATCATTAACCCGTAGGGCTTTCCACTGGTTTGAGCGATGTGGGTAATTAATGAAAGTTGAAAACTTTCGACATTATAGGTCTAAGTTACGCTTCGCTAAACTTAGACCAGTGTATCCTAAACCCGCCGGTGGCTGAGCTTGCCGAAGTCAGCCTGTCGAAGCCAGCCTTGTCGAAGCCAACAAATCCAAAACCAGCCTATTCCTTATTCTTTTCTTCCCCCTCCT
This sequence comes from Cyclobacterium qasimii M12-11B, assembly GCF_000427295.1. GTDB lineage: Bacteria > Bacteroidota > Bacteroidia > Cytophagales > Cyclobacteriaceae > Cyclobacterium > Cyclobacterium qasimii. Next base: position 56,816 of record NZ_ATNM01000013.1, on the reverse strand, counting down.
TGATTGTATCGGAGTCCCAGGCATGGTCATTGAGACTGAAGCGCTTGTTTAGTTCAAAGGAAAGTAGGTTCTCCTGCATTTCTATGGATTTCCTTACGGTGGAGATAAAAGCCTTTTTGTCATTTTTCACTTTGGCCAACTCAACCAAAGAGTCCTCATCGTATTTGATGAAATCCTGTGCTAGGCGATGTACCGTATGAGCTCGGAAACCCATCTTTATTAATACATCTTTCCCCATTCTCACCGCACTTTCTAAATTCTGCATGTAAATATGTGGGACTTCCAAATCCAATAATTCCAATGCTTCCCTTTTGTCTTTTGCCCTCACCATTAATTCCAGGTTGGGGAAATGCTTTTTGACCATGGTGACCAAGCGATAATTTGTTTCTGGATTTCTTATCGCTGAAATCAATATTGTAGCCTCTCTGGCACCAGCCATCTCTAGTAAATCTGCCCTCGTGACATCTCCATAGAAGACTTCAAAACCCATTTTCCTAAGGAGGTTGACGCGGTCTGAGTCGCTGTCTAAGATTGTCGGTTTGATGCCATTTGCCCTTAAAAACCTACCAACGGTGCTGCCATAATTTGAAAACCCTGCCAGAATCACTTTGTTGGATTCGTCCATTTCATCATGGGGCTTCTCTTCTTTCTCCTTAGTGCCAATATACGGCAACAGGAGCCTTTCATTGAACAACAACAGCAGTGGGGTAAAGGTCATGCTTATGGCGGTCACGGCCATAAGGATCTCTGTTGTTTTTGCATTTATTATGTTCAATTCAGTGGCAAAGGAAAAGGTGACAAAGGCAAATTCACCCACTTGGCTTAGACCCAATGCAAAAATCAACGTTTGGTCAGTACTTATTTTATTCACTTTGCCTATTCCAAATAATATAAGGCTTTTTATTAGTAGGATGGAAAGTGTAGCAGCAAATACCATCAATGCATTCTCCCCAATTAATCCAAAGTTGATGGATGCGCCTACTGCGATGAAAAATAAACCTAGTAGTAAACCTTTAAAAGGCTCAAGATCACTTTCAAGTTCATGCTTGAATTGGGAGTTGGCCAATATTACGCCCCCGAGGAAAGTACCCAAAGCAGGGCTCAATCCCACCATCTCCATTAGAAAGGCTATTCCCAGCACGATCAATAAGGCACCAGCAACAAAAAGCTCTCTTAATCGGGTTTTGGCGACCAACTTCAGCATAGGGATGATAAAGTACCTACCCGAAACGATCACTAAGATCACCGCACCAAAAACAAATAGCGTTTGTAGCCACCCGGGGAACTGGGCAATTGGACTCATGTGATCGAGGTCCACATCCGATGTTGCAGCGAGGGCTATTAATGGCAAAACTGCCAAAATAGGAATGACAGCAATATCCTGCATCAGCAGCACTGCAAATGAATTTCGTCCTGCAGAGGAGTTCATCTGGTCCTTTTCTTTAAGGGACTGTAGCGTGATGGCTGTAGATGACAGGGCGAGTGAGGTACTTATGGCTAGGGCCTGTCGCCAGCCTAATCCCATAAAATAGAGAATGCCAAAGAAGGCCAGGGTGGTGACCAATACTTGTGAAAGGCCAACCCTGGTGATCATCTGACGCATTTTCCACAGTTTGGATGGTTCCAATTCCAATCCAATCAGGAACAGCATCATGACCACGCCAAATTCCGCAAAATGCATGATGTCTTCACCTTCTTCACCAATAAATCCGAAGACGTAAGGCCCAATGATAATACCGGCCAATAAATAGCCCAATACCGAGCCCATTCCAATTTTCTTCGCCAGAGGTACACAGACAACAGCGGCTAAGAGGTAGATGATGGCCTGAAATAAAAATCCGTTTTCCATGATGCTATTGCTTGAAATCGTTTAAAAAAGGAAGGTTTTCTAAATCACTTAAATTGGGACTGTCTCTCAAGTGCAGGATAAGCGCTTTAAATTTATTTATCTCATGGTTCAATTGCTCTCGGGTGATGTTATGGGTTCCGGCAATTTGAAAAGGAGGCAGGTATTTCATGTTGCACAGTTTCGCAGTCTGCTTATAGGGCAGGAGAAATTCCTTTAGAGGGTAACCATGATGCCCTGTTGCACTGTATGCTTCTGGGGAGCCTCCCGTACTGATCGCATTGAATAGGTATTTGCCTTTGAGGTAAGTCCCTTTATGCCCATAAGCCCAGTTGTATTCCAAGACCAGGTCTATCCATTGTTGCAATAAGGGAGGACCCGTGTACCAATACAAAGGATGCAACCAAACAACGATGTCAGCACCAAAAAGCATCTCTTGTTCATGTTGTACATCAATATTAAAATCTGGATAGCGCTCATATAGATCAGTGATTTGAACATTTTCCAAACCATTGATGGAGGCCGTTAGCCCGGAAATCACCGTTGAATGCTCCAACTTGGGGTGGGCCATCAGGACCAGTATATTTTTCATTTTAATTTTTGTAAGCTTGGCAAATAACCAGTTTTTGGCTGTTTAATTAACAGTATTTGGTGAAAGTTTCCAAATCACGGGCCTGATTTTCTTCTGGGTTCTTGACTTTGGCATTCGGGAGGGAATGATTTAATATTAGTCCCTCAATAGTTTCGTAAACTCTATCGTGCTATGGTTATGGCTTGGGTAAAAGGCCGGAATAGACAAAGCTAGTTATTTTTCTGGATAGATAATGTGGCTTCAATGGTAAAGGAAGCGTTGTGATTTCGTCAGCGTTGTTTCAGAAAAGGTGCCACAAGTCCGCCAAAATCCTGACCTTTTCATTGCTTTTATTATGCCCTGTCACCTGCGGCTTTGATATTTTGCCCCTCAGGACCTTCTGTTTTCCTGAAATTCGAGAGTCAAATGCATAAAAGTCCTATTGGAAAATCTTTATAAAACTGAATCGATCGAATTTTTTCGATAACGCTTATCGATAGACCTAACGAGGACTTTGAGCGGAGGAAGGTCTGGGATCCTTAATAATTGGAACTGCCGTAACCATTGCCTATTGAATGGGTTTTGGGTGACAGTTTAGTTTGGTTTGACGCAATATTTAGTCAACCATTATTCACATGTGAAAGCATGAACAGGACATTGCAAATGTTTTACATCAATTTTAATAGTTGATGTAAAAATATGAGAGGGTTACCTTAAAGTATAGGGTTTACAAGTAATTATGCTCGGCTTTGATTCATTAATCAGTCGAATAGATATGGCTTATAATTGGTTTAATCCTATATTACTTATCTATAATTAAATCATAAGATTTAGTTGCAATAAAATTGATCTTTTTAATTAAATTTTTACCTGTAAATGTTTGGAATTATTATAAATTTCCTTCAAATTGAAAAAGAGTTTATAATTTGGGTCTTGAGATAACCAACTAATATAAGTAGCCTATGTAAAGGTTCACTTATAATTTTTCCCAGACTTTGATTACTACTTTTAAGTCAACTCTATTTGATTACGATCAGGGGCATGTGCTACTATGCCTATTGTTTTGAAGTTTCATTTCTGTTTAACTGACCAATGATTTTTGAAGTTTTTCAAATATTAAAAGAGCAGATCAACCATTATTTTGAGGAAGTGGGGTTGGAAAACTCTGAATTAGTAATAGACAATATAGCCTTGGCCGAAGGAGCTGCAGAAGCTTCAGATGGGATGCGGGATAAAATGGTCTTGACCCTTGTAAACCTTCATGAGGAGGGTACATTGAAGAATTTTTCAAATCATAACGTCAGCAACAATAAAGTGCAATACAGGAACAGGGTGATTAACCTTCATCTTTTCCTTCTTTTCTCTGCGAATAGAAGTGTATACAGCAACTCATTAATTGATCTATCAGCCGTTATTAATTTTTTCCAGGGGAAGAAACGTTTTACTCAAGCCAATACGGTCTTCAATAGGGAGCTAGAGGCGATGGAAAATGTAGGGGATTTTAATTTTACAATAGAGTTGTATACCCCCACTTTTGAGGAGATGAATTTTATTTGGGGGACACTTGGCGGCAAGCAATTGCCTTCAGTCCTGTACCAACTTAATCTTCTCCCTATGGAAAGGGACATGACCCATAGCGAAGGTCCATTGATAGAAAGTGTTCATTCAGATGTTAAAACTAAGAACTGAAAATGTTATCTACTCAATATAAGAAATTGTTCTCTATTAAGGTGCACCACGCATATCACCTTAACAGTGGCGATATTGAGTATGGGAATTTAGATGAAAAGGTCAGGCAGTTAAATTTAAGGAAATACAATTGGCAGGATTTTATACTTATAAGTCCTACAAAGGCCACCGAAAAATTTTTTAAGCGATTTCAATTATTGCTTAAATATTCAAATGAAGAATTGATTGTCTTTGCGAGGGTTTCAGAACAAAATGTTCAGGAAAGTTTTATCCCTTTAGAGCAAGACCTGGTATTGGAATTTCTCATCAATTATAAAGACCCTTACTTTGAAAACTATACGGATATCAATCCTCTCTCAGAAGAAAAAATCCTGCTTTCAAATTTTCTTCCAACGCATTTTCAGGGAATAGATTTTGATTTACTTCCTGTAGAAAGTGAAGACAGGATGTTTTCGAATGATTTTCTTATACCAAGGGAAAGTATTGACTCCTACTTTATAGATTCAGTGAGCCAAACTGCTGGAACACATGCCAAAGGACTACTCCTAATAAGAATGCAAGGGGAAAACGGAAACCTTAATGTAACCAACCTAAATGGTACGCTTAAACTAAGCCCTACTGTCTTTAAGCTCCATTTTAACAATAGAAGTACTTTTTGGAACTACCACCAGAACGCAAATAATACCAGTGCAACTACCAACTCCCTTAAACCACTGACAAAAAACGGTTTTGTTCAAATCCAATCGGATTCAGATTTTGATGAGCCCAATGATGATTTGAGTGAATTACAATTTCCCAACCCAAGTGTTGAGCGTATCAAGATAGAGGCAAACAATTATTATTCAGAAATTTATATTTAACAGGTTGAACCATGGCAGCAAATTATAGAACCCCAGGTGTATACATTGAGGAAATATCGAAATTTCCTCCATCAGTAGCCCAAGTAGAAACCGCAATTCCGGCTTTTATAGGTTACACAGAAAAAGCGCGAGAAAAAGAAGCTGACACCAGCGAGACTTTGTTCTTGGAGCCTAAACGCATCGTTTCATTGTTGGAATATGAAACCTATTTTGGCGGACCGGATCCTGAAACAGGTCTTAAAGTCCAGGTAACAGAGGAGGCAGGTGAAAAAGCTATTTTGGTGGAAGCCCCTGATCCGGAGGACAAGTCTCCTTTCTTAATGTTTTACTCCATGCAGGCTTATTTTGCCAATGGGGGCGGACCATGTTATGTGATTTCTGTGGGTGTATATGACGATGCTGATCCGGTTACCCCTGTGACCATGGCGGCACTCAATACAGGCTTGCAAGAATTAGAAAAAGAGGATGAGCCTACTTTGATTTTATTTCCAGATGCTACAGCGCTTCCGGAAGCGGCTGAGTTTTATTCCATCTACAACAATGCACTTGCCTTGTGTAGAAAAATGAGAGATAGGTTTACGATCATCGATACCTATACAAACAACATGGAAACCGAAATTTCTTTGGAGTCAGGTGTTAGAGAATTAATAACTTCTGATTTGGAAGAGAAAAAGTATGGAGCGGTTTATTTTCCTTACCTGGAGACGATACTGAATTATAGTTATGATCCTGAACAAACAGAAGTGTCCCACCTTATTACAGATGCTTCGCCTGTTTCTGATATACTTGAGGAAGTAGACGATATATTGGTTGAAGCTGAAGGCATCATCACAGACTTGCCTACTGAAGTGTCGGGTTATGATGCTGCAAATACGGCTATTCAAGGCGGTACAGATGAAGAAGCGGTTACCAATAAAAGTACTGTTGCCGATCCACTGAATGCCATTGTTGATGCCTTGAATGAATTTGTAGGCTTGATGGCTGAAATTGTAGAAGACACCAATAATGTTGCTACCATGGCGCAAGAGCAAGACGAGACGCTTGCTACTGCCGCTACCGAAGCTGCAAATGCCCTAAATGATGAACTTGAGGAAGCGGGGGCAGTTCCTACCTTCATTGCAGCACTGCAAGGACACCTCGATATAATGAATGGAGACATTACTGGAGGTGCTGTGAAACAAGCATCAACGGATGCCAATACTGCTTTGTCGAATACCGATGTAAGTGTATTGCTTCAGTCTGTACTAGACCTCATAGACCCTGCCATATTGGATGCCATGTTGGACATTGAGGAATTGGACATGGAATCTGATGGTGTACTGGATGGTTTTGCTTTGAGTGACATAGAAGCCATCGACAGTGCAACATATAACAAGATAAAAGCGGAAATAAACAGGGTGAAAGTTGTCCTTCCTCCATCCTCTTTGGTAGCAGGGATTTACGCCAAAGTGGATTCGAATATAGGGGTGTGGAAAGCACCTGCAAATATATCTTTAAATTATGTAGTCAAGCCAACTGTCAAGGTTACCAATGACATGCAAGACCGATTGAATGTGGATACCATAGCTGGTAAATCCATTAATGCGATCCGATCTTTTACGGGAAAAGGTACCTTGATATGGGGAGCCAGAACATTGGCTGGGAATGACAATGAATGGCGTTTTATATCCGTCAGAAGATTTTTCAATATGGTGGAAGAATCGGTCAAAAACGCTACCCAACAATTTGTTTTTGATGCCAATGATGCCAATACCTGGGTAAAGGTTCGTGCAATGATAGAGAATTTTCTCATACTTCAATGGAGAGCTGGAGCACTGGCAGGAGCCAAGCCTGAGCAAGCCTTTTATGTCCGTGTTGGCTTGGGCCAAACCATGACAGCGATGGATATTTTCGAAGGAAAAATGAATGTAGAAATAGGCATGGCGGTTGTTCGTCCAGCTGAATTTATCATTCTGAAATTTTCACACAAAATGCAGGAATCCTGATTATTTGTTTTAACCCTTTAAATGTAAAAAATCATGAGTTATCCATTATCGAAGTTTCATTTCTCCGTTGATTGGGGCGGAACAATTATAGGTTTTACAGAAGTTTCTGGTCTAGATGTGGAAACAGAAGTAATAGAATACAGGCATGGCGCTAGCCCTGAATACAGTAAAATTAAAATGCCAGGCATGCAAAAATTCAGCAATATCACTTTGAAGAGTGGGACTTTTGCTGGTGACAATGAGTTTTATGAATGGTGGAATACCGTAAGTCTAAACCAGATAGAGCGTAGAGACATCACGATAAAACTATTGAATGAAGAGCACGAACCAGTAGTTACCTGGAAGGTTAAAAATGCCTGGCCTACAAAAATTCAGTCCACAGATCTAAAAGCAGACGGCAATGAAGTGGCCATCCAAACCATGGAATTGGTTCATGAAGGACTCAGTATCCAAAATGATTAATCATGGATAATATTTACCCCTATGTAAGTTTTCATTTTAGAGTTTCTATTTCGGGCTTGGACGATGCAGAGGATTCTTATTTTCAATCTGTATCGGGTTTGGATGTGAGTATGGATGTAGAAGAATATGCGGAAGGTGGGGAGAATAGGTTCAAACATAAACTACCTGTAAAAACCAAGTATTCTAACCTGATTCTTAAAAAAGGACTTGCAGCTTCCACCGGGTTAACGGACTGGGTCAAGGAGGTCATGGAAAACTTCAATTTTGAAACCAGGACCATCACCATCGATCTGATAAACGAGGAACACGAACCTTTAATTACATGGAATGTGGTGAACGCCTTTCCGGTGAAATTGGCCATTGATCCTTTTAATGCAATGGAGAGCAAAATGGCGGTGGAGTCAATGGAATTTTCTTACCAATATTTCACAAGAATTAATTAATGGCTATAAATATAAAGGAGATGCATATCAAGTTTCATGTCGAAGAGGCAGGAAAGGCGAAACAAGGAGCATCAATAGATAAAGAGAAGGTAGTTGCACAGTGTGTGGAACAGGTCATGGAAATACTTAAGCTTAAAAAAGAAAGGTAATTGTTATGAGCGAAGGAAAATTAGAGAAACTGAAGTTGATCGCCTATAGCGATCCTGAATTCAGCGAGAAGGTAGCTGATGGAGAGTTTTCTACTTTGCTCAATCCTGAAAAATACGCTTATCAATACAAAATTGAACAAAATGAGGACCAGGCGCCTGGGACAAGTGCTGCTCCTACCAAGTTCAATAAAAAACTTCCTGAAGAACTCGATTTAGAGTTCTTATTTGACAGGACAGGCATTGTTAAGGGGAAAGAAAGTACTGAAGACGGTGTAATTGATGATATTGAACATTTTAAAAAAGTAGTTCTTAACTATAACGGGGAGCAACACAAGCCTAATTATGTAATGATCTCCTGGGGAAGCCTTCTTTTTAAAGGTAGTTTGGTAGACATGACAGTGGAGTTTAAACTATTTAGACCTGATGGCACACCACTTCGAGCGGTAGCAAAGGCTAAGTTCAAAGGTTTTGTAGAGGATGATTTAAGGGCAGCAAAAGAAAACAGAAGCTCACCTGATTTAACCCATTACAGGATAGTTAAAGCAGGGGACAATTTACCCTTAATGACACAGCGAATTTATGGCGATCCCAAATATTATTTAGAGGTCGCCAGGGTGAATAAGCTTGTCAATTTCAGAAATCTGACGCCAGGCCAAGCCATTTATTTTCCTCCGATTGAGAAACAAGGATCAGCATAAAATTTAAATAAAAAATGATAGAGACTGGTGATATCGTCACTTTGGAGGTAATTGTATCAGGGAATGCACTAGCTGATAACATACAGGTTATGAATGTTAGTGTTCAGCGCGAGTTGAATAGAATTCCCTATGCAAAAATCACGATAATTGACGGCGATGCTGCAACGGGTGATTTTCCTATTAGCAATGAACCAACGCTAATGCCAGGAAATGAAATTGAAATTTTAGCCGGTTACAATTCAGAGACCGTTACCATTTTTAAAGGCATTATTATTAACCATAATTTAAAGATCAGAGATGGGAGTTCCGTTTTGATGATAGATTGTCGGGACAAAGCATTTAAAATGGCGAATAGCCGAAAATCTGGCTATTTCTATGAGTCCAAAGACAGTGACTTGATGGAAGAGCTTATTACCAGACATGGACTTGAGGCAGATTTAGCACCAACCAATTTTACGCATCCTGAAATGGTGCAGTATCAATGTACAGATTGGGATTTTTTGGTCGCCAGGGCGCAGGCCAATGGAATGGTTGTAAATGTGGAAAATGGAAAGATTTATGTGTCAAAACCAGATCCAACGCAAGGAAGCAGCCAAACGGTGACATTTGGAGACAATATTTTTGAATTCGATGCAGAAATGGACGGTAGGAACCAGGTGCCAGGAGTGTCTTCTTTTGGTTGGAATCCTACAGACCAGGAAATAATTAAGATAGAAGCCAATAGTCCAGGTTTAAATCTCAATGGAAACCTGTCCCAACACGAACTAGCGGATTTGATGAAACTTGATCCTATTGAACTCAAAAACGGTGGTAAGATAGCCGATGTACTCTTACAGGACTGGGCAGATAGTAAATTGTTGTTTCAACAACTTGCTAAAACCAGGGGAAGAGTTAAAATACAAGGGAATACCGAACCTGTTCCTGGCCAGGTGATAACACTGGAAGGTGTAGGAGAAAGGTTTTCTGGTAATGCCTATGTGTCCGGTGTTATGCACCAGATAGCAGAAGGAAATTGGACACTTGATGTACAATTTGGTATGGATCCAGAATGGTTTACCGATCAGGTCTCCATACATACGCAGCCTTCGTCAGGGCTTTTGGCGGCAGTAAAAGGTTTACAGGTTGGAGTGGTTTCTCAATTAGAAGGTGACCCGGATGGTGAAGACAGGATAATGGTGAAATTCCCTGTGATAAACCCAGATGAACAAGGGATCTGGTGCAGACTGAGTTCTTTGGATGCAGGCAGTGAACGTGGTTTTGTTTTTAGACCGGAAATAGACGATGAAGTGATCGTAGGATTTATCAACGAAGACCCTAATCAAGCGGTGGTGTTGGGAATGTTGCCCAGCAGCAGCCATCCTAGTCCTTTAGAACTGTCAGACGATAACCACCAAAAAGGATATGTGTCAAGATCCGGAATAAAAGTGATGTTTGACGATGAGTTGAGCAAGTTGGAAATGGAGACCCCAGCAGGAAAGAAAATCGTGATGGACGATGATGAAGGAGAAATCACTATTACGGATGATCATGGGAATAGCATTACCATGAATGGTGATGGTATCGTGATGGAAAGTGGAGCAGATGTGACAATAAAAAGTTTAGGGGACATCAACCTTGAAGGGATTAACATTAACATCAAATCCTCAGGAGAACTTAAAGCAGAAGGCAGTGGCGGTGCTACACTATCGAGTAGTGGGTCCACGACAATAAAAGGGTCATTAATACAAATTAACTAATAGAAGAATGGGAATGCCCGCAGCAAGAATTACAGACATGCATGTTTGCCCTATGGTAAGTCCAGGTGGAGTGCCCCATGTAGGTGGTCCAATTTTACCGCCTGGTGAGGCCACCGTTTTAATTGGAGGAATGCCAGCAGCAAGGGTAGGGGACATGGCTACATGTGCAGGTCCTCCTGATTCAATAGTTGCAGGTTCCGCTACCGTATTAATCGGAGGGATGCCTGCAGCCCGAATGGGTGACAGTACCACCCATGGTGGGTCAATAGTGGCTGGATTGCCCACTGTGTTAATTGGTTAAAGAGAGATCATTATGGAAGAAGAATTAGATTTTCTAGGTAAAGGATGGAGTTTTCCCCCAACTTTTGACAAAGATTCAGAAATGGTGGAGATGCGCTCAGGGTTGATAGATATTCAGGAAAGTTTATGGATACTGTTGTCTACCAGACTTGGTGAAAGGGTGATGCAACCTAAATACGGATGTCAGCTCGATGAATTGCAATTCGAAAATTTAAACAGAACAACCATTACCTATATATCTGAACTCATTCGGACAGCCATTTTGTACCATGAGCCGAGGATTGAAGTAGAAAAGATTGAAATAAAGGAAGAAGAAATAATTGCTGGAAAAGTATTAATAAAGTTGAGCTATTTGGTAAGAAGTACCAACTCAAGGATGAACATGGTTTACCCTTACTATATCAATGAAGGGACATCGATTTAATTTTATGCAGCCAGATAACTTAAATATTTTAAAGGTATTGTGGAGGAAAGGCACCTCGCAAGCCATGAGAACAAACCCTGCCCTGGATCCATCTAACCTTGAGTTGATGGAATTGGAGCTTGGTGACTGGTTGCTCTTTGCCAATAATTTCGCAAAATTTATCCCCTTTTTTCCTGCCAATACCTCAAAAATAACCATTGATAACTGGCAGATTTTTTTCAATGAGCTCTTGTCTGTTGAAGACCTGCCCCAAAAAGGAACGCCTTCCTATGTGCAGCTAAAGGAGTCCATTCAGTTGAAATTGAATATATTCTCCAAGGAGGGTACACTTAAGCCTCAGCTAACCCTTCTTGTTACATTTTTACAACTATTAGAAAATTCCAGAAGCCGACTAAACAATATTTCAAAAAGACACCTGGATTTTTATTATAGTAACGTTTTACGCTTCTCTAAACTGCCAGCTATCCCTGATGAAGCATTTCTAATCATAGAAACTGGAAAAGGGCCAAAACCTGCCTTGACAAAAGGGGCGACATTTGATGGAGGAGTAGATGCGTTAGGGAAAAAATTAACCTATGTTTTAGAAAATGATTTTTACCCAAACCTTGCTCAGGTAAGTCAACTAAAAAACCGCTTTGTTGACCCCAACCAAAAGAAAATTACCATAAGTCAGGTTGCCAATTCTGTAGATGGAAAGGGAGAAGCATTTAAGGAAGAAAACCAAGGTTGGTGGCCATTTGGGCATGGACTATCCACTGTTTCCTATCCGGAATTGCAAAAGGGATCATTTGGTTTCGGTATATCATTGCCTTCATTATGGGCTTCAGCTGCTTCTGATAAGTATTATAGTTTTGAGCTTACCTTTAAAAAGAACTTACCATTTACTGGTACAGGCAGTGATGTACGTCAGCTGTTTTCCGCTCAATACAGTGGGGAAAAGGGTTGGGAAACACTCTCTCCAATTGACCATCCATCAAAAGGTAATTTTAAGAGTAGCGTCACAAATAATCGACTCACAATTGTCCTATTCATCAGCAAGTCTCAGCCTGGAATAGTTGACCAACAAGTAAAAATTCATGGGGACAGCAAAGGAGAAGGAGCCCCTTTAATTTGGTTTGACATTGCCTGTATTTCTCAAAAAGCATTCAATTGGATAAAAGGTCTTGGGGAGATCCCTTTACAAAACCTAACTATTAGGTCAAATTTCAGCAATATTAGTACTCCCATTATCGAGTCTGATTTGGGAATTCTCAATCCTGAAAAACCTTTTCAACCCTTTGGAAGTACTCCCAAAAAAGGCAGTAGTTTTTACATCAAATATCCCGAGTGGAAAAAGAAAAAACCTACCAAAGTATCCGTCAGTGGAAGGTGGTCCAATACACCTGATGATTTTAAAGATTGGTATTATAGCTACAGGGACTTAGGAAGTCAATACCTGAGTAAAGACAATTATTTTTCACAACATTTTGTACTCAGTGCGGGAGTTTCTCAACCTATCAAATCCTTTTTATTGCAGCCAACAGGCTTCAGAGAGGCTTTGCTGAATAGTCAAATTTCTGTTAACCCAGATCCGAACAATTTGATTGTCAAGAGCAATAGTCACTTTAAAGCAAAACTCTCTTTGAATGACGGTCAAGGTTGGACTACCAAAGTTGCTGAGGAGGTATTGTTTGAAACGGATGTAGAAGGTTTTAAAACGTCTTTTGATATTGTACCTGCCAGCGGCAAAGACCATCTGGATATAAGTGAAGGGATAAAGGTGACACTCCTTCAATCCTTTTTGTATGAATTGTATCCACGCTTATATGCTTTGGCCATGTCCAGTGACCAGCCAGAGACGCCCATTCCAAATGAGCCCTATACACCACTGATTGAGTCCCTACTTCTGGATTATGAAACAGAAGATTCATTTGATTTGTCTTCCACATCTGATCCGATTTTGCAGCTTTTTGTAAGAGATGATTTTGGCTGGTATGAAGAAAATAAAACCATTAAAACAGGGCTGTCCCATACGCCAGACAATGAGTTGTATGCATTGCCCTACCCAGGTGAAGTCGGAGAATTGTTTTTTGGCATATCAGGGCTAGCTCCATTTGAGCAGCTATCTTTATTGATTCAAGTGTTAGAAGGGAGTGAAAATCCTTCACAAAGTGAATCTGAAGCTGGATTGAAATGGTCCGTTTTGGTAAATAATTATTGGAAGAAATTAGAAAGAGAAAATATTGTATCTGACCAAACAGAGAACTTGCTTAAGTCGGGAACAATCGTTTTTGCATTACCGGAAGAGGTTTTCAACAAGCACAATAGGATGGATAATTCCCTTGTATGGGTAAAGATAAGTTCATCAAAAGAATTCAATGCGACGAGTAGGGTTCTTGGTATTTTCGCCCAAGCCATCAAGGTTGTTTTATTGAACAATGACAATGATTTAAGCCACTTAAAAGATGGCTTGCCTGCTGAAAGCATTTCTAAAATGATAGAAAGAAAGGCAGGTATAAAAAGCGTTTTTCAACCATTTAATTCCTTCGGTGGAAAAGCACCTGAACAAGACCAAAACTATTATATAAGAGCGAGCGAAAGATTGCGACACAAAAACAGAAGTGTATCCCTTTGGGATTTTGAACACCTGGTGTTGCAAAAATTTCCTGAAGTGTACAAGGTTAAATGTCTCAATCATACTTGTTCGGAATCTTTTTTATCTCCGGGTCATGTGATGGTTTTGGTCATTCCTGACACCTTAAATAAGAATGTATATGATATCTTTCAGCCTACTTTTAGTGCGGCAAAACTCAATGAAATAACGCGTTTTCTTGAAGAAAAATCGGCCCCTCAGGTTAAGATAAAAGTGGTAAACCCCTTGTATGAAGAGATTAAAATTAGGGTTCAAGTTACTTTTTATCCAGAAGTTGATAAAGCGTTCTTTATGAATCAGTTATCGAGTGATATCATAAATTACCTTTCACCGTGGACAAGCGGTGAGAACCAGGCGATTGATTTTAATAGTCATTTTAATAAAAGCAGCCTGGTGTATTTTTTTGAGAAATTAAGCTATGTGGATTTTATTCAGGAACCCCGAATATTTAGAAATGGAATTGAGATGGGAAATGACATTTTACCTAGCAGTCCCAAGCATATTCTGGTTTCTGCCAAGTCTCATGATATTTCATTGTATACCCCTATTACAAGTTAATAGATGATGGATCAAAAAACATACCGCCCGATTTCCAAAGACATTCATACAAATGATGATTTGGACTTTCAGTTTCTAAAGGATGAAGGTATAAAAGTAATCCAACGTCTGGGCAGTAAGCTTTGGACGGATTACAATACACATGATCCTGGCGTAACTATTTTAGAAATCCTGGCCTATGCCATTACTGATTTGGGATATAGACTCTCCTTGCCGGTTGAGGATTTATTATTGGGAAATGATAAAGCCAATTTCCTTAAAAAACATTTCCATATGGCGACAGATGTCTTGCCCTGTAAAGCGCTTACAGTGTTGGATTATCGGATGTTGTTTATGGACATTGAAGGAATTAAAAATAGCTGGATCGAACCTTATAGCAAGCAAGTATATGCGGACTGCAAAAATCTTAAAATGGCTTATGACCCCATTGTCTGGCAAGGCATTCCACAAAAAGACAAAACGTCATTTGAGCTTAAAGGCTTGCATAAGATTTTGGTTGATGCCTCCGAGGAAATCCCTTTCGCACAAATAAAAAAGAAGGTGCTTTTAGCCTACCATCAAAATAGAAATTTATGTGAGGATGTGGTAGAAGTGATCCCTGTTGAAAGTCACCCGGTTCAGGTATGTGCCATTATTGATTTGAGTCCAGAAGCTGATGAAGAGTTAATAGCAGCCAAAATTGAATGGGAAATAGAACAATATTTCTCTCCAAACATCCACTTTTACTCTTTTGAGAAAATGCTTGAAAAAGGGTATTCAACGGATGAGATAATAGAGGGACCGTATTTGAAACATGGCTATTTGGACCCAAGTGAATTGCAGGAAGCAGCATTGAGAAATAAAATAAGCCAATCCGACATCATTCAATTGATAATGGATATTGAGGGTGTTGAAGGAATTCGAGACCTAAGTATCAACCATTGCGATGAGGACGCAACAGGAGGCGGATGGACAATTACAATTCCTGAAGGAAAAAAGCCAAGTTTGTGTGACAAGAGTAAATTTAATTTTTACAAAGGACTACTTCCTCTGAATGTTAACCAGGTAACAGTAGCAGAGAATAAAAAAGCAATCGTTGAGCAAAATTTGGTGGAACAATATGAGATAAAGGAAAAGGAGTTTCCGCTCCCTGTTCCGCATCAATATCCACTTGGCGATTTTTCAAGTATAAGGAATGATTTTCCAGAAGTATATGGCGTAGGCCCTCTAGGGATTCCTGAAAATGCCAAAGGTATGGATCGACAAAAGAAGGCCAATCAATTAAAGGCCTATTTGACCTTTTTTGATCAAATCTTGATAAGTTATTTCAAGCACATTACGGAAGTAAAAAATCTATTGTCTGTATTCAGCACGCATGAAAGAACCTATTTTACGGAGACGGTAACTGATATTGGGGATCATGCTGATTTCTTGGGGGATTTCTATTCCGATGGATTCCTTTACGAAGACCTTTTGGCGCCGTTTGATGAGCGCAATAAAAGAAGTCAGAAATTGAAAGACCACCTATTGGCAAGGTTTGCAGAGAAGTTTTCTGACTATGCTTTTTTGATGAAAAAGATTTATGGATCGGGTGTAGATGAACAAGTGCTGGATACCAAGTCCTTTTTCCTTGAAGAATATGGGAAAATAAGTGCTCAGCGGTCTACAGCCATGAACTATTACAAGCAACCGCTAAAGAATCTGTGGGATACAGACAACACTTCAGGATTCGAGAAAAGGGTAGCCTTGCTAGTGGGCATAAGGGACTATTTTAGAAAAAATTTGGCACGTTCTTTTGTTGAAATTTTCCCTACCACAAATTCCGAAGGGGAAGCGGCTTTTAAATGGAGAATCTATGACAAGGATAAAAACGTCCTGTTAACGGCTAACAAATTTTATAGAGGTAGAACAGCTGCTCACAAAGACATTTACCTGGTCATTCAACAAGTCAAGGCTGTTTCGGATGAGACAATTGAAGATGCAATGGATCAGTTTGAGGAAGTGCCTGAAGTAGGGTTTGATTTTGCTTGTTTCAAGGTGAGCATATCACCAACCGGAAGATTTTCGTTTAGCATATTTAATCTGGATATATCCGATCCTAATAACCCCGACTACCTACTGGCTAGCCAGCAAAAGTATTTTACTTTTCAAAACTTTAGAAATGCATTGTTGGGTTTTAAATCATTCATGAGCGAAGAGATGGATGATGAGGGAATGTTTGTTGTAGAAAACATTTTGTTAAGACCTGATTTCAACGAGGAGGATATCGATAAGCAATATTTTATGCCATTTTGTAAGGATGACTGTGGCCAGGGAAACTGCCTTGATCCCTATTCTTTCAGACTGACTATCGTACTACCAGGCAACTCTTTTAGGTTTGCCGATAGAGATTTTCGGGATTTCCTTGAAAATTTAATAAGAGAAGAATTACCCGCCCATATTCTAGCAAAAATTTGCTGGATAGGAAGGGCCAGTACAGGTGATCTTGAACAAGAAGACCAGATGAGCCTCTTTGAGGAGGCTTATGCCAATTTTCTTTCCGGACTAACGGTCGGAAATTATCAATACCATGAGCAATTTGTAAAAATATTATCTGAATTGCATTCAATTTATCCAACAGGCACCCTGTACAATTGCGAGGATGAGGATGAAAGTAATGCGATGAGAGATACCATCATTTTAGGAAGATCAAATTTAGGAACCATTTAATCCCTTAGGCCATGTCAAATAAACTAAGTTCCGTAATCTACCAATATAGAAACTATAAGGCTGACCAGGTGCTTACCCATACGCAGCTAAATGAGACGATCGCTTATTTTGAAGACCAGGACAGGTTGACTCGTATTGCATTGACGGGGGTGGGAATCGTTCATGGTCTTACAATTTCTACAAGAGCAACAGAAGGTGGAGATCAATTTGTGGTAAAACAGGGTGTTGGAATCACCACTGATGGAGACCTAATATTACTTCATGAACAATTGTCAGAAGAAGAGCCGAAAGAAAAAACATAGCAATAGATGAATTAACTTTCACTCATTTTAGGGTGTTTTCTGATGAATACGCAAGGTATTCTCCCTACTTCTATATAGATGAGGAGCAGTTTCCGATTTGGGAATTTTGTAACGAGGGAGATACAGATGCAAAGCCCTTATCTGATCTGGCCAATTGGAAGGGAATGAACATGGTAGCCTACCTGGAATGCTATCCTAAGAGTCAGGATATTTGCGGTGAGATCAATTGTGACAATCAGGGTATTGAACAAATTACCAGATTGCACTTCTTGATGCTGGAGGATGCTTCTATCCAGAATTTGGTGAACCTAGATGAATTACTACTCAAAAAATAAAATCACTGAATTATTAAGCGAGCTGTCAGCACTTCAATTGATGAAGGTGGTTCATAATGCGCAGAATTCATCCGATTTAGCGGCATTAGATAAATTATATATAGCTGCTATCGATAATGGGAATACACTGGATGAAATGGCCAAAGGCCTTTCTATAGTGTTGGAGGGGTTCAATTCGATTTTGGAAATAGAGGATGATATCCAGCATTCTATTGAAATTTTCAAGGAATTGTCTGATAATGTATTTAATCAGCAAGATGAGAATTACAATTTTTATCAATATCGATACCTCCTCGCTAAAGACCTTATTAGTACCTATAATGCGATAATTGATGCATTAAATAAATTTGACTTTTGGCCAAACCCAGAAATTACTTCATTCCCCAAACACCTATTGCTTGGCAAGTTAGATGGCACAGGTTACCGTCATGATTTTTATAAATCTCCTGCCTTAGGGGATTATGTTCACGATAGAAGTGAAATCAATTCCCTACTTAGCAAGATGCAATTCCTTTTAACCTCGTTTGAGATAAAAACAGAAAAAGAAGAAGGGTTGAGAATTATACCTGATGGAAAGAAAAAACACAATCCGCTTTTCCCCTCTATACCTTTCTATTATAAAACCAATGAAGGCGATTTTTCGGGTTGGAGTTCTGATGCAAATGCCATTAGTTTTTATTATGCTATGGGCAACAATCCATTGTTGGTGGAGCATGAGGGGCTTGACAGTTACTTGATAGGAGGGCATTTGATTACAGATGGAGAAAACACCTATCAGGCAATAAGTTCAATGATTAATCAATTTGGATTAGAATTTAAGATCTATCATTTTGACTTGGCACATAACCAGAATGAGTTAAAAAAACTCTTTAAGGACCACCCTTCTTGTTCTTCGAGAGGTGGGGTACCGAAGTCCGGCACCTATATTTTGCTTAGCTATGACAATAAAGTTGTTGCTGACCTTTCACTTTCTTATAGGATAGTAGATGAGACTGGACTTATTGGATCCAGTCATATTAGAGTTGCAAGTTGCAGTTATCCCTGGATAAGTTCTTTGAAGTTTCTCAATAACCTTTCTAGGAGTATTAAAGGATCTGCGAGAAAGTCAGGTGCTCAACCGACCACTTATCGTCTAGTTGTAAACAACTACAGCATAAATGGTCAATCGATAATTAATGGAGCTGTTACACTTGAAATTCCAATTGAGTCGATTTATAATAGACGAATGCATGCCATTACAGAAGCCTTAAACGAACGCTTCCCTAAGGGGCTGGTTTTTGACTATGATGAATCCCACAAGCGATTCGTTATTACCCGTCCATTTGATGATGTGTTTAGCATTAGTTTTTCAGACAATACGATAAGCATTAACAAACCATCCTATACTTATACCCAGGATGAAATGGTGAAATCAGATAGGACATTTAGGCTAGCCGCTACGCGATGTGATGAGCTTAGAAAATATCGAGAAGCTACCTACCTACAACTGCAAACTGAGTTTGCCCCCGTAGATAAAGATGATGACAATGGGGAGTTCAAAGGAAAATGGAAGCAATGGTACAATTTGATAGAGGATTTGAAAGTCGATTCCAGGTTCAAAGAAAACTTTAAACCAAGAATTCCTGAAAAAGTTAATGATCTTCCTGGTTCTGTTCAAAGAATTATACGAAATGTTCAGTCAGCCTTGGGAAGTTCTGAAATTGGCCACAAACTTTATTTAACGGGAGATTGGGTGAATGGTAGCTGGGCAAGTATTGAAATGATCCATGATTATAAAAATTCTACGGATACGAATGATGTTATCTTCAGATTTCTACAATTAAGAAGCTTACTTCACGGTAAAGATCAGGCAAGCAAAGCATCATTGGTTGTGGTTTTGGATCGGGAAATAGATAGGGGAGAAATGACTAAAACGTTGGAACCTTTTACGGAAATGGCAGATATCTATATCGAGGTGCCAGCAAAAAGTGGACAACCCAGAGGGATAGATTCTATACAAAAACTGCAGCTATAGGAAATGGAAAAGGACCAATCATACAAATTCCGGATGATGATTGGTCCTTATGGGGCTTCTGTCCAATTTCACTTGCTTTAATCTCTAATCTAGTAGTAAGCGACTCAATAGTGATGTAAACAACACGTAACGAACGCAACTTCAAGACGTTTTGACTTAATAACTTGCTTCCTCTTTCATACTTATTTGCCAGTAAAATAGGTTCAGTCTAGTGACCAAACGTTTAGAAATATAAGAATTAATTTGATAGAATAAAAATAAATGAAGGAAATTGATACGCACTCTATACAAAAAGTTTCTATCGATATATATTCCAAGTCGGTCGAGAATGCCAAGGCTATAGAAAGAAATATCAGCAACTTTATTCAGGATTCTTTAATGCCACTTATTGCTTCCTATCTTGATGAATTGGAGAAAGAGCTACAAATTGATTCCATTCAGATTCCCCAGATAAATATTTCTTTGGATCTTTTGGAAGACGATTTTTTAGACCCTAAAATAATTCAACGAGCATTCATGAATCAATTTAAGGAAGTTTTATCAAAAGAGATTGCAACAAAAGATTTGGGGAATTCCCCAGAAATGCCAGCTGAAGGAACTGCTAATGATAAGGGCCTTGAAGTATTTTCATCTCTACAAAAAGAGGGAGATGAAATTTTAGTCCTTAATCCGGTAGAGCGCATCTTGAAATCCTGGATTTATTTCTTAGAAAACGGAAACTTACCATGGTGGTACAGTGAGGAAAAAGCCAGGAAGGCCTTTAATTGGAAGGAAATAAAACCCTTGGTAAGCAAGTATATTTCAGATGGAAAGTTGCTTAATCACTTTCAAAATACCCTCTTCTTTGATAGGGTGGTCAGTCAATATTCGGGGAAAGATTTAGGAGAGTTGATTTGGATGGTCATTGCTCGAAAACCTTTGATCCAGAAATCACATTACCTGAGAATTAATGAGAGATTGGATGAAGGGCAAAAGCTTGTATTCTATAGGATAATTGTCGTAGTAAGCCTAAGTGAGGAATTGAATAGCGGGACTGAGCAGCTATATAAGTTGTACTTATCTAAACTGGGTGAGGCTGAAAGAAAAATAGTAGAGAAAATTTTCAGAGAAGTCATAAAATTTGATGATATTAATGAAAGAAAGAAGGTTGCGGACTCAGTTCTTCAACTATTAGAAAATAAAGATCAATTTAGTGGTGAAATACCAAATAATATTGGGGAATCATCCGCGCAAATTAAAATAGACTCTGCGGAGAATAAAGAAGGCTACTATGTATCAAATGCTGGTCTGATTTTACTCCATCCCTTTTTGAAGCCATTTTTTATTGATTGTGAATTGTTGGATGAAAAAGGACAATTAATTAATCCAGAAACAGCAGTGCATGCGCTGCATTATTTGTCTACTAAAAAAGAACAACCTTTTGATTTTGAACTGGTTTTTGAAAAATATTTAGTAGGAATGCCTATTGACGAACCTGTTTTGAGAGCGTTAATTCTTCCAGAGGAGATAAAGATAAAAACGGAGAAACTTTTAAATGCATTAAAGGTCAATTGGAAGAGTTTGAGAAATACCGGATTGGAAACCATTCGCAATGAATTTATAAATCGAAGAGGGAAATTGGTTTTTGAGGAGACTTCTGATAGGTTATTTGTAGAGAGAAAAGCACAGGATATTTTATTGGATGGGGTTCCCTGGAATCTTTCCTTGGTAAAACTTCCCTGGCAAAAAAAGCATTTGCTTGTAGATTGGTAAATTAAAATACTATGAAAAGACAAGGTTTTAGAAAGTCCTCAGTAGGATTGATTAATCCTGCATTTCAAAGCAAGGAGGGGAATAGTTTTTTTTCGCCAGAAGAAGGAGAAAAGTGACAGCTTGATTCCTTCTCTCGACAATGATAATTTTTTTGATCCTATAGTTCAAAAGGTATCAGATGAAAAAGATGCTGGAATAGCGGTTCAAAGTAAAGAAAAGGAAGAAACCAATAATAAATTGCAGGCCGCCTCAGAAGAGGAGCCTGTTCAGGCTAAGGCTGAGGAAGAGGAAAGTGTCCAAAGGGCAGCAGAAGAAGAGGAGGGAGTAAGCGCCAAAGCAGAGGAAGAGGAAAAAATTAGTAAAGCAGTTTCAGAGGAAGAACCTGTGCAAGCAAAAGGTGAAGAAGAGGAGCCTGTTCAGGCTAAAGCCGATGAAGAGGAAGGTGTCCAAAAAGCAGCTGAAGAAGAGGAAGCTGTAAGCGCTAAAGGGGATGAAGAAGAGAAAGTTAGTGCAGCTGCAGATGAGGAGGAACCTGTCCAGACAAAAAACGAAAAGGAGTCCGTGCAAACGGCAACTGATGAGGACAACATTCAAGCAAAAGAAGACAATAACGTAAAAGATACCTCGCGACAAAAACAAGTCAATGGGATAGAAAGCACTCTTTTTCAAGAAAAGGGGAAGGGAATGTCCATGTCACCTGGGGTCAAAGAATTCATGGAGAAAAAGTTTGGTTCTGACTTTAGTAAAGTTAGAATTCATACCGATCAAAAGGCTCAATTAATGAACAAGAAAATTCGGGCAAAGGCATTTGCCCATGGATATGATATCTTTTTTAACTCCGGGCAATACCAGCCAGAAACAAAAGCCGGAAGACATTTACTTGCTCACGAACTTACCCACACAATTCAGCAGAAGGGGAATACAAAAAAACCTGTGCAACCGAAATTAAATGATGGTCATGATTTTCATCCAACAAGTAGATTTTCAACAAATGAATTGCTTGAAGATACTTATGACAATTATGCCACATTAAAAAATGGCGCTAATGGAACAGCTGTAACCCTCCTGCAAGATGCCTTGATTGGTCTAGATTACCGTTTGCCAAAGTTTGGTGCTGATGGTTCTTTTGGGGAAGAAACGACAAGAGCTGTGGAAGCTTTTCAGGCGGATATGGGATTGACGGTGGATGGGGTAGTGGGAAGAAATACCATCCGATATCTTGATAAGCTCGACAGAAGGGTGGATGTAGTTGAAAATGAAACGTCTGTAACCATTGATACTAAGATTGACCTGAAAAATGTAATTGCTCAGGCTGGAGCTGTTGCATCGAATAGTTTAGACCCTTTAGTTATGGGGAGGGTTTTCCCAGAAACCATAGCTGTTAAATTAAAATTAATAGATGATGGTGTCATGTGGCATCCTATTATAATAGGGTTAACAGGTCATTATTCTGTTCAAACACGCTTACTCCCTGAAATGGAGGAGGTAACTGGTCCAGGAGGTAATACAACTGAAGATAACTATTGTAGGCAAATCAATGCTTTAAGTAATTTGGGCGTCTTTGGTGGAAGTTGGTATATGGAAGATGCTGTATTGGCCCATGAAAGGGTTCATGCCTCCAAAATACGTACGGCATTAATTGACCCGGGTGTTTTGAAGCCTTTAGAAAAAGCGGTAAATGAAATGGCTTTTCCAAAAAGTGCTCTTACCATAAATGACATTTTAGCTGAGGCAATGATCAGAATGGATACTAGATTTTCAGATGCAATTTTCGAAGCTGAAATGAATTGGATAGATCATTTCATTGTCTTATTGAAAGATGATCATGGAGTGCCAGTAGGAACTGGGCCTGCTTATGATGGAGCTAGAAAAATTGTAACCCCTATGATTAGAAAAATTCGGAATCATGCCAAAGCAAATAATTGGTCTGCCTGCGCCCACAAGTAGCTCAAATACCCAAATGGGTTTTTAAATAAAATTCCAATAAATCTGAATTGATGAAATAAATTGTATGAGCCACTTTAGTTCTAAATCCCAAACCAGCAGAGGACACTCCTCCCAAAATCATCCTGATTCCTTTTTTCAGGCGAAATTGGCAGTGGGGCAGCCTGGGGATCAGTATGAGCAAGAAGCTGATGCAATGGCTGATAAGGTGGTGCAAGAAAAGTCCCAAGAAGAGAATATTCAATCTCAGGCAGATGAAAACATCCAAGCCCAATCCATGGCGGAAGGGATTACTCCTCTGGTACAATTAAAAGTAGATAGTGCGGTCTTTCAGGAAAAAGGGGAAGAGGAACAACTATCTATGGAAGGGGAAAACAATGAAGTGGAAGCCCCTGTTCAGATGAAGCAAGAGACTGCCTCAGCCACTCCGCCGGGTTTCGAACAGCAGCTCAACCAAACAGCTGGAGGAGCGTCAATGGATCAAGAGACGCTTTCTGGGATGGAAGATTCATTTGGGGCTGACTTTAAAGATGTCAAGGTGCATACTGATAGTCAAGCGGTGCAGATGAGCCAGGGCATTGGCGCGCATGCCTTTACCCATGGAAATGATATTTATTTCAATGAAAACCAATACAATCCCAATGATAGCTCTGGCAAGCACTTGTTGGCGCACGAATTGACCCATACGATTCAGCAAGGTAGTAGTCCTGCCATTCAGAACAGTACGATTCAAAAGGAAGGAGAAGAGGAAACAGCTCCCGAAATGGAGGAAGAAACTGGCATTTTGGATGAAAGTGCCAAGACCATAACTTTTAGTAGTGTACCCATTCCAGGGTTTAAACTACAAGACCATAGGGGGGGCTTATTTACTAGTAAAGCGCCACTCAAAAGAAAAAACAACTACATCCGAGGCAATACCAACCAGCGAGATGGCGTATGGAAAGACCAGGTTGACACATCAAACATTACTACCAGGTTAAATGCGCTGTATGAAGAACATCACAAAACACCCGCAACAGCTGATACGACACATGTATTTAAAGCAAATACTAATGGTAGAGGTGTCAAACCCACTTTTATTGGTGGAATTGATGTTATTTCTAAAGACTTAACTACTCCAGGTTGGGGGAAAGACAAGAATTATAGGAATTTCCATGTTGACCATATTGTAGAGCTTCAGTTGGCTGACTGGAATACAGCTACCTGGCCCAATACCCTGGATAATATGGAGTTACTGGATGCTTCAAAAAATACTTCAAGTGGATCTGTCATTAAGGGCCAAATTACAGAAAAGCTCAATGGTTTCAGAGAAAGGCATGGAGCTCAATACCCCGGAGGAGATGCGACTTTCAAAAATAAATATACGCTTGTTTTTAATCGAGCAGATACTTTAGCTGGAGGAGACAGCAATGCAACAGAAAACGAATTTTGGACCAAAACTCAAATAGAAGGTGGAGAGCAATTAGAGCCCATCGAAGTAGGTAATTTAGCAGATATTGGGGAAGAAGGAGAAGTAAGAATTTTCCCCAA
The DNA here is from genome assembly GCF_000427295.1 of Cyclobacterium qasimii M12-11B. Classification (GTDB taxonomy): domain Bacteria; phylum Bacteroidota; class Bacteroidia; order Cytophagales; family Cyclobacteriaceae; genus Cyclobacterium; species Cyclobacterium qasimii. The sequence goes on along the minus strand of NZ_ATNM01000013.1, from coordinate 31,898 downwards.
TGAATCTGGTGGAATTAGTAAAAAATTCATTTGGACCGGAGAGGGTAGCAGGTTGGGTAGTTCAGAAAAGACCTGGTTAGGCAATCCTTTCAGAATTACCTCCAAGCAATTTGCTACCGAGGGTGAAAATGTAGAAAACACAGAGAACCTGGGCAGCATCTCTGTAAACATACCTTCGTCTGATAAAACATGGGCTCCCTGGCCAGAAGATAAAGTTTTCCCAGTTAAACGTTACCCGGGTTCTAAGTATGCGGGATACCTTACCAAACAATCCATTAAATCAGGTTTGTATGGGTTGCGAATAAAAAAGGCAAGTCCCGTGGAAATCCTTGAGTTGGATTTATTGCCTACAGGGATAGAGGCCTACGGTCAAATAATGCCCAGCATACCAATTTTCGAAGGCAGTCCCATTGAACTGTTTATCTCCAATGGCGATGTAAGGGTATCTAAAACGTTTGGAATAGAAGAAATCAATGTTCCGCCACCTTTTGAGATTAGTGATAGCTCCTTAACGATTTTTGCAAGTTCCAGAAATGGATTGGGGTTGACTGGCGAAACCAATTTTGCGATCAATCAGGTAGGAGAAGGCCATATTAGTGCTACAGCTTCGACAGCCTCAGGATTTGAACTTGAAGGCGCCTTTAATTTTGACTCCGAATTGTTTGATCCGGCAGAGATCAACATGGAATACAAGGAAAATGTATGGACCATTGGAGGAGTAATAGGTATTCCGGAAGGAAAATTAAGAGGGATCAAAACCGCTACGATTACAGCTACTTACAGTGAGAATAATTTCTCTGCAACAGGAGAAGCAGAGCTAGATGTACCAGGAATTGAAAGGGGAAATATGGCCTTCAATTTCGGAGAAGACGGTTTTTCATTTAGTGGAGATTTTGACTTAAGCAGTGATATTCCAGGGATTACCGGAGGCAATGTTGCCGCCAGAGTTGCCAAACCTGCAGGGGCTGAGAATTATGAGATCATGGTTACTGGTACAGCCCAGCCTGATATTCCAGGAATTTCTTCATCTCTTTCGGTTACTTATGACAATGGTGCACTTACAATTGTAGGTTCTGCAGCCTACAGTAGAGGAATGTTAAGTGGTTCCATTGAAGTAGGCGCTACCAACCGTGCGATAGGAGAAGATGGGCAACCCACAGGGGATCCTGATGAGACGATGCGTGTCTATGGTGGAGGGGAACTTACCCTTCAATTAACCCCTTGGTTGGCGGCAACGGCAGGAGTTAAACTTTTGCCTAATGGAGAAATAGAAGTTACTGCCAGACTGGCATCAGAGAGCTATGAGGTATTCCAAAGAAAGGAATTCAATAGGAATTTATTTAGAGCACCAACCATAGAAATTCCTTTGTTTGCCATTCCTATTGGACCAAGAAGTATTGGCTTGGTTGCTCAAATTGGAGGTGGACTGGACTTTACGGCTGGTTTTGGCCCCGGTGAATTGAGAGATATTTCTGCTGAAATCACCTACAATCCTGAAAGAGAAGATGAAACCACAATAAGTGGGCATGGTGAATTTGCCATTCCTGCCGATGCTGGACTTACTTTAAGAGGTGATTTGAGCCTTGGTGTAAGTGTAGCCATTGCTAGCCTTACAGGTGGCATAGAGTTGACTGGCGCATTAGGTCTGGAGGGAGAAGCTGCAGCGGAGGTAGATTTGAATTGGACCCCTCAGACAGGTTTGTCCCTGGATGCCGTTGGTAGAATCACCGTAAATCCGAAGTTCGAATTTGAAGTGAATGCTTTTGCAAGGGCAAGCCTAGGGATTGGGTTCCTCTCTGTTTCGGAAACCTGGCGACACAATCTTGCAGGATTTGAATGGGGTCCTGATATACAGTTTGGCCTGGTGTTCCCGGTTAATTACCAGGAAGGAGAATCTTTTGACATGTCGTTTGAAGACATTGAAGTGATTTATCCTGATTTGGATATCGTAAATATGAGTAAAGGCTTGGCCAAAGATATTAAAAATGATTTATTTGATTAATTGACAATTATGGAAAAGGAGAAGGCGATTGCATTAAACAATGAAGGTGCAAAGCATTTTTTGAATCAAGAGTTTGATAAGGCAGCAGCTTGCTACGATAAAGCCTATGAGCTAGATCCAAAGAATACATCCATTTTAAACAATATGGGCCTTTATTTTCACCAGCAAAAAGACTATGATAAAGCCGTTGCCTTTTTTGAAAAGGCGATAAAGATCACGCTGAAGCCTCATTTTCTGGTTAATTTAGGCAATGTGTTGTCCATGAAAGGGGAATATGCACTTGCCTGGAACCAATTTTCCAAAGCCAGCGAGGTATTTCCTGAGCATCAAAATGCCAGAATAAGTTTGGCAAAGCTGGCTACCCACATTGAAGAGCTGGATAAAGCTGTTCAACTCTGGCAAGTTATCATAAATGAATACCCTACGGATGAAAATAAAATACAACTTGGTAGGGTTTTTATGAAGATGAAGCATTGGGAAAAAGCAATCCATATCTTGTCTTCCATGGATTCAAATAGTTGGTCAGGCGAAATCTGGTTTTTAGCTGGTCAATGTGAGTTTCATTTAAAAAATTATGGGCTAGCGGTCAAATCTTTTAAATCGGCCCTTGCAGAAGCACCTGATAATACCTCTTTTAGGCATTATTTAGCCATGACATATCTTGCAATAGGCAATGTGGTGGAAGGGTTAGATCATTTGTTGAAAAACGCCCGTTTGGATCCTGAAAATCCTGCCATTTTAACGGATGTAGCAGTCGTTTATCTGAGCCAAGGTGAAGTTGAAACCGCAGCCAATTGGTTGGATAAAGCCTTGGCCCTTGCCCCAGATTTCGAAAAAGCATTGCATTATAAATCCCAAATGAAGCAAATCAATCCTCGTCACCAAGTGCAAAATTGATTTTAACCCAGAAAGGTATTTCTATACATTTATGAAACAATTGTTGATTTTTTTGGAAATGGTCGTCAAAAGCCGGATGGACCATGAACTTGGGAAAACAGAAACACTTGCCAAACCAAATTTAGATCTTTACTTTGACCCAAATGAATTTTTGGGAAAAATCATTCAGGATCTCAATATTAAGAATCAGGAGTTGTTGCTATTGGCGCTAGCAATGGTGCCCTATATCGCCCCAGGTTTTTTAAGTAAAATAGTCCAGGAATATTTTCCCGAGGGAACCTCACTTCCTGAATTTGGTGGATATAAAAGCAAATACCACCGAGGTATCATCCCTACAGGAGAGACCTTACTTTACTTGTTAGGCGGAAATGACCCTGTGTCCAGGAAAAAGTACATTGCCATCTTTCAGGATTCCAGGTTATTGAAAGAAGGGCATATTTTGATAGGGGAGGCTTCTGAGGAAGAACCCTTTTATGCAGCACCCATATACCCTGACCAGGAATTTGCGGACAATTTATTAATGGAAAGTGTAAGGCCTCCGAAGCCCAGTCCCAACTTTCCAGCGGAGCGGATAACAACTGACCTTGATTGGGAGGATCTGGTATTGTCCGAGAAAACTTTTTCTCAAATAAGAGCGCTAGAGGATTGGTTGACTTATAATGAACAATTGATGGAGGAATGGGGATTAAAAAGGAGTGTAAAACCGGGTTACAGGGTGATGTTCTTCGGCCCTCCAGGAACTGGAAAAACCCTTACTGCGGGCTTGCTAGGTAAATATACCGGGAAAGACGTTTACCGAGTAGACTTGTCATTGGTGGTTTCCAAATACATAGGAGAAACAGAAAAAAACCTTTCCAGGCTTTTTCAAAAAGCTTCAGGGAAAAGCTGGATTTTGTTTTTGATGAAGCCGATGCCCTTTTTGGTAAGAGAACGAACGTAAAAGATGCAAGAGACAAAAATTCTAACCAAGAGGTTGCTTACCTGCTTCAAAGGATAGAAGCCTATCCTGAAATGGTGATCCTGGCTTCCAATTACAAAAGCAATCTGGATACTGCATTTATCAGAAGGTTTCAAACGATCATTGATTTTGAACCACCAGGGGTGGCTGAAAGATTGGCCTTGTGGAAGCAATATTTGCCCAAAAAAATCGCCCTGGATGAAAAATTAGTAGTAGAAGATCTGGCTAGAAAATACCAATTGACCGGAGCGAATATTGTGAATGTAATTCAGCAGGTTGGTTTAAAGACATTGGCTGGAAAACATGGTAAAATCATGGAAGATACATTAATACAGTGTATCCGGTATGAAATTCAAAAAGAAGGCAAAATTCATTGATTAACCAATAACCGACAACCAAGCATGAAAGAAAAAATTAAAGTAGTACAAAATCTTTTGGCAGAAAAAGGATTGTATAGTGGTGCCATAGACGGGGTTTTTGGACCTGCAACACTTGCAGGTTTGAATCAAGTGCCTGGGATGAACCAGAATCTTCCGCAGGTGAGAAAAGTCACTACCATGATTCAAATAGGTGCCAGAGAAAAAGGATTTAACTCTGGGGAAATAGATGGAATGTGGGGACCCCAAACCCAGTTTGCTTTTGAAGAGTTAGTTTATTTACAGAAATTTGGAAAAGTAAGAGATCCATGGCGACCTGAAGAAATTACTCCAATGAATCGCTGGCCAAAACAAAATACGGCAGCATTTCATGAGTTTTATGGACTTCGGGCACAAAACCTGGTCACAGTGCCTGTACCCTATGAAATGAAAATAGCTTGGGACATGAGGTATAGGGCTAGAAAAATTACCTGCCATACCAAAGTAGCGGGAAGTTTAATTCGTGTTTTAGAAAATGTCAAAAACATCTACGGTGAAAGTGAAATAGACAGATTGGCACTGAACAGATTTGGAGGATGTTTTAACAACAGACTGATGCGTGGAGGGACCCAATGGTCTACCCATTCCTGGGGAATTGCCTTGGATTTTGATCCTGCCAGAAACCAATTGACCTGGGGGAGAAACCAAGCTGCCTTTGCACACCCGGTTTACAACGATTGGTGGAGGTGCTGGGAAGAAGAAGGCTGGGTGAGCTTAGGTAGAAGGAGAAATTACGATTGGATGCATGTACAAGCAGCGGAAGTTTAACATTAGAGGCCTACTTTCTTTTATATAAGGAGTGATAGTGTTTTTGAATCCATTTTAAGTAATAATTTTGATTTCGATAATGAGACATTCACAAAGCATTGCCTTATGCATTAATTAACCTAATGCATAAGGCATGTTGTATTTCTACCAAATGATTTTACCTGACAATTGTGTACAATTGAATTTTTCACTTTTTTATTTTGTTTATTAGCGAAGGATTCAATTAATTTCCACTAATAGAAATTTATTTGCTCTATTAAGTATCAAAATTTTTGATATGCAACTTTGATGTCCTAATTTTAAAGAATAAAGAAATTACTGCAATTGATTTTTATGGATGAAGCATTTCTTTATGCAATGGCAATTTTTTATATGACGACGGGCATCATGCATTTTGTGAGACCCGCTATGTTTGTAAGTATTATTCCGCCTTTCATTCCCGTACCCAAATTGGTAAACAAATTAGTAGGGGGTCTGGAAGTGGGATTGGGATTTGGTTTAATTTTTGAGCCAATCCGTACTGTAGCTGCCTATGGAATCATCCTATTGTTAATTGCCGTTTTTCCAGCCAATCTTTACATGTATCAAAGAAAGCATTTAGGAATCCCAAAGTGGTTGTTGTTGATAAGGCTTCCGATGCAATTGTTGTTAATTGGCTGGGCGTATTTGTACACTTAAACTAGAGAAAAATTGATTTTTAGTGAATTTAATTTTGTTCCCGAACTTCAAGAAGGTTTGGATGCAATGGGTTTTGAAAAAGCAACCCCCATACAAGAGCAAGCAATACCAATAATCTTAGAGGGAAAAGACTTAATAGCCACTGCTCAGACAGGAACAGGTAAAACGGCGGCATTTATACTGCCCGTACTTAACGAAATAAGTAAGGGAGATAGAAAAGGCGTTAAAGTTTTAATTATTGCTCCTACAAGAGAATTGGCTATACAAATAGACCAACAAATCCAAGGGCTTGCTTATTTTCTAGGCATTAGTTCAATTCCAATTTATGGTGGAGGAGATGGAAAAGTATGGGAACAACAAAGAAAAGCCTTGGAGATGGGTGCCGACATTGTCGTGGCTACTCCTGGAAGGTTGATAGCGCTTCTTGCTGGTGGTAAAGTGAATTTTGATTCCCTGGAAAACCTAATACTTGATGAAGCTGACAGGATGTTGGACATGGGGTTTTCAGAAGATATTTTGACAATAGTAAATTATCTTCCGAAAAGTAGGCAAACCTTGTTGTTCTCTGCGACAATGCCTCCTAAAATCAGAAAGTTTTCTCAGCAGATTTTGCAAGATCCTGAACAAATATCAATTGCTTTAGGTAAAACTGCAAAAGGGGTTAGTCAATACGTTTATCATGTTTATGATGGGCAAAAAGAGGCACTAGTCAATAGTATTCTTAAATCACAGGACTTTCAAGCAGTCATTATTTTCTGTTCTACCAAAGATAAAGTTAAGTCTTTGTTTAAGGTACTAAAGAAGAATTTCAAGGTTGAAGCTTTTCATGCTGATTTAGATCAGAATGAGAGGGAATTAATAATGTCCTCTTTTAAAAACAAATCACTAAAGATTCTGGTTGCTACAGATATTCTTTCTAGAGGGATTGATGTGGAGGACATTGAAATGGTAATTAATTTTGATACGCCTAACGATCCTGAGGATTATGTGCACAGAGTAGGACGTACTGCCAGAGCTGAAAAGAAAGGTAAGGCAGTGACTTTTGTTAATGAAAAAGACAGGTATAAATATAAAAATATTGAAAACCTTATCGGCATGGAAATTGAGGTATTGCCTAATCCAGAGGAAATAGGTACTGGCCCTGATTTAAAAAAGAGTCATTCTGGTAAATCTTCTGGAGGAAATAGGCCTGGGGGGAATAGAAATTCACCAGGTAACAAGAGACCAGCAAAGCCTTATAAAAAACAGGCAAGACCCGTTGATAAAAAAAGTGCTACCGAGTCAGTAAACGCGAAGCCAGAAGCCAAGCCTAAAACTGAGTCCACTTCTGATAAAGGGAAGTTTCGTGAACGGAAAAACATTAAAGGTGGGCTTGAGTAATAGTTGATAATTTAAACCAAACCAATGCTAACAGCTGAAAAAAGTGTATACATTATTGGGGCTGGAATTTCCGGCTTAGTGGCGGCAATTGAACTTGAAAAAGCCGGTTATTTTCCCGTAATTCTTGAAGCATCTGATAGTATTGGAGGAAGGGTAAAAACTGATGACACATACGGTTATTTACTAGACCATGGATTTCAGGTCTTGCTTACTTCTTACCCAGAATTAAGCAGGTACCTTGATTTGGATGCTTTAAATTTGAAAAAATTTAAGGCTGGTGCTGTAATTTTGGAAGCAGGAGGAGAGTCTTATGCTATCCATGACCCTATAAGAAATCCACTTATGGTTTTTTCCATGGCTTTTTCCAATGTAGGAACACTTTGGGATAAATATAAAATGTTTGCTTTGACCAAAAGGTTAAAGGAAAAAAGTATTGAAGCTATTTTCACCAGCCCTCAAAGTTCTACATTAGCATATCTCGAAGATTTTGGGTTTTCAAAGCGAATTATTCACAATTTTTTCAAACCGTTTTTTAGCGGGATTTTTTTAGAAGATAAACTTACTACCTCTTCCAGAATGTTTGAATTTGTTTTCAAAATGTTTGGTGAAGGTCATGCCGCTATACCGGAGAAGGGAATGGGGCAAATCACAAAACAACTCTTTGGCCAATTGGAGCATACCCAAGTAAGGTTCAATACTAAGGTTTCTTTAGTAGAGAACAATACCATTCACTTGGATTCAGGGAATACCTTGACTGCAGATCAAATCATCATTGCAACCGCACCAGGAAAAATCATCGGTCAGGAGAATTTTCGATACCATAATGTTACCAATCTGTATTTCACCTTGCAACAATCTTTTATAGCCAAGCCTATGATTGGGTTGGTGCCAGAGGATAAATTCATGATTAACAACCTGGTTTTTTTAACAGATGTGAGTAAGAAATATGCCAGTGATGGCAGGGCACTTTTGTCTGTATCGATCATTAAAGATGTCAAAGGAGTAGAAAATCTCGAAACCCTTGTGGCCGAGGAATTGGCAGCACTCACAGGAATAGATGCCAATTATTTTGAACACATCAAAACCTATTCTATTGAAAAAGCATTGCCTATACTAACAGATGTAAAGAATACTGCTCCGCTTCAACATGTGAAATTATTTGACAATGTATTCTTGGCAGGTGATCAGCTATTAAATGGTTCTATAAATGCAGCCATGACTTCAGGTAGATTGGCAGCAGAGGCATTAATGGCCAATTCTTGAGCCCAATATTCTGGGACAAGCGAAAAATTACCTTTCAAAGCTGAAATGGGTGGGTTGGAATTTTGTCAGTATTGTTGCCTTGTGACAACAATACCGCCAAATTCACTAATCTTTTATAAACTGCATAGGTTTAAAATCTCAGTAAGTAAAGTGTTTCGCTTCAATAATAGAAATTTCAAATTAAGGTAATGACCAACTTTTGCCAATGGAAACGGGTAAAGGTTATATTGAAATACGCTGATTGCAAGGCTAGCCGGCTGAATTGCAATTAAATTCTAGCCTGGAAGTTATACAAATCATGGTACCTGCCATTGATATTAATCAATTCATCATGACGTCCACGTTCTACGATCTTCCCTTTCTCGATGACGAGTATCTGATCTGCCTGTCTTATGGTACTTAACCTGTGGGCAATCACAAATGTTGTTCTACCTTCCATCAGGCTTTTTAAACTGGACTGAATGAAATGCTCACTTTCTGCATCAAGGTTACTTGTGGCTTCATCTAAAATCAGGATTCTTGGGTCAGCTAAAATTGCCCTGGCAATGGCCAGTCTTTGCCTTTGACCTCCCGAAAGCTTTACTCCACGTTCTCCAATAACTGTTTCCAGTCCTTTTTCGAAGTGATCTGTAAATTGATGAACATAAGCAGATTTTACCGCTTCTTGAAGCAATTCTTCAGAGGCATCAGGTCTTGGGAACATTATATTTTCTCTAATTGTCCCTTCAAAAAGGAAATCATCCTGTAATACTACTCCCAATTGTCTTCTAAAGGAATTAAGGTCTACTTTGCTAAGGTCTTGGCCATCTACGGTCACCAATCCTTTAGAGGGGTTTAGAAACGAGGCAACTAAACCAGAGATGGTAGTCTTTCCTGAACCTGAACTACCCACTAAAGCGGTAACCGTTCCTGGCTCTGCAACAAAATCTACCCCTTTAATTATTTCAGTACCCGATTCATATTCAAAATGAACATTTTCGAATGCTACCCTTCCCTTTATCTGTGGTAATACAATATTTCTGGTGGTCGGATCTGCTTCTAAAGGGATGTTCATCAGTTCTTGCGTCCTGTCCAGGCCTGCAAAGGCTTCTGTTAGTTGGCTGCCGATATTACTCATCTGAAGAATTGGCGCAATCATGAATCCTAACAATAGTGTAAAAGCCAAGAAATCACCAAAAGTAAGTTGGTCTTGCATTATCATATAACCTCCTATGCCCATAATTCCAGCAGAGGCAAGGCCCAATAAAAAGGTGGCCGCACTTGTTACAAAACTGGTGGCGGTTAAGCTACTTTTAACATTTAAAAATAGTCTGTTTACACCTGATTCAAATATTTTTGTTTCCTGGTCTTCAGCATTGAACCCTTTTATTACCCGAATGCCACCAAGTGTTTCTGTTAATCTACCAGTAACATCCGCATTGATTTTGCCTCTTTCTCTGAAGATAGGTCTAATGCGTCCAAATGCTTTTAAGGAAATAACGCCGAAAATTACGACAGGAACCAAAACATACAAAGTCATTTTGGGACTGATGTAAATTAATAGAACTAAACTTATCAGGGAGGTCAATATTCCCCCTACCATTTGGGCAAGCCCGGTACCTACTAAATTACGAACCCCTTCAACATCCGTCATCACCCGGGAAACCAACTCTCCGGTTTTGGCATTGTCAAAAAATCGAATAGGTAGTCTTATAATATGGGCCTGAACTTCTACCCTTAATTTGGCAATAAGATTTTGGGCTTCTACACTCAATATCTGAGTTAAGCCAAATGAGGTAACGGATTGTATGGTAACCGAAATGACCACTGCAACGATAAGCCATTTTAACAATTCAAAATCACTTGATGGGATTACATCATCAACGAGGTACTTGCTAGCCCAGGGTAGGACTAGTCCGGACAACCTGCTAATGATGATTAAGAAGAGACCAGTAAAAATATACTTTCGTCTTGGCCAGATAATTGTTTTAAAAACACTTTTTAAACTAGCCTTACTTTTATTTTCTGTCATTGAAAGCCTTGAATGGGATAGAAGTATAAAACAATTTATAAGAAAAATCATTCCCTTTTTAATAAACAAATTGATAGAAAGGAATAGGAATGTCTACTTCAAAGAAAGATTTTCCCTTCAAGAAGAAATTATTGTTGCTTTTTGATGGTTATCCCTTGAAAAAAAAGAGGGTTTCTTTTTCTTTAAATTAATTAATCGTAATATTGCAATGTAACGATTGAGTAATGCTTCAATTTAAGAAGTAACCGATAGGTTTAACCAGTACAATACTATAATGTTATTGGTATTTAAATTATTAATTTAAAGATTCAATTAAAATAAAAGGCTATGAAATTATCAGAGATAAAACCATTATTAACTGAAAATAAAGAGCTAAGTTTTCAATTGCCTGATGGCACTTTAGTGCCGGAACATTTTCATGTTACAGAGGTAGGCAAAGTAACGAGGCACTTTATTGACTGTGGTGGCACAGAACGAAAAGAAGAAGTAATCAATTTCCAACTTTGGGCTGCCGATGATTATAATCACCGTTTACACCCAGAGAAGCTATTGCATATCATTGAATTGTCTGAGAAGGTCTTGGGATTAACTGATGCAGCTATAGAGGTTGAATATCAGGGAGACACCATTCAAAGGTTTGGTTTGGCATTTGACGGAAAGGGATTTTTGCTTACCGGAAAACAAACAGATTGTTTGGCAAAAGAGAATTGTGGTATACCAGAAAAAAACCAAAATTAAAGATGGTGAGTACTCCTGCGGGCGAATCTTGTACCCCTGGAGGAGGCTGTTGTTAATAGAAAACTCTATTAGAGGAATTGTTTAAAATTGCACTTTCAATGCCAATTTCCGAAAGGAATCGGTAGTGGAAGTGTAGTTTTGTTTTCAAACAAGAAATGTCATAAAAGTCAATTGGACTTAAGCGACAGGGAACTATTACGGTATAAATCTTCATTATTGTCAGGTAACACCGCAATCAGCTTTTTCATGACGATTTTGGAGAAAATTAAAAACGAAGTCTTTACTACTGAATTCACCTTTCTAGCTTCTAGAAGTAGTGGACCCGGTGGTCAAAACGTCAACAAGGTAAATTCAAGGGTTACTTTATTTTTTAATGTTCCCAACTCTCAATGCTTGTCTGAGGATGAAAAAAGCAAGCTTTTAGAAAAATGTAGCCAAAAATTGGACAAAGAGGGGACGCTGCAGATTGATGCTCAAACTTCTCGTTCTCAACTTGACAACAAGAAAACTGCCATCAAAAAATTTTATGAGCTGATGGAAAAGGTTTTTAAAAAGAAGAAAAAAAGAATAGCCACTCGACCGGGTAAAGCGGCCAAAGAGAGACGTTTAAAAGGAAAACGTGTTCGGTCTGAGAAAAAAGCCATGCGAAAAAAAGACTTTTGATTGGAAACTATTTAGAAAGTTATTGCCATTAGCGTTTAAACCAATTTCTATTTATTGGTTAATAGGGTGTTAATGGGTTCACGTAATAATTGTTTGACATATTACTTATTTTGCTTTTTTTGACTTGAAATATTTTTCCACAAGTACATTTATTTAGGTGTAATCTTAAAATCCACTTTTTTTAATTAATTTATAAACTTTATCGCTGTAATTCTTTTCACAAATAGAAAGTACACTGTATCTTCTACTGTCATAAATTACATTTTCTGGTACAGCATTTCATTCACCATTTCAAATAGTAACTATGGAATATTTCTATCATTTGGTTTATAAAGAAAAGAAACTTTTTAAGACTGAATATTTGATGATTTTATGCGTTTTGTCGTTTTATGGATGTCAGCAAAAGGCTAGTATAGAAGCAGAAGATATCCGGCCAAACATTATTTTGATCATGGCAGATGACATGGGGTATTCAGATTTAGGAGCTTTTGGTGGAGAAATTAATACACCCAATTTGGACAAGTTGGCTGCAGACGGTTTATTGATGACACAATTTTACAATTCATCACGTTGTTGTCCCAGTAGGGCTGCTTTACTTACTGGTTTGTACCAGCATGAAGCCGGAGTAGGGAATATGACAGGAAATATGGGACACCCTTCCTATCAGGGTTTTCTTAATGAGCAATGTGTAACGATAGGAGAGGTTTTGCAAACTTCTGGTTATCGTACAATGATTTCAGGAAAATGGCACTTGGGTGGAGCTCCTGAACAAAGACCAAACAATCGAGGGTTTGATCGGTTTTTTGGTATTGCAAAAGGAGGTGTGGTGTATTTTAATCCGATAAAGAGTGGCAGTATAGTATTGGATAGTGCCATAGTCCCTACAGACACAAGCAGCTTCTATTCTACAGATGCTTTCAATGACTATGCGGTATCTTTTATAAAAGAGCACATGGAGAACAGAGAGAATAAAAGCAGGCAGCCATTTTTTCTGTATTTGGCACATGTAGCCCCTCATTTCCCTCTTCAAGCCAAGGCTGAAGACATTGCCAAATACCGAGGGAAATACAAAGAAGGATTTGATGTTTATCGAAATAGGAGACTTGAAAAAATGAAAGAACTGCAGATTATTCCTAGTTCAATTTCGTTGTCTTCCCCGGATGATAAGGTATTGGATTGGAATAGCTTAAGTGAAGCAGAAAAGGATACTTTTGATTTGCGCATGGCCACTTATGCAGCTCAGGTAGATTGTATGGATCAGGGGATAGGTGAAATACTCCAGTCCTTAGAAGAGTTAAATATAAATGAAGAAACGGTAATAATATTTTTATCTGATAATGGCGCTACTTCTGAGAATGTCTCCTCTAAAGAAATTTATGGTGGCCCTATAGGTTCTAGCCAGTCCTATACAAGTTATACCCCGTCATGGGCCAATGTAAGCAATACGCCATTTAAAATGTACAAGCATTGGGTGCACGAAGGTGGTATTTCCACTCCTTTAATCATTAATTACCCTAAACTGATTCAAAAGCAGCAAATCAATCATGAAATGGGGCATATAATGGATATTATGCCTACCTGCCTTGATCTTGCTCAAACAGACTACCCAGAGACTTATAAGGGTAATAAAATCAGACCAATGAGAGGTTTAAGTCTTCTTCCTTTACTTACCAATAAAGAAAAAGAGCCCCATGAATGGTTGTTTTGGGAACATCAGGGCAACAGCGCCGTAAGGAAAGGGGACTGGAAGTTGGTCAAAAAACAAAATGATGAAAATTGGGCCCTTTATAATATAGCCAATGACAGGACTGAAGATATGGATTTGACCCATAATCAACCCGACATGGTTAAAGAGATGTTAGTGGCCTACCAAAACTGGGAGAAAGAAGTAGGTGTAATGCCTTGGGGATTCGATAAAAAATAACACGAAAAAGGCCTGAAACATTAAGAATAAGTTTCAGGCCTTTTAAATGGAAATAATTCCTGCAAAATTAGACCAAGTCTGACCAGCCAAAATGGTCCGGACTGATTCCTCTTCTGATTTCAGAAAGTTTGTTTTTGATTCGGTACATCACTGCATCTTCCTCTACATAAGTCTCAAATAATTCATCTTTATAGGAAATTTCCTTGATAGGAGAAATAACTGCAGCGGTACCAACACCAAAAGCCTCAACTTTCTCACCTGCACCAACCCTATCCAAAATTTCAGTAATCTGAATAGTTCTTTCTTCTACTTCCAAGCCCAATTCAGGAGCAAGTTTAAGAATAGAGTCCCTGGTAATACCGTCTAGGATACTGTCACTTAAGGCTGGAGTAAGCAATGTTTTACCATTGAGGATAAACATTATATTCATGGTGCCAGACTCTTCAATGTATTTTTTCTCACTGGCATCTAACCAAATGATCTGGTCAAATCCTGCTTGTTTGGCCTTTTGCTGCGGCAGAAGTGAAGCGCCGTAATTTCCACCATTTTTAGCTGCGCCTGCACCACCTCTTGCAGAGCGGATATAGGTAGTTTCAACTAAAACTCTTAATGGCCGATTGTAATAGGCTTTTAAAGGGGATAAAACCACCATAAATAAATATTCATGGGATGCGTCAACACCTAGTTTATTTTCTGTAGCTATGGCAAAAGGGCGAATATAAAGTGCATATTCAGGATCATCGATTACCCAGTGACTTTCTTTGTTTACCAGCTCACGGATTCCATCTATAAAGCATGAGGCAGGCAAAGGAGGCATGGCCATCCTTTCAAGTGATCGGTTCATTCTTTTAAAATGACTTTCCAACCTGAAAATATTTACCTTCCCATCCACAGTCTTAAATGCTTTTAACCCTTCAAATACTGTTTGCCCATAGTGCAAACACATGGCCAATGGGGACAAAGAAATATTTTTGACTGGGCCAATTTGAAAGTTTGACCAGGAGCCATTTTCATATTTTGCCACCAACATTTGATCTGTGGCTTGTACGCCGAAAGTGAAATTTTCAAAATCAAAATCCGGCTTTTCAGTTATCGTTTCGTTCATCATGGGTAATTCTATTAAAAATGCATTGGCTTGACAATCATATTATTCAAAGGGAGTTTCTGTTGTCAATATCTCTTAACGGTAAATTTTCAACAATCAATATTAATAATAGTTCAAAAAAAGAAATTGCCTACTTTATTTGAATCTGAGTGGTTTAAGTTATTCCCACACTTATTAATTTAGATGCCTCCTGTTCATTTTACAAAATCATTTGATTGTATTTGCAAATTAAAGAAGAATCATTGATTGGTTACAGATACAATTTATTTAAATTTGAAGGGTACAGTGTAAATATTATGTAAATGACCCTATTTGAGAAACTTGCTGAAAACTTCGAAAACCTCATTGCGAAGGGTACCCTAAAGTTAGGAGATAAAATGCCGTCTATACGTACGGTTAGCAAAGAATACGGGGTTAGCAAAAACACGGTGATCCAGGCCTATTTACTTTTGGAAAGCAGATCATGTATTGTTTCCCGTCCTCAGGTTGGTTTTTTGTATGCCTAAAGGAAGACCAAAGGCTGCCTATGCCTATGGCCAGTAGTCCCAGGATAAATAGTGCACCAGAAAAAGAGGATGGCTTAATAGGAAAGGTTTTTTCAAACTTTGTCAATAAGAATATTACGCAAATGGCTTTGAGTGTACCTGATGAATCTTTTTTTCCCGTGGCCAGGTTGAATAAATGCCTTCAGACGGCAGCCAAAACCCTTAGTGCTGGAGGTACAGGATATGATGATATTCAAGGCAACCTTCGCCTGCGAAAGAATGTTTCCAAATGGTCCTTTACCTGGGGAGGGAATCTTGGGGTGGATGAATTGGTAACTACCTCAGGAGCCATGCATGCAATTTCTTTGGCATTTATGGCCTTAACCAAACCTGGAGACCGAATAGGAGTAGAGAGTCCTGTGTATTTTGGGATTTTACAATTGGCCAAAAACATGGGCCTAAAAGTGGTGGAATTACCAACCAATCCAGAATTTGGCGTTTTACCTCATGATTTGGAGTCCTTAATTGGGGAGATTGACATTTGCTTGCTCGTAAGTAATTTTAATAATCCTCTTGGAAGCTGCATGCCGGAGGAAAATAAGAAGTCGGTGGTAGAAATACTGACCCAACACAATATACCCTTGATAGAAGATGACCTGTATGGGGATGTTTATTTTGGTACTAGCCGGCCAAAACCTTGCAAAGCCTTCGACAAGGAAGGCATTGTTTTATGGTGTGGATCTGTGTCCAAAACCCTTGCTCCAGGTTATAGGGTAGGGTGGATGGCACCGGGTAAATTTATAAAGTCTATTTTAAAACTTAAACTGTTTCATTCTATTTCCGGTACCACAGTTACACAAGAAGCTATCGGTTTGTTTTTAGAAAATGACTATTATGAAAAACATTTAAGACAACTTAGGGCAACATTGTACAGCAACTCGCTACATTTTATAAGAACAATTGCAGATTATTTCCCTGAGGGGACTAAAATAAGCAGACCACAAGGAGGTTTTGTTCTCTGGGTGGAATTGGATAAAAAATGGGATACAGGGAAATTATTTGATAAAGTATTGTCCAGAGGTATCAGTATAGCACCTGGTCGAATGTTTACCTTACAGAGCCAGTTTCACAATTGCCTGCGCTTGAATTATGGGTTGCCCTGGTCAGATAAGCTAGAGCAAGAGTTGAAGTTGTTAGGCCAGATCCTAAAGGAAGAATGACCATCCTTTAGGATCTTATACCTACTGTTTTTAAAACTCTTTGTCTCCAAATTCACTCTTCACAAAACGTGATTTATTTCTTCCAGGGTTAATGGTATAGCTTAGGTTTAACATAAACATATCCACTTCTAAAACGTAATTGGTCGTTGTGTAGAATTCACCTTCTCGCCAGGTGGTTATTCTTTGCTCGTTGGTAGGTAACAATCCCATGTCCATATTGAGCCATTGGAGGGTGGCGCTAAATCGGTCTCCAAAGAAGGATTTCTTTGCTACTAGATTTGGTGAAATAAATCTTGAGTCTTCACCTTGGGCAGTGATTTTTTTGGACAGGTAATTAAGCGACCATTGTAAACTAAACGTGGATGTAAAAGCATAGCTGGTGTTGGCATTTATAGAGTATACCCATGCTGAAGTATCAATGGGTCTTTCATTAAATTGACCATTAATCTGATATTGGTATAAATTGCCGCCTGCAAATACCTTCCATTTTGCTGTAGGATTCAATTCAAGACCTAATTCTAAACCAAGCGATCTACCAGTTCCTACATTGGAATAAATCCGGTTTAAGATAGTGTCGTTGTATATAGTATTTACTCTGTTCACTAAGTTTTTTACATTTCTATAGTAAGCAGTGGCGTAAAAACTGTTTTCACCAAAATCCTGTACCATACCGGCTTCTACCAAGTCTATAAATTCTGGCAGCAAGGTTGGGTCACCTTGTTCCAGGGTCTCGGAATGCTCTCTTTCAGGAAATGGATTCATTTTGAAGGTAGTGGTTCGCTCTACTCTTCTACTGTAAGCAGCTTTAAAATATAAATCTTCATTTGCACTGTATTGGATATTGGCAGATGGATAAGGTTTTAAAAAATCGTAGGTGTAGGTGCTGTCCACCGTGTTTCCCTTGTCCTGTAGATGAAGAGACCTGTCCATGTATTCCAGTCTCAAGCCAGCAGTATAATTCCATTTGCCCTGAATTCCATTTACCTGACCATAGGCCGAATGGATCAACCTCTTCAAATCCACATTTGAAGAAAACTCAGGTACAAGCTCAAATTCGCCCTCACTGCTTTTCCTTTCATAAACAAAATCGCCCTTGTGATTTAGGCTTCTGAATTGGTAGCCAACTTCTAAAGTTCCCCAAGTCTGAGGTTTGGCTTTGTAATCAGTTTGCCAGCGTATTCCATTAAGTGGGTTATCATTGGTGTTGTATTCATCCTGATAAATAAACGAAGTATTTGGATAGCCCAGATTCCGGTTTGTAGTAGGGCCTCCCAGCATGGTGTATTCATATAGAAAAGAGGTAGAGAGTGAGGCTTTATTATCAAAAGTATGGACATAATCAAAACTACCTAATGCAAAATCACTTGTCCTAATCCTTAAATTCTCATTGTAATACTGCATGGTGTAAACTCTCTCTTCATTTACCAATGCATGATTGTCGTAGTAGATGATATCAGCAGTTCTGTCTTTGCTTCTTATTCCTCCGTAAAAACCCAAGCTGAAATTATTCTTTTCATCGGGTACAAATCCAAGGGTAAACCTACCGGAATAGGATTCCTCGTCAAAACCCCGCTCACCGTCTGAGGGAAAGAAAGTAGTTTTGTCATCAATTATAGTATACACCTCGCCTTCCCTGCGGCCATTGATGTCATTTCTTAAATAACTTGCACCAAAAGACAAGTCCCATTCATCTTTTTTGTGGTTGATAGTGAAGTCCGCCCCATATCTTTGTGGCTTTTCCTTGTTGTCATAATCTTGAATACTTGGTAGGCCTATCCTGGTGTTTACTTGAATGTAGGTACCGTCTGTTGCACCCTTTTCTGTAGTTATATTAATGATTCCGGCCTTTCCTTCAGGGTCATACTTGGCAGATGGAGCTGTTACCACTTCAATGTTTTTAATGGCATTGGCGGGCAATTGACTGAGGATTATGGAAGGGTCTGATTGAATAGGTTTACCATTCAACATGACCACAAATCCAGTAGTCCCTCTTACAGAAAGTTCACCTTCAGCATTAATGGTTACTGAAGGGAGGTTTCTTATAAGGTCAATCCCGTTTCCACCTTTCCCCGAAAGGAATTCAGAGGATTCAAAAACCTGACGGTCTACCTTGTGCATGGTTGTAAACCGGGAACCAGATACTTCCACCATTTCTAGCAATTGCTCATCAGGGGAGATAAACAGAGTACCTAAGTTAAGGAGCTTTCCTCTACTAATATTTACCGGTGTTACGATAAGCTTCTTATAACCCATAAATTGAATGCTTAGGTAATAATCTCCTGGTTTAACGCCTTTTAATTCAAAAGTACCATCAGGAGCGGTGACGCTACCATTAATGAGACTGGAGTCAGCAGGGGAGAATAGACCAATGCTTCCATATTCAATGGGAGTATTTTCCTTGGCGTCTTTAAGTGTCCCGTTTATACCTGTTTGGGCATAGACGCAGTTGAAAAAAAGTAAATTTAAAAGGAGTAGTTGGGCTGTTTTCATCAGTTTTATTGCTTTAGATGCAAAATAAGCTAGTAATTCCGTTATTAGCGTGGTATATTTTTACCAATAATGGTGATTTTATGACAATAACCTAGCACGATATTCCATAGGCGTTAAAGTTGTTTGAGATTTAAAGAATTTAATAAAATTCGAAGCATCTGAAAAGTTCAATTGAAAGGCCACCTCATTTACAGAGAAATTGGTGTGGGTAAGTAGGTTTTTGGAAGCTATTAATAAGCGTTCTTTTATGATTTCTATGGCGTTGCATCCAGCAGCAGCTTGACAAATTTGATTGAGTTTGCGACTACTTAGGTTCATTAAATTGGCGTATTCTTCTGAAGTTCTGAGGGTTAAATAATTTTCATTGAGTAATTTTTTTAGCATGCTAAATTCACTGATGAAACTTGGGTGAATATGGTCTTTAAGGGAGGGTAAATGCACTGTCTTTAAAATTAAGGTATTAAGGTGGGCAGACAGTAATTCTAAAGGTTCGTCAGCTTTATAGTCCAAGTAGAAAATATTTAAATGGTCCATTAAGGTGTTTGCTTGTCGAGGCATGTTGAATATGTCGCGGAGCCTAAAAAGATTGTCTAAAGCGGAAGGGTAGTTGGCGAGGGCTTCCTCTTTGAACATGACTACATAGCCTTCTGGGATTTTTGAGAAGTCCCAGCAATGGACTTGGCCTTGGTTTAAATAAAACCCTACGGGTGGAAGCACTTCATGCTTGGTATCGTCTACTATGTGATAACCTGCCCCTTTATTTAAAAATATCAATTCATGGTATCCTTCATGACGATGCGGTATTGTAGGCTTTATTACTGGTTTCATTTTCGAAACCTTGATAACAAGCTCTTTTTCAATTTTATTTTTTTCGCCTATTTCCCTTATTTCTTTTGCCATACCCTATTGAATCAAACTAATTTTGCGCAATAATTACCAATCAGCAAAAATACAGAACCAAATCAGGGTTTTATATAATAGGCAATGTTTTAATTTAAACAAAAGATAAAATACCCCCATTTTACCAAATTAGAATAGTACTTCAACATTGCTTAAAGACTAATAGAGATGATAGCTATCCTTATATTACAAAAAGTTAAAGCCTAAAATGATGTAAAACCCGAGTCGATTTATTTTTTCACAGCCTTTTTTTAGGCGTTTGAAACTTGATTTTGGTACACTTCGGATTTGGGTAACTAAATTATCAGATCATTCACTCGATTCGATAGTTTGATGGTTAAATTTATGGGGGGGCAGTTAAATTCTAGATTAAAAACCACTGAATTCTTAAATTTTCTACCCAGTTCCCTAAAAGTTAATTGGAAACTAGGAAATGTTGCTATAAATTGGAAGGGTTTAGCAAGGGGAATCCTACATTGAATAAAATGAATAACGCTGATATATTATTGTTAAAAGGTATGGCCAAAGGCAATGTGAAAGCATTTGAGGCCATTTACAATAAATATTGGGACCTTTTAGTAAGGCAAGCTTACGCTAAATTAGGAGATTCCTCAGAGGCCGAAGATTTGGTTCAGGATATTTTTTTAACCATTTGGAACAATAGAAAAGAGCTGACGGTGCAAAAAAACTTAAAAGTTTATTTGCTCACAGCAGTAAAGTACAAAGTCTACAAAGTAATTTATAAAAGAAAAGAACTTTGTGATATTTCTTTGATTGATGAAGTGCTGGTTCAATCAGAGGTTCCTAGAATTTTAGAATTTGAGGAATTGTATGAGAAAATAGAAGTGGCCATTGATAAATTGCCAGCGGGTCAAAAAGAAACTTTTAAACTTAGCCGATACCAGCAGCTTTCCACCAAAGAAATTGCGGCTCAACTTCAGATTGCCCCTCAAACAGTTCACAATAAGATTCACCTTTCGTTACTTTTTATACGTGCAGAGATAAAAAATTATCTTTGCGGTTAATTTTTCTGTTAAGAATTTCCCTTAGTTCACCTGTCTTTGATGTTATCAAAAGGTGAATTTTTCATTAAAAGCAAAAAATAAATAAATTTATTAGGTAGTAGGTTACTGTTTTTGACACTTAGTATATATAGAAGGTTAATTATGAATATTCCAAATCATATTTCGCAACTAATAAAGAAGGAATTAGAAGATAAACTAAGTCCGGAGGAAAGACTAATTTTAAACAATTGGTATGAAGGGTTAGAAGTTGGGAATAAAGAAGTCCTGGACACCAGGAAAGAAGAAAATTTAAAAATTTTAATGTCGAAGATTAAGCCTCAACGCCACTCAAAAATAGAGTACAATTGGATTGGCTGGGCAGCGGCATTTATGGTGGTGTTTTTAGGGATATTTGAGATGTATAATTTGAATAACATTGAACTACCCGTTGAGGAAAAGCTAGTTGAAGAGCGTTTTGAAAAATTTATCAATCCCAGAGGAGTGAGGAGAAAACTTACTTTGGCAGATGGGTCAGTAATATTTTTAAATGGAGGGAGTAAGGTGGAAGTCAGCAAACAGTTTTCGGCCAATCGTAAAGTATACCTTGAGGGAGAGGCATTTTTTGAAGTTGTAAAAGATCCTGAAAATCCTTTTGTTGTCGTTACAGATGGCTTAGAAACCAGTGTTTTAGGTACAGCTTTTACGGTTAGTGCTTATAAAGGAAAACCGCAGACAGTTGCGGTGAAAGAAGGGAAAGTAAAAGTAATAGAGGAAGCAGGAGACATTGTTAATGAGGATAATTTTTTAATTGCTAACGAACAGTTGACCTACAAAACAGAAACTGGACTAGGCAATAAAATAAAAATCAACCCAGATGTAAAATTTGCCTGGGTTAATGGAAAGATAATTTTCAACCAGACACCCATTAATGAAGTCTTCATAACTTTGTCCAATTGGTATGGATTAGAATCCGTCGAATTAAGTGATAAAAATATGAAATGTTTGGTGACTGGTAGCTATACCAGGATGACACTAGAAGATATTATGGAATCAATTAAATACGCTACAGGAATTGCCTATGAGATAAACGGGAAGCACTTAAAAGTAAGAAAAGGGAATTGCTAAAAGTGACGCTACTTCCAATAGCGCCACTAATAATATAAGCAATTCATTAAAATTGAATTATATTTAACCATTACAAAATTATGAAAAAAAATTTACTCATCCTTTTTATGAGGATTACTATGCGGATATTTTCCATTGGATGCCTATTTTACCTTGGTTTAGGGGTAGGTTGGGCATATAATTCAGATGCCCAAATAATGAAAGAGACCAAAATCAGTCTTTCTTCGGAAACTGAAAAATTGGTTGACATTTTCAGTGAGATAGAAAAACAAAGTGATTTTAACTTTGTATATGAAAATGCACTTCAAAAAGATTTGGTTTTAAATATTGGTTTGAGCAATTCAGACTTAGAGACTATTCTTGAAGAAATTTCAAGAAATAGCAATCTTGTTTTCAAGCAAATCAATAATACAATAACGGTTGCTGAAAAGAATCCATCAGTTAAAACGAATGCTCCTCCAGTTTTTCTAAAATTGGTGACGGGTACAATCGTAGATGGCAATGGCAATCCTATACCCGGTGCTACTATTTTAGTAGAAGGCACAACAACGGGTACGGCAACAGACCTGGATGGGAATTTCTCTATTGACGCACCAGCAGGAGCAGTCTTGGTTATTTCCTTTATTGGTTATGAGTCAGTAAAAGTTGACGTTGGAAATCAGACGAAGATAAACGTTACTTTAACTGAAGACGAATCTTCTTTGGATGAGTTTGTTGTTGTAGGGTATGGTTCTGTTGAGAGAAGAGAGATAACAGGATCGATCGCCTCCATTAGTCGTCAGGACATTGTTAGTGAGCCTACTTATTCCTTTGAGAGTTTACTTCAGGGTAGAGCTGCAGGGGTAGATGTAGTTGCTGATAGTTACAGACCTGGTGCTGGTGCCACAGTAAGAATTCGTGGTGCAAGATCATTGGTTGCAGGGAATGATCCATTGATCGTTATGGATGGTATTCCAATTGCTGGAAATCTAATGGATATTAACCCATCGGATATTGAATCCATCGAAATACTAAAAGATGCATCAGCTACAGCCATTTATGGTTCAAGGGGATCCAATGGAGTAATACTAATTACTACAAGAAGAGGATATGCAGGCGGAACCCAGATTGAGTACAGTGCTTCTGCAGGTATTCAAAACATATCCAATAAGGTGGATTTGATGGACGCTGAAACTTTTACTGAAATGCAAAGAGATGCTGCCAGACAACAAGGTTCTTACACTACCGATGAGGCATTGTTTCTTGATTGGGAGTTAGAAGGAATTCAAAATGGAGTAGATACAGACTGGCAAGAAGAAGCCTTCAAAACTGGTTTTCAACAAAACCATCAATTAAGTGTTAGAGGTGGAACTGAAGATACAAAGTATGCTTTGTCTGGAACCTACCTAGATCACAAATCAATTGTCTCCAATAATGATTTTTCTCGTTTCGTTGGAAGGTTAAACCTTGATCAAGAAATAAGCAGCCGTTTCAAGGCTGGTGTTTCAGCTCAGGTAACCACCAGTGAGGAATACAGAGGAGGAGACTTCGGAAGCATTATTCTTAGAAGCCCATTGGATTGGCCAGCAAGAGCTGAAGGAGCCCTTTCAAGTGAATTTGCCGTTGGAGAGAGTTTCCCAACCTTGGCACTAGATAGAGATTTATATATTGACAGGAGAGATAGAACCCGTATCATTACCAATGTCTATGCGGAAGCGAAAATAATTGACGGGTTGACTTACAGGTTCAATTTTGCTCCTGACCTTACTTATTATGATAGAGGAACACACCAATGGCAAACTTCTACTGCTAGTGTATCCAATAGTAAGACCAGCAATATCCTTTATGAAAACATTGTCAATTATTCTAAAGATTTAGGCACTGATCATAAAATTCGAGCTACTGGTCTTTACAGTGTACAGACTTTAAGAGAAACAGGAACTGGTGTATCGGTAAGAGGATTGCCTTTCGAACAACAACGTTACCATAATATAGGTACTGCTGAGGAAACCACCTCAAGAAGTTCTTATTTGAATGAATGGGCTCTTGAATCTTATATGCTTCGTTTGAATTATTCAATGAAGGATAAATACATTGTTACCATGACTGGTAGGGTAGATGGTTCATCTAGATTAGCAGAAGGAAATAAATATGGTCTTTTTCCATCAATGGCTTTAGCATGGTTGTTGGATAAAGAGGATTTCCTTAGCAATAACTCAACGTTTGATGAGTTGAAATTACGTGCAAGTTACGGTGACGTGGGTAACACAGGGATTGACCCTTACCAAACTCAAGGAAGAGTGGAAAGAGTTGGTTATGCTTTTGGTGACCAATCAGTTTTCGGTTTCCAAAGTGCTGAATTGGCGAACTCTGAATTGAAATGGGAAAGAACAAGACAAATTGATATTGGAGTTGATTTCTCCCTTTGGAATAGCAGAGTAATGGGTACTGTTGGCGTTTACCAACAAAGAACCATTGATCTACTTATGAACAGACAATTGCCTCCAACTTCAGGATTTGCAAGTACATTGGAAAATGTTGGTGCAACCAGAAACAGAGGTTTTGAGTTTAATGTGTCCATAGTTAATGTGGAAGCCAAAAGACCAGGTGGTTTTAGATGGACTACGGACTTGGTTTTCCATGCCAATAAAAATGAAATTACTGAGTTATACGGAGGAAAAGAAGATGATCCAGGTAACCTATGGTTTATCGGACAGCCAATTAACGTCTATTATGATTGGGAATTCGTTGGTATCTGGCAGGAATCAGAACGTGATCTTGCAAGTTCTTATGGTGCCAGTCCTGGTGACATGAAATTAAATGACCTTAACAACGATGGTAAAATTGGTGCAGATGACAGAATGCTTTTGGGCTCTGATGTTCCAAGTTGGACTGGAAGTTTGAATAACCGGATCACGTATAACAATTTTGATTTTGCATTTTTTATCTACACCACTCAGGGAATTAATATTTTCAGTGAGGCAGGAGGAACTTCTCTTGGGGGTATGCTTAACCTTAGAAGGGGATATAACTTGAACTCAAGAGATGTAGATTACTGGACCCCAGATAATCCGAGTGACGAGTATCCTCAACCAAGGGTGCGTGGCCATGATTATTCTACTCCTATGGGTTATTTTGATGCAAGTTTTGTTAGGGTTAGAAACATTACCCTAGGCTACAGTCTTCCTGATAACCTTTTGGACAGATGGGGCTTGAGAAAATCCAGAATTTATTCAGGAATCCAGAATCCTTTTACTTTCACTCAGTTTCCTGGATTGGATCCTGAAGGGGCAAGAGATCTTGATATGCCAAATTACAGAACCATTTTGTTCGGTATTGAACTTGGATTTTAAACTACTAATGTCTAAAAGATGAAATCTACAATAAAATATATACTTGGATTAGCTGTCTTTAGTACCTGCATAAGTTGTGCAGACTTGACAGAAAATATGATTACAGATACAGTTGCTGATGTGCAATTTTCCACTGCAACTGGATTGGATGAAGCATTGGTTGGTGCCTATGTGCCCTTAAGGTGGTATTATGGAAGAGAGCCGGGACTATTGATGAATCTGTTTGGAACAGATATGTTCATGGAAGGGCAAAGTTATAACTCTGAATGGGATAATTATGGACCAGGTTTAAATGCCTCAACTGTGCTTTCACCTGCTGGTGATGTATTGGTTTGGGAACATTTTTACAAAGGTATCAATTATGCCAATACGGTTATTTCAAGAGCTGATGGAATAGAAGGGCTGAATGAGACTACCAAATTGGAAAAGATAGCCGAAGCAAAGTTTCTACGTGCTCATTATTATTTTGTATTGGTGCAGCATTTTGGCCCAATTCACCTGACTTTGGAAGAAACTACAGGTGTTGAATTGGAAGCGTTCAGAACTTCTGAAGAAGAGGTTTATGCTGCTATTATCGACGATTTGGAATATGGCATGGAACACCTTCCTATTGAACAAGTTCAGTACGGAAGACCTACAAATGATGCTGCAACCAATCAATTGGCTAAGGTTTACTTGACCATGGGTAACTATGAAAAAGCTGCAGAACTTGCGATTAAGGTAATTGAAGGAGGAAGACATCAATTGTTGGATAACTATGCTGATATTTTCGATCCTTTTAACCAAAGACACGATGAAGTAATCTGGTCTGTTCAATGGGGTGATAATACAGAAGTAAACAACCCTGGAAATGAACTTCAACGTTTTCTAGGCCCAAGACAATGGTTACTACCAGGTCTTATTGGAGATGATATGTTCCACGTTGGGATTGCTCGTTTCTGGCCAACAGATTATACACTTACTACATTGTTTGGAAATGATTATAGAAATGGTGGCTTACATATCAGAAATGATTCTAGATATAGCGTTACCTTCAAAGAAGCATGGATGTACAATGATGAAGCCAATATTCCTGCCGGATTCTCTATAGGAGATACAGCAGCATGGTTTACCAATGATCCAATTAGGAGAGAATTTTCTGCAGACGAAATAGCAAATGCACCTTATAGGTTGGTTATTATTGAAGACAGAAATGATGTGTTTTCTCCAACTGTACAAAAACACCGTTATCCTTATGAAAGAAATAATGGAAGGGATTATATGTACATGAGATTGGGTGAAACTTACCTTATGGCTGCTGAAGCATTGATGATGCAAGGTAAAATGGATGAAGCAGTGACTTATTTTAACACACTTAGGAAAAGAGCTGAATTTCCAGGTGGAGAGGAAATTCCTTTGATTACTGCTTCTGAACTTGACATCGACATGATTCTTGACGAAAGAGGAAGAGAGTTGGCTGGAGAATTACACAGATGGACTGATTTGAAAAGAACAGGAAAACTGTTGGAAAGAGTGAGATTGTACAATCCAAATGGAGGTCCTAATATTCAGGAGTACCATACACTTCGACCTATTCCTCAGAGCCAAATTGATAGAACTAAAAATGATTTCCCACAAAACGATGGGTATTAAATAATTGCTTGCTATTGACTCAGTTTTTTTGATCAAGTAGCATTTAATTATAGCGTAATACTAATTCCCCCGACTTTTGTAAGTCGGGGGAATTTTTTTTAGCAAAGTTCTGATTTAAGGTGGAATTGAAAATATTTAAGGAATGTTAGGTATTGAATTTATGTCGATATTTAGCAGTATTCCTGTGGATATAAAAGCAATCGTAAACCTAAAATCCGAGGTCGTTTTCCCGAATTCCAAAAGTCAAAACCCAATGCTATTGACCTTATGTTTCCTTCAACTTTTTGGATGAGGAAAGAATAGAATTAGACCCTAAGTTCGAACGTAAATTTTGGAATAAATAGACCAACAAGAAGCTGTATTCAATGTAGATTATATTGATTAACACATTGTCTTTTGCATCTTCTAATTTCAATTACTCTAGTACATAGGTTATGCTTTCTTTTTCTCCATTATTGGTTATTTCCAAGGTGACTTTCTTGCTTCCAATTTTGGTTTTTGAAGCTATTTTAACATCCACATCAGAAGGGGTTGTTCCTTTAAAAGGTTCAAGACTTGTAACGAACCTCATGCCTTTTCCCTTACCATTCCAATCTTTCTGAAAAGAAAATGCAGGCCTTGGCTCTTTCTTAGTATAAATAAAGGATACTTGACCTTCCATTGGGTTTAGCTTTAGCGCTTCGGTCTCATGGGCTTTAATTGAAAGGTTATAGCCCTCATCAAACAAAGTTTTAACAGCAAGCTGATTCTCATCCATTTCCACCTTCCCGGGAGCGAGTTGGAAGTTCAGGTCAAGAACACCTTGATCCTTTCCTAAAGCTTCATCAATAATGATAAATAGAGATTTGTTATAAAAAATTACGGCTCTTCTATGCGCCATTCCTTCATAATTCTGATTTTCAACCACTAAGATATCGTGTTTCTCTCCCGGTTGCCAAAGGAGTAATTTTGGGGCATAAGCAATGTTTTCCCCGTTCAGGGTGAGGGTTTGATGCACTTTGCTTTGCCTGAACCAAGCCCTACCTTCAGGATCGCCACTATAGATAAAGCTCCCTGAGTCTGGTGTGAGGTTTCTTCCGCCTGCATAAAGCTCAAAGGTGCCATTGTCAGGCTGACTATGTCCACCACCATCTGGGCCACATTTTAATACCAATGAAATGGCTGAAGGATCCCAGTCACTTCTCATGGAGTACAATCCACTTTGGGGGAAAGCAAATGCTGTCTGTTCGGGTTTGATGCCTTTTTCTCCTTCAGTACCCACATACAGAAAATCAGGTCTGTCAAAAAGCGCTGCCCAAGTTAGTAGTTTTTCATAATGCTGTCCAGGGTTACCTGTCCATGCATCTCCAAACTGAGGCGAAGTACCATCTGGAAATGCAAGTTTCATGGGTACTTCTGCCATTTTTTCGATCAAGCTTAGGTAATCTTCCGAAAAACGATTTCCCATTCCATTCATTTGAGCCAGTTCATAAGTCCTTAAGAACCAACTGATACTTCCCATATGATAACCAAAAGCCAGTTCCCTTTGGTGGCCATCAGGATAGACTTGTTCATGTATTTCATTGTTAAACCGCTTTATAGCTTCATCCAACCATTGGTCTGATGCGGTAAATTCAGGGAATGTCATGGCAATAAATGCCATTCCTTCGGCCTCCATTAAGGCCCAGTTGCTTCCAGAACTGTATTTAGTCATCAAATATTCGCTATGGTCATAAACGCTGCTTAAAAAGAAAACCAGTGCTTCGGGACTGAAATTTGGTGAATGAAGAAAATTGTTAAATACGTGGGTCCACCTGTTGCCTCGAATACCAGCCTCTATGGATCTCCATGCTAGGGGGTGATCCTTGTCTCTGGGGTTTTTAATCACCCAATCCATTATTTGTTTGTTCCACTCGATGGCAAATCTTTCATCGTGATTTTCTTTGTAAACCTTGCCCATACTTTGCCAGAACACCATTCTGTTTAGCTGCCAAACCCATTCCTTGTCCTTCACAGGCTGACTCTCCCAATCAATATCCCATCCAACAAATTGAGAAGCGTAAGCGGGTTGACCAACCATAACATGATTCAGAGCATTTTCAGCATGATTAATGTCCTTTTGGGAGGGATTTCCGGAATAGTGTGCATTGTCTGAGGGATGCTTTATCCTTGTTCTATTTTGAAAATAATTAAGTAAATAACGCGCTGCTAACAATGGGTTGTTGCTCTGGTCTTTTACCTCATCCGGTAAATTTAGGTTTTGAGCTACTTTATTCCATTTCTCAAGGAAAAGGTCATTTGGAACAATGGCTGAGTTAACCCTTTTATTATGTTGCAATAAATTATAAGCCCAGGTTTCTTCAGGGTTTTCTTTATAGTTTATGCCCAATGCTCCATTATTGCGAATAAGGTTGTCATTGATTGTTAATTGATGATTACCTTGGTCTAGTTGTTCTAAAAACAATCCGTTCCGATCATTTCCCTCCAATAGGTTTTCTGTAATCGCTATCGCTTGAGATTCATTGATCTGAATGCCATCCAATTTGTTTCTGCTGCTTTCATTGTTTTCTATGGTAATACTTTCACACAGACTTGCCATGATTCCTGAACCCCAAGGTGAATTGCTAAACCTACTCTCTTTAATGGAAATGTCCGCGGAACGGAACAGGTGCAGGTTATGGTGCAGGCCTTTTCCTGGTACTACATTGGAACCGTTGTCACTAAAATCACAATTAGTGATACTAATGGCTGTGACTCCCCGTAGAGAAACCCCATTTTTGGTGAAATTTCTTACCGTAAGGTTTTCAAGTTGAATGTTTCGGATTTGGTTTGGTATATCAGCAGCTAAAACCAAGCCCTCTCTTCTAGGTGCGGATTGTCTTGCACGAGATCTTCTGCCTTGGTTGGGGTCATATTCTGGTTCAGCACTTGTTCTACCTTCAATTACAAAATTCTTTAGCCTGATGTTTTCAACTTCAGGGCTAAGGTTTCCCATGGTAAGGCCACTTACCTCTTCATCAAGCAAGAGAATGGTAGATAAACCGGACCCTTCTAAATGCGTGTTGCTTGGTAATTTTAAGGTTTCCATTAGCACATGCTCGCCTTTTGCCAATAAGACCTTTTTACCAGATTGACTTCCTTTATCTATTGCCTTTTGGATGGACTGACCTGGGAGTACTTTTATATATTCCTCTGAATTCATTTGTTCCAAGTCAAAACTTGCACCAGTTTTTACCCTTGCTGCTTGCAAAGGTTTCTTCCCTCTCTCCAGGTGATTAACCTGTTTAATAGGTGCTCTGTGGGCTTCTAGAAATCCCCAGGTTGAACTAGGTCTTGTTAAGTCAAGTGCTTTTCCAGTATATGGCATATTGACCTGCTTCACTTTGGTGTAATGGGAATAGACAGACTCGTAAATGTCCCTAAATTCACCACGCCCTCTTTGTGAAATATCGCCATAGACAGGTACCTCCTCACCAAGCATAAACTTGGTGGTGTATTCAAAGCCTAGCGCTAGCCTGTTGTCCGCTACAGTATAAAAGTCTACCCCTTGGGTCCAGGCTATTTGGGCAGCTTTAGCAAATTCCCCGAGACCTAATTGCACATGTGGCCAATCTCTGGTTGTTTCCTGTATTTGACCATTTGGGTAGATGTATTTGGTAATTCCTCCGTTATTGGGCCCCCAAAAATACCTGTCGACTGCTCTTTTAAAAATATCAGGTCGGTCTGTAAATATACCTATGCCAAGCATGGTATTGATCATGGCAGCATCCCAATTGCCATTGGCTTCTGTGAAGAAATCCTTGATATATGGATAGAAAACCGTAAGCATAACTTGCTCGAATTTCTCAATTTCACCTTTGTCCCATCCGGAATGGCTATACCTTAATATTTCTGCTGCATTTAAGAAATACTGCCCTGTCAATGCCGCAATTAATTTTGCATCATTGTCATCAAAATCCCATAATTGCGTAGACCATGCATCAATTATTTCAATGGCTTTTGTAGCATGAGATTTCTCTTCTGTAATGTACCAAAGCAATGCCTGTCTGTAGGCTTCTTTAGCACTTGAAGAAAGTTCTCTATGCCCTTGGCCTTGCCGTCCGTAAGAACCCCTAACCACATGGGTGAATGCCTGTACTTTAAAATCATCAGTTGACTCTTTTTTTAGGTTTTCGAAACTGGTTTTCCACGGCTCTATTCCTTTCTGGATCTGGGATTTCATATAATCCAAATCAGCTTGATTTTGTAAAATTCCTGGATGTACAAAAGAAGTCGGGTATACTAAATCTGAATGGCTTTCAGAAATCTGAGCCAGACTACAGAAACTGGCGAGTATTGAAATGGCAAAAAAGGCTATTGTTAGATGGGTTTGTCTCATGGAGTATATCAAAGCTTTGTTCTAGAATTGAAAATATACGGGTATACCTTCAAAAAAGAAAGCATTTTAGTGACGTGTGAAATTAGTAACAGGAAATGATGAAGATGAATGATGGTATATGGACTGGAATTGGTCTTACTTCAAAAAGGTTTGTGATAAGATAGCATTAGCCATTTTTTAAGTATCTGGTATATAGGAGGTAATCTTTGATAGTCAGGTTTTTGGCAGCCTTTATATGTGAGTGGGCTTAGGCGGGATAAATTCTCTTTTCCAATAGTCAAGATTGTTTTATGAACCTTAGTCCTCAAAATTAAAGCAATTCTAAGATTATAAATAAAAAAATAAAACATTTTGAATTGTAATTTTAAACGATTATTTGTTTTTATTATTATAATTTAATACATTTTCATAGTAAATTCTATTATATCATAGATCTAATTTCCCATAATACACCTATAGTTAATCATATATATTATTTAATTAAATATTAATTGATGTAATAATTTAAATTATTGCCTTTACGACTTAAAATTAATTTAATTAAAACCAC
>NZ_ATNM01000012.1 GCF_000427295.1 Cyclobacterium qasimii M12-11B | reverse complement strand
TGCTGGAGAAGTATACTGAGCTTCTGCTTGGTGAAACAAACGATGAGCTAAAAGAAGAAGTGAAGCAATGGATTTTGTACACCCATATAGCCAAAAGTATGCCTCCGCTCGCAAATCTGGGAGTGTAATATTAACTGTGTAAGTAAGGAATGCGTACGGTTCCTTACTCACACAGTTTTTTATTTGATAGAATAATAAGTATAAAGCTAAAGGAGTGGTTTCAGTGGGGAAATTGAAAAGAGATCCGAACTCCGTAGAATTAGCTAACAAGATTATCGAACAGTATCAGCCTAAATCAGTAGAAGATATGCAAGAAGCATTAAAAGACATATTTGGTCCCATGTTTGAGTCAATGCTAAAAGGTGAAATGAATCACCATTTGGGCTATGAATCCAATGACAAGGGAGAAAAAGAAACAAGAAATAGAAGAAATGGATATGGCAAAAAGATCGTGAAAACAACGGCAGGAGAAGTTGAAATTGCAGTCCCCCGTGATCGTGATGGTTCATTTGAACCGCAGTTGATTCCAAAGCGTAAAAGAGATGTATCCTCTATAGAGGATAAGGTCATTTCGATGTATGCCAGAGGAATGTCACAACGAGACATTTCTTCCACGATAGAAGACATCTATGGCTTTTCTGTATCTCATGAAATGGTATCCGACATTACGGATACTGTACTTCCTAATTTAGAAGAGTGGCAAAATCGTCCCTTAAGTAACTGTTACCCTTTTGTGTTTGTCGATTGTCTTTACACAACCATTCGTAATGACTATGAAACGAAGAAGTATGCCGTTTACACAATACTAGGATATACCATAGAAGGTAAAAAGGACATTCTAGGTTTGTGGTTGAATGAAACGGAAAGTAAACATAAATGGATGCAAATTTTTGATGAAATCAAATCTCGTGGTGTAGAAGATATCTTCTTTCTCTCAATGGATGGCGTTAGTGGTCTGGAAGAAGGAGCACGTGCGATTTTTCCTGATGTGACCGTACAGAGATGTATTGTTCATTTAATTCGAAATTCGATTAAGTATATACCAAGTAAAGACTACAAGCCTTTTACTGCTGCCTTAAAGAAAGTGTATGGAGCTCCAAGCCTTAAGGCTTGTCACAGTGCATTTGAATCTTTTGAAAAGCAGTGGTCTACGTACCCTGGAGCTGTAGACGTATGGAAACGAAACTTTTCTCATGTGGAACAACTTTTCGATTATGGTGGTAATATTCGTAAAATCATGTACACTACAAATGCCGTTGAAAGTATCCACTCTAGCTTTCGAAAAGTCACGAAAAAAGGAGCATTCCCCCATGAGAATGCCCTATTAAAAATATTGTTTTTACGAACAAAAGAATTAGAAAAGAAATGGGATGGTGGACGCATCCAGCAATGGGCTATGGTCATGAATCAACTATTAGTTCATGACCACCTAAAGGAACGTGTGAAGAAATATCTAGAATAACTTACACACTTTTCTTGACAAGCCC
>NZ_ATNM01000011.1 GCF_000427295.1 Cyclobacterium qasimii M12-11B | reverse complement strand
GTTCATGATTTCCTTTCGCGGCGCAGCGAAACTGACCGGGATGATTGTGGTTCGGGTTATCGGGATTCAAGAAGCTGGGTGCTGGTTTCGGGTTCCTGCAACTCTGTGGTGCTCACGAAAGCGTCGGGGCTCGCGTTCAACTTCTGACTTGAATCTATATGTCCGCACTATGGAGGACATCCCCCAGTATAGGGGGGCAGGCGGTGTCCGCCTCATGGGGGACTAGACGAAATGGTTTGGGGTAAGAGGTACCCCAGTTTTACCTTAAATTCGCGGCAAACGGACAAATTGGGGACGGGTTTGTCCCCCATTTGAATCAAAAAAATCGGGGGTACAACCATCGCGGAGGGACGGAACGGTCTACCCACGCCCAGGTTTTACTTGAAAAATACTTTTAGCTGGAGGCGGTGATTTGACCGCAGTGGCGTCGGTAACGACCGGTGAACTGCCAATAAAGTCGAGCAACTCGACCCCGGCGATCACTTTCGACGGGTGCGGGCCGCCAGCCAAGAGCCGTGGCATCCAGTGC
>NZ_ATNM01000010.1 GCF_000427295.1 Cyclobacterium qasimii M12-11B | reverse complement strand
GAGGGTTTTGGATGAAATAGAGAAAGCTGAGTTTTATTTTAAAATGGCTGAAGTCTTTTACCATATGAAACAAACGCATGTATCCATGTATTATGTGCAACAGGCATATGACATTTATAAAAAGCACGATACATATAAAATTCATCGTATCAAGTGTCATTTTGTTATTGCCGGAAATTATGATGATTTGAGGACTCATGACAGAGCGCTTTCTCATATGAAAAAAAGCTTTATTTTGTTGGATAGTATGGAGGACCATTCTCCTTTAAAGGCAAAAGCTTTGTTGAATATGGGGAATAGTTATAACCAGATGGGAAGTCTTTTTTCGGCTGTACCTTATTATCACAAGGCTATAAAGGCAGCTAAAATAAGCGGAGCGAAGGAAATTACCCAGGCTTATTATGATTTAGCTCTGATTCATTTTAGGAACAATGAAAAGATTGAAGGACGCGGATTCTTTGGAAAAGCAATGGAGCAAGCTGAAGAATTTAACGATAGTCTGTTTCAGGATTTATTAAATGTTCTAAAGGCATTATTTATTGAGACTGGAAGCAGGCAAAAGGTCATGAATGCCCTTGAGGCGTTGAGAACGGGACAAGGCTATCCATATTTTGAAGAGCTAGCTTTAATCGCTGCAGAATTTTATACTATGGATAAGCGCATGGAAGATTCTATATATTTTTACAATGAGGTGGTGTGCGCTCAAAGACAAATTCAAAGGGGCGATTTCCTGTATGAAGTTTAAAGGTCTTTTTTCAGCGGTCCTTATTGTAAGCCTGTTGGTTGGAGCGGGGTATTCTTTCGTGCACCATGAT
>NZ_ATNM01000009.1 GCF_000427295.1 Cyclobacterium qasimii M12-11B | reverse complement strand
CCTGTCGGGGTTGAGGTCGAGCCCCGAAACCTGCTCTTGAAGTTCGTTGGCCAACACGTTGACGAGAAGCTCAGTATCGCTGGTGGTGTTGAGGTGGCGGCGGTCAATTCGGAACAGTTCATCGGTGAGCTGCTGGGTGTTAGTGAGGTTGCCGTTGTGCACGAGGATGATGCCGTAGGGCGCGTTCACATAAAATGGTTGGGCTTCCTGCTCATTGAAGGCATTGCCCTTGGTGGCGTAACGCACATGCCCGAGACCGGTGGTGCCGACGAGGTTGCGCATGTCCCGAGTGCGGTACGCCTCACGCACTTGGCCATTGGTTTTCTGCAAGTGCAGGGTGCTGCCATCGGAAGTGGCGATTCCCGTGGAGTCTTGGCCGCGGTGCTGCAGCAACAAGAGTGCGTCGTAGACCTGCTGGTTGACGGGTTGAGAAGAGACGATACCGACAATGCCGCACATGCTTTCGCGTGGCTCCCTGAGGTCGAAGAGACCGTACCCGGTATGAGTACGATCTAGTTTCGCACACCCCAGCAGTTGCGCGGCATGCCAGACTGTGCTGACCGGGACGCGGGTCTGTGCCGACCGGTACGCTTGAGCCGTGACCGAGAACCCTTCCTCCAGTTATGCCGCCGCCGGCGTTGATACCGCTGCCGGCGATCGCGCTGTCGAACTGATGAAG
>NZ_ATNM01000008.1 GCF_000427295.1 Cyclobacterium qasimii M12-11B | reverse complement strand
TTATGCGAATGCGGCAGATGCGAGTACAGAAACCAACCCAATTTTAGGTGGATATACAAATACAAGCAGTCCACAACCTATAATAGCAATACTGACTAATACATTAACAGGTTGTACTTCAGAAGTAACTTTCAATTTAGTCGTTAACCCATTACCAACTTTAGTAGCACCGAGTGCTTTAGAGGTTTGTG
Source organism: Cyclobacterium qasimii M12-11B (assembly GCF_000427295.1). Classification (GTDB taxonomy): domain Bacteria; phylum Bacteroidota; class Bacteroidia; order Cytophagales; family Cyclobacteriaceae; genus Cyclobacterium; species Cyclobacterium qasimii. The sequence continues at coordinate 556 of NZ_ATNM01000008.1, read as the reverse complement.
ACGATGGCATACCAGACGGTCTAACAGAAATGGATTTAAGTCTAAAGAATACAGAAATCACAGGAAACAACCCTGCGTATTCTGTAAGTTACTATGAGACTTTGGCGGAAGCAGAAACAGAAACCAATCCATTACCAACCTTATATACCAATACCAGTAATGGACAAATTATTTTTGTACGTGTAGAAAACATCAATACAGGCTGTTATGATACCACTACTTTAGAATTAGTAGTACAACAAGCACCAATCGCCTTTACACCACAGCCATTGAGATACTGTGATCCAGACAATGACGGCATTGGAGTATTTACGTTAACAGATGTGGATAATGAGATCACCGGAGGAGCACCAGGATTAGAGGTAACCTATCACGAAACAGAAATTAATGCAGAAAATGGAGTAAATGCTATAGACACTACCGTTAATTATAACAACATTGTACAAGGTGAACAAACCTTATATGCCCGAATAGAAAGTCCAACGATAGCGACAGACTGTGCTACAATTGTAGTGTTAAGGTTAATCGTAGAGCCAACACCACAATTAATCGCGCC
>NZ_ATNM01000007.1 GCF_000427295.1 Cyclobacterium qasimii M12-11B | reverse complement strand
GTTTTTCCGATTTTCTGCCGATCTCTCATCGGCGGAAAAATCGGGTCGGCGGACAGCCGACAAGTGGCACGAACTTTCGATGCGATAGCGAGAATGAGAGAGCCACCGGCACCGCAGGTCGCACGTCCAAATTGAATCCGTAGGAACAATTTGGTGTAGTGCGTTACACCAAAGATAAACTTTGTGTTACCATAACCCCTATACAGTGGTCTGAATCGGGGGTTTTTCTCATGGCAAATTATGCAGTCATCAGGATGGAAAAATACAAAAAAGATAGATTGAATGGAACGCAAAAACACAATCAGCGGGAGTTTCAAAAAAGCAAAAATGAAAATATTGATCGGGAGCGGACGCACTTAAATTATGATCTAGTGAACGAGAAACCGATTAGCTATTCAAAAGCGATTCATGAAAAAATTGAGGGGCGAGTCAAACGGAAGGTCCGAGCGGATGCTGTTTTGGTCAGCGAATTTTTGATCACGGCAAGTCCTGACTATATGAATGGGGCTGAGCGATGAGGAGCAGCGGCGCTATTTTGAAACAGCGGTTGATCATTTGAAAGAGAAATACAGCGCTGAAAACATGCTTTATGCTACAGTCCATATGGATGAAGCGACTCCTCATATGCATGTTGGTATTGTACCGATCACGGAGGACGGCCGACTCTCTGCGAAAGATTTTTTTAATGGCAAATTGAAGATGAAAGCCATTCAAGATGATTTTCATCGGCACATGGTTGAAAACGGTTTTGACCTGGTGCGCGGCGAACCAAGCGAAAAGAAGCATGAGAATGTTCACCAGTATAAAATAAATCAGCGGCAAGCGGAGCTTGAGCGGCTTAATGCTGAAATTGCTTTAAAGGAAAAGCAGAGAGAGGAACTGGAAAAGCAAAACAAAGCTGTTCAAGCAGTTATAGAAGTGAAAAAAGAATCGCTGACAGCTAAGGCTGAAGAGTTGAAAATACCGACTATTGAACATGAAAAAGCGTGGCTCAAAAAGGATAAAGTCATTGTGCCGGAGCAGGAACTCCATGCTTTGTACGCCTATGCGGAGCAGAAAACTAAAACGGCAGCCGAGTTGGCGGGGCAATTGAAGTCGGAAACGCAGGAAAAGGAGCGCTGGCAGTCTATCGCCCGGCAGGAAGCAGATCGGGCGGATGAAAAAGACCAACGGCTTCAGGAACTGCAGAGTAGGATCCATTCAGAAGTTGAAGCGTCCAAAAAGGAAATGCGGCGCAAGCTTGCAAAGGAATTTACGGAAGAGCAGCGTGAAGATCTGTGGAAGGAAGTGAAAGAGGAGCTGACGGCTTTACGAACGGAAAATAAGGAACTGTCAGCTGAAAATAAAGGCTTGATCATTGAGAGGAATCGCGAAGCTGAGGAGAGCCTAAAGCTAAAACAGGAACTTGATAAGAGAGACGGTCAGTATGCTGAGGTTTTGAGTTTCGCCAAGAAGCAGAATCAAACACTTGAAAAAGTGGTTGGAGAAAACAAGGCGTTAAAAAAAGAAAATAAGACACTAAAAGAGAGAGTTGCCGTATTAGAAGAGTGGAAAGATAAAATGGTGCAGTGGGCTAAAGAAAGTTACCAAAGGTGCGGAGATTAGCGGTTCGTTTTTCAATACAGCAGGTATGCGTCGAGAAGCAGCTAAATATAAGGAC
>NZ_ATNM01000006.1 GCF_000427295.1 Cyclobacterium qasimii M12-11B | reverse complement strand
CGATCACAATGTCGAACTGGTGGTAGTGGACTCCATCGATGACGGTTCCGTTGGCGATATCGCCCGTGTTATCCATTGCCAATTACTGTGCCTCACAGAAGCTGGGGAGCAGAGCTGGGTTAGCTCCGGCTGGGCAGGGGTCGAAGGTGGTGATCACGAGGGTTCCCAGGAGGATCAGAATTGCCGTGGAAGCGGCGATGCCAATCAGGAGACCTGGCGCACCTTGGGGTTGGTTGCGTAGTCGTTGACGAGGGTGCGCATTCCGTTACCGCCGTGCAGTAGCGCGAGCCACAGCATGAGGCCGTCCCAGACTTTCCAGAACGGATCGGAGAGCTTTCCTCCCACGAATGCGAAGTCAATTGCTTTGACACCCTCGCCGGCGAAGAGGTTCACAAAAAGGTGGCCGAAGATGAGAACCACGAGAACCACGCCAGAAGCACGCATGTAGATCCATCCCCATTTTTCCCAGTTGACGCCGCCGGTGCGGCGGCCGCGGGTGGGGGTGCGGGGAGCTTCGATGAGACTCATGCTCAACCTCCAAAGACGTGCATTAGGTGGCGGGGAACAATCCGATGAGCAGAACCAGCCAGATGCTAACGACAACCCAGAACATGGTGACCTGGTGCTTGGCACCGAATGCCCAGAAGTCGATGAGGATGATCCGCAGCCCGTTGATGGCATGGAATCCGATGGCGGCGACCAAGA
>NZ_ATNM01000005.1 GCF_000427295.1 Cyclobacterium qasimii M12-11B | reverse complement strand
AGGGCCTTCTCGGGGTCGAACGAGCCACTCGGCCGACCGAAGCGCAGGCACATTCACGTTCGCGCCCACCGGTGTCGGAGACGTTGGGAGTATTGACTGCCCTTGAGATCGCAGCGGATCGTGGTACGGCCCTTCATGTGTGTCACCTGTCGCTGCCGAGGAGCATAGATCTGGTCTCGTGGTACCAAGAACAAGGCGTTGACGTCACGCTGGAGACCTGCCCTCACTACCTCGTCTTCACCCAGGACGACCTGGATCAGCAGCACGGTTATTTAAAGATCAATCCACCGTTGCGCACACGGGTGGATCAAGCGGGAATGTGGGAGCGGCTTGAGGCGGGCGATGTCAGTGTGATCTCGTCGGACCACGCTCCGTGGCCAGTGGAATTTAAGTCGCACGAACACATCCTCGACAACCATTCCGGTGTACCAGGCGTTGAGACCCTCGTCGCCGTCACGCTCGGACGCGCACTGGCCCGTGATCCCCAATTATCTACCTTCAGTAACGTCGTCGACGCCCTGACGATCACCCCGGCTCGGCGCTTCGGGATCGACGCGCGCAAGGGCAGTCTCGAAGTGGGCAAGGACGCCGACATC
>NZ_ATNM01000004.1 GCF_000427295.1 Cyclobacterium qasimii M12-11B | reverse complement strand
CACTAAATTTTATTATATCCATTATTTTTTCGAATAAAAGGGGGATACCCTAAATGAACAAATGACTTTTGATTAATGTTTTAAGGAAAGTAATAACTTATAATATGAGTTGATCAATCCTATTTCCTTAAATTTATTATAGATTATTTTACTTCTTTTAAGTGGTGATAAATTTTAAATCTAATATATCTTTTTTGTTCCTCAATTGCTTTATGTGAGAGGTCTATTTTATATAACTTCAAATTAATACGTCCCCTAAATTATCATGGATGTTTTAATTTGGAAATGTCAAAGTCATCAACCCCTTTAGACCTTGAAGAAGATTGATCACAGGAAAACAATAGGATAATTCACATTAATAAAAAGCCGAATTTTTTCATGTCTCTAATTTGACCTAATCTTTCAAATAATCAAATTTTAAAGACTAATATTTCAGTTTAAATCTTTGGGTTTGAGTTTGAGTAGGGTGGAGTGGATTAAGGGATAGGGGATCATTCCTATAAGTTTTTAGCAGATTATTAGGAATCAGAAGTGGGTTTTGTCGGTAAAAACAAATTTCTAATTTCAATTGTGTATCAATCTTTAAATGAGAATTATACATGTATTTCAACCTAATTATAGGATTATTCATTTTCTGTATAGTAAACTCATGAAGTATTTACATTACAGCCTTTGTTTTTAAACAATACAAATGGATGTATTCGAAACAAGATGGAAAGTGATTTTTCTTAATTTACAGTTAGGGCTAGAAATGTCAAAAGGGAATAAAATTTCTTGTTTTAGCATATTTGTCCAATTGTATATATTATCTCTTTTTTTGAACTAATATTTATAGTAGCTTTACTTTAAATAACTACCTATGGATGCTACTTATGATGCTGTGGTTGTTGGCTCAGGGCCAAATGGACTATCAGCAGCAATTGTTTTACAAAAGCATGGATTAAAAGTCCTTCTTATTGAGGGAAAGGAAACAATTGGTGGTGGCATGCGAACCATGGAGCTTACACTTCCTGGGTTTCACCATGACGTTTGTTCAGCAATTCATCCTATGGCGGGAGCCGGTCCTTTTTTTAAGACATTGCCTCTTGCTGAATATGGGCTTGAATACATTCACCCTAAAATTTTAGCCGGACATCCACTACCGGATGGAAGGGTAGCTTCCTTGCATCGGTCGCTATCCGGAACGGCGGATCAATTGGGAAGTGATAGCAAAGCCTATATTGATCTGTTAAAACCTCTTGTGGACCATTGGGATGCCTTGTCGTCCGATTTTTTAGCACCATTAAAAATCCCTAATAATCCAATAAAACTGGGGCTATTTGGAATTAATGCGCTACAACCCGCGACCCTGCTTGCGAGGAAATTCAAAGAAACCAGTACTCGCGCACTTTGGGCAGGCATGGCAGCGCATGGCATCCAACCCTTGACCAATGTCACTACTTCAGCCATCGCAATGGTATTGATGGCAGCAGGTCATCATAGTGGTTGGCCGATGATTAAAGGAGGCTCTCAAACCCTGGCCGATTCTTTAACGAATTATTTTGTAGCCTTGGGCGGTACAATTGAAAAAGGGAAAATGATTGCTGACTTCAGCCAAATTCCTGATGCAAAACTGGTAATGTTTGACGTGAGTCCAAAAAACTTATTAAATATAGCCGGAGATAAGTTTTCTAAATTGTACCGTTGGCAACTGAATCGTTACAGGTATGGCATGGGCGTTTTTAAAATGGATTTTGCACTTTCTCAACCCATACCCTGGAAGTCAACAGCACTTAATGGGGCCGGGACAGTTCATCTAGGAGGCACGATTGAAGATATTTCAAAATCAGAAAAATTAACCTGGGAAGGAAAATACAGTCAAAACCCATTTGTGCTATTGGCTCAACAAAGCCTATTCGATAAAACACGATCTCCAGAGGGATCTCATACTGCATGGGCTTATTGCCATGTACCATCGGGTTCTGAAGTTGACATGTCAGCTGCTATCGAGAACCAAATCGAGAAATACGCCCCTGGTTTTAAAGAAACCATCATAGGCAAGCATACCTTCAATACCAAAGAGATAGAAAACTATAACCCAAATTATATCGGAGGAGATATCAATGCTGGTGTGCAAGATTGGTCACAATTGTTTACCAGGCCTGCACTTAGAATATCTCCTTATAGAACCTCATTCAAAAACATTTATATTTGCTCTGCATCGACTCCACCAGGAGGGGGGTTCATGGAATGGGTGGCTATTATGCTGCAAAAAGAGCCATTAAAGATTTATTTTAAATTTCAATGAACTATATTTAATTTTTTGAACAATTAAAACAAGATGTACGAATTCCTGAAGAAATATAAAATCACTTTGCTCTTCTATGTAACCATCATTTTCCTCTTAATATCGATGGTATTTGCAAGATTAGTAAGAGAGCCATATCCAAGTTTAAATATGCCCGCTTTTACAAGAAGTGGGATTACTGATGGCATTTTACCTGCCAGTTATTTTGAAATTATTTATTTGAATAATGAAGAAGAGGTCTGGAAAGGAGATTTACAGGAGATTTTCAAACGAGGAAATACAACCTTATATAGAAATAACATGCATTTTATTTTTTTTAATCAGGCTGGGACGAACTTGGAAGAATCAAAAAAGCAGAAACGAAGAATAATATCATTAATACCTGGAGGAGCTAAAATCCATCAAACACTAAAAAATTGGACAACAAATAACGTGTTAGGTGGAGCAGATATAGAAGTACCCAAACTTATGTTTAAAAAGAGACCATTTGAATCCAATGAGGTAACTGGCTTTATTGTCAATGAGTATAAAGAATATTACCACTTGGTGGATGGGTTTCAAAGGAGAGAAATTGTAAAACATAAAGAATTTACTTTTGATGATGATATTATCAATTAACGAAAAAATAACCAATTGGCTTTTAAGTACCTGGAAGCCCACTTTTTTCCAATTAGGCCTAACGAGAATTTTATTCTGCCTGGGGTTTTATATTTTTGGTCTTCCTCAATTTATAGAAATATCAAATTATGATTTGGTGTTTTTTGACCCACCTGTGGGGGTTTCCACACTGATTGGTCCAATTACATCAAGTGATTTTTGGTGGAATTTTGATTTGATTTTGAGAATAACCTTTGTCTCTTTATTGGTAGGCTTCCGAACGAAGGAATCATCTATTGTTTTTGGATTACTTTTGCTATTTGGTTTTACCTATATCTACAGCTATGGAAAAATTAATCATAACATTTTCCCAGTGATTTTTCCAATAATTATGGCTTTCACCAATTGGGGAGGAGCGCTTTCAGTTGATGCTTTAAAGAATAGGAAAACGAAAGTAGAACCTAGAGGCTGGCCGTTGACATTTCTTTCGTTTTTGCTAGGATGGGGATATTTTACTGCTGGCTTGCCGAAACTGATTGGTGGATGGTTAGATCTTTCCTATTCAACCACAGCTGGCTTTATTTTAAGAAGGTTTTATTCAAGTGCAGAGTCCCTGTACTTAAATGAATTTTTTGTTAAAATAAACAATTTATTTATTTATAAATTATTAGATTACAATACCTTACTATTTGAGTTGGGGTTCATATTTACAATATTCTGGTCAGTCGTATTTTTGCGAGCAATTGGAGTCGCAGCGATGTTTCATCTAGGTGTTCTATTGACAGTAAATATTCCTTTTTCACTACACGTTTTGGTGTTTTTGCCGTATATAATTTATTTTTATTTCAATAATAATCCCCAACTTTCAGAAAAGTTCGAATCGTTTTTTAGGCGAAATAAAAAAATTTTTATAGCGATCGCTTCAATTTTAGCGATAATAATAATTGCTGACTATAATCCAATACCATTTAAACTCCCACAACATTCTATCCTATTTTTAGTTTGTGTTCCCTCGGTATTTATGCTTTTACCAAAATCTGTAAACCTGTTTTTTATTAGAATGATAAGGCGAATTATTCCCGAGAAATAATTTGGACGTATTGGGAGCTGATTTCTTTTTTTATAGAAGGATTTAAATCTGCTTTTCATCTTTCGTAGTGAATAGGAGGGGAAGGCAGGTACTAATCTTTTATTCTGTCTACTTGTTGTAGGTATCTGTTGGAACTGAAGGCCGATTATTCTATTATCAGCGCATAGGAAGAAAACTGATTCAGTTTCGGCTTATGAGGTTGGAAAACACATTTAACTTAATTTTTCTAGGGAGGCAATTCTTTCATGAGAAATTGCATTAAAACAAACCTAGATTACTAGATTAAATACTGCTTCTAAGAAAACCCTATGTCTATATATGTTTATTCTTCAAACCTCAATTCATCTTCAAACGATCGAATAATTGTCTTTTGTAGGTGATGCCTATGGGTAGTTTTTCTTCCTCAATCTGGACAAAATCTTTGTCTACATTTTTAATTTTGTCCAAAGCAACAATATAAGATTTGTGGATTCGCATAAATCCTTTTTCTGGGAGTAGCTTTTCAAACTCTGTGGTGGATATGGAAGCCAGACATATTTTTTTATTCTTGTAAATCTTTACATAATTACCAAAGCTTTGGATGTACATTAGTTTATGCAATGCTATGTCTTTGAACTCCCCATCAATTTTTACGGTAATTGAATTTGGCTCGCTACTTTCCTCAACAATTGGGCTGCTGTCCATAAGGAAAAAACGCTCGATGGACTTTAAAAACCGAGGAAAATAAATAGGTTTCAGTAAGTAATCAATGACGCCATAATCATAGCTCTCAAGCGCAAATTCTGAATAGGCAGTTGTTAAAATTGTCTTAGGAGGGGAGGGGATAATTTTTAGCAATTCTATCCCAGAAATTTCAGGCATATTAATATCCAAAAACATCAAATCAATCTTGTTTTCGCGTATATAATCCATTGCTTCAATGGCATTGTACGCTTGGAAAACTAAATTCAATCGTGAATTTTGTTTGATATAATTGATCAATACGTAGTGGGCAGCAGGCTCATCGTCAACAATGATACACGTTTTAACTCCCTTCATTTTTACCCATTTTTAGTTGTATTTTTAAATCAACATTATAGGTGGTTGGGTCATTGTTAACGTTCAAAGTGTAATCTTCTCCATAGATTAATTTGAGCCTTTCGGTGGTGTTTTTTAACCCAATATTGGTGGAGATAACCTTAGTCTCTTTTGGGACAGAATTGATTACATTCAAATGCAAAAGTCCCTTGCTAACAGAGATATTGATATGTACAAAACACTTTTCTATCGCACAAGTTCCATGTTTGAAGGCATTTTCGATAAAAGCGATCAAAAGCATAGGGGAGATTTTGTAAGCATTTTCGTTATCAATCTCACACTTATAGGTGATTTCACATCGATGTGCTACACGCTCCTTTTCTAATTGGACGTAACTGTTGATAAAGGACAATTCATCTTCCAAAGATACGGAATGTTCATTGTTACTTTCCAATTGGTACCGCATTAATTGGGATACTTTCATGATCAAATCAGAGGTTCTTTCAGGGAATTGTAAACTGATGCCGTAGAGGGTATTGAAGGTGTTGAATAGAAAATGGGGATTCAATTGAGCTCGAAGCGCATTGAGTTGCATTTGATTGTAGAGTATGGTTTTGTCTGTTTGTTGTTTATAAATTCTATAAAATTTAAAGACAATAATGGGACTTAAAATACAAACCAATGTGCCTGAAACACTGGCAAACTGAAAAGTAAAGCTCTTTTGATGTGAATTTTGATACAACTGACTTTGGCTAAACATGTCCAAGGTCATGAGGTTATTTAAAAGTACAGAGAAAATGATTATTCCTATGATTGTCAGGAATATATAGATCAATGGCTTGTGTTTTTTAAATAGGATTGGCAGGAAAAAAAAACGATTGAACTGTGCGTGTACGTAGAGAATAACATAAAATAAGACACCTAGCGTAATTGAACCTATGGAGCTTATAAACATCCAATCGTTTTTGAGTGTATAGATGGTAAAAGAAAATGCAACGACAGCAAATTCTTGCCACCACTTATTGTCCATGAGATCGTTGATGCTTCTATTCATAGGTTTGGGTTTAATAATTCACAAAGAACTATAATTTTTTAGTTACTATTTTGAATAAATGATGAATTGAATTGGTCATTTACCATTTCCCTACAGCATATTAAAAGTGGATCATAAACAGATTACAAATAGTTTTGACACATAATTTCATATTTGAATTTTATGTATTTCAAAAAAACTATTTCCCTATTATTATTCTCCATTGCTGCTTTTAGTGGCTATAGCCAGGATCTTTCATTGAAAGAGGCCATCAATATTGGTATTGACAACTATGGTTATATCAAATCTAAAAGCAAATATGCCAGTGCTTCGGAGGAAACCCTAAAGCAAACAAAACGAGAATATTTACCGAACCTAAACCTATCCGCCCAGCAGAGTTATGGGTCGGTCAATGGGCAGTATGGTTCCTTTTATGGCATGGTAGGCAATGTAGCTGCATCAGGACCTACACTTCCAGAACAAAACTGGAACGCAGCTTTTGGCGCACAATACCTAAGCAATGTCAACTGGGATTTTTTCACTTTCGGTAAGACCAAGGAAAAAATCAATCTTGAAAAAATGAATGTTAAAATTCAGGTGAATGATTTGGAACAAGAGAAATTTCAATTGAAAATCAAGATTTCTGCAGCTTATTTGAATCTGTTGGCCAGTCAGCGTTTGTTGATCTCGCAACAAAGAAACCTGGATCGAGCCGAAGTTTTCCTCACCACGGCTACTGCACGAGTAAGAAACGGACTGCAAGCAGGGGTAGACTCTACCTTGGCTACTGCAGAAGTTTCCAAAGCGAAAATCGCTTTAAACCTTGCACGAAACATGGTCAAAGAGCAGAACAATCAACTTGTGGATTTAATGGGGGTTGCCACTCAGGATTTTGTGGCAGACACACTCTTTTTAAGTCAGATCCCAACGCAATTCCTAAAGGATTACAGTGATACAGAAGGCCAGCATCCCACACTCAAATACTTTCAAACGAAAGTTGATTACAGTGAACAGCAAGTGAAATTGTCCAAGAGGTTTTATTATCCTACGATGAGTTTATTTGGCGTTTTGCAATCCAGGGCTTCAGGGTTTGGTACCAACTATTCGGTTGATCAAAGTGCATTTTCGAGGAATTATTGGGATGGAATCAATCCGGACCGTACCAATTTTCTGATAGGGGCAGGCATTTCCTGGAACCTGACAGCACCATTTAGAATGAAGAAACAAGTGAGTGCTCAAAAATTGATCGCTCAAGGTGTTCAAGAAGAGTACAATCAGGTGGACAGAGAGATCAAATCCCAGTTGTCACTCGCTGATGAAAAAATAAAAATTGCGCTAGCCAATTATGCCGAAGCGCCAACTCAGGTAAAAGCAGCGTCTCAGGCTTACTTGCAAAAAATGACCTTATACAAAAACGGATTGACCACTTTGACGGACCTTACCCAAACGATGTACATCCTTAACCGTGCAGAGATTGATCGGGACATTGTCAACAGCAATGTTTGGCAATCCTTTTTAATTAAAGTTGCCGCTACAGGTGATTTCGAATTGTTTATAAATGAATTTTAATTAAATCATATGAATTTAATACGTTTTGCACTTCGCAAACCCATTTCTATTTTAGTTTTGGTTGCTGGGGTGTTTTTCTTCGGTATCGGTGCTGTTAAGGATATCAAGATTGACATTTTACCAAAGATGAATTTGCCGGTTATCTATATCGCGCATCCATATGGAGGATTCACCCCTGATCAAATGGAATCCTATTTTGCCAAGGGATATATCAATATTCTTTCGTTTGCCAATGGTGTGAAATCTGTTGAGACGAAAAATATTCAAGGGTTGATGATCATGAAGTTGACCTATTATGAAAATACCAATATGGCACAAGCTGCAGCTGAACTTACAGCGCTGGCCAATAGGATTCAGGTGATTTTTCCACCAGGAACACAACCTCCTTTTATCATTCGTTTTGATGCTTCTTCATTGCCAGTTGGGCAGTTGGTGTTGGGGAGTAAGATTAGGTCCAATAATGAGCTTCAGGATTTTGCCAATTATTATGTAAGGGCCAATTTCACCTCTATTCCAGGGCTATTGTCACCTGCCCCATTTGGTGGGAGTCCAAGAACCATAGAGGTCAATGTAAATCCTGATCTTATGAGGTCTCATAATATGACGCCCGATCAAATAGTAGAGGCGATTCGACTCAACAATCAATCTGCTCCTTCAGGAAATGTGAGAATCGGGGACATAAACTACCTAACACCCACCAATAGTAGTATCAAAGAAATCAAAGACTTTGAGAAGATTCCATTGTTTAAAGGCAGTGTCCAAAACCTTACTTTAGGGGATGTAGCGACAGTGAAAGATGGTGCTGATGTTACCAGTGGTTATGTTTTGGTGAATGGAAAAAGATCGGTTTACATCAATATTGCCAAGGCTGCTGATGCTTCGACTTGGGAAGTTGTAAATAAATTGAAAGCAGAGCTGCCAAAAATACAGAGTACACTTCCTGAAGACATCACCTTATCCTATGAGTTTGACCAATCGGTTTATGTGATTAACTCAGTGAAGAGTTTAGTGACAGAAGGCGTCATAGGAGCAGTGTTGACTGGTCTGATGGTTTTATTGTTTCTAGGAGACAAGCGTGCGGCTTTTATAGTAATAATGACCATTCCGATTTCAATTATTGCTGGTGTTTTGTTTTTGAAGCTATTTGGGCAGACCATTAACCTCATGACCTTGAGTGGGCTGGCTTTGGCCATCGGTATACTGGTAGATGAGAGTACTGTAACCATTGAGAATATTCACCAACACCTGGATATGGGGAAACCCAAAGCAGTAGCGATTTGGGATGCTTGTAAAGAAATAGCTTTGCCAAAACTGCTTATTCTTTTAAGTATTCTGGCTGTTTTTGCGCCTGCTTTCACAATGGCAGGAATTCCTGGAGCATTGTTTTTACCATTGGCCATGGCGATTGGGTTCTCGATGATTGTGTCCTTTTTATTGTCTCAGACCTTTGTGCCGGTCCTTGCCAATTGGCTGATGAAGGAACATCCTAAAATAGCGCATGCTTCAGGTATGACAGATGATGAAGCAGAGTTTAATGCCAGTGGATTAACTTCAGCATCTGAAAAAAACCAAATTGATCAAAAAAGGGAAATGGTCCAACGAGTAGACTTGAACAAGGATGGGAAGATCAGTTTCTTTGAACGTTTCCGAATTCGGTTCATGCGATTTTTGGATCGACTATTCCCCTATAAAAGGGCAACTACCCTGGTGTATCTTATCGGGATATCCATGTTGGCAGGAGTACTGCTTATGAGTATAGGTAAGGATGTTTTTCCAAAAGTAAATTCAAGCCAATTTCAATTGAGAATGCGCGCCCCTGATGGTACCCGTATAGAGCGAACAGAAGAAATGGCGATCCTGCTGTTAGATGAAATAAATGAAATGGTGGGAAAAGAGCATGTAGGAATATCATCTGTATATGTAGGACAGCATCCATCACAATTTTCCATTAATCCAATTTATCTTTTCACTGCAGGTTCCCATGAGGCAGTATTTCAGGTCAGTTTAAAGGACTATGACGTAGATATGGAGGATTTCAAAGATGATTTGCGTATCAGGGTTAAAAATATTCTTCCTGCTGTAAAAATGACTTTTGAACCCATAGAGCTTACAGATAAAGTGTTGAGCCAAGGATCACCAACCCCAATAGAAGTAAGGATAGCAGGTAAGGATAAAAAAAGGAATGAAGTCTACGCTAAAAAATTGATAGAAAGGCTTAATAAAATAGCTTATCTAAGAGACATTCAAATTGGCCAACCTATCAATTATCCTGCTTTGGATATCGATATTGACCGAACAAGGGCGGCTGAATTGGGTGTAGATATGGATGATATTTCCCGTTCATTGATAGCTTCTACTTCATCGTCCAGGTATACCGAAAAGAATAGCTGGATTGATGAGAAGTCGGGGATATCTGTTTCAGTACAGGTGCAAGTGCCTTTGAATCAAATGAAAAGTAAGTCTGATATTGGAGAAATTCCTGTGTTAAAAAACTCACTGCGTCCGGTTTTAAGTGATGTAGCCACCATCACACCGACAACAGTAAATGGCGAAAATGACAATCTTGGTGCCATGCCATACATCACTGTCACCGCCAATATCCACAAGACAGATTTGGGAACAGCGTCGGATGATGTTTCTGCGGCTATAGCCTCTATTGGAGAATTGCCCCGAGGCTTATTCATGGAAACCATTGGTATGAGTACGGTCCTGAGCGAAACATTAAGTAGTTTGCAAGTAGGCCTATTGGTCGCCATCATTTTGATTTTCCTGATGCTTGCAGCTAATTTTCAATCCTTCAGGGTTTCTTTTGTGGTCTTGACCACAGTCCCTGCGGTAGTTTTAGGGGCTTTACTTATGCTCACCATGACAGGGTCTACATTGAACCTCCAATCTTATATGGGGATCATCATGTCAGTGGGTGTATCCATTGCGAATGCCATCCTTCTGGTGACAAATGCTGAGCAATTGCGACTTGTCAATGGGAATGCCTTAGCTTCAGCCAGAGAAGCGGCTGCATTGCGACTACGTCCCATCATTATGACAAGTGTAGCCATGATCGCAGGGATGTTGCCAATGGCTATAGGACACGGAGAAGGTGGAGACCAGGTGTCTCCCTTGGGTAGAGCTGTGATTGGAGGCTTGTTGTTTTCAACCTTTTCAGTATTGCTTATATTGCCTGTGATTTTTGCCTGGGCACAAGAAAAAGCCAGTACCCAATCCGTATCCTTAGACCCAGAAGACCAAGAAAGCATTCATTATATATCGGTATTAAAAACAGAAGATGAAAACTAAAATAGCTCAGTCATTCTTATTGCTTTTTGCAATGTTGCTTATTTTTAGCAGTTGTACCTCCAATCAAGCAGAAGTTTTTGTAGAGGAAGAGCCAAAAATAGAGACGTTCTCTTTGCACAAGGCCAAATTGAAATCAGAATTGCGATTGCCTGCCGAACTGTCTGGCTTTCAACAAGTGGATCTGTATGCCAAGGTGAGTAGTTATGTAAAAGAATTAAAAGTTGATATTGGGACCAAGGTTACCAAAGGAAAGCTTTTGGTTGTTTTGGAAGCACCAGAAATCAACTCACAATTGGCTGCGGCCGAATCAAAACTGAAAGCGATGGAGGCTATTTTCACCACTAGTGAGAGCACCTATAATCGTTTGTTTGAAACCAGTAAAGTAGAGGGGACTATTTCTAAAAATGATTTGGAAATGGCCAAAGGAAAAAAGAATCGGACCACGCCCAATATCAGGCAGCAGTGGCCGCACACAAGGAAGTGATCGTTATGAAAAGCTATCTCAATATTTCGGCTCCATTTGATGGTATTGTGACTACTAGAAACGTTAATCTTGGGGCCTATGTAGGACCGGCTGGAAAAGGCTCTGATATGCCTCTTCTTACGATTCAACAACAGGACAAATTGCGACTGGCAGTTTCGATTCCAGAGTTGTATACAGGCTATTTGAAAAGAGGGGATGAGATCAGTTTTAATGTAAAATCCCTACCGGATACCTTTACCGCTACGGTAGAGCGAATGTCTGGGGCACTGGACTTGAAGTTACGTGCAGAGCGGGTAGAAATGGACATTGAAAATACATCTGGAGCAATGCTTCCAGGGATGGTTGCTGAAGTTCGCCTACCTCTTAATGCCAAAGACAGTACTTTTGTCGTACCAAAATCTGCCTTAGTCAATTCAACGGAGAATATTTTCGTGATCAGGGTTGAGAACCAAAAAGCTTCCAGAATAGAAGTGAAGAAAGGAAGAGAAATTGACGATCAAATCGAAATCTTTGGAGACTTGAATAATAATGATAAAATGGTATTGGTGGCCAGTGAAGAAATAAAAGAAGGGGATTTCATTAACGAATAAGTACCTCTGGAATGGGATTCATCCTGAAGTAAAAAGGGACAAAACTTTTCATAAGTTTTGTCCCTTTTTTTGTTTGAAATTATGCAATTGCGTTTCTGATTACCAGTCTTACTTTTTTCAGGAAGTGGTGATATCCCAAAATAATGGCAAAATCTTCAATTTTTAAATGTTTTTATTCACTACCAGCTCGTAGAAAAAATCCCGGTAGTTCCCTCCAATGGTAATGTGCAGGTCCTGGTCTATCAATTTGACCTTGTTTCGGCTGATTATCTCTATCTGATTGACAGATACAATATAAGATTTGTGAATCCGGATAAAGCCCTTGGAGAAGAGGCTCATTTCGTAATGTTTGATTGAATTAAGGGTAAGTATTGGCTTGTCATTCCCAATGAGGTATATCTTAACATAATCTTTGTAACCTTGAAGGTAAGCGATGTCTTTAAGGCTGACCTTAACAGTGAAATGCTCTACTTTTACAAATATAAACCTCGATGATTCATCGCTTTGGCTTTCTTGAAAACCAGCTTGGGATACTGCATTTGGCTGGACGTTTGGTATATGGATAACTTTTCCCACTGCCTGAAAGAAGCGGCTAAAACTGATTGGTTTTAGCAAATAATCAATGGCGTTGATCTCGAACCCTTTCACCGCATATTCGCTGTAAGCAGTGGTGAATATGACCTTGGGTTTGTTCGAAAGACTTTCATAAAATTTTATACCATTCATATCCGGCATGTTGATGTCTAAGAACATCAACTTGATCTCATCATGGACAATGCAATCCATGGCCTTTAAGGGAGAGTCAAACCTTCCTTTAAGCTCCAGCATCGGCATTCTAGATATATAATCTTCCAATATATCCAGTGCCAAAACCTCATCATCAATGATAATACAGTTAATCTTCATTTCTTTATTTTTAGAAAAGCCTTAAAAGTACTGTTTTCGTAGATTTGCTTAAAGCTGTGTTTACCTGGATAGAGCAATTCTAACCTTTTTTAAGGTTTTCGATGCCTATGCCTTCTTTATTGGTATTGATATTTTGGTCATCTTTCTTTCCCACGCTGTTGATCACCGATAGGAATATTTCTTCATTGTCTTCTTTAAACGAAATAAGTATAAAGGAGGGCGTAACATAACTTATCCCGTGTTTAAACGCATTTTCTATTAAAGTAATAAACAGAAGTGGCTCTACGGTATAGTTTTCATTTGCAAAGGAAAAGTAACACTTAATTTGCGGAGCATTGGTATCCGAAAATTTGAGCTTTTCCAGATTTACATAGTTTTTAATGAAATCCATCTCTTGATGAATGAATACTTTGTCCTTTCCAGATTCATACAAAACGTACCTGAGGATGTTAGAAAGCAACATAATGGACGGTGTTGTGTTCTCAGATTTTCTGCTTGCTAGAGAATAGATGTTATTCAAAGCATTGAATAAAAAGTGAGGGTTTAGCTGGTTTTTTAGAAAGTTTAACTCTTTTATGATTTTCTGCCGCTTCAATTCATCATATCTTTTTGATTCTCTATCAAGTTTGGTGATAAGCTCTATGGCAGTTCCCAATACCATAATGAGGACAAATCTCATAAGGGAAGGGATCCAGAAAAACATTTGCCTGCGACCTCCACCACGAAACCTGGGAGCAGGACGACCTTCATTCATGGGCACAAAGTCCATAAAAGTATGCTCGAGGAAAATAAAAATGGCAAGAAAGGCAAATAAAAATAGTGCATACTTTAAATACTTCTGTTTGAACAATAAATGAGGAATCATCCATATAATGTTGAACAAATAGAAGAAGATAATGCTAATATTGGAAATACTAAGATAGAAAGTGGGTCGTAATTCTTGGGTTCTATTAGAAATAATAAAAAATACTGGGGATAATATTACCCCCAGTATCAAGACATGAACCAATGTCTTTAGAATTACTTTCTTTTCAAAATTCAACATTTATACCGCTGTGAAAGGTTTAATCTTCCTCGTCATAATAAACAAAAGGCTGAAATTCATATATATCATCAAATCTTAAGCTTGAACTTCTTCCCAATAGAACGTAAGCCCTTCCATTAACAGAGAAGGCTGAGGCGCCAGCTCTATAAACTGCTTCAAGTGGAGTCTTTTCTTCCCAAAGATCATCTTCAGGATCGTATTCCCAGGTGCTACCCAAGATCGAGCCGAGAGAGCCCGCTACAAGATAACCAAATGATCCAACTGAAAAAGCACTTGCTTCACTTCTAACCAAGCTGTAATCGTCATCATAATCAAGGTCATTTTTTCTGGCCCATTCCATGCTATTGCCGTCTAAGGCCCAGAAATCATATTCATAAGAACCATTGTTGATTCCTGTTCCAATATAAGCAATGTCACCTATAACAAAAACCATGGCACTTTGACGTTTGGCTCCTCCCATAGAGATTATTTGAGACCAGGTATTGCTGGTAGGATCATACTGCCAGAAATCCTTTTGCTCACTTCCATCATATCCGGTACCAATGTACCCTTTTCCTACAAGTGAAAAGCCTATAGCATTGTACCTGGCAGTACCACCGAAGGAAGCGACTTCAATCCAATTGTCATTTTCAGGATCATATTCCCAAAAATCATTGAGTTTGTTTGTTCCGTCATATCCTGTTCCTACATACCCTTTACCATCTATGGTGAATGCGACGGCATTACTTCGAGCTTGCCCTGGGAAATCTGCTTTTTTGATCCAATAATCACCTGCAGAATTGTATTCCCAGAAATCATTTAAATAATCTTCTCCTGTATAACCTCCCATTACAAAGGCTCTGTCGCCAATGGAGAAAGACGCAGCATTGGAGCGGTTGCTGCCTTCAAAATAGGATCTCCTGACCCAGTTTCCTTCACTGGTAGTCACATCATCACTGATACAACCTCCCAGAAAAAAAACTCCAATAATAACTCCTATTAACAAACGTGTTTTATTCATAATAATTTAATTTAAAGGAAGAAATACAATATCTAGTTTAATTTTTTGTTGTGTTGAATTAGATGAGAATACCAAATACCTGGTGGTGAGTGATGTGCTAGCTGGTAGCGTAATCCATAAAGCATTCTCATTGTCGTAATTGGCTCCCAATTGACTGTCAATAAAATCTTTTACAGGGATTTCATAATAGGTTTGTTCATGAAATTGATCATCAAATGCACTCATGCCCACTGTTCCCAAAGATCCATTGATGACGTTGTTTTTATCAACTGTATAAACATTTATGGAGAAGGCTGGGGTGTTAAAATAATTGTTGTAAGTCCCAGGTTTTACAGGCAAGTGAAGTACGGCTGAAGAAATAAAGAAGTTCTCGGAGATCTCTTTAAGCATCTGGATTTCCGGGAATTCAATTCTGATACCTGATTCGTATAGTGGATCTACCATTACTGCCCCATAAGTTTCCTCGGAATCAATATTTGTATAAGAAGCAAATCCATTGAATAGGCCTGTAGACTTGTCTACATTCAAATTTGTAAAATGTTCGGTGCCACTTTGTACGGTAATCTTGAATTGAGAATTTGTTTGGTCTATATTGGCCGAAGCCCGGTAATAAAAGCCTATATAAGAAGTTTCAGAAAAGGTTAACAAAGGCCCATTTCCAACAGATTCAATAACCAAACCTTTGAATTCTTCTTCCAGGTCTTCATTGGAATAAAAGATCGAGCTACTTGATTTGGAATTTTCAAAAAGTTCTAGACCAAATTCATAAGGCAAGGTAATGGTTAGCGAATCCTTATGAGGCAAGGCTTGAACACTTTTGGTTACCATTGGACTTGGACTATAATCAAAAGTTTGAAAATTATAGATGGCATAATAATCATCAGGTTCCGGACTTTCGAGAAGTTCATATATGTTTAAATCGAAAACAGGTAGGGTGTCGTATTGGAAACTCTCATAAAACAATACGAGCACTACAGAATCCATTTGTGCCTCATCATTCATCCTTATATCGCTTTCTGCACCGAATTGTAGATAAGAAACCGCATTTACATCGCCCCTAATGCTGTCACTATAGGCACCCACCATAAAGTTTGTTTTGCCATTTGTTACCAGACTATCCGTAAAATAACTGTACAATAAAATCTCCGTACTTTCAATTAAGCTCACTTCCAGCTGTTCATCGTCTTTGATGACTTCAGGCTGGACAAGTATATCATTTTCAAAACATCCTGTCATTAAAATGGCCAAAGAGGAGAAACAGAGATATTTGATTAAATTGAAACTAGGATCCATAAAGATTATTTTTGCCCCAAACCAAATCAATCTTCTTTCAATAATCAGATATAATAGACCTAGGAGGCAATGTTGTCGACGAAAGGCCTATTGTTCTCTATGATCTAAAATACCGTATTGGGAGTTGCCCTTTTAGTGTTGAGAGGTAAATAACAGGATTACGTCTATACATTTTCAGCTTATATCTATTATAAGAGAATTTCCAGATTTGAAAGAATAGCTTTCGGAAAAAATAAAAATGGTTTTTCCAATTCGAGCGCTTTGCCTATATGTTATTTCCTTCATGCTAACAGGAACATTGCTAGCACAACGGGGAGACGGTTCCTTATATTCTTCCTATGGTATAGGCTTGATCAATAATGACAATGTAGGGTATTCAACCAGACTCGGTGGAACTGGTGTTGCTGTTCAATCACCCTATTTCCTCAACCATATCAATCCAGCCTCAAGCGTAGGTATTCTTGGCGCCTATAATTTTATGATTGATGCAGATGTCAAATACCAGATGATGAACATCTCTACCTCTGAAGAAAATATTGACATCAATAGGACCAACTTGTCCCATGTAGCTTTTTGGTTAAAAGTATCCAAATCATCTGCCTTTACCTTTGGTCTTATGCCCATCAGTAGTGTGGACAATAGTTTTCTGGAAACCACCTATTTTGTAGGTTCGGCAGATCCTTATTCTAAATACACCAAAAATTATGGTGACATAAGCAAGGTATTTCTGAACTATGCCTATTCCCTTCATCCCAGATTGTCCCTTGGTGTAAGACCCTATTACCTCTTTGGGCATATCAACAACACAAATTTATATGAAGTCCAATCCGATGTCTATGGATCAGTAGACAGCTTTTATCTGAATCTAAAGAATAATTATAGCGGAGTGGGAGTAGACCTGGGTATGCAATACATTGCTTATAAAAATAAAGATAAAAAACTAATACTGGGATTGACTTATAATGCACCTGCAAGTGTCAGTGAGCAACTTTCTGAGGAAGTTCAGCTCCTTGATTCAGATTCACTTCTTTATGAATCCAGTGGAGAGATGGAGGCAATGGATTTCTTCCAATCTGCCAAGGCAGGAATTTCCTACCAGACAAAAAATTGGATAATTGCCGCAGACTATACCTATAAATATTTCCCAGATTCATGGGAGGATTATACCCCTGCACAGCAAGTAAGTTTTGGGGCTGAATATGTACCAGATTTTTATGGTTATAGTTTTCCAAAGCAATTGAATTATTCAGCAGGTCTTTATTATGATACTGGAAATTATTTGTTTCAAAATACACCTGTGAATCGTTGGGGCTTTTCGGCTGGTATAGGTTTTCCCGTACAAAACCTTACCAGGTTAACGCTTTCTTATCAGTATGAAAAACAGGGAAGTACTTCTCTTCTGTCCAGAGAAACTACTCATGGGATCACCTTAAATTTCAATCTTGCTGATATTTGGTTTCAAAAGAAAGGCTATAAATAATTCTGGAAATAGTTTGCTAAGTTTTACTACTAATAATTTAAAAATGAAAATTGCATTTGTCCTCTTTTGTAGCTTATTTATTTGCTCTTTTACTTCCCCAATCCTGAACCAAACCAATTTAAGGGTAGGTAATTTGGATTTTGAATTGGGCGGGGATGTTCGGGTTCAGGTGTTTAAAAAACAACCTATCGATATATTGACGGAATTGAAACCTGTTGTAAAACTACAGGTAGCTTTGGAAAAAGCACCCTATATTAATCTTCCTGAATTGGAGCCTGGCGAATACATGATAGCCGTATTCCATGATAGCAATAAAAATGGAAAAATGGATTACAGCTTTTTTGGATCTCCTAAAGAGGGGTATGGGTTTTCAGGAGAATTTTATTGCAATAGAAAAAATCCATTACCGGAATTGCATTATGTCCGCTTAAATTCAGGGACTCAGGATATCAGTGTTAATGTCTGTTATTGATTTGGACAATTTTTTATGCCTGGAAAGGAAAATCTGCTTTCTTAAAATACTTAAGTAAGCACACTGAATAACTATAAGTAATCAAAATATCTATTGATATGTTAGTTAATTCTAATAATCAATTCTTTGTAAAACAGGGAATTTTAGTTTGTTTATCAATTATTATTATCCAATAATTTTTTAGTTTAATTTGCTTCCACGAAAAATGCCCTGTTTATTTTGACCTTATTGGTATTGGTATTGGTAGGGTGTAGTGGTGAGCAGGTGAGTACAAATGATCAACTACAATTTGATGTGGAAATTGATACTATGATGGTTAATCCAAGACATGATTGATGAAGCAATTCCCAGGTGCATTACTCAGGCTTTTTATTTCCATATAGCGAAGAGTTAAAATTGGGAAAAACGATAGCAAAGACTTGCAGAGATTTTACTAAAGTCAAAATACGATAAAAATCCTTTTTCATAAAATAATAAAGGATTTTTGAGGTAAAAGCTAAATGAATAGCCCCTACTTAATGAAATCCCTTCTATCTTTACCAGATAGGCCTTTTGCCTAGCAAATCAGGAAAATTCACCTAACCTCGATTGAAAGACCATAGTGTTGTGGTCAATCATAAAATATATCAGTAAGCATTTACGAAAAGAATCATGAATAAAAAGCAAACGATATTTAGCTCATCTCTAGCTTTAGCAGGAATATCTTTAATTGGAATTGTTGTTTTGCTTTTAATGGGTTACCAGGAAGGAGCTTCGCTACTTGTATTGTCTTTCTTTGCATTTTTACTGATAGGGATGCAAGGTTATGATAGGTTTAAGGGTTTTTCGTTTACCGTGTGGGTAATTGCAGCAGTAGGGGTAAGCATGACTTTCCCAAGTTACATTACAGAAGTTGCTGGCTACAAAACAGATAGTTTTATTGTGCCATTGATACAGCTTATCATGTTTGGCATGGGAACCACTATGGGCATTAAGGATTTCCAAGGGGTATTAAAAATGCCAAGAGGAGTGATTGTCGGTTTGGTTTCCCAGTTCACTATTATGCCTATTTTGGCAATAAGCCTGGCAATTTTAATGGATTTCCCACCAGAGATTGCCGCAGGTATAGTGCTTATAGGTTCTTCCCCTAGTGGTGTATCCTCCAATATTATCACCTTTCTAGCAAAAGGGAATCTCGCCTTGTCCATTACTTTAACTGCTTTTACTACCATTTTGGCTCCTTTTTTAACCCCCTTATTAATGAAGTTGCTGGCAGGTCAGTTTATACCCATTGATTCCTACCAAATGATGGTGAGCATAATCAAGATGATATTTGTACCCATAATTGCAGGGATGGTTTTCAATAAGATTTTCAAAGATAGGGCAGTATGGCTTAATATCGCCATGCCATACATCGCCATGGCAGCCAACGTAGTAATTATCGCGGTAATTGTGGCTGCGGGTCGCGACAGTCTTTTGGAAATTGGGCTTTTACTTTTACTAGCAGCCATCATCCACAATGCAAGTGGCTATGTTTTGGGCTATTGGGGTTGTCGTCTCTTCAAGATGAACAAAGTAGACAGCCGAACGATTGCCATAGAAGTGGGCATGCAGAATGGAGGCATGGCAGCGGGAATTGCTTCCGAATTGGGGAAAGCAGCTACTTTAGGCCTTTTTCCAGCCATTTTTGGTACATGGATGGACATTTCGGGTTCTTTCCTCGCCAACTGGTGGCGAACAGCCCCAACGGGAGAAAATGATTCTGCAGGTCTTACTGATGACCCTCAACCCTTAAAGGAAATTGAAAAATAAAGCCTGATTTTACGAATTTCATAGTGGCAAAACTAATTATTGATAACGTTTAGAGGTTATGATTTTGTCAGCATTGTTGCAGAAAAAAAAACAACAATACAAATAAAATCGTTTCGTTACTTTTTCTTTTACACGGATTCCACTCGTGGTTATGGCTGTTGATGCTTTTTAGGTTTCTCGGATATGGTTCTCTATTTTATTTATGACTACACCACATTAAAATTAAAGAAAACTGTTAAAAACATTTACTGCCTTTTGGGCCAGAAATAGAGATATTGGCTTGCTTTCTCTTTATACTTTGTTCACTTGTTTATGAACCCAAGGCTTAAAAATGGTCGCTATCAAGTATAAAAACCCAGGCCTGAAGGGCCTGACCAATAATAACCGTGGATGTCAATCCACGGTATCCAACGCAACTTTTATCTCAACCCTGAATGGGGTTGAACAGTCAACTACCCTGATACGAAGACATTGAATAGGTAAAATTTGATAACTAGCTTATGTTGGGAATTTGCCTTATGTTCAAATGAGTTAAACCCCAAGGGTAAGTACTATAAAGATTTACTCAGCATCAGAAAAAAGGATTTCCTATTGTTTTTCGGTAGGGGATCGAATTAGCATCCTGCTAAATGAAGGCGCCCTCCTAGCTAAGCCAGGAGGGCGTTAAATATAATCTTCAACTGTCTAGGATTGTTTGCAGTTGGCGATCAAAAATTAATCGTATAATGAAATCCGATTAATAATCTCCCATGCCAAACATTCCTTTACGGGCACGCTTGAAATTAAACCAAGTTGGATTAACAGCGGTAGAACCCGGACTGTCAACTTGAATCAATAAGGAAGCAAATGGTTCATAAGCAGCTCTTGGAGCAATGTTTCCTTTGGCTACAATGATCTTTTGTCTTTCAACATAAACGCCATTAGAGATAAGTTGGTGTGCACTGTTTGGGCTGGATGCCAAAGTAGTCAAAAGTAGTAGGTTTGGTTCGTCCAAAGTGGAGCCTTCTACCTGAATAACTGCTGTATGGCCCATATTCCAGTAGCGTCCACCACCATGGCGAACCTCAGTCTCAAGGTAACGTCCAACATTTAACGAGCGAACCTGGCCTTTAACCCTAACAGGTTTTCCATGCATATCATCTGTTTTTCCACCTACTTCAAAATCAAAATCATTTCCAACACCTGCATTCGCAGCTATGGCATAAGCTTCTGGATCAGCTATCACCATTACCCAACCTTGAGCTCCCTGCTTGATTAATTCTTCCAATAAAAAGGAACTGTCACCTGTGGATCCACCTCCAATATTATCTCCCATGTCAATCAAGACAACTGGACGGCCATCATGTTCCATTGCCATTTTTACAGCTTCTGCTGGCTGAGGGCTATCAAGGATTGTTTTGTCACGGGAATCCCACAGCATATCAGAAAGCCTTTGCGCTTCCTTTTGTGCAAGTTCTGGGTCGTTATCAGTAACAACAATCACAGAAGGGCCCATCCATGGCACATCCGCATATTGATATCCTCCTGAAACACTTACTGCCAGTACTTTTTCATTTTCCTCCAATTTTTTACTTTCAGTGGTGATGGGAAGTAATGGGTTTGAAAAAGTACTTTGGTATACAATATTATAAACCATTGGTGCTTTTACAATGGCTTGGGTAGGCTTAACTCCCTCTTTGACCATTTCAGCCATGATCTTTGCCGCTTGTAATCCACGGTCAAAAGTATCAAGATGAGGGTTTTCTTTAAATGTGATCAGGACATTTGATAACTTAACCATATCTGGTGTAACATTGGCATGGAAATCATGGGTTACAATGATGGGCATTTTAGGCCCAAAGGCTTTTCGCACCCTTCTTACAATTTCCTCGTCACCACTAGGGTAACTTTCCACAACCATTGCACCATGAAGGTTTAGCAATATGCCGTCTAGTTTTGGCCCAGCTTTCAACTGCTTAATGATTTCGCCCATCATGGTGTCGAAAGCATTGTCAGTAACAGGTCCCATAGGCCTGGCTCTGGTAACTACCGTAGGGTAAAGTTCTAGTCCAAAACGCTTAGACCCTTCAATATAGCCTGAACTTATGGTTTGGGAATTGGCAAAAGAAAAGAACTTTTCGGACAATTCTTTTTGTGTCTCTCCCAATTTAAAATCAAATAAATCCAATGTAGTAAGTTGGCTACTGAAAGAATTTGATTCGTGTGCAATTCCAGCCACACCTATTACAGGCTTTTTCTGGGCGAAGACGCTGTTGAAAGCAAATAAAACAAGGGGAATTACGATAGCAATTCTTAAAATGATAGTTTTTTTCATTCTATTTTTTTTATCCTTTATACCAAGGAAAGCTTTATATAAAGGGGGTAATTTTTAAAGTAAAGTCATCAATTATACCGTTTATTTTATTAAAATTCAAAAATTATCCGGTATTAATTTTTATTTAAGCAGATATGATACTAAATTTTGCAATTATAATAATAATTGGGTGTAGGTACATTATTTTACAAGTCTTTGAATAAGCGGAAAACCTGTACTGTTTGCCCCATCAAGATAGTCAATTTCTTGCTTTTAAGTAAGCATTAAATTTAACTATGGGTTTTAAAATTAGCTGCTGAATTGGTATTCATTATCTAGTGGAAGATTCTAAAGCCAAAAATTACCTGACTTAGATAACGCAGCTCTTCCTTATCTATCTTGAAATAAACTTTAATTCCCATTCGAATGGTGAAGGAACGGAAATCAGCGGTAATTTTTGAAAAATTCATTAGGTTACAAGGTGGTGAAAAAGCATCCATCCATTGAATTTTGTCTTTGTCCCATGAATTATAGCTGCTTGCTTGCCAATATGTTATGTCTCTATTTGCTTTGATTATAAAAATAATAATCTTAATTAAAGAAAGAATATCAATCTAATAATTTTTTTTATGATCATTTAAAATTCTTAATGTTTTAAATGATTTAATTATTGCTAATAGTCCTCCGATTAAATTTTTTTGAAAAAATAAATGATTTTTTGAGGTAAAATAACATTTTCTCTCCCCTTGATAAAAAAGTAATCTATTTGGTTCACTTATCCTTAAGAGATAGGGGAGAGCCACTAACTAAACCTAATTCCACTAAAATTATTTAAATGATGATTAAAATTTACAGTACTTTATTATTCCTCCTGCTTGGAATAAATGGTTCTTGGGCCCAAGAACTAGCTAGGCAGGAAAAAAGCCCTGTCCCTTATGGGGCAAATTTGGATAAGTTGGTCCCTGAAAAGACAACATCAAATTCCATTAATAGAACCGAATCAATTAATGCTGATCAAATAGCGGTAACGGTAAGCGGAACAGTTACAGCGCCTGATGGAGAATCCCTTCCTGGGGTAAACGTATTACTTAAAGGAACGAATATTGGCACAGTTACTAATTTGGATGGTGAATATAGCCTGAGTGTCCCAAATGCTGCTTCAATAATTGTTTTTTCCTTTATCGGGTACGAAACTCAGGAAATTGTAGTAAATGATAGAACAGTAATTGACGTGATGCTTGAAGATGTAGGGGGAGACCTTTCTGAAGTGGTTGTTACAGCCATGGGAATTAAACGAGAGGCGAAGTCTTTAACGTATTCAGCACAAGTTGTTGATGGTTCCAGTTTGGATGAAGCAAGAGAAACCAATGTTATTAATTCCCTGCAAGGAAAAGTTGCTGGTGTTACCATAACCCGTAGTGCAACTGGTCCAGGAGGAAATTCGAAGGTTCTTCTTCGTGGAAGCCGTTCCATTACAGGAAATAATCAACCTTTATACGTAATTGATGGAGTGCCTTTGAACAATAGTACAAGGGAATCTGGCGGAGGAAGTTTTGGTGGAAGAGACGGCGGAGGGGGAATCGGAATGATCAACCCAGATAACGTCGAAAGCATGACTGTTTTGAAAGGTGCTTCTGCTGCAGCCGTTTATGGTAGTGCAGGACAGAATGGCGCGATCATCATTACTACCAAGAGTGGTAAAGAGGGTAAGATTACCGTGGATTACAATGGTGGAATTACCATGGATCAAGCTTTTGCCCTTCCAAAAAGACAATATGAATATGGACAAGGAGATGGCGGCGTTTACTCGCCTAGTTCTGAGCACAGTTATGGTCCTAAGGCAGAAGGGCAGGATGTAACCCTTTGGAATGGCGATACTGTTCCTTTAACCGGACAGCCAGATAACGTTTCAGATTTCTTTAGGACTGGAACCACAATAATGAACTCGATTAGTGCCAGTGGTGGTAGTGAGAAAATGCTTACCTATTTCTCCTATGGCAATGCCAACGCACAAGGTGTTTTGAGAAATCATGACCTTACCAGACATAATTTTGACTTGAAAATAGACAATAAAATTTCTTCTAAACTCTCTTTCACAACCAAGTTGACCTATATTCAGGAAGAAGTGGACAACAAGCCATATACTGGAGAGCGTGGCTATCCAGTTTCTTCTATCTATCGGTCTCCAACCTCCATACCATTGAGTGCTATGCAGGAATATGCTTATATAGACGAAGCGGGTATAGAAAAACAAAATTACTGGAAGCCAGGATCTTCAATTTTGTCGAATCCTTATTGGAATCTAAACAGAGATTTATTTAATGAGAAAAAAGACCGTTTGATCGGGCTATTTCAAGTTAAGTATGAGTTTAATGATTGGATGAATCTTCAGGTCCGTGGTAGTTTGGACAAAACCATGGAGAAGACAGAAAGGAAAGTTTACAACGATACTTATACTACTTATGGTTTAGGTTCAATATATGATGTAGGTGATTATACCCGACAAAACTCTAATGTGGATGCTTTATTGTCCATTAATAAAGGGCTATCTGAAAAACTGGATTTATCTGTAATCTTAGGTGGAGCCGTTCAACAAGGAAGTTCATCTTCATTGTTTATAGAGTCTAATGGCCTTTACAAGCAAAATTACTTTTTCCTAAGCAATGCAAAAGCACCTTTGACTTCAAATTCATTTTATGAAAGTCCACAGGTCCAGTCATTGTTTGGTACCGCCACACTTTCCTATAATGATTACTTGTTCTTGGAAGCAACCGGTCGTAATGATTGGTCCTCAGCACTCCCTAAAGACAACCAATCTTATTTCTATCCTTCGGTAGGTTTGACTGGAATTGTAACCGAAATGCTATCCATGCCAAAATGGGTTTCTTACGGTAAAGTTCGTGCTTCACTGGCCTATTCAGGTTCAGGTGGTGCCGCTTATAGAGACAGGAATTATTATTCAGTTGCTAGAGGAGGATTGATTGGAACGCCAACGGTACGTTCTCTACCTACCTATAAACCTGAAATGACTTCTGCATTTGAATTGGGTGCTGAATGGAGGTTCTTTGATGCTCGTTTAGGTTTTGACTTTACGTACTATTATACGGACACGAAAAATCAACTCATTACAATTGCTACACCAGCAGCTTCGCTATTCAGTAGCCAATACATCAATGCCGGTTTGATCAACAACAATGGTGTTGAGATATCCATGGACATTGTACCTGTAGAAACAAAGGATTTTGTTTGGGATGCAATGTTTAATTTCTCCAAGAACAACAATAAAATCATTCGTCTGACGGATGAAATTACTTCGGCTGTACTTACCGATGACCGTCAGGTTTTGGTACTGGCTCAAGTAGGAGGCAGTTATGGAGATATGTATGCAGTTGGATGGCAAAGAGATGATTTGGGTAGACCTTTGGTAAATGATTCAGGTAGCCCAATGCTTACTGGTGGTAAATCAGTGCCAGTTGGGAATTTCAACCCTAATTACAATTTAGGGTTCAATAACAAGATCAGTTATAAAAACCTTTCTTTGGGATTTTTACTTGATTATAGAAATGGAGGAACTGTTATAGGAGGAACCCAGGCATTATTGGATGCGGATGGACATTCTGAAGCTTCTTTGTGGGGTCGTGAAGATGGAATCATTCTGGATGCCTACACTTTAAACGGAGAGAAGAATACCCAAAGCATTACCTCTCAAAGCTATTTTGGTAGCATAGGGGAAAGATATCCTGCGGGAGAATTCTATGCTTACTCAGCAAGCAATCTTCGTTTAAGAGAAGTTGTATTAAGTTATAATTTCTCCAGTGCACTAGTTAGCAAGACAAAATTCATTGAAAAGGCTAGCCTATCATTTACCGGAAGGAATTTATGTTTTTATACAAAGATGCACCTTTTGATCCTGAATTACTTTTGGGAACCGGAAATGCAGGAGGTACTGAATACAATTCTTTACCGACCACACGAAGCATGGGGTTGAATTTAAAGTTGACATTTTAAATACCAACACTTATGAAAACTTCCATTAAAAAATTACGAAAAATGAACTATAAAAACTTCATTCCAAAAAAGTTAGCCGTAGGGTTACTACTGTTTTCTGGCTTATTAGGGGCATGTACGGAAAATTTTGAAGCAAGAAATACAAGTCCTACAGGGCTTGAAACCCTCAGTCCTGAGGATGTGAAATCATTGTTTCCAAATGCCTTGTATAGAGGTTGGAACCAAGGTAGTTATCAGACTGGTCAAAATTTGACAGCAGATACCTATGCACAGTTCTTTGCAGGTACACAGCCAGCCTTTGCTTCACACAGATATGTTATCAATCAATCCTGGATGAGGAGTTTTTGGACGGGAACGTATGTGTCTACTTTACCTTCTTTATTTACCATTGTCAATGAGACAAATGGTGGAGACCTTCCGACATTGAATGCAATTGCACGTATATGGAGAGTTTTTATAATGAACAGGACAACAGATTATTTTGGCCCTATTCCTTATTCTGAGATTGGCTCTGATGGCCTAGAAATCGCATATGATTCTCAAAAGGACATTTATTATGATTTCTTTAAAGAATTAGAAGAGGCAACAACAGATCTGAAAAATAATTTGGACATCGTTTCCTACCAGGAAAAAGACCTTATTTATCAGGGAGACAATGAAAAATGGTTGAAATTCGGTAACACTTTGCGTTTGCGACTAGCCTTAAGGATATCTGGTGTTGAGCCAGAAATGGCCCGAGTTGAAGCGGAAGCTGCTTTAGCTGGTGGAGTGATGGAGAATTATACCGAGGATGCATTTATGGCACCTACCTCTGCCAATTTTAATGGCTTGAATCGTATTAGTGCATGGAACGAATTTAGGATGAGTGCGAATATGGAAAGCCTTTTGTTGGGCTATAATGATCCGCGCCTTGCTATCTATTTCGAGCCAGCGAAAGCCGATGGAGAATGGAGAGGAGCCAGAAGTGGTATGATCCCTGCAGAACAAACGCTTGGTTTTAATACGTACGATTACACTTCAAATCTTAGCTCAAGGTTCCATCCGGAAAATCAGAGTACAAACCCGATGACGGTAATGTATTCTGCAGAAGCTTATTTCCTTCGAGCAGAAGGGGCATTAAATGGTTGGAACATGGGCGGCACAGCTGAAGAGCTTTATAATAAAGGCATTGAAATGTCCCTTCGAACTTGGGGCATTATGGATGATGCTGTAATTAGCGAGTACATCAATGGAACGAGTTTGCCTATTGCTCCTGCACCTGAAAATGGATGGAATACGCCTCCTTTGACAGATATTCCGGTGAAGTTTTCTTCTGATCTGGAGAAGCAAAGAGAGCAAGTAGGTACACAAAAGTGGTTGGCACTCTTTCCTAATGGAATGGAAGGTTGGGCTGAAATGAGAAGATCAGGCTACCCTAAAATGTATCCACTTATTCACTCTGACAATGATGATATCGAAGCTGATGAAATGATCCGTCGGATTGTATTCCTTGACTTAGAAAGAACATCCAACGGCAATGCTGTAGAGGCAGCAACATCCTTGCTAGGCGATGGAGGAGATAAAGTCAGTACACGTCTTTGGTGGGATGTGGGAAATTAACACCCATTGATTCATTGGCTATTTTAATACAAATGAAGGTTGATTCTGACCGCTAGAATAAAATTTTAATAGGATGGTTATTTTATAGCCATCCTATTATAGTTTTATTTATATTCAGTCGTGAATTGCAGATTTGAAACTCATTTTCTAGGTAGAAATGAGATTTATGGGTGCTTTTCCAAGAGTTAATCGATAAATTTAGTAGCCCAATAGCTAAATCAGATCTTAAAAAAACCTTAGGTCTATTACCATCATTGAAAAAACATTAAAATTATGAGAACGAAATTATTTACATGGTCTTTCCTTATATATTGGCCATTTATCATGAATCTGATAGGAGAGGATAAAACGATAGAAGTGAGTAATAAATATGAACAATCGAAAGACGAAGCCCAATACCTGGTAAAAAAACTTAAACGCTCAAATCCGATAGATGCAGATTGGGATAAAAAACAATGGAAAAAGATCGAAGCTGTAACCCTCGATTACAATATGGGGACTGAGCCTAAGTTTCTTCCAAAGGTCAAAGCCAAATTGATGTATGATGATGAAAACATCTATGGTATTTTCAAAGTGGAAGACCGGTATGTTCGTTCCGTTGTACAGGAATATAATGGCAATGTTTCTGGAGATTCCTGTGTTGAATTTTTCTTTTCACCTGATACCGACTTGCCATTGAGTTATTTTAACCTGGAAATCAATGCTGGTGGTACACCGCTTATATTTTATGTTGCAAAACCCTGGGATAAATTCACAAAATTAGGAAAGGAAGACATTGATCAGATAGAAATTGCCCATTCTCTGCCTAAAGTGGTGGACCCTGAAATTACTGAGGCGACGACTTGGACCATTGAGTATCGGATACCTCTCTCCATGTTAAAGAACCATTCGAAAGTTACCCAGCCTGAAAGTGGTACAATTTGGAAAGCCAACTTTTACAAGACAGGAAGTAGGACAAGTAACCCAAACTTCCTGACCTGGTCATATGTTGATAACCCAAAACCAAATTTTCATTTGCCTAAGTTTTTTGGCACCTTGAAATTTCAATAACCTTTAAGTTATTCACTGCAGAATTGAATTAAAAAAAAACACTTCTTTGATATGCTTTTTTGTTGAACCTGGTTTTTCGGGGGATTCGGAAATTAAATTTAGTCTTTGCCATCAAAACTAGCATAAAGAAGTTGTTAAAAAACCGGGAAACCGGTCTCAGACTTAAATATAACCATTAACTTAACATAAAAACATAAGATGAAACGTAGGGAACTTCTTAGATATCTTGCCATTACGCCCTTATTGCCTGGGCAATTACTATCCATGTCCCCAGTGAAAGCGGAGACTTCTAATAAAGGGAATTCGAGGGATTTTATTCCCGGTAGGCCCAAAAGAATAGCGGCCATTCTAACAGAATATAGACCAAATTCACATGCAGATGTGATTGTTGGCAAATACCTTGAGGGATACAACCAAGACGGTATGGATCCTTTTCCAAGATCGAAAATCGTTTCCATGTTTACTGAGCAGGTTCCTGATACGGATATGAGCCGTGACATGGCTAAGAAATATGGTGTTCCCATTTTTCGGACTGTTGCTGATGCCCTTACTTTGGGCGGTGACAAACTGGAGGTAGATGCCGTTTTTGCTTATAGGAGAGCACGGAGTTTATAGAATGAATGACAAAGAGCAAAAGCAATATCCACGATTTGAAATGTTTTTGAAAATTACGGATGTTTTTAGAGAGACTAAAACGTCTGTACCTGTTTTCAATGACAAGCATCTTTCTTACAGTTGGAGACAGGCGAAACGTATGGTGGAGATTTCTAAAGAACTTGATTTCCCTATGTTAGCAGGCTCCTCAGTTCCTGTAGCATGGCGTATTCCTGCAATTGATACGCCATATGGAGAAGCGCAGAAATATGCGGTGGGCATCTCTTATAGTGGTTTGGATATTTATGGGTTTCATCTGCTGGATTCCATTCAGTCGGTAGTGGAGCGTAGAAAAGGAGGAGAAACAGGGGTGAAAGCTGTTCAATGCCTCGAAGGGGATGATTGCTGGCAATTCCTGGAAAAGAATAGCTGGGCCAACAAGTTGTTCAAAGAAGCAATTTCCCATAGTCTCACCAAAGTAGAGGGTAATATGAAGGAATTGGTGAAATCCCCAGCGGTTTTTGTAGTAGATTACAATGACGGGCTGAAAGTTGCAGCTTTCTTATTGACAGGTTTGGTTCAGGACTTTACTATAGCAGTTGAATTGGAAGATACGCCAAAGCCATTCTCTACATTGATGCGTTTGCAAGGCAAACCACACCATCACTTTGGATGTCTTGTGAAAAATATTGAGATTTTGTTTGAAACAGGAGAAGCTCCTTATCCGGTAGAGCGAACCATGCTTAGCAGTGGTATATTGGATTTTTCTTTGGAATCGAGAATTCAAGGACATAAAAAGCTAAAAACACCAGCACTTGCAAAGGTAAAATATACCACTCCGGATGCTTCCCATTTTTGTGCAACAGGTTGGGATGAAAATGGCAAAAGGTTGGACTAAGCAAAGCCTTAGGGGCAGTTGAAAATCCCCTTATAAATGAATGTCTTTTTAATTACGTAATTGCATTAATGAAAAATCCACGGGTTAGCGCTCGTGGATTTTTTGATTTAATAGTTTGCGTATAATTCCCTGGTAAAAACAATAAGAACAACACAATTTTGGCAGCATTGTTGATTTTTTACTGCAACAATGCTAACAAAATATCAAGTTAAATTTGCTAGCTCAGGTTACTTTTTAAAAATGACTTGAAAAAATATGGGTTTAATAATACCTGTCAATACTACTTTTCAATGCGGTGATTTTATTCATTAACGATAATAGCTGTACTATACTTTATATGTAATTCAATCGCTCTTTTTAATGATGTAATTTAATGTTAATCAAATACCTATGGAGGTGAAATCTCATTAATTGTCATCCTCAAATCCTTACCTGATATGCTAGAATCCAGCGATGGGGCATAAAGAACCTAATTGTTGGATTTATTGCCTTTTTTGAGGTATTTCACTTTTTTTTTCAAATAAACCGCTCAATTCGGTCAGGAAAGATAGGGGGCTACGACTAATCAAGCGAAATCAAAATCAATAACCATGAAAAAATACAAATGGCTTAAGCCTTTACTCATTGTCCTTGCGGTATCAGCAGTCATTGGTGTCGGGATAGTAACTTATCTTTTAAACATGCCACATAGGGATGTTCAATCTACTCAAACCGATTTTGGTATTTCTTCAAAGGAATTGGTGGATGAATTTCTAAGCAATGGTGAAACGGCGTATGACAAATACCTTGATGAATCCGGAGAGTCTAAGATCCTTGAGGTAGAGGGAGAAGTGTCGAAAATTAGTAAGGATTTTAACGAACAGACGGTTATTCTACTTAAAGCCCAAGGTGAAGTGGCTGGTGTAAGTTGTACTTTTTTACCTGGTCAAGAAGATTTAAGTCAGTTAATAAAAGTTGGTCAAAAAATAAAAGTAAAAGGAGTCATCCGCTCCGGAGCCAATTATGATGCTGACCTGGAAATGTATGAGAATGTAATCATGGAAAAATGTGACTTGGTCACAAGTATATAATTAATCAACACAAATTTAAAAATTATGAAAATTAGATCAATTGTTTTAGCCCTCCCAATTATTATGCTTGCCACAGCTGCTTTTGTTTCTCCTGTAGAAAAGCTCATCAGCCAAAAAACGCATATTAGCTTTTTCTCTTCTACACCTGTGGAGGACATTACTGCTGATAATTACAAAGCCACTAGTACGCTTGATACCTCAACTGGAGATATCGTGTTTTCAGTACCCATGCAAAGTTTTGAATTTGAAAAAGCCCTAATGCAAAAGCATTACAATAGCAAAAACTTCTTGGATACCAAGTCATTTCCAAAATCCAAATTTGTTGGGAAAATCACGAATTTTGACGAGGTGGATTTTGCAAAAGACGGCAGTTATGAGGCATCCGTTAAGGGTACTATGACGATCAAAGGGGAGTCGAAAGAGGTTGATGAAAAAGGAACAATCACTGTAAGTGGTGGCAAAGTCTCCGCAGAAAGCACCTTTGAAATTACTCTTGCTGATTATGGTATTACTTTTGAAAAAGGGAAACCCGATTCCAATATCGCAAAAACCATTGAAATCACCTTTATAGGTGAATACGACAAGTAAATTAGGTTGATGATGGATTGTTTAAGTGCAGGGCGCAATTATGTGCCTTGCACTTTTTTTTTACTGGTGTATTTGATAAATTACAGGTAACACCAAACTAAATTGCATGCTTATTTTAGCCCGTTTCCTTTTTTAGCTTGGTGTTATTCTTTATAAAAAATAGCAACAAAGGCATGGTTTCCACCTTAATTAAAGATTTTAAGCTTAGAAATGAGTTAAACTGTGAAATAAGAAGGTCCGTAGGTTTCTTTAGTTTTTAAATCAAGATGGGTCATCGAAGGAGCAAATCTGGAGTTATGAATTTGGGTGATGCTAACCGTTTGCATTCCATCAGGCCTTTTCATTAAAATATCGAAGGTTTTGTCATCACCATGCTGTTTGTTATGAAAACCCATTATATTAAAATCAGGATGTTCGGAATTGGTAATGAGCCATCCGAGAAACCATTTTTCCCTTACAATTCGTTGTTTTGGAGTATATAGGGTGGGTGATGACCAAATTTTCGGTTTGTCTTTGTCTAGTTTGTTTAAAAAAGTGGATTCCCCATTCCATCTTAGTTCATAAAACAACCGATCCTTTATCTTCAAAAATGTAAAAGGTTCCACTTGGTTAAAATCGAATTTATCAATGAATACTTCAACGTCATCGTATTCTAAGGATTGAATTACCATTTTCCCTCTGCTTGTTACCTGTGTTGGCTTTTTTTGGTGCTTCTCAAAAGCTCCATTTAATAAACAAACAACGGTTTCATTATTGGAACCAGCGATCCAAGTTCCACCAGAACGTACATCCTTCGGATAGGTGATCTTGTTACCAAAATGGGAGTAACTAATTGGTGGAAGAGTTTCTTTATTAATAAATTCATCCCTGCTCGAGGTCAGTAAATAGCCATCGGCCAGGGGGATATAGGATACTGTACACATTTGTTGAATACCGCTTTTACTTATAGCTAAATCTTTTAACCATATAAGACGGTGATTTTAACTTTTCCTGACAAAAAAAATACTTTATATTCAAATGTGACGTCTTGAGCCTTTGTAATAGAAGAATTTAAAGATTGTTATATTCGTTTGTCTATTATTGCGGTTATTTTTCAGCGTATTTCTTAAGTCTTCGAAGGTTGATTTGATTTAAAAACCGAAACATAAACGATAGCACTGGAAGTAGAAAAAGGTTCGTCGCCCAATTTTTTGATTTGAAAAAATGATTTCCAATACCTATTCGTGTTGTTTTGCCGTCCACTTTTTCCAAATGGTAAAGCACGATAAAATCAATCTGAGGACGCTTCATTCGAGCCCTTTCAAAAAGTTTAATGCCCAGGTCATTAGCAATCACATCCTCTATTGAAACTTCAAGTTGATTGGCACCAATCAAGCATTCATGCGAAGATAAAATCCGGTTAATTTTTTGATCTCTTAAAGTGATTCTTTTTAGACTTTTCATCCATTTAATCCGATGATCGGGTTCTGCCAGCATTAGCAGTAGCTCTTTTGGTTGGGCGAGTATTTCTACCATCCTGCCAGTTTTTATTTGAGGGAATGCAATGGCACTTCTTGGAGGCGGTTCTTCGATATGCTCCTTGTAAGAACGTAGAGGCTGGTAATAAAAAATCGTATTACCCAAACCTTCTAATTTCTCTTCATTCATGCTGAGTGTTTCCAATTGAGTGGCCTCTATTTTTGATGCTTTTATGAAGTTTTCACTGAAAAGGATGTATTCTGGTTGTTTGATATTGTTTTTTAAAAACCTGTGGGCCACAATTACGTCTTCTCCCAGAAGTTTTTGGTGGCCACCTACTTCATACCGGGTAATGGTACCTGAGTGTAAAATAAACTTAAGTGATAATTTTTCTGTGGAGTTACAGGCACCGCATTGGCAAATTCTATCCCTGGCATAATATTTAAGATGCTGATGAAATTTCTTGAAGATCCTTATACAGAGTTGTGTAAGTTTTTCAAAATCAGGTGATGAATTGGTATTGTAAAAGAGAACGGCATCTCCTTCTATTTCTGAAACGGAAAATTCTTCGCCCGTTTCTTTAATGATTAATTCTAGTAATTCAGTGATAATGTGTTGACTATGACTGATTTCAGTTTGTTTGATGAATTGGGTGAACCCGCTTATATCTGGGATGAAAATAATCCCAGTGTTTGAATCCGTAATGGGTGAAAAAGCATGCATGGGATGTGAGGGTTACTTTATTTAACAAATAGGTTAATACAATACACCGAAAAGCAACCAAATTTGCTTATCATTTAAAAAAGTAGAATTATTAATTTTCTCTTACAAATTTACTCAATTTTAAGGATAAAAATCGATTCAATTCTTGTTCTTAATTTTAGGGCTGATGGTAACCACCGAATGAGAAGAGTGGTAAAGGTTACAAATAGCTAACGCCTAGGTTTATAGCTGTTAATTTCAAAGAAATGTTGACACAATCATCAAAATTTTTACATTTTCTTATTTTTTAAATCTGAGCCTAAATGTCAACCCTACAGTTAGTTTAGTTCTTTGGCTTTTCTGAAATTGTCATTAAGATTCTGAGAGGTGTCCTTAGGTTATGTTGACTGGATAGACCAAATCGGCACGCCTTATCCGGTGAAGGAAGAGCGAGCAATTTTTATAGGTGTACTTATACCT
Source organism: Cyclobacterium qasimii M12-11B (assembly GCF_000427295.1). GTDB lineage: Bacteria > Bacteroidota > Bacteroidia > Cytophagales > Cyclobacteriaceae > Cyclobacterium > Cyclobacterium qasimii. The sequence continues at coordinate 74,469 of NZ_ATNM01000004.1, read as the reverse complement.
GAGAACAATACCTTGAAAGGGTTATTATATGCCAATATCGTTTTATTAGCTAGTTGATTGGGTTTTTGTTCTGGCCATAGCACTTTAGATTTGAAGTATAAAAGGCATGGTTTATGGGGCCGAAGGATTTTATTTCATTAAAAACTTAGTTAATATTAATTGTTTGTTTAAAAATCAAAACCATTCTTGTTAAAGACTGTCTTTAAGATTCAATTTATATACTTGTTTTCTTTATAAATGTTATTGAATGCTTTCACCGGAATAATCGGCGGATTGGTAAATTGTTTTGGTATACTTTATTGCAATGGAATCAAGGATTAAACTTTTCTATTATCTTGGAATTCGCTAATTCATTAAATCCTGTGACGGAAACTTCTGTTATATTGGGTTTCCAAAATGAACCACCCTCTATTTCAAGGTAAATATGATGAATTTTCATCGTACGCTCATTTATCTTGGCAAAGACCATATAGTTGCCTAAGCTGTCTTTTTTTAGCAGAAATTGTTTCTTGTCATAAGAGACAAATTTGAACGTCAGTTGGTTCTTTTCATGTGAGAGGACATCAATACCATAACCAAATTTTTTCTTGATCCAGTTTATAGGGACCAATTCACCCGTTCTTTCATTTTCCAGCCATTTTATCTGAATTGGATCTTTCTCTTTAATTTGCCCTTTTTCGTCCAAATGAAGAAAATATACAATTTGATCCTTATTTAGGCTACGTTCTATTGTAAACAGAATTTGCTGAGATTGAGCTGAATGGTTACTACTAAGCAAAAAGCCCAAAATTAATAATGGGTGTAAATACTGCTTCATCAAATGTTAAAATGGATAGTTCTTATTAGTAGACTTATAATGCTGCCTTTCCTGACAAAAATGTTGAAGAATTTTAAGTTTTATTACAAGATATAAGCCTTTGACTTTACATAATTAATGGAGAATTAGTAGAATTATTTTCACATAAGATATTCTTTAATGTTTGATTTTAATCCTTTTATATCTGATGTATACAAGGGTGCTAAGGTTGGATTTATTTTGAAATCATTTTTTCTTTTTAGTGCTGTTATCAGTGGCCTGATGATGTAGTTTTCTGATGAACTATGATTGTAAACTAATTGTTTTATAGATAAGAAAATAGCAATAGGATAGCAGGATAATGTATTGTGCTGACATTAATTTGTAAAACAAAATAAGATCTTAAATTAACAGTGATATTTATTTTACATACTTATTTTACTTCTTTTAAATTCATACATCATGAAAAGGTATATTTCAGACTTTCAATTGGCGGTGGTTTTTTGGTTGATTGTAGTAATTCCTGCTTATTCTCAAGAATGGGGTAGTTTAGATACTACATTTTTTAATTTTGATAGGTCCGGTGGATCCGGATTTAATAATACAATACAGGATATTCTTCTCCTGTCAAACGATAAAACAATAGTTGCAGGAAGATTTACTTCCTTTAACGGACAGGCTACTCCAGGCCTAGCAAGATTGTACAAAGATGGAACCAAAGATTTTTCTTTTAAAGTGGAAGAAGGATTTGAAAATGGTTCAAATCAAGCAAATGTTTTTTCACTATTACCCCTGCCAAATGATAAATTTCTAGCCATTGGGGAGTTTAGCCATTACAATGGTTATTTCTCTCCTAAAATTGTCCGGATAAATTCAGATGGAACAATAGATCCTACTTTCAATATAGGTTCTGGCTTCAATGAGAGTGTATTGGCGACTGCACTGCAACCGGATGGTAAGGTATTGGTTGGGGTTGGTTTAATAGCTATGATTCTGAGCCGGCAGCCTATATGATTCGGTTAAATGCTGATGGTTCAAAGGATACTTCATTTATTGCTGCTGACTCGATTAATAGAGAGGTGAAATCCATTGCTCTTCAAGCAGATGGGAAAATATTGGTAAATACGGGAAATAAGGTGTTCCGATTAGAAACTGACGGTTCCTATGACCCATCATTCATTTTACCAAGTCCATTTGGTGAAAAATTCATCGATGAGGATTATGGGCCCCAGGAAAATGGGTTTACGGTGAATTCTATTAAAGTACTGGGGAATGGAAAGATTATTTTTGCTGGTTCATTTTCCACCAGTTTGAAGCATGCGGTCAACCTTATTCGTTTAAATCCGGACGGATCTATGGATTCTAGTTTCACTACTTACGATTATGAAAAAGGGTATGAAGGACAAATTACTAAAATAGTATTAACTCCTGAAGGCAAGATTTTTTCTATATTTGGATCAGAATTCTATAATCAGTCAGTACGGCTTTTTAATGCCGATGGCACGATAGATTTCTCATTTGATACCTATAGAATTTTACCAGGAAATGCCATTGCATTACAAGCAGATGGGAAGTTAATAGCTGGAGAGTATAGAGGTGAAATAATCCGCTATAACCTAGATGGATCTGTTGATCTAAGCTATAATCCAAAACCCGAATTTGATGATGAAGTCAAGGCTTTTGGCGTTCAGAAGGATGGAAAGGTTGTAGTGGGTGGTGCATTTAATAGGTATAATGGACAGTTAGGTTATAATATTGTACGCATAAATACGAATGGGACTTTTGATCATAGCTTTAATGCAGGTTCAGGATTGGACAATCAGGATGATTTTATCACTGAAATACATGAGCAGCAAGATGGTGATATTTTAGTTAATGGAAATATAAAAAGTTTTAATGGAACCCAAGTCAATCAGCTTTTTAGATTAAGATCAGATGGAAAATTGGATCAAGACTTTAATTCGAATCTTGAATTTGAATCCAATTTTTATATTGTTGACGTTGCCTTACAGGAAGATGGTAAAATTTTGGTAGCAGGGCAATTTAGATCTTTTGGAAAGAACGTCAATGAAATTATCCGGTTAAATCAGGATGGAACGAGGGACAATTCCTTTGATTTAGGAATTGATTCAGATACCCGTATTTTAACAATATACGCTCTTAAAGATGGGAAGATTCTCGTTGGTGCCGGATCAGATGGAAATCCAGCAGGAAGTCTTGTTCGGTTGAATGCTGATGGTTCAAAAGATCTCTCCTTTAATATTGGTTCTGATTTAAATATCAATTGGACATCAATTGCTGTGCAATCGGATGGTAAAATCCTTGCAGGAGGCGGTGCAAGCGCCAGCGTGTTGGATCCAAGGCTTGTGCGTTTTAATCCTGATGGCACAATTGATTCTTCATTTAACGCTGAAATAGAAAGTCAGTCAGTCCATTCCATAATGGCTCTTACAGACGGAGGAATATTGATAAAAACCGATGATAGTGATAATGAGAAAACTTTACTTCGTTTAAACGCTGATGGCTCAATTGATCCAAGGTTTCATACAGTGATTTCAGCTGGGGATTTACAAGCCATAGCAGTACTTCCTGATGGAAATATTTTAGTAGGAGGGGAATTTGTTTATTACAATGGAACAAAGACAAACTATATAGCAAGGCTGATAAATTCTATAGCAACGTTTGATGAATTGAAAGAAGTTGTCCGAATTAACGCCGGAGGAGAGGCGATTGATTTGGATGGAGAACAATGGCAGGCAGATCAATATTATACAGGAGGCAGGGTTTACTTCAAAATAAATCCTATTGAAAATACCGAAAATGATGCACTGTACCAAACTGAAAGAAATGGGGACTTTAGTTATGAAATACCGGTTACTGATCAAGGTTTGTACACGGTAGTACTGCATTTTGCTGAAATTCATTGGCAAAAACCTGGTGCAAGATTGTTTCAAGTGGCCATTGAAGGAGGAGAGCCGGGCTCAGTGATTGATTTATTCAAGGATCATGGTGGAGCAAATACCGCAAATGAACTTAAGATGGAGGACATTAAAGTTCTAGACGGACATTTGTCTATTGAATTTATTACGACCAAAGATAATGCGAAGATTTCCGGAATAGCTGTTTACAAGCATGATGTTTCTACCGAGCCGGAGAAGTTAAGAATTAACTCCGGGGGAGAAGCATTAGATTTTGGGAATGAACAGTGGCTATAAGATCAGTATTTTACTGGAGGAAATAGCTATAACATTAAATCCGGAGAGATAAAAAATACACATAGGGATGCGCTTTACCAGTCTGAAAGATTTGGAGACTTTTCTTACCAGCTACCTGCCCCAGAAGATGGGCTTTACACCGTAGAATTCCATCTAGCTGAAATTTATTGGGAATCACCAGGTTCCAGAATATTTGATATTACCGTAGAAAATGGTCAGTTTGAATTGAAGGATATTGACCTTTATAAGGACTATAATGGATCGAGAAAAGCGAATGTTATATTGTCCGAAAATATTCAAGTAACAGATGGTGTTTTGGACATAGATATATCCAAAACCAAAGACAATGGCAAGATTTCAGGAATTGTAATGTACAAGAGCTCTTCCATTCCTTATTCTGGTTTTATTAAGCGGATTAATTCTGGTGGGGGGGCTTTGCAACTTGGAGAAGAAACCTGGCAGGCTGACGAATATTATTCAGGTGGTAGGACCTATTTAAATGACTCCAAAGAGATAACCAATTCCGATAATGACGAGCTATTTTACACGGAAAGATACGGGGAGTTTAGCTATGATATTCCTGTTCCAACAGCTGACATTTATACAGTTGAATTGCATTTCGCTGAAATTCATTGGGGAAATGAAGGAAACCGTATCTTCAATGTTGAGGTCGAAAATGGACAATATACCTTGGAAAATCTTGATCTAGTACATGAATTAGGGGCATCTCATAGGTCCGAAGTCTATATTGGAAAGGACATAAGTGTGACCGATGGTGTCTTAAACGTGAATTTTTCTAAAGTAAAGGACAATCCTAAGGTATCGGGAATCGTGGTATACAAACAGTCTACTGATGGAGCCAGAATTCTTTCCATGGATACCAAACCCAAAGCAGAACTTGAGGATGAAGCCACCAAGCTTCCAGAAACCTTAGGTAAAGAGGTTAAATTATATCCTAATCCAACAAATGATAAGGTTCGCGTAGAATTTGTTGCTGATGAACCTGGTCATTGGGAGTTTGTGCTGGTGAATGCATTGGGGAACACTACCCAATTAGGTCAGCTTAACCTAGAAAAAGGAGCTTATCATCTGGATTTTGATTTATCACAATATTCTTTTGGTGCTGGAACTTATTATTTACAAATAAGAAACAATAAAGGACTTCTTAAAACCAAGAGAGTCATTGTTTTTTAACCAGGATGCTATGACATAAAAAAAAATCTGTACTGAGTAAAGATAGGTCGTGATTCTGTCGGAATGTTTGCAAATAAAGCAACCATTCCGACATTTTCCCGATCACCATCCTTGGGTTCAATTCTGCAATAATATGGGGTTTTTTTTTCAACCGAATTTGATGTTTTAATCCCATTCATTTGGGTAATATATATGTGGATTTTGTAATAAAAAAGATAAAACCTAAGATGAAATTCTTTAAAATAATGGCGCTTTGATTGAACTTAAAAAACAGATTTCAAATTAATTAAAGTAGATTGAAAAAGGAGGATAAGCCTATGATTGGGTTGTCCTTTTACCAATAAAAGAAGCGATATATTTATTAAAAATAGACCCAAATGAAAAATTCGAGTCAGGAAGTATTTGATTCAGAAGCGCGTAGACAATTAGTAAATGGCGGTTCTAAATTTAAAGCCATGCTTCACTGTAAATGCCCTGTATGTAAGGAAGGAGACATGTTTAGAAGCACCGCTACTGATTTAGGGAATTTCAATGAGTTGAATAAAAAATGTAAAGAATGTGGCTATGGTTTTATGCCTGAACCTGGCTTTTACCAGATATCTATGTTTTTCACCTATATGGTAGGAGTGGCCATTTTTGTCGTTTTTGGTTTTCTGACTTATTTGGTGTTCAATGATCCACCACTTTGGGTGTATTATGCTACCATATTTATCCCGACCATACTAAGTGCCCCGTGGAATCTGAGGTACTCAAAAGTAGTAATGCTCTATTACTTTGGGGATAGTGAAAGCTTTAAATAATGGTTTTTATAACCATTATTAATTATCTGCAATGAAAAAACTGTAGTCAAATTTCCATTGTATGGACTCTCCCGGCTCCAGTTCAAGTCTAATATAGGGTTCAGCGCAGTAAGTTCTTGTGTTGGCCCAATAAACAATTTTCTCCAAAGCTTTGTCCCCTTTGATTTTTACTCCGGCTCCAGTCTTGGTGTTCATTACTGAAAACTGATAGTCTTCGGGCAAATCTCTAAAACCCATTAGCGCATTTGTATAAACATTTTCTCCCTTTTTAAAATACCTGCTAAAGCTTATGCTTCTATCGGATACAACACCTAAAGAATCAAAATTAACTACCTTTTTGTCACCACTATTGTCTAGGTAAATGTCATAAGGAAAGGTGGTTTTGATATTTGGTCCCGTAAGTTCCTGATCGATCACAAAGAAATTATGGTTGTAGACGCTTGTTTTGATTGCTTTTTTGCCGGTATTTTTCAGTTTGTGTCTGATTTCAAGGTTGGGTTTACCTTTTACCAGTTCTACAACTTTGGTATATTGATAGGCATATCCATCTGCATCTATTAGTTCATGTTTAAACTCCACCCGGTTTTTATGCGTCTTTACCTTCCATTCCCCACCATTTACCAAATCATAAGTATGGGAGAACCGGTATTTTTCTTCCTTGATTTTCTTTAGTGCACCTATCCCAATTTTAACAAACACACCTCCATCTGCTGCTTCATCGTAGCCCAGTGGGGTAAAATCTTCCACTGGCCCCATGATGGCATCATTTATCATTGGGTCATATTTGTCAAACCATTGTCCAAAATAGTTGTGCCCCTTGTATTCAAGGCTTGAAATCACTCCTGACCAGTCGAAGCGAGAAGCGCGGTAATAGCCATTTTCATGGTCAGGCAGGTAGAGCTTTGCTGTTACTATTCCATTACTGATTTCTGTTTGAGGAGGTTTGGCTAATCTATTGAAGCCAGCAGCTATGATTAGAACACTTAAAAGGCCGGTGAGTGCATAAGATCTGCGCATGGTATTTCGGATTGGGTAGGAGACAGTTTGTTCTACCGGAAATATACAATGACTTTTTTATTTTGCATTGAAATAGCTAGGAAAACAGTTACACCCGCTGATTTAGACATTGGCTAAGCCAAGTTTACAAGTACCTTATTTTCTTTTGATTTTAATTATCCCTGGACTCTTTTCCAAATGCAGTTTTAAGGATTAATTATTCCTGGGAAGCCATGGGGATTTATCCCATATAGTCATCAATATTTTTAATACCTTTAAACCCATTAGTTTTGTAATTCTAGCCTAGTAGGGACATGCGTGGCGGTACGTATAATCATTGAACGGCTTTTACTTGATTAAAGAAATAAAAATCTCACGAGATAAATAATAAAAGATTTATTTTATTATGAAAAAGACCATTACCAATTTCAGTAATTTCCATTGGATAGATATTGAGAATCCTACTGAAGGTGATTTAAAAACATTGGATTTACCTTTTGATATCAACGAGAATTTTTTGGAGGATGCGCTCGAATCGGGACATTTACCTAAGTTTGAACACTCAGATAAGCTTGTTTTTATTATACTCAGGGCTTACACTGCAACCCCTGATGAACGTGCCATTGAAGTAGGACAAATATCCAATAAAATTGCCTTTTTTGTTTATGAAAATGCTTTGCTTACGATTCATAGAGCACCTTTTGATTTCATTTCAGCACACTTTGAAAAAACGTTTGATAGTGTAGAAGGATTGGTATTAAGTTTAGTAAATGAAATTTTACTCACCTTTGAAAGTCCACTCAAAATTCAGATAGACAAAATGGATGAACTTGAGAGACAGATTTTTCTTAAAAATGGCCGGAATATCTCCATCGAAAATCTTTATTATGAAAAAGCCAAAGCACGGCTAACCAAAAAGATTCTACTTATCACGCAGAACATTTTAAATCAATTTAAGGTGTTAGATAAATCCGTCTCGGACCTACAAGACATAAAAGATACTGTATTAGATTTCATTCTTAAATCTGATGAAATAATTGATGATTCTAATGCGCTTTTAAACTCCTATATTTCATTTACGGCACAAAAGAATAATGACGTAATGAGACTACTGACAGTGTTTTCTGCATTTTTCCTCCCCTTGACATTTATCGTAGGCGTGTATGGAATGAATTTTGACAAGATGCCTGAACTTAGGTGGCAATATGGGTATTTCATTATTTTGGCAGTTATGGTCGCCGTCAGTATCATAATTTATATATGGTTTAAAAGGAAAAAATAATATAAACCTAAGCCTATTGACATTGACCCCATTATGTACCCTGAGCCTAAAAGCCAATTAGGTTTAGCCAAAATTTTCACTCAAAAAAAGCTATCGATGATAAGAGATGGTGTGATCAGTGATGGAGTGATAGGAGATGTGGTGAAGGGAGAGGGGAGAAAATTTTTAGTCATCAATTTTAAATCCACTTACTTTTTTTAAGTTGCTCACTTCAGGGTGGCCTTCGACAGGCTCAGGCACCGGTAGAGAAGTCCAACAAGCTCAGACACCGGTAGTAGATTATTGAAGAGTATACGTTAAAAAACAATTAACAATTAACCATTCCCCAAAACCGTCCCCAATAGCTATTAAACCAAATGACAATTGTTTTCCCCATCTTATTGCTATTTTTGTAATCAATCCAAAATGGAACATATAATGAAAAACACTTTCTTTCAAAATTCACTTTTCTTCATTGGCCTAGCCATGCTGATCTTTGGTTGTAAACAGGATGAACAAGAGCCGTTGCCACCAAATATCATATTGGTGATGACGGACGACCAGGGATATGGTGACATTTCTGCCAACGGTAGTCCTGATGTATCTACGCCAAATATGGATAGGTTGAAACTGCAGAGCATAAGTCTGGAAGATTTTCAGGTCAGTCCTACTTGTGCACCTACCAGGTCTGCCATTATGAGCGGGCGACATCCTTTTAAAAATGGTATTACGCATACTATTTTGGAAAGAGAAAGAATGGCTTTAGGTTTTACCACCTTGCCACAAGTATTGAAGCGAGGTGGCTATACCAGCGGTATATTTGGAAAATGGCATTTAGGGGATGAGCAGGAGTATCAACCCGATAGTCGTGGTTTTGACGAAGTGTTTATTCATGGAGGTGGTGGTATAGGCCAGGCCTATCCAGGTTCTTGTGCTGACGTTCCAGACAACGAGTATTTTGATCCGGTAATTAAGCACAATGGTACTTTTGTTAAAACGGAAGGCTTCTGTACGGATGTGTTTTTTACGCAGGCCTTGTCCTGGATTAAAGAGAAGTCTTCAAGTGAGGAACCGTTTTTTGCCTATATCGCAGCGAATGCGCCGCACGGACCTTTTGTGGCACCTGAAGAATACAAGAAAAAATTCATCGATCAAGGTTATCCAACAGATGCCCAGGGTTTTTATGCGATGATCGAAAATGTTGATCATAACCTGGGTATATTAATGGATAAACTAGATGCCTGGGGAATTGCTGACAATACTATTTTGATTTTTATGTCAGACAATGGGAAAACATACGGCGGTTACAATATTGTACATGGGGAAACTTACAATGCAGGAATGAAAGGATTTAAAGGAAGTCTTTACGAAGGAGGTAGCAGGGTTCCTTTCTTTATAAGATGGCCTAATCATTTCAATAAAGGACAAGAGGTAGATGTGATGCTTAATCATTATGACATGCTGCCAACCTTTGCTGAGATTGCCAATATCGACATTTCTGATATCCCGAATTTGGATGGAAAAAGCTTTCTTTCTTATTTGAAAAACGACACCATTGAGTCTGAGGACAGGTTGCGTTTCTTTCACGGAGGTAGGTGGCCTTTAAACCCAAAAAACATTTCAGATCCAGAGGGTACAGACCATTGGGTGGGGACAGCTGAAACATCCAATCCAGACAGTTCTAAATACCAGAAATTTGCAGTAAGAAATGAACAGTATCGATTTGTGAACAACAGTGAGTTGTATGATTTATTTAGTGACCCAGGAGAAACACAGAATATTATTGAAGAACATCCTGAATTAGTTAATCAAATGAGAGGATCCTATGAGGAATGGTGGAGCGAGGTCAGGCCTTATATGGTCAACGAAGAGGTCCCTTTAGCCAAAGAAAAGCCTTTTTGGGTGGACTTTGAAAAACAAAAGGATACTGAAGGCATCAAAAATTGGGTAAAACCTGACTTGGATTAAGTTTGAAGGCCATCCGTAAAACCAGAATGGATAAAATTAACCTAAGTATCTTAAATATTAAAATTCTATTTTTCCAATGGGCATCCCTAGATTTACCACGTAATAGTGGTAAATCTAGGGATGAATAGAAAATCATGAAGGCAATAACGTTAAGAATGCTCAGTGAATAGAGAGTTATTTTATGGCGGTCTAAAACTAAATTATAGTAACCCAAAAATACTCAATCATGAAATTTCAAATTGATGAAAAAAATATAGAAAATGAATTTGAGCGGATTGCAGCTCAAATTTTACTTGAAAAAGTATTGGTAGTAAATGATGTTCATTTCAACTTCACTGAAATTGAGTTCTATTACTATTCCAAAAATCATCAAGATGCATTTACTCATAAACATAGTGAACCTGCTGGGAAATGGCGATTCCACAACCAAGGGTTTGATATTACATTGCGAGGGGAAAATGGTTTTGGAGGTATTTTGATTCGTGGTGTTGAACGTGTCAGTACTGAGGGAAACACATATATAAATGGGCCTCGTAGAGTGTTGTTTTCAATTATGAAAAATCTAAACGAAGTAGGAAATTTGAACAACAACTTTGGGATAACCGATAAGCGCAAAGATCACCTAACTATTTTCAGGACATTCAGACAAGGGTTAAATAACGCTATTCCAAGTTTAGCCTGTGAGAGAACTGATTATTTTAAAAATAAGGATTATAGGTTTATAGTCAATCCTCAATCTTTCGATAAGAAACAATTTTCAGGTTCAGAAATGATAGCAAAGAAATTCAATAATAAAGACTTGTCCAAAGAGTTTCTAGGCTATGTATTAAATTAAAATTGGACGTCAAATTGGTGAAGGCAGAGATTCATGAAAGTATTAAAATCTATTAATTTAAGTGTGTTAATTTAATCCGAAGGAAGAAAAAATGAAAATTGACAAGAAGTTCAATCAATTGAGTAAAGAGGAATATTTTTACTTTATAGACAACTACAAGAAATACTCAGATTTCAATACCTTAGGATTGTACCGTTCCATTTGTGAGAATGAAAACCTTGAATTGAATGACCAAATTGAAATTCGAGACCATGCCAATACTGTTTTTGAGAAAACATTCAATTTTTATCAATTAAAGGACCCTAAAACTTATTTTGACCTTACCACTTTAGGGCTCGAGCTGACGGTTGCTGACGAAAGACAAATCTGGAGCGATATTAGGGTCAATCAGGAAAAAATACTTTCCGATAAGAAGATTAAACACAGGAATTTTGGCGAATACTCCAAACACAATTGTGGTCATGAAGATTGCCCTTATAATGGCATAATGATCAAACAAGGGTCTTCTTTAGCTGAAAATAGCATGCATTTCAAATCGGATAAGAATGAAGTATCTGCAAAAAAGAAATCGCAACGATTTAAAAAACAAAGGAAAAACAAACATCAAATCATTCAGGACGGATTTGATGATTAATTTTTTTTCAATCACTTCCTATTTTATGTATTGGTGCAAAGAAGAATAATAGCTCCTAATTTTAATGATTTGATACCCTTTTTTATGTTTATAAGGCAAGTTCAAAACTGTCTTTTAATTTAACAGGAATTACAATCATCACCCTAATTATATTTCAACCCTAACTAATAAGGGCAGACAGATTTCAAGCTACTTTTCTGTAGTTATTTAAAAAAATGGCTATTGTCTGATTCAATAAAAGTCAACTTAATAAAAGGTGGATTAACCGAACCAATGCCAAGAGTGAAAATTCTAAAAGTATTGGCTAAGTGCTTAATCGAAAAGATTGTACCTTTGCATTTCGAATTAAGAATTACCAAGTCTTCACCTGTCCTCAACACGACACCAGCCAATTAATGGAAATCAACAACAATAAAGGTCAGCTTAGTAAAGATCAAATTGATCAATGCATTGCCATTTTAGCCACGTTAAACGGTGATACCGACCAGATATTTGATATTCCTATTGAGCAGAGAATAGAATTGATAACGCAGGCAGGACGACTGTCAAGGCCTCAAAAAGAGGAATTAATCAAACGTAAGAAAAACGCAAAGAAAAAAGTCAAAAAGGAAACAGCTGACAATCATAAACAAGCACGAAACAATACAGGAATTCGGAGTGCCAGGGAGGCCATTGTTTTTGTTGCCCCTAAAATGATTGCACCTAATGCTGACCAGGAAAGACTTAAAGGTGCAACTGTAGCCCCACGAGAATGTTACGTATGCAAAGAGGTTTTTACCACGCTTCATCACTTTTACGACACCATGTGTGGGCCCTGTGGGGACTTTAATTATGCCAAACGCTTTCAAACTGCAGACCTTACAGGTCAAGTTGCGCTTGTTACAGGATCTCGCTTAAAAATTGGATACCACATTAGTTTAATGATGTTACGGGCAGGTGCCACTGTGATTGCTACAACCCGATTCCCTGTAGATTCTGCATTGCGGTTTGCCAAAGAGGCCGACTTTGAAACGTGGGGCCACAGGCTTAAAATTCATGGATTGGATTTGAGACATATACCTAGTGTCGAATTGTTTTGTAATTTCATTGAACAACAATACGAAAGGTTGGATGTGTTGATCAATAATGCTGCGCAGACCGTTAGACGTCCGGCAGGTTTCTACCAGCACCTATTGCCAAATGAAGGGCTTTCTTATGCTGAATTTTCTTCTTCTGTAAAAGAGTTGCTATCAGACCATGAAGCATGCTTGCAGGAATTAGGAGCAAGCAGTGCTATGGTTGAAGACTCGAACAGGAACCTACCGGTAACATGGCATGGAAAGCAAGTTGGGATAGGCTTGAGTGCTTCTGCGAAATTATCTCAAATAGCTTATACAATTGACCATGCTTTAACTCCTGAGGAAGTTTTCCCGATTGGTAAAATGGATGCGGATTTGCAACAAGTCGATTTGAGAAAGACCAATAGCTGGAGGTTGAAATTAGGAGAGATTCATACCAATGAAATGCTTGAAGTGCAACTTGTAAATTCTATTGCCCCTTTTGTACTCTGCAATCGCTTGGTTCATGTGATGAAACAGGACAACACTGGTAAAAAGCACATCATCAATGTTTCCGCCATGGAAGGTAAATTTCATAAATACCACAAAGAATCTCGTCATCCACATACCAACATGGCCAAAGCCGCATTGAACATGATGACCCTAACTTCTGCTGCAGATTTTGCCAAGTTTGGAATCTATACCAATGCTGTAGATACGGGATGGGTAACGGATGAAGACCCAATTGAGTTGGCCAGGAAGAAAGAAGAAATACATGATTTCCAGCCTCCTTTAGACATTGTTGATGGTGCAGCTAGGGTGATGGATCCTTTGTTTGATGGAATCAATACTGGAAAACATTGGACTGGGAAATTCCTAAAAGACTACAAGCCGACCAGTTGGTAAAAGTGGTGACCTGACGCTTTTCTAATAAAGTTGTTTTCTCCAATTAAACAGGCTCAAACGTTATAATGAGAATTGTCTGAATTATTAGCCGTAAGCGAGCATTAAAATCCCTGTAGCTGAAGAATAACCTTCAACTACAGGGATTATTTAGGTTTTCAACCAATTGCTATTGTTTATGGTCTTCATGACCATTTCCTATATCACTAAATGAAGTTTCGCGAACTGATTGGACCTTTCAATAATGATCATAGATTCGTGATAGATCTATTACGTTTGATGATGGTATATGTAGGATGAGCCATCATCAAAATTGAAATGCCAGACCAATAAAGGGGCCATTTAAATCAAAGGGTAGCTTGTCTGTACTTCTTATTTCATTTAACCTAAAATCAATATTTGATTCGTCTAAATTCTCCTTGGCTGATATGCTTTCATTGTTTTCATCTGTTCCACTGAACTTAATCATAGGGTTATTGGAGTAAATATTGTAAGAATATCCGCCAGTGATGGTTAACATAGAATAACCTTCAGCTTTTTGAAAAGGAAATACGAAATCAAATCTTGGTTTAACGGTACCCTGGTTAGAGATAACTTTAATGGAGACATCTTCGCTGTAAAAATCTGAATCATTTACCCTGATATAAACATCATTGTTAATTATATCTCCCAAAGGAGCTTTTGCTCTACCGAATTCTATCCCAAGCACTGGTCTGAAAATTATTTTATTGGATGCACCAAGAGAAAAATTATGACCATATGCTGTATGAAAAGCCAGGAAATTAACTGTTCCAGTGATTCCACTTCCACCTATTTCATAATGATATCCATTAAAATTGCCCGTTTGGATTCCAAAATCAAAAGATATTCCATATTCCTGTTCCTTTATGGTTTTTTCTCCCAGAAAGGAATCCATGCTTGGACTTTCATCTACATAATTAAGCCACATCAAAGATTCCTCTAGGTTAGTTGACCTTGACCCTATGCCTAAATAGAAGCCAGCATAATCATTGGTTTTAACAGGCGCTTTTGGTGTAGGCACAGGTTCAGGAACAGGCTCAGAGGCTTTGTCATTGAATCCTGCCATTTGGTTATCATATTTTCGTGTACCATCTGTTCCTACTATATAATTTACATTTTCCAATGGTTCGGTTCTTTTGGAAGTGCTTCCATATTGAAGATAGGATAAGTAAGTCTCCTCTATGGTGTATTCTTTGACTGGAATGATCTTGCCGCTATTTAGATATATTGTTTGGGAAACTTGCTCAACCTGTATGTCATCTCTCAATTTTAGCACGATTTCGACTCGCCTGTTTATTGCCCGGTTTTCTGCAGATGTATTTGGAACAATAGGGTTTGACATCCCAAACCCATCAAATTTGAGTCTGTCTGCAACTATTTCTTTTTGAATCAAATAATTGTATACTGATTCAGCTCTTTTTACACTTAATTCTAAGTTATAATCTTCGTCTCCAACATCGTCTGTATATCCTTCGATGGCAATGGCGATATTTTCTACCTCCTTTAATCCCATCACTAATGTGTCTATTGACATTTTGGAGTTGGCGGTCAAAAGATGGTTGTCGGTTTCATATTGTAAGTGGGGTAAATTCAGTACTTTCCCTTCAATAGATTGGTTAGAATTGACCCAGTGGTACAAGGTGTCCATGCTTGAAGTCATGCTTTGAGCTTGTAGCGAATTCCCATAAGACATACCCAAGTATAGGAAGAGGCATGTAATGATTAATCGGTGTAGTGTGATCATGTTTTTGTGTTTAAGTGACAAAAATTTCTTGAAGAGCAGTCGTTTAAGAAAACAGATATTTGGATTAAGCGGAGACCTGATTTAATTGACTTTTCTTACGATTGTTTGTTTTTAAAATCATGAGCTATTAGGCTTATCTCTTCTAATTTCAGTTGAAAAAATTTATTTCTGTGCTTTTTTTCGTGAAGAGCAAAGACTATATCGTGAAACTACTTTTCTGTGGAGTAAAGCATTTTTCTTAAAACCCGTATTTATTTCAAATACAGTTTTAAGTAATAAGTATTCTGATAATTGATTTTTGAATTAGATATAGGCCCTTTTTTAAACTTCCTGCAGTTCCTTAGGTTGAGGACAAGCGGATCAGCATCAAACTTTCAAAAGGAAGTTGAAAAAGGTATAGAGGGTCAAGGCCCTCATGCCTGTTTGGGTTTTAATAGAAAAGATCCATTTTAAAGTTAATGTCATAATAGCGGACAGCAATTGCTAAATAGAAGGGGCAATAGACTAACCATAAAGGGACTTTGAACCTTTTTAGAAATGGCAAGGAGGGAAGGTGTAGGTTTTTTGGTTTTGAAAATGATATTTTAACTGAGGGATTTTAAAATCTGTGCTTATGATTGGGACTTATATCTGTCTATTGCTTTCTTTTAAGCTTTCAGATTAGCTTTGGTTATTATTTATCAATCCCTTACCACAATTTTCAAGTCAAAATAGCCGGCATTATTGCTGTAGTCCCTGTCATTAATGGCCAGGTCCAATGTACCTCCTTTATCAAAACGATGAATGCCATAGGTTCCCCAACCTTTCCAACCACTTCCATTTAATTTGACGATAAAGGAACCATGTGGTAGTTTCTGGGAGATACTATAAGTCTGGTATCCGCCAATTCCGTTTGCACTAATATTGTCCAACATAAATCCCAGTTTGATTCTGCCTCGGGCAATGGCTTCTACTTCTTGGCCCGCTCTGATGCGTATGCCTTCTCTGAGCAAGCTGCTGATAGTACCTCCATATACTTTCTCTCCATCTTTTTCATAGATCAACTCTATGCGGTTGATCTGTTGCTGTACTTGTGACCTACTTTCCATGTAGGAACCAAAAAAACCGGATATCAAACCACCCATTAGGTCTGGACCAGTATCGATTACGCGGTCTTCATAAGGAAGGTAATAGTAGGTTGGGCTGAAATCTGCATGTTTCCAAAAGTTAACGAAATCATTGCTTATGTATTGATTGTTAGATGCTTGTTTAGGGCGAAGTGCCTCCGCTTCAGCCCTCCAAAACCTGGATTTGATTGCATTTTTCTCAGCGAGCTCTCCCTCATGGTAGATGGTTGCCAAAGCTACCATGGCAGGAAAACTTCCATGAATACCAGCTTGATTGATCCAGTAGAAAGCACTTGAATGATCGGTAACCAAACCTAGCTCGTTACCGTTTTGGTGAATCATACCCAGGGAGAGCATGCCTTCCGCACTACCAGATGCTGCAGCATTGTTGAAATATTCCACCGCTTTTTTAATGTCTTTTGCTACTCCTTGTTTTCCAGAAAGGTAAGCATCACCCAAAAACAACATGGAATTTGTGCTCCCTTTCTCTGCCGCTTCTTCTGCATACTTTAGCGCTTCGGTAATATTTGGTGGCAGATTTTTACCATCAGAATAAACAGTTGCCAATACAGACAATGCCGTAGCATTTCCAGTGGCTGCAGCTTTTTTATACCATGTCAATCCTACCTCTGAATCCCGTACTACACCTTTTCCTTCAAGATACATTTTCCCTAGAATCATGGCTGATTTCATGGATCCCATTGCTATGGCTTTTTCTGAGACAAGTTTGGCTACCTCATAATTTTCTTCTTGAAAGGCATTTAAACCAATTTCATACATTGCTGGTAAGAAGCCTGAATAGGCGGAACGATGAAGTAAAATTATTCCGGCTCTACGTTCTGTCAAGGTTAAAGCAGATACTTTTTGAAGGCTGTAAAGTAGGTATTGGGCCTCAGGATTTTTGTTTAATACCTCTGTCTCCAAAAAACGTTTGCATTCGTTTAAAATTCTCTTCCCTTTTGATTTATCAGGAAGGTAATTACCCAATCCATGGTAAGTAAAGTATCCCATCCAAGCCTTGGCCATTGCATCTCCTTCGCTTGCAAATTGTTCCAATTTTTGCTTTCCGTATTCATAATCTTGTTGGTGCATTCCGTATTCAAAGCCTATGGCAGATAAGCGATCATTGTTATTATAAATAGCGGCTTCATCTGCTTGAAAAGAGAAAATGGGGGCCATGGAAATTTCCTGTTCCCCCAGGTAAAGCTCAAAGGCCTCTCCAGATCTGGGTTCTTCAATAGTGAAACGGATTTTAATCTTAGTGCTTAGGGGCTTGGTATAATAGGAAGATTTAGAAATGACCTGGATGGATACATTTGACTCCTCCTTTGGGAGATTTATCAAGCCTGTATTTTTTTCAAGAGTTAAAAAATCATCCAAAGACGATACCTTGAATTTAGGGATTACTAACGATTTGTCAATTCCTTCTCCAACTTTGGCGCCTATTCGAACCAATGACCAGACACCTTGGTATAGGTTTCCTTCCTCATAAAAGGGAGTGGCCACCTTGATGGCTTCTGCTGTTATATGAGCATTTTTTGTTAAAAATGCCTTGTATTTGGATGGTAATATCTCATTTGATTTTTCTAAGCTAAGCAATCCCGTATCGTATTGTAGGGTTTTATTGACTTGATACAGTTGACTCGAATTAAGCATTTCAAGCCCTGTTTTGGAATTAATATCAGATTTCAAAATTGCCGCGACCAAACCACGTTGTGTTATGCCATCAAGGTGTCCTGTTTCAAGAAGTTTATAAATGCCATTTTCCTGATAGGCCATTAAAGCTTTTACTGTTTCTGACTTTTTGCCCAAATTATAAACAATGAGCCCGTAGTATTTACCGTTTGATTCCTTCTCCTGCAAATACACGTGAACTTTTGAGTTCAATGATAGACCACTTACTTTCATCTTACCTTTCCAATGACCTTCCATTGCGAAAGATATTGGGCATAACAAAATAGTAATCAACCAAATGACAAGTAAGAAACGCACTTCTTTCATGGCAATATCATTATAAGGTGAAAATTTACTCTTAATGGAATTTTAGGTGTATACCGGTTTAATACGGAATAGGTAGCTGGTATAGGGAATCATAATAGGTCAAATCTGACTGAGTCAAAACCGCATTGATTAAAAATAATTCCTTTTATCAAGATTCGTGTTTTCAAATTCGTGAAAGGCCTAAAATTGTTCGTGAAGGTGGGAGAATCCAGTGTTAGAATAATTCAAGCTTAAATTAAGCTTGTTTAATATTAGAATTATTTATGCCCTTGATGTTTTTATAGCGATAAAAACCACAAAAAGTATTGGCTTTAAACACTGATTTGCTAAGAGTGTTTAAGATAGTTTTGGCCTTTTATCTTTCACATAGGTTAATATTTCAAAAGGATATTTGTCCAGAACTCTTGCTATTTTACCACTTAAAATATAAATATTATTAATCGCTTGCGATTGAATCAAGTAGTTTATAATTTTCATAGCTTAATGTATTCAAAATAATAAAATGTTATTTAATGTTTAACCTAATTTATGGATTTTAATAACTTAACTAATGAGTAGAAAATTACCTAAAATTTTAAAACTAAAGCATGGATTATTTGTCCTTGCTTTTTCCACCCAATTCTTGACACTGGGATATTCCTGGGGTGCGAACAAGAGGATGGACGACAGAATTGAGCCAGCAATGGACGTTGTAAATAATGAGCAATTAAACAACAAAAATATTGCTGTGGACATCACCGTTACCGGTACCGTAACGGATAGCGATGGGGAAACCATTCCTGGTGTAACTGTATTTGTTCCAGGAACTACCACCGGAACAGCCACCGACCTTATGGGGCAATATTCGATTTCTGTACCAGAGGACGCTACTTTGTCTTTTTCCTATATTGGGTACGTTACCCAAAGCATTGCCGTAGGGAACAGAACGGTATTGGATGTGGTATTAGAAGAGGATGTAACCTCAATGGATGAGGTTCTTGTCATTGGTTACGGTACGGCAAAGAAAAGTGATCTTACTGGCTCTGTAGCAAGAATCTCGATGAAAGACAAGGCAAATCAAGCTAATGTCAACCTTTTTCAAGCCTTGATAGGTGCTTCTGCAGGTGTTAACCTGGAAGGAAGGGGAGGAGCATCTAGTGAGCCTGAACTTTCAATAAGAGGGAAAACTTCTCTTTCTGCTTCTGATGGTCCTTTGATCGTTATGGACGGTGTGATTTACAATGGAAGTATCTCCAACATCAATGTCAATGATGTGGAGACAATTGATATTCTTAAGGATGCCAGTGCTGCCGCTGTGTATGGATCAAGGTCTGCCAACGGTGTCTTGCTGATTACTACCAAAAAAGGTACCTCAGAAAAACCGGTGATTTCATTCGGAATGTATACTGGCTTCCAGGACATGACCAATAACTCGATGAGAGTAATGAATGGGGACGAGTTTGCAAACCGTTTGGTGGACTGGGATCATCAAAGTAAAGTTTATGAATGGTATAAAACCAATCCTACAAGTGCGGAAGGAAGACCACAAAGAGCAGATTTAACCAACAGAGAAACAGTAGGCTCTTATTTGAAGACTTTTGAAGAGCAACAAAATTACCTTGCAGGTAATGAAATCAACTGGGTAGATCAGGTTTTACAAGTTGCTCCAATGCAAAATTACAACTTGAGTCTTCAGGGTATGACTGAGCGATCCACCTATTATGTTTCCGGTTCCTTTACAGATGTTGAAGGAATTCAGAAAAATGATAAGTTCAAACGCTTCACCCTTCGTAGCAATGTTGAAAGTGAGATAACAGATTGGTTAACTTTTGGATTGAATGTTTCTTATAGTTCCAGAGATAATTCAGGAATTCCAACCAGTCTATCAAATGCAAGGGACGCAAGTCCATTGGTCAATAATTATATCGGAGAGCCAAATTACGACATCTACCTGGGAGGAGAATTGTTCCAACCTTATCCTCTTGTATACAAGTATATTGATAATTCTGATATTGATAATGAGCTTTTTGCTGTGGGAAGAATCAAGGTTAAAGTGCCTTGGATTGAAGGATTAAATTATGAGTTCAATTATTCCCAGGTATATGCCAACAGTAATAACAATACCTTTCATTCGAGTTTAACTCCTCAAGGAGTATCAAATAGAGGTTTGGCTATAAAAAACCCTTCTGAATCAACTGATTTTAACATTAACAATATAATTAGTTATTCTAAAGGATTTGGAGACCATCAGATTAATTCTACTTTCCTATTCAGTAGAGAAGGAAGAAGTGGCAATTCTTCTACACTCACAGCTTCAGGTTTTGAAAATGAAATTCTTGGTTATAATAATATTGGTTTGGCTGAGGTCATCACTGGTAGCTCTTCTGCTTATGAAGAAAACAGTCTTGCCTACATGGCTCGTGTAAATTATAGTTTCCAATCCAAGTATATGTTTACTGGGACGGTACGTAGAGATGGATTCTCAGGATTCGGTGCTGGTAATAAATGGGCAACTTTCCCATCTGCTTCCTTGGCTTGGGTAGCTTCTGATGAACCTTTCCTTGAAAATTTGGGAGTCTATTTGAAATTAAGGACCTCTTATGGTAAAAATGGTAACCAAGGGATAGGCAGGTATTCAAGTTTGTCTAGAATGGGAACCAGGTATTATGTCTATGGTCAATCAACGGCTATTGGACTTTACCCAAGTAACCTTGGGAATGAAAACCTGGCATGGGAAACGACCACTTCTTATAACCTAGGCTTGGATTTCGGCTTGTGGCAAAATAGAATTACAGGTTCATTCAATGCCTATACTGCAACTACAACAGATGTGTTGGTCTTGAGACAACTTCCTAGAACTGCAGGGTATGCGAATATCTGGACGAATATAGGTGGTTTAAAGAACAAAGGTGTAGAGTTTGATTTGAGGTCCATCAATATGGATGGACTGTTTAGATGGGAGACCAATTTCACCTTTGCTTTAAACAGGGATGAAATCACAAAATTATATGGTGGCGAGAATGACAATGATATTGGGAATGGCTGGTTTGTGGGCGAATCCCTTAGTGCACTATACGATTATGAAATGGCCGGAGGAGTTTGGACTGAAGAAGAGTTCTTTAGTGGAAATACACTAGATGGATGGTATCCAGGTCAATTCCGTTATGTTGATCAGAATGGTGATGGAGCCATAGATCCTACAAATGATAGAAAGGTGATCGGAAACGAATCTCCAAGTTATCGTTTTAGTATCAACAACTCCTTGACGTATAATAATTTCACTCTTTCAATTTTTGTTAATTCCATTCAAGGAGGTAAAAATTATTATTTAGCGGACAATGCTGCAATTATCAATCCTCTATTCTATTTCCCGGATAGAAGAAATAATTCAGCTGTAAATCAATACTGGACACCAGAAAACCCAACGACGAATACTACAGGTATTTATAACGTGCCTCAACGTCAGAGTGGGGTATATCAAAGCAGAAGTTTTGTAAGGATACAAGACATCTCCCTAGGTTACACTTTCGGACAAAACTTTCTGAATAAATTAAATTTACAGTCCGCTCAGGTTTATATCGCAAGCAAAAACCCTTATGTATGGACAAACTGGCAAGGTTGGGATCCTGAAACGGGTGTGAGTGATACTCCGCTTATGAGAAATTTCATTTTAGGTTTGAATCTTAGCCTATAAGAAATCAGCTTATTAATTAAGTAATACCTGATAAATAAAAAACAATGAACATAAATATAAAAAAACTAG
Organism: Cyclobacterium qasimii M12-11B; assembly: GCF_000427295.1. Classification (GTDB taxonomy): domain Bacteria; phylum Bacteroidota; class Bacteroidia; order Cytophagales; family Cyclobacteriaceae; genus Cyclobacterium; species Cyclobacterium qasimii. The sequence continues at coordinate 52,216 of NZ_ATNM01000004.1, read as the reverse complement.
CAATTAAGTCTTTGGTGGTTGCTGCCATTGCGCTGTTTATATTTCCGTCCTGTAGTGAAGATATTCTTGATGAAAAACCCATCGATTTTCTTTCACCAGACAACGCTTATCTAACTGAAGCGGGGGCATTCCAGGGAATTACAGCTATTCACGACCGTGTCCGATCAGCATACTATTCATTTGGTGAATTTGGAGTGATGAATTGGGCCACACATGGGTCTGATCTTGGGTACAATGGTGAAACACCTGGTCCTGGAGGTTCTTATTTAAACTCATACAATGACATGACTCCTGTTTGGAGAAATGTTATCGCTACATGGAATGTAGGGTTTGAAATTATCCAATGGTCAAATGTATTGATTGATAAAGTAGGCATTGCAGATCCTGACGTTTTTGTGGGTGGTGAAGCAGGTAAAAACAAATACATAGCTGAAGCTAGATTCTTTCGGGCCTTTGCTTACAGGTATCTGGTTTCTACTTATGGGGATCTTCCTCTATTGACTGAGCCTATTAATTCGGCCAAGGCGGATTTTGTTAGAAATCCTGTTGCGGATATTCACGACTTGATGGTGGAAGATTTCAAATTTGCGGCAGCTAATTTACCTAAACCAGGAGAAGAAGATGCTCCTGGAAGAATTACCCAAGGACCAGCATGGCATTATCTTGCGGAGACTTATCTCGAACAGGATGAGTTTGAGTTGGCAGCTGAAGCAGCTACAAGTGTGATTGATGGTTATGATTACGATTTGATGACAAGCCGTTTTGGTACAAAACTTGGCAATGATGTTTGGGGCTCGGGAGATGTGTTTTTAGACCTCTTTGGTTTTGGAAATCACAACTTGACTGAGAATAAAGAGTCGATGTGGGCCATTCAAGTTGAGCCTTTCCTTATTGGTGGTGGACAGATAGCGAGTGCGTATATTTTCGGTCCACGTTATTTTGATATTGGACTTACTCCTGATGGTAAAAAAGGTTTTCAAGGTGAAATGTTCAATGGTTTGTATACTGGATATTCCGATTCTTTAGGCCGACCTACTGCAAATGGTAGAGGTACTAGCTTGGTTTATTATGATGTGTGGAAAAACGATTGGGACAATGATATCAGGAATGCTGAGCATAACCTAAAGCGTAATTTTTATTATGACAACCCGGAGTCTGCTTACGACAAGAAAAAGATTGATTTCAGCCTTTACGATCCAGCAAGACCTGATCCTATGGCGGATTCAACGAAAATCATTTTCCCTATCCACATTAAATTTACTGATGCTTTAAATTATTTCTTGCAGCCAAACCGTTCAGGAGGAGGAATTACTCACAAGGATTGGTATGCCTTGCGTTTTGCTGAAACCTTGCTAATAAGGGCAGAAGCTTATTTGGAATTGGGTAATAATAGCCTTGCAGCAGCGGATGTAAATAGGGTGAGAGATCGCTCCAATGCAACTCCTGTTTCTGCATCAGAAATTGATATGGATTTCTTATTGGATGAACGTGTGAGAGAACTGTATGGTGAAGAGTGGAGACTTATTGTTTTGAGGCGTACAGGTATGCTCCTTGAAAGGGTAAGGAAATACAATGATAACCCTCTAGTACCTGGTGCTAATATCGCAGAACATAACTTCAGGTGGCCAATACCACAGGAACAAATCGATTTGAATGTGGATGCTGATTTCCCTCAAAACCCGGGATATTAAGTAGTCATCTTTAAATGATTTGTTAAAATACGAGTCCAAGTTAATTTCAGATTACTCTGAGAATGAATGTGGGCTTTAAATTCAAAGGAGAAACCTCAGGTTTCTCCTTTGTTCATTACAATGGATTCCCTTAAATTGAGGGAGTTTGAAAGAATTGTTTTTTGAAAGTTAAATATTAAGAATGATGAGCGGTTTTAATAAAAGGTTGTCTGCCATACTTTGCTTGTTTTGCCTACTTTTCTTTACCCAACTTCCCATAGCAGAGGGGAGAAGTATCAAGGAAAGCCAGCTATTTCCTCCTCAAAACCATACAGAGGGATTGAGGCTTTCCACTTTTGACATTGATGTTACGCCACCGGTAGGAGACCCGTTGGCTTATGATATTTCTATTAATACTTGGGACTTGGGTTTACGTGCCAAAGGGGTCGTATTGCAAGGAGCAGGATTGCCAATTGTTTTGTGTGCTGTTGATTGGCTTGCTATTGGAAATGAAGGGATGGATGATTTCAAGCGGGCACTTGCCGCTGCTGTAGGATCTATTCCTGAACGCATTGCAGTAAATGCAATCCATCAGCACGATGCACCGAGATTTGATGCGGGAGCTGAACAGATTCTTATCGAAGCGGGACTTGATCCGGCAAAAATTAATCCTACCCAGTTTGATGGGACTTTTGCCCGTGATGCACTTCGTCGATTAACAGTTGCAGTTAAAAGTTCTTTGGGTCATTCCCAGCCTGTCACTCATTTGGGCTTGGGCAAAGCCATTGTAGAAAAAGTGGCATCCAACCGAAACATTTATGGGCCAGATGGGAAAGTTCGTGTAACGCGCATGTCCACTACCAAAGATGCTGAAATTCGTGCCGAACCTGAAGGATTGATTGATCCTGAGTTGTCACTTGTTAGCTTTTGGAATGAAGACAAACCAGTTGCTATTTTTAGTTATTATGCCACGCACCCTCAGAGTTATTACCGTACAGGTATCCCTAATCCGGATTTCGTAGGGGTAGCCAGGTTTTTTCGTCAATTGGCAGTACCAGATGCCTTGCATGTACATTTTAACGGTGCTGGGGGCAATATTGCCGCAGGAAAATACAATGATGGGTCTCACGAAAATCGACTTATTTTTGCAGAACGTTTGGCTGCTGGAATGGAAAAAGCCTGGGAAACAACAAAGCGGGAACCAATATCGGCAGAGAATGTGACTTGGAATGTTTCTTCGGTTGCTTTGCCTCCTGCCAAGTACTTGTACCAAATGCAAGAGGAGCTAAAAACCAGCAATGATTTATTAGTAAAAAGCAGTGGAAACGCGCGTAAAATGGCATGGTTGCGCAGGTCACAGGCTGGAAAAAAATTGGATTTAATGTGTCTAAGCCTGAATGATACCAGACTATTGCACATGCCTGGTGAACTGTTTGTAGAATATCAGCTTGCGGCAAAAGCGGAACGGCCGGACTTATTTGTCGCCATGGCATCTTATGGTGATCTTGGCCCTGGATACATTGGAACTGCTCTGGCCTATGAAAAAGGAGGCTATGAAGTAAGCAATAGGGCATCAAACGTAGCTCCGGAGGTTGAAGGAGTACTGATGAAGGCAATTAAAGATTTACTAAGAAAATAATACCTGTATCCGTAAAGTTATTGGTGCTAAAAACACCAAGTGAAATCACTTCGGGTATAATTTCAGAAAATACTTTTACAAAAGCACACTTAAGTCTTTCCAAATATTTGGTTTAAGGTGCTTAAAAACCATTAGTCACGGGTTTAAATCCGTGGAAATGTGTAATGAAATTCAAGTAAATCTGTCGGTATTGTTGATTTTTTGACAACAATACCGACAAATTACGATTCAACACTTCTCTTTTTGGTTGAAACAGGTAAAGGTCCTCCGATAGGTTGATAAAAACAGCATCAAAATTTTTCATATCAAAACCTTTTTTGATTTTAGAATAACTTAAATCTTGCTGTAATTTACTAATCTTAGTATATTATTATGGTTCTATTCGGAATTCAATAAGCGCTATTGTCTTTGGTAAACCTATTGTTTCACAGGGGTTTAATTACTTTAAGAGGGTAATATTTAAACACTCCTGATCTTTTTTTTAATATTTTCTCTTTAAAGCAAGGGTATAACGCTACTTGGTTGTCATACTTTAACAAACCACAATTAATCTTAAAAAAGCCTTTACTTATAAAATGAAAAAAGCCCTTCTTTATACTTTGTTTTTTATCCTATCAGCCGGATTTTTACAAGCGCAGAATGGAGTTAACCATGCAGTTAAAAGCCTTAAGGTAAGTGCAGGATATCAGAATAATTACCTAAATGACGCTATTTTATCCCCCTTAAATCAACAAGGAAACGGGATGCAGTTTGGCATAACCTATCGGAGAACTGCTAAAAACATTTTAGGCATATCTATAGCCTATGGTGCTGGTGAATTGAATTCCAATGAGACAAATCGGTTTACCAATAGCTATTTAGACATCAATATTGGACTGGAATATTTAGTGAGGATTGCAAACCAAAATGAATCCGTCGATTTCCATGTTGGAGGCGCTTATGAAACCAGGGCTTTTTTCGTCGAGTGGAACGATCTGGATGCATTTAGCTACACTTCTACACAAGGTTTGGCCATTAAGGGTATGTTGACAAAGCGATTGCAACCAAAGCACAGCATTCAAACATCACTCGGAATACCTGTTGCCCAATTTTTGGGTAGACCGCCCTATAATGGCATTGATGAGTTTATAATAGAGAACCAGGATAGTCCGGTTAAAATTATGTTGCAGGGGGAACCTTCCTCCTTTGGTCAATACTTAGGCTTGGATTGGAATGTTACTTACACTTTCCAAATATCACCTCGTTTGGCATGGAACATTGATTATTCTCTATTCCTCCAAAAAGTTAATGGACTCCACCCTTATAAAAGGATGTCCATGACGCCGGCTACTGGTATAACATTTAATCTTTGATCAAATGACTCAATACTTCCACGTTAATATTGAAGAATTTATAAATTCATGGCCTTCCAATTTTAATATTTCCAAGATGAATAAAAATATTTGTTTGATCCTCGTTTCTCTATTCTGGTTTGGTTGTGAAGAAGCTTTTTTAGGTGAGGATGCACCAAACAGCCCGACCAACAATTTCGAAATCTTCTGGAATGATTTTGACCAGCATTACAGCCTATTTGAAGTTAGAGACATAGATTGGGATCAGTTGTACCAAACTTATCGTCCACAAGTGACTGATGAGCTATCTAATGAAGAACTTTGGGAAGTAATGACAACTATGGTAGAACATTTAGATGACAGTCATACGGCCCTATATGATGGAAGCAATCATTATAAATCTGGTTATACGCTTAATGCACAATCTATTGCTGAATTCAGCGCTGAATTATTGCTTTCAAGGTACCTGGAGAATATTAATGAGGTAAAATCAGAAGATGAACTTTGGTATGGAAATGTAAAGAACAAGAATATAGGATACCTATACTTGGGATCAATGGATGGCTATAATCCTTCAGTCATTGATGAGATAATCAGAATATTTGAAAACACCGAGGCCATTGTATTGGACATAAGACAAAATACCGGTGGCGACGACAGGTATTCAGCAAGAATTGCACAGGCATTTTCTGATGGAGAACATGAAATATATAGCGTGCAGACTAGAAATGGTAGGGGTTACAATGATTTTGATGAAAAGAAGATTTATCACACCCAATTTGATAGTAATAATACCTACAACAAGCCGGTAATAGTACTCACAGATAGAAGAACAATTAGTGCTGGTGAAATTTTCTTGTTGCATTTAAAGGCATTTGACCATGTTACCCAAATAGGGGATACCACTGCTGGTGATTTTTCAACCGTAAGTAATATGCGCTTTTTACCAAACGGATGGCGGTATGTGTACTCTATACAGAAGTTCTTATTGCCTAACGGTGCGAGCTTAGATGGAATTGGACATGTTCCAGATGTCTATGTTAAAAATACCGATAGCACTATCGAAAATGGAAAGGATATTGTAATGGAAAAAGCAATGGACTATTTGTACAGTGAATATGGGGTAGAGTGAAAATTCATCAAACGCCTATTAAATGAGAGGCATTATTAGTGGCCTGATCATTAATGATCTATCTAATATTATTTTTTTGTAGTTTGAAGTTTATTCTATGTAGAGATTGAAAAATCAACCGAACCTGTATGAAAAATAGGCTATTGACATTGCACCCGGAAGGCAAGAAAGGGGTGAATATTTTGCTGTCTAAATACACGCTAATTAGAGCCTTTATTCTTAAAACCCTTGAGGAAAGGAACGAGATTTCCTACAAGGAATTGAATGAATTGGCCATAGTTACATTGAAGGATCGTTTCGATGGCTCCATTCCCTGGTACCTTGTATCCGTAAAGTTGGACTTGGAGGCGAGAAAAATAATTGAGCGTATCCCCGGAACCAGTCCCCATTTTTTGAGGATGTGTGAAAACAAGAAATGATTTCACAACTTAACAGGTGAACATTTTTAAGTCAATACCCTGCAGCCGTATCCATGCCTCTGGAATCAGCTCCTGCTTCCAATGTTCCATCTTCTCTTTTCAGGATGGCATCAACTTTTCCAATAGCATTTCTTTCATTGAGCTCATGGCCTTTAGCACCTAGCTCTTTAAGTATTGCTTTGTCAGAATACCCTTTTTCATAGCTTATCCAATCAGGTTTCCATTGGCTATGAAAGCGTTTTTCATTGACTGATTGATGCATGCCCATGTCAAATTCGATAACATTTACGATGACTTGAAAAACTGAGGTAGGTATGGTGGAGCCACCAGGGGTCCCTACTACCATGTATAAACTGCCATTTTTTTCTAAAATGGTTGGGCTCATGGAGCTAAGCATCCTTTTCTTTGGTTCTACCTTGTTGGCCTCTCCACCAAGGACACCGAACATGTTAGGAAAACCAGGCTTAATAGAAAAGTCATCCATCTCATTGTTTAAGATAAATCCTGCGCCGGCTACCAGTACTTTCGATCCCATATTTCCATTTAGCGTAGTGGTGCTGGATACAGCATTTCCTTCCTCATCAACAATAGAAAAATGAGTTGTTTCCTCACTTTCCAGAGGGATATCACCTGCTTTAATTTCATTAGATGGCGTTGCTTTTTCAGGATTGAAATTTTGAAACCTTTCCTTTAAATACTTATCAGCTACCAACTGCTCAACTGGAACTGGATAAAAATCAGCATCGGCCATGTATTCCGCTCGATCTGCATAGATTCTACGTTCCATTTCTGTTTTCAAATGAAGATAATTACTGTACTTGTCCTTAGAAATGGAATGGTTTTCAAGTATGCCTAGCATCTGAAGCAAAATGATGCCACCTCCGCTTGGTGGACCCATAGTAATAACCTTATAATCCTTATAATTTCCAGTTAATGGTTCCCTCCATTTGCTTTCGTAGTTTTCAAGGTCCTCATGATTGATTAATCCACCACCTCGCTTCATTTCTGCAACCAGGTAATCAGCTACTTCACCTGAATAAAAACCCTCTCGACCATTGTCCCTGATCAATTTAAGTGTTTGGGCAAGTTCCTTTTGTACTAAAACATCTCCTTTTTTAAATTCCTTGGCAGTGAAATGAATAGGGTCAATAGAAGAATATTTTTTAAGTTTAATAGAAGTCTCGGAAAGAAAATTTGCTTCTACATTTGTCAATTTATAACCTTCTTCTGCAAGTAATATTGCAGGGTTTATCAATTTGCTCCAAGGAAGAGTGCCAAATTTTTCATGGGCTTTTACCATGCCGTCAACAGATCCCGGAACTCCTGAGGCCAGGTGACCATTTTGACTTATTTCAGGTTGAGGATTACCCTCTTCATCCAGGTACATGTCTCTGCTTGCTCCCAGAGGTGCCTTCTCTCTGTAATCTAGCGAATGTACGGCACCATTTTTTTCTCGGATTACCATGAATCCGCCACCACCTAAATTTCCTGCTTGTGGATATACTACGGCAAGTGCCATGTGGACAGCTATGGCCGCATCTACCGCATTGCCTCCTTGTAGCAATATTTCTTTGCCTACTTCTGAAGCCAAAGGATGCGCACTCACAACCATGGCTTTTTCACCCACTAACCCCGTTTGAGTTTTTTGCGGAGTACAAGAAAAAACCAAGGAAAGCAAAAGTGAAAATCCAAAGAATTGTGTTCGATTATAAAAAGGAAACTTAATCATTAAAAGGATTTATTAGAAGGGATTGAAAAATGAAATAATGAATGCCATCATTGGCACAACCTAACTAATGAGGCGAGCTTTTAAGGAATGAGTGTAAATCCTGTTCAAGTTCATTTAAGGCTTCCAGAAAAGCAGGGTATTTTTCCGAAAATTCAGTATTGATGTTGTTTTCTAAAATGACAATGTTTTTGTTCACATTATTAGCACCTAATAAACTAAAAACGGGCTTAGACTTATGAAACTTCTTCTTTATTTGATTTATTTCTCCATCTTGGTATAGAGGCATTAGATTTTTTAAATCTTGCACATTCAGTTCTAAAACCAATTCTATGATTTCATGGATAAGTTCAATATCCTGATCGAAATAATGATAGATCATATCTGGTTTGATCTGTTTGTACATATAATAGGTCTTATTGAATAGGTTGATTGAAATAGACTAGGTATTGAACAATAGCCATTTTAGTCCAACGCAAAAATAGGGCTGGAAAGCTGTAATTTAGCAAATAATTATTTTTTTTTACATAAATAATGATTTTTGCCAATTAGAGCCAATATTATTCTCTTTTAGTAATTTAGTGATAAACGCTCATAATCCCCTTAAAAGTATAAGATTAAAGGGAACTATTTTTTTGTATACTTGATTAGCTTAAAATATAAATTCGATGAAACAATGAATAGGAACAAGTTGATTTTTCTCATTTTTGGTATTGTGTTTTTAGCGATAATGCTATGGATTGGATATGATATGTCCTCGAAAACTACATTTCCTGGATCCAAGCCCAATTTGAAGGAAAGAATTGAAAATGAATAATTGATTCACCCTCACTTTTTTACACTGTTAATTTATTCGTCTAAATGCACCACCTAAAAACAGATCAATTAATCAAAGCCCTGGAAGAAATTGAAATGGCTTCGGAAGTTGATTTCATCATACCGGTTAAGAGAAGCTTAATAGAAGGTAAGGGAGAAGCCCTGCTTTCTGATGCTTACAGTGAACTGAATGGAAAGGATGAATTCCCGTTTTTAAATCAATTAAAAGTTGATATTAAAATAGACAAGTTTTTGTTCGTTTATGATGACCCCTACCATTTCAATAGGTATAGACTCAAAACATTAAAAGCAGACATTTATTCGACTTTTAGTTTTTCCTGGCATCAAAGCTACCTAAGAATGTGTAGGACTTTTGAAAGGGAATGCTTGGTCTCCGGCTCGCAGGAACGTATTTGGAATGGGCCACCTATTGCTTCCAGGTGCTTTGGACGATCTGAAGAAGCTCCTGATCTCTCAGGAAATGGTTCCTCCGGCTGGAAATTAAATGCCTACAATGATTTGCAATATGATTTGATTAGTAGGCTTCAAGGGTTCAAATTAATAAGGATTCCTGCTTATGAAAACCTTATGATTGGAGGTAAACTTCAGCGAATTGATAAATTGCTATTAAGACCAGATGCCGCTACTTTAAAAGTCATTGGCTCCTGGATGGTGAGAAAAATGGCTTAATTAAACAGTCCAAAAATCTCTCTGTCAATTTTCCCTACAATTGTTGAGAAATCTTCTGCATTGTTAACGAAATTCATGTTGTTAACATCTATTATTAAAAGCTTTCCCAAATTGTATTCAGCAATCCATTTTTCGTAAAGGTTGTTTAGATTTTTTAGGTAAGCTATTTGAATGTTCCTTTCATAAATCCGCCCTCTTTTCTCAATTTGGTCCACTAATTTGGGAATGTCTGCTTTTAAAAAAATCAATAAGTCAGGAGCTTTAATATAATTCACCATCGAATGGTAAAGTCCATTGTAATTTTCATAATCTCTCTTAGAAATTAAGCCAGATTCAAAAAGATTGGCTGCAAAAATGTGTGCATCTTCATAAATTGTCCTGTCCTGGATAGTGGAAATGGCATTTCCCTGGATTCTTTTTAGTTGGTTGAAACGACTGTGTAGGAAAAATACCTGTAAATGGAATGCCCATTTGGGCATGTCAGTATAAAAATCCGCTAAGTAGGGATTTTCCTCAACTGATTCAAATTCTATTTGCCAACCATAATGCGCTGATAGCTTTGATGCAAGTGAGGTTTTTCCGCTTCCAATATTCCCAGAAATTGCAATATGCATACGTTTTTCCTTAATTTTTTCTGTGCCAAATCCGAAACAAGCTATAATTGTTTGATTACGGTAAGAATGCTATTAAACTTCACCTTTATGTGATTATTGTCCGAATTAGATTTGGTCTGTACATTAACCATCTCTATATTGTTACTTGAAAGACAAAATACACAATTTTAAAGTTCGAAATTATCTTCAGTTTTTCTTCCGCTTTATTGGAATAAAAATATAAAAAGTTAATTAACAATGGTTTGTGATTATAATGGTTGTAAAGTACTGGACTTTATATTTTTGCTTCTTCGTTTTGAATGCCCATTTTTAAAGCGTTATTTTTTCGATTTATGGTTTAGAATTGAAAAGGATGTTCATTTTTAAACGACCATTTTATTTAAATAATTTTACGTGTTTACGCTAAATTTCAAAATTATTTTTAATTTTAAGGAGGATTTATTGAAAAATTTGTAATTATGATCCGATAATGTGCATTTTTGACATTTTATTATATTTTATATAGTCCTTTTTCATTTCCAAAAAGTAAAGTTTATATGAATCAAATAACAAACGAAAAAGAGCAGCAGTTAAAAAAGACCTTAGGGCCGTTTATGTTGTGGGGTTTGGGAGTGGGGTATGTAATTTCCGGTAATTATTTTGGATGGAATTTAGGGCTTGCTGAAGGAGGTACCCTTGGTGCCGCCATCGCCATATTTTTTATTATTATAATGTATGTGACGTTTACTTTCAGTTACACAGAAATGGCTTGTGCCATACCTAAAGCTGGAGGTGCTTTTTCTTATGCTGAACGTGCTTTGGGCAAGCACCTTGGCTTCCTGGCTGGAATGTCTCAAAACATTGAATTTATTTTTGCACCACCTGCTATTGCCTCAGCTATTGGTGCCTATTTTGGCATTTTCTTTCCTGAGCTGGATCCCCTGCTGATAGGTATTGTGGCCTATCTCATTTTCACTGCGCTTAATGTTGTAGGCCTTCAGGTAGCAGCCACTTTCGAATTGTTCATTACCATTATCGCTGTTTTAGGTCTGTTGTTTTTTGCAGGGGTTACCTTGCCGGAATTTAAAGTCGAAAACTTACAGATCAATGCTCTTCCCAATGGATATATGGGGATAGTAGCAGCAATACCATTTGCCATTTGGTTCTTTTTAGCGATTGAAGGGGTAGCAAATGTGGCTGAAGAAACTATAAATCCTCAGAAGAATATTTTAAAAGGATTTGGTTTTGCCTTGCTTACACTGGTTATTTTATGTGTGCTTACCTTTTTGGCTGCTGTAGGTGTTGGTGGTTGGGAAGCGATTGTTTATCCTGATGGATCAGGAGTTGCCTCTGATTCCCCATTGCCTTTAGCAATGGGTTTGGTTAAAGGGGACAATCCTTTTTATTACCATTTATTGGTATTTATAGCTTTATTTGGACTAGTAGCCTCCTTTAATGGGATTATTTTAGCAGCTGGGCGTACTACCTTTGAATTTGGTCGTGTAGGTTATGCACCCAAGGCAATAGGTAAAGTGAGTAAAAGGTTTAAAACGCCTGTTAATGCTTTGATATTTAATATGGGCATAGGGATTATAGCTCTTTTCACGGGTAAAACCGGAGAGATCATTACCATCGCTGTATTTGGTGCATTATGTCTTTACATCTTATCAATGCTCGCTTTTCTTAAACTAAGAAAAAATGAACCTGATTTAGAAAGACCTTTTAAAGTGCCTTACTATCCATTGTTTCCGATAGTTGCGCTAGTGATTGCAAGTTTGTCTTTAATTGCCATGACCATTTATAATTTCAATCTGGCACTATTGTTTTTCGCCATGCTTTTAGGCGCATACCTTTTCTTTGTATTATTCCTTAACAAGACAAAAACTTCATGAAATTAAGTAAAGAAGAAGTAAAATCAAGTTTAAAGAACAGTTCTTTTAATAAGGTCAAATTGGCCATTGTTGACATTGATGGGGTATTGCGGGGTAAGGTAGTTTCGCTAGAAAAGTTCTTTTCTATTTTGGATGGTGGAATGGGCTTTTGTGCAGTGGTTTTTGGCTGGGATGTGGAAGATAAATCCTACGACAATGTTTCTGTCACAGGTTGGCATACGGGCTATCCCGATTTTCATGCAGAAATTGACCCAGCTACTTTTCGCAAAATACCATGGGAAAATGACCTTCCATTTTTTCTAGCTGATTTTAGCAAAGACAAGGAAAATGGAGCACTTGTATGCCCTAGAACATTATTGAAGAACATTAAACAGCAAGCCTTAGATTTAGGTTTTACCCCTCAGTTCTCTCAAGAATTTGAGTGGTTTAACTTTGAAAGTACTCCAGATGGTTTTGGTGGGGAAAATTGTTCCAATACCAAACCATTGACACCGGGAATGTTTGGCTATTCCATTTTGAGGTCATCGCTGAAGAGTGCCTTTTTCAATGACCTTTTTGATTTATGTCATCAGTTTGACATCCCATTAGAGGGATTGCATACAGAAACAGGCCCAGGAGTGTATGAAGCAGCCATTCAATACAGCGATATTTTATTGGCAGCAGACAGGGCTGCTTTGTTCAAAACAAGTGTAAAAGAAATTGCTTACCAACATGGTATAATGGCCACATTTATGGCCAAATGGACGGAAGACCTTCCCGGAAATGGGGGACATGTGCATCAAAGTATTTGGGACAAGGACGTTAAAAATAACCTGTTTTATGATCCTAAAGGGGAATTTAGCATGAGCCCTTTGATGCGTCATTACATAGCCGGTCAGTTGAAATGTTTGCCTCATATTTTACCAATGTTTGCCCCTACTATTAACAGTTACAAAAGGCTGGTAGAAGGTGCCTGGGCACCGACAACATTGACCTGGGCACAAGACAATAGAACAACCGCCTTAAGGATCCTTTCAGGAGGGGCAAAATCAACCCGACTTGAAACCCGGGTGATAGGTTCGGATGTAAATCCCTACCTGGCCATGTCGGCATGCCTTGCCTCCGGTTTGTATGGAATTCAGCACAAATTAGAATTGGATAAACCCGCCACAGTTGGCAATGGATATGAAGATTATTCTAATGGATCTATCCCAACATCACTCAAAGAAGCAACCGAGGCAATGAAAAATTCGGCCATAGCAAAATCTTTGTTTGGGGAAGTTTTTGTGGATCATTTCTGTAAAACCAGAGAATGGGAATGTAGAGAGTTTGCTTCTAAAGTTACCGATTGGGAAAGGAAACGTTATTTTGAAATTATTTAACCACCCTATCCAATAGCAATCAAAATTAGTGTGCAACCGCAAGAGAAAAAATGTTTGTTCACTTAAGGAGTAGTTCTACTGTAGGTTATACAGTAAACCAACTGTTGTCTGATCTTTGTTCGATTTTAGCTCAAAAAGGATTTCGAGTTTAATCGTAATTTCTTAAGTTTTATCACTAAAGTTTTCATTTATAAAAATGGATATTCTTCAAAAATTTAATTTCAGTTTTCCTACTGCCATACGTTTTGGAGTAGGCGTTATCAGTGAATTGTCTGATTATCTCAAACAAAACCAATTAAAAAGACCACTATTGGTTACTGATCCTATAGTTAGAGAGCTTGGGTTTTTTAAAAAGATAGTAAGCGAACTAAGCCAATCTGGTTTGTCTGTTGAAGTTTTTTCAGATGTACATAAAAATCCAGTCAAGTCGGATGTGCTTAAAGGGAAAGCTTTGTACCAATCTACCGATAGGGATGCCATTATTGGAATAGGAGGAGGAGTGGCTTTAGATGTAGCAAGAGCCGTTGCGCTTAGCATTAATCACCACAGAGATTTAATGGATTACGATGACTTGATAGGAGGAGACAAATACGTAACCGAACCTATACCGCATTTTATCACCGTTCCTACTACCTCTGGAACAGGAAGTGAAGTAGGAAGAAGTGCCATCATTTCTGAAGATGAAAGCAAGAAGAAGCGCATCCTGTTTGCGCCAACCCTAATGGCCAAAATAGTATTTGCAGACCCTGAGCTTACCATGGATTTGCCTTCATTTGTCACTGCAGCGACAGGAATGGATGCCCTTACCCATAATATTGAAGCGTATCTTTCTAAAAACTGGAATCCAATGTGTAGTGGCATTGCGCTGGAGGGAATTAAATTAATAGGTGAATCCATAGAAACAGCTACACTGAAACCTGATTTGGTTTCCAGAAGCAAGATGTTAATGGCATCTATGATGGGTGCGATAGCCTTTCAGAAAGGATTGGGAATTGTACACAGTTTGGCGCACCCATTGTCCAGCTTATTGGATACCCACCATGGGTTGGCAAATGCCATTAATCTACCCCATGGTTTGACCTTTAACTATGAGGGATTTGAGGACAGGTACGAACAAATGGGCCTAATGATAGGGCTAAAACAAGGCGAAGGCAAAAACTTTATAACTTATATCAATGATTTGAATGAAAAATTAGGATTGCCTTCCAAACTATCAGAAATAGGGGTGAAGGAAGAGCATATCGATACCCTGGCTTCATTAGCAATTGCAGATTTTTGTCATCCAAACAATCCTAAACGGGTAACTGAAGCAGACTTTAAATCCATTTATAAGTTTGCCCTATAGATTATGCTAAAGATTGGAATAAGTGCATGTTTCATGTATAAAGAGCCATCTAGGATCGTATTTGGACCTAAAAATCTGGCTTATGTAGAATGCGACATGTTTAATTATGTGTCTCAGAAAGGGATTCTTCCTGTATTATTGCCAGATCTACCAATGAATCAGTTAAAACCGATTTTGGAGGAACTTGATGGTTTTGTCTTTCAAGGAGGCTCCGATTTGGCTCCTGAAACTTATAACGAGAAGCCAATAGTTGAGGGGAAATGGTTGGGAGATGCTTACCGGGATGCCTATGAACTTAGAATAATGGATTACGCAGTGAAACAGGGGAAACCAGTTCTTGCAATTTGTAGGGGCTTTCAGCTAATGAATGTTTATTTCGGTGGAAGTTTGTACCAGGATATCGCTACCCAAATGCCAGCAGCCATACAGCACAGAGATGCTGAAAAATACGATGGGTTAATTCATGAAATAGTTTTTGAAAAAGGCAAAACCCTGGATTCAATATACACTGGTGTTGGTAAAGCAGTGGTGAATTCTGTACATCATCAAGGGATAAAAAATATAGGCGAAGGGTTGGAAATCTTGGCAATGAGTAAGGAAGATGGCATTATAGAAGCCTTGCAAAACAAGGAGGGTAATGTACTTGGAGTGCAATGGCACCCAGAGTTTTCGGTAGGTAAAGGAGCACCGCTTTTGGATCCACTAAAACTGTATGAATATTTTATAGACAAAGTAAAAAGACAATAAAAAATGGATATCATAAACCCTGCTACAGGTAGCACAATTGAAAAGCTTACAGAAGATACAGCTGTTGAGGTAAGTAATAAAATAGCCGCTTTAAAAGAAGGACAGAAAAAGTGGGTGGCTGTACCCTTGGAAGAAAGAATAGCCATTGTCAAAAAGTATGGTGACTTGGTAATGGCGAATTTAGACGAGCTGGCGAAGATTTTGACTTCGGAGACGGGTAAACCTATTCAACAAGCCAAAAATGAGATCAAAGGGGCACAAAATAGAATTGACCACATTCAAAAGGATGCGCTCAAATGGTTACAAAAAGAAATCATAACGGAAGAAGGTGGAACAAGAGAGGAGATAGTTTTCGAACCATTAGGTGTTATTGCCAATATTTCTGCTTGGAATTTTCCGTACAATGTAGGGTACAATGTGTTCTTATATGCGCTATTGGCAGGCAATGCTGTAGCCTATAAACCTTCAGAGTTTGCCTCGCTTACAGGGCTAAAATTTCGTGAATTACTTTTAGAGGCAGGGATTCCAAAAGATGCATTTGAATGCTTTATTGGTGGAGCTGAAGTGGGAGAGTTGTTGTTGGAAGCAGATCTGGATGGCTATTTCTTCACTGGGTCTTATAAAACAGGCAAATACATTGCGCAAAAAGTAGCTTCCAAATTGGTGCCCGTGCAGTTGGAATTGGGAGGTAAAGATCCTTTGTATGTGATGGAGGATGTGGCAGATGTTAAACAAGCAGCAATCAATGCTGCTGAGGGAGCATTTTACAACAATGGCCAAAGCTGTTGTGCCGTTGAAAGGGTATATGTCCACGAAAAAATTTACGATGAATTTGTAGCTGCCTTTGTGGATGAAGTATCTACCTATAAAATTGGTGATCCTAATGAGGAGGGAACGTTTATAGGGCCACTCACCAGAGCTGATCAAATGAATGTCATTCTTTCACAGATTACTGATGCTAAGAATAAAGGAGCTGAAGTGCTTTATGGAGGAGAAAAATGGGGAGATAAAGGGTATTATTTGATCCCTGCTGTTTTAACAAATGTGGACCATAGCATGGACCTTATGATGGAAGAATCATTTGGACCTATCATAGGGATTCAAAAGGTGAAAAATGATGAGGAAGCCTTTGAATTGATGAATGACACTTCTTATGGGCTGACTGCTGCAGTGTTCTCAGGTGACGAATTAAGAGCGAAGCAACTGGTAGAAAAATTACCTACTGGAACCGTTTATGTCAACTGTTGTGACCGGGTAAGTCCAAACCTACCTTGGACAGGAAGGAAAAATTCAGGGATGGGAGTGACCTTGTCTTACATGGGTATCCGTGCTTTTACCCAACCAAAAGCTTATCATATTAGAGGATAGTCGCTGATCCTTAATTAGATAGGTTTTTGTTTTATTTTACTATTAATTTTCAGGCAATAATGTTCATGGTTTATTAAACGGTGGTTTAATTAGTGGATGGTTTAATTGATCATTTTTGCAACGTATTATCATTTGAAGTATAATTATTAATTATATTTAGTGTGTAACCTATTGTCAATGAGGTTTTTGCTGCTCTGCAGACGATCACCTTTTCGGCAAGAATTATAGCTGCGATCAAAAACCAACGATTATTTAATCTTCTTTAATTTTAATTAAGGACCCTCCAAAAGGTCCTTGGGTATTCCTTGTTTTAATACTTAAACCTTGTTAATTATGAAGAAATTATTACTCAGTATTAGGGATTCGATTCCTACAGTTTTCAAAGGGCTGTTTTTGACAGTGCTAATTTGTGGGGTCTCCTGCCAATTGGCATCTGCCCAATCCCGAACAATTAAAGGAGCAGTAACTGAAAGTGGTGATTCAGAACCAGTTTTAGGCGCTTCTATCCTTATTAAAGGAACTGCAACAGGAACAGTCACTGACCTGAATGGGCAGTTTGAATTGGTCGTTCCTTCAAATGAATCTATATTGGTGGTTTCCTTTATAGGTTTCCAATCACAGGAAATTGTGGTTGGAAATAGAACTACTGTCAATGTGATTTTAGACTATTCATCCGAAGAACTGAGCGAGGTAGTCGTTACAGCATTAGGGGTGGAAAGAGAAACCAAAGCACTAGGTTATTCAGTGCAAGCAGTAAGTGGAGATAAGTTTACAGAAGCACGAGAAACGAATGTGATGAACTCATTGAGTGGCCGTGTGGCTGGTGTTCAGATTACCAATTCTTCAAGTGGGGTAGGTGGATCCACGAGGGTAACCATAAGGGGAGAATCTTCTCTGAATATTAATAACAACCAACCGCTATTCATCGTGGATGGAGTACCTATAAGTAACAATATTGTGGGGTCTTCAGGTTCAGGAAATCAACCAGTTGATTATGGTAACCCAGCCGGAGAAATTAATCCGGATGACATAGAGTCGATGAGTATTTTGAAAGGACCCGCGGCGGCAGCCTTATATGGTTCTAGGGCAGCAAATGGGGCAATCTTAATCACCACTAAGTCTGGTAAGAATAAAAAGGTTTAGGAGTTTCAATAAATTCCAATGTAACCTTTGACAATCCATTGAAATTGCCAGATTGGCAAAACAAGTATGGGCAAGGAAACAATGGGCAATTTGCCTTTGTAGATGGTGCGGGTTCAGGAAACGCCGATGGTGTGGATGAAAGTTGGGGGCCTGCATTGGATGTGGGATCCATGATTCCTCAATTCGATTCACCTAGGGATGTAGCTGGTTTTAGAGGTGGAGATCTTAATGCTCCTGCCGGAAGCACTATTACCCCAACGCCATGGATATCAAACCCTAATAATATTAGCGATTTTTTTGAGACCGGAGTTACACTTTCCAATAATGTGGCCATTTCCTCAGGAAATGAAAAATCTAATTTCAGATTTTCATGGACCAATCTTGATCAAAAAGGAACAGTGCCAAATACTGACCTGAAACGTAATACTCTTGCTTTTAGTGGAACAAGTATGATTACAGATAGGCTAACGATTAATACCAACATAAACTATCAAAAATCCACAAGTGATAACAGACCAAGTATTAGTTATGGAACAGAAAGTTTGATGTATTTGTGGATTTGGTATGGAAGGCAAATTAATACCAATAGTTTAAAGAATTATTGGATGCCTGGAATGGAAGGTAGACAACAATTTAATTACAATTACAATTACCATGACAATCCATATTTTAATGTTTATGAAAATACGAACGGTCAAACCAAAGACCGTGTGTATGGTAATGTAATGGCCAACTACAAGTTTACAGATAAATTGAATTTGATGGTTAGGACTGGACTTGATCTGTACAACGACTTAAGAGATAGAAAGAGGGCCTTTAGTACGCAGCGGTTCCCCTTGGGTAGTTACAGAGAAGATGCGGTTTATTTCAGTGAGCGGAACAGTGATTTCTTGTTAACCTATTCGGATACTGAGAAAGCCAAGTGGTCCTATACTTTTTCTGTTGGAGGTAATCAAATGGTTCAGGAGAATAGGTTTCAAAGCACTATGGCCCCACAATTATTGATACCAGAAATTTATAATTTCACCAATACTGCTGTAAATCTTCAGATAGAACATGCAGTCTCTGAAAAGCGAATCAATTCTTTGTATGGCTTTGGACAAATTGGTTATAACAATATTTTATTTCTTGATGTAACTGGAAGAAATGATTGGTCAAGTACCCTTCCAGTGAATAACAATAGCTATTTCTATCCATCTTTTACGATGAGTGGAATTATATCAGATATGGTTATTTTACCAGATGCAGTATCTTTTTTCAAAGTCAGAGCTGCCTATGCTGAGGTGGGGAATGATACAGATCCATACAGTTTAACAAATGTATATAACCCGGCTACTGCCTGGGGATCTATTCAAAGTAAAACAGAATCCAATCGATTGGCCAATGCTTACCTTAAACCAGAAAGAACCAGTTCTGTTGAGTTTGGTATGGACATGCGGTTTTTGAAAGGACGATTGGGATTGGATTTCACCTATTATGACAATAGAACTAAAAATCAGATTATTCCTATTGAACTTGATATTTCTACAGGATATGCTTCTAGAATAATTAATGCTGGAGAAATCCAAAACAATGGGATTGAATTGGTTCTTTCAGGATCACCTGTTAAAAACATCAATGGATTGAATTGGAATGTAATGGCCAATTTTACCAGAAGTAGAAGTAAAGTTTTAGAATTAACAGACGATCTGACTACTTATAGTATGGTAGGAGCCAATGGGGCCACTATACAGGCCAGAATTGGAGAAAGAATGGGGAACATATATGGGAATGGCTTTAGTAGGGTAGAAGATGAGAGCAGCCCATTCTTCGGTCAAATTATCCACAATACATCTGGAACTCCATTGACTGGTTCTGAATTGGTTTATCAGGGTAATTATAACCCAGATTGGATGCTGGGCATTCAAAATAGTTTCAATTACAAAAGATTTTCATTTGGGTTTCTATTTGATATCCGATATGGAGGGATAGTTGTTTCCAGAACCAAAACCATTGGTAGCACTTCAGGCCAATTGGCGGAAACACTCTATGGGCGTGAAAATGGTTATGATTTGTCCTTAGAAGGCAACGGCATTGTTAGCCCAGGTGTAATCCAAAATGAAGATGGCTCATTTGTCGAAAACACGATTAAGATTAGTTCAAGAGATTGGCACAATCGATATTATGAAAGAAGTAATGTTGAAGCCGCTAAGTATGATGCTTCATTTATTAAATTAAGAGAAGTGACATTTGGTTATTCCATTCCAACATCTGCTATGGGTAAACTGCCTTTTCATGAGGCCAAGCTTTCCTTGGTAGC
Source organism: Cyclobacterium qasimii M12-11B (assembly GCF_000427295.1). Taxonomy (GTDB): domain Bacteria; phylum Bacteroidota; class Bacteroidia; order Cytophagales; family Cyclobacteriaceae; genus Cyclobacterium; species Cyclobacterium qasimii. The sequence goes on along the minus strand of NZ_ATNM01000004.1, from coordinate 32,045 downwards.
CAGAAATCTAGCATTATGGACAGAAAACCCTCATTTTGATCCTGAGACAATGGCAATGAGCGGTGGAACACTTATTCCTGGAGTTGAAGACATGTCTTTGCCTTCCTCCAGAAGTATAGGTTTTAACCTTAATCTTAAGTTTTAATTGATTAAATCTAAAGAAAAATGAAAGCGATATACAATAAATTAATACACGGATTGTCCTTCTGTCTGTTACTGGCAATGGTAAGTTGTGACAAGGATTTTGAAGAAGTAAACAAAAATCCAAATAGCCCTGAACAAGTTCCGTCCTCTTTATTATTGCCTAATATTATAAGAAATGCGGCAAGCGAGTCGGCAGGTCAGGCATGGGGAATTGGTAATGTAGTCATGCAATACACTGCGAAGATTCAGTTTACCAATGAGGACCGTTACAATTGGGGCCCTGAGGGAGACCCTTACAATATTTATTACAACTCACTTAGGGATGTTAATAATGTAATTGAAATTTCTGGTGAATTGGGTGAAAACAATTATGTAGGCGTAGCCCTTGTAGTGAAATCCCTCATGTATGCCTTCATGACAGATGCTTATGGAAATCTTCCCTATACAGAGGCAACAAGTGCTAAAGAAGAAATCAATTATCCCAAATTTGATAGTCAGGAAGTTATATATGAAGGTATTATTCAGGATTTGGAATTGGCCAATGAAATTTTGGGAACTTCTACCGAAAGTGTAGATGGAGATATTTTATTTCAAGGCGATCTAATGAAGTGGAAAAAATTCGCTAATTCCCTTCGTTTAAGAGCTTTACTTAGAATTTCTGATAAAAAAGATCCTACGGCAGGCATGCAGGAAATCGTTTCTAATCCTACTCAATTCCCCATTTTTGAAGGGAATGAGGACAATGCGGCCTTACAGCATTTACAGGATGTACCTAACCAACATGCGCTTTACACTACCAGATCAGGCTCATTTGATGAGTATCGATTAAGCACCACTGTCGAGTCCTACCTTAAGGGTATGAAAGACAATCGCTTGTACGCTTATTTTCAGCCTACCAATAACAGTGGTGCGGGTTTAATAGGTGAAGAAGAGGATTATGCTGGAGTTCCAAACGGATTGGCCGATGAAGATGCTGTGGGTTATTCGCCTACAGGTGATCCTGAATTAGGAGGCTCCAATCACATATCCAGGGTAGGGGTTTTCTTTTCCTGTCTGGCTTGTTCAGACGATGCTTCCCCTATAGGTTATCAATCTCTTTTTATGACCTATTCTGAAGTCCAATTTATTTTGGCAGAAGCCAAAGAGAAAGGATACATCGAAACAGGAGATGCGGCTACCTATTATGAAAATGGCATTCGTAGTTCATTCGATTATTACGAATCTAGACTTAGAGTAGCCAATTTAGGTGAAATTGCAGATGTCTTACAGCCAGAAGAAAGCTACTTTACGCAAAACAGTGTCGAATATTCCGGTTCTTCAGAAGAAAAGCTCGAAAAAATTGGCACTCAAAAATGGCTAAGTTTATTTTTCAATGGCTTGGAAGGTTGGTTTGATTGGAGAAGAACAGGAATTCCTGAAATTAATCCTGGGCCAGCGGCGTATATCTCTACCGTTCCTGTGAGGTTTATGTACCCGACTGGTGTTCAAGCGCTTAATAAGCAGAATTACCTTGATGCTGTTGCGGCTCAAGGTGAGGATAGAATTACCACTCGTGTTTGGTGGGATGTTGAATAGTATGATCGTCAATTAATATAGTATAAAGGGGGAGTATTTTCCCCCTTTTTGTTTACTTAAAAATATCTATTGTTAACTTAAGGTATTGAAGATCCTTAACATCAATTATTTAAGGCCGGGAAATGCAATAGGCATATGTAATCAAAGATTTCATCACGAAATACTCGCCTATTCCATATTTCTGTCTTATTAATAAATAAGTTTGTTTTTATTTAGCGTTTAAATTATGAATGAAAATAGAAGAGATTTTCTAAAGAAAGCGGCACTTTTTTCTGGAGGAATGGGCCTATGGGGCGTATTGCCTGCATCCATTGAAAAAGCAATGGCAATTAACCCAGACCCAGGGACCACTTTTGAAGATGCGGAACATGTGGTCTTATTGATGCAAGAAAACAGGTCGTTTGACCATTGTTTTGGGAAATTAAAAGGTGTTCGGGGTTACAATGACCCAAGAACTATTTCATTGCCTAACAAAGACAAAGTTTGGTTACAACGAGACAATAAAGGAAATGCTTTTACGCCTTTTAGGTTTAATATAAATGAGACCAAAGCGACCTGGATGAGTGATATTCCTCACTCTTGGGAGAATCAAGTGGATGCGCGGAACAATGGTAAATATGATGGCTGGATAGAAGCCAAAAGACCAGGTAGAAAGGAATACCAACATGTTCCCATGACGATGGGGTTTTATGAACGTCAGGATATTCCGTTTTACTATGCCTTTGCTGATGCCTTTACTGTTTGTGACCAGCATTTTTGTGGAGCACTAACTGGTACCACCACCAACCGAAATTTTCACTGGGCAGGTAAAACGGTCGGTAAAGTAGGAGAAAAACCCTTGGTAAGAAATGGGGAACATACCTATGGAAAAGAAGTAGATTGGAAAACTTTTCCTGATCGCTTACAAGACAATGGTATTCCATGGAAAGTATACCAAAATGAAGTGAGTTTAACAACCATGCTTGACAGAGATGACAGTTCTTGGTTGTCCAATTTTACTGACAATAACCTGGAATGGTTCAAGCAATTTGAGGTGAGGTATACGCCAGGCCATTATGCGTTTTTGAAGCATAAAAAACAGACACTTCCTGCGGAAATTTCTAAATTGGAAGCTTCACTTGCCACGGCAGTTGAAACAGATAAAGCCGATATAAAAAAAGAAATTGCCTCTAAAAAAGAGGCAATAGCATTTGTTAACAACTCCATCGATAAATTCGGTCCGGAAGCTTTTGAAAAGTTATCTGCTAAGGACAAGGAAATGCATCAGCGAGCTTTCACTACAAATATTGCAGATCCGGATTACCATAAAACGGAGGTGCTGGAGTATGAGGAAGATGGCGAAAAAAGGTCAACAAAGATTCCTAAGGGAGATATATTTCACGAATTTAGGAAAGATGTTGATTCTGGAAATCTTCCAACAGTTTCCTATTTAGTAGCCCCAAAGAATTTCTCTGATCACCCTTCTGCTCCATGGTATGGTGCCTGGTATGTATCAGAAGCACTGGAAATTCTTACCAAAAATCCCGAGGTTTGGAAAAAGACGATATTTATACTGAATTACGATGAGAATGACGGTTACTTTGATCATGTTCCACCATTTGTTCCACCAAAACCGAATGATCCAAGTGCAGGAAAAGTATCCAAAGGCATAGATGCCAGGACTGAATTTGTCTTTAAAGAGCAGGAAGAAAATTACCCAGGAATGGATGCTGAAGATGTTCGTGAAAGTCCAGTAGGTTTGGGATATAGAGTGCCTCTAATTGTTGCCTCACCTTGGAGTAGAGGAGGCTGGGTTAATTCTGAAGTTTGCGATGTATCTTCTACTATTATGTTTATGGAAAAGTTTTTGTCCCATAAAACAGGTAAAAAAATCAAGGAAGACAATATTAGCTCATGGCGTAGGACGGTAAGTGGAGACCTTACCTCAGTTTTCAGGCCTTTTAATGGGGAGAAGATTGATTTACCCAATTTCTTGACCATGGAAGGACATGTCAAGAAAATTCTCAACGCCAGTTATAAAGACATTCCAGACAACTTTAAAGTTTTGACAGACAATGAAGTGAGCCTGATTAATAACAGTCATTTGCAGTCACCTTTGATGCCAAAACAAGAGCCGGGAACCAAACCGTCCAATGCACTTGCTTATGAACTGTATGTAGATGGTGAATTTAAGCATTCCAGTAAATCCATAGTCCTTGATTTAGCCGCATCCAATAAGAAGTTTGGTAAGAAAGCCCTGGGTGCTCCCTTTACAGTATACGCACCTGGTGCTTATAAAAATCCAAAAACGAATACTTTTGAAAATGCTCTAAACTGGTCCTTTGCAGTAAAAGCAGGAGATAGTTTGAATTATGAATGGCCATTAGACTCTTTTGAAGGGGAGGCTTATCATTTGCAGGTTTATGGACCAAACGGTTTCTTCAGGGAGTTTAAAGGGGATAAAAAGGACCCTAAATTGACTTTGGTTTCCACCTATACTGCTGAAGCTGGTAAAGACAAGACAGGCGTGTATAGCATTGGTATGGAAAACACTTCTCAGGAGAAGGTAACGGTTGAGGTGAAAGACAATGCCTATAATCATGGTAAAAAATCTATAACGCTGACTGCCGGAGAGAGTAAGCCGATTCGGGTACCTACTGTAAAAAGCAATGGTTGGTATGATTTTACCTTAAAGACCAGCGGGAATAATTCCTTTAGTAGAAGGTATTGTGGTCGGTTGGAATTTGGCAAGGACAGTATATCTGATCCTTTGATGGGTGGTGAAATGTCATTTACTTTAAGCTAAAAACCCAAGCTTATTGTATATGGTATTAATTAAGTATCAATTATTAGATTGCTTTAAAATTTTGCTCTAAAAGTAAAAATTATAAAAAAAGCCCTTCTCCATTTAATGGAAAAGGGCTTTTTAATTCAATAGTATTCTTTACAAAAGCTTACTCAGGTAGAACAGTTACTGTTCCGGCTTCATGCACGACCTGTTTGTAATCAGCACTGCTGTAACCATGATTGGTTACTACCACATTTACGTTAAACTCACCACTTTCTTTGTAAGTGTAAGAAGTATACCAGCCGGTTTCACCCAATGCGGTTTTATAACCTCTTGCTTTCACCAAACCATAATCCATATAGTAATCACTTACGATAAGGACAGGATGACCGAACATATCCAATGAATCTGTTTCCGTATTCACTTTCTTGACAATACGACGTTCACCTCCTGGCCAAACTGTAGCAATGTCTGCATCAGTATCTACCACAAAGCGGAAAGTTTTATTGACTGTAGGTTGAGATATCAGGGAATCATTTCCTTCAATATCTGTCATGTACAATTGAATGCCTTGGACAGTAGGCACGGGTACGATGTCCTCCTGCAGACAGGAGAAGAAAATAAATGGAGCCAGTACCCCCACTATTATTAAATTTTTTATCTTTTTCATTTTCTTAAATTTAAATTGGTGGCAACTTAATTTCCAAACCCCAACGTGTCCATTGGTTTTAGTAAATCGTTGCTGAGATTATTAATAACCTAGGTTTTGATTAAGGGAAGCATCTTTTTGAATTTCCCCAACAGGAATAGGCAGTAAGAGCTGATATTCTTCAATAGGCTCTATGGTGAATATTCTTGCATCAAATCCCACTATGGTCATTAAGGCATAGGAGATTTTTTCAATTGCTTTATCTGTCCTTACCAAATCAAAGAACCGATGACCTTCAAATGTCAATTCTACTCTTCTCTCGTGAAGAATTTGCTCAATATCCAATTGGTCAACAGTAAGTCCATTAAGTCCTGACCTTTCTCTAACCATGTTAAAATACGGCAATGCTTCACTTGCTTTGTTATTTCCAACCAAAGCTTCTCCATACATTAATAATGCATCTGCATACCTGGTCACCATGTAATTGTAGTCAGTTCCCGTAACATTGTATTGTTCAAGCGTACTTGTTTCTGGGGTGAACTTTTTAGGCCAAGGTTGTAATTCTGGGCTACCGCCTTCCAATTTACCTGAATCAAGCGTTGCATTGTATCTTGTCCAGTCTGGTTGGTCTATCCAATCATTGTCCTCAACAAATTCTTGCATCAAGTTAAACATCACAATTGGTCCACCTCCGGAAGCAATTCCAAAACGGTAGCCATTCTCATTGGTCATCCATTTAAACAAGAAGTTAGGTTGTCCCAAAGAAGCATTGTAATTGATTTCGAAAATGGACTCGTCGTTAAACTTGTTTTCCATCTTATGGATTTGAGTGAAATCACTTAAAAGAGAATAATTTCCAGCTTCTTTGTCTACGATCAACCTTTTCAAAACCTCTTCCGCTTTAGCATGGTTTTTCAACGTTAGATAAACCTTACCAAGAATGGTCATGGCAGCTCCTTTAGTCGCTCTAGCTTCTTCTCCTGTAAGTTCTGAATCTCCTTTTTTAAGACAATCGGCAATTGCACCTTCCAAATCAGGAATGATAACAGAGTTGTAGATTTCATTCAAAGAAGTCCTGCCAATACCAATGGCTACATTAGGATCATCTAGTCTTTCCACCACTTTAGGAACATCTCCATACAAGCGTACAAGGTTGAAATAAGCCAATCCCCTAAGGAATCTTGCTTCGCCTTTGTAGGCTTTTATTTCATTTGCTTCAGCAGTATTTAAAGGAGTGTAATTGTCAATGATGTCAATAATATTATTAGAGTTTACAATGACCTTATAATGATCTCTCCAAAAGTTTGGTCTGGAGTTTCCAGAGTTTTTCTTGAACAAATAATCATTGCTTTGCCATAAAACATCCTTTCCATCATCTGAGGAGATCTCTAAATATTGAGGCATCTCATATCGGGAATAAATATTCTGATAGGGAGCATAGCAGGCCATTAAGCCCGCTTTTATTTCTGCGGGGTTGTTGTAAAACGCACCGGTCGAAAGCGTGTCTTCAGGTTGTCTGTCAAGGAATTCTTCCGAGCAAGAAACGAGGAGTACAGCTATTATAAGTATGTTAATTATTTTTTTCATGATTGAGAGCTGTTTACAATGCTAAATTAAGTCCTAAAGAGATGGTTCTGGCCAAAGGATAAGCTCCCCTGTCTATCCCTTGAGACAAGGCTGAATTTCCTTGATAGTTTACCTCAGGATTGTAACCTGGATATTGTGTTAAGAAGAAAGCATTTTGGACACTCATGTATACACGTAAATTACTAATATTGGCTCTGTTGGCAATTTCCCTAGGTAAAGTATAACCTAAGACTACATTCTGAATGTTTACATAAGAACCTTTGTATAAAAGGCTTCCAGATACACTGGATCCATCAGCACTTTTTCTTGTAGGGGATGCATAAGCTGCATTGGTTCTATCTGGCGTCCAGTAATTGTTGAAGTATTCTGTAGTCATACTTCTTCGTCCTCCGCCTCTTCCAAGCATACTTTCAAATTCAACCATAGAAAGGTCTCCACCTTCTACGCCATTGATATGAACAGAAAAATCAAAATCCTTGTAAGCAAAGTTATTGGTCATACCCCAAACAAAAGTAGGGTTGTTTTGTCCAATTACTGTCTGGTCATTTGAATCCAGGATACCATCTCCATTCACATCAGCAGCCTTTGGTGTTCCAGGTGCAGAACGCTTGCTCCATAAAGCTTGGTGAGGATTAAATATAGGAGAGGTTTTTACATCTTCCCAGTCATCAAATGCACCTAAGTTTGAATAGCCCCAAATGCCTGCCAATGGTCTGTCTTCAGCAGTATAGCCATTGTTGTTGATTATTGGTCGCTTGTCTTTACCTATATCAAGTACCCTGTTTCTGTAGTAAGATAAGTTGGCAGAAGTACTCCAAGTGAATACACCATCAATGTTTCTTGTAGAAATAGCATATTCATAACCTCGGTTTCTCATGGAACCGGCATTGGCCATAAATGAACTAAATCCTGTAACTACTGGCAATGGCAAGTTAAACAACATGTTTTCGGTAAGTCTGTGGAAATAATCCACGCTAAGCATTACCCTGCTGTTGAAGAGTTCTACATCTGTACCCAAACTGAAATCTGTTGTTTCTTCCCATCCTAGTGATGAGTTGGCAACTTTACCATCTACATAAGAAGGAGCTACAGTTGATCCTGCTCCTAAAACATAAGCTCCGGAATTAAGTGTGCTAAGTGCCAGGTAATTACTAATTCCAGCATTACCAATTACACCCCATCCACCTCGGACTTTAAGGTCACTGATGACACTTCTCAAAGGCTCAAAGAAGTTTTCATCAGAGGCACGCCATGCTACGGACATGGAAGGGAAAATACCCCATCTGTTGTCTTTACCGAATTTAGATGATCCATCTCTACGGATACTACCTGTGAAATAATACTTGCTGTCATAGTTGTATATAACCCTAGCAAAACTACCAATCATGGATTCACTTGAACGATTGGTACGTGCATCATTTTGTGCATTAACGATCGTTACACCCTGATTCAATGTTGGGATTAAATCTGTAGGATAATCGTATTTGTTGATATAAGTACTTCTGTAACTGGCTTCATCCACTGAATAACCAACCATGGTGTTTAATGAATGTGCATTAAACTTCTTGGTATAAGTCAGGAAATTTTGAGAATTCCAGTTGAAACTTGAAGTAACTTGATTGATTCCTCTAGACCTGGAAAAAGGTTGCGCTGCTGTAGGCATTGCATTTGGAAGGAAATAACTTCTTTCCCAAAACCTGAACTGAGTATGAAATTCCGACCTGAAAGTCAGTCCTTCCATCAGTTGAATTTCTCCATAAAGTGTCGCTAAGTTTTTAACCGTTCTTCTTTCGTCTTCAATTTGAAAAGAGGACAATGGGTTAACTGCAAAATCCAGGTTCCAAAACCATGGATTCTCGTAGGTGGCTTCTGTTCCATAATAATGTGGAACGCCATTTTCGTCTGTTGGAGCCCAGATAGGAGGCAAGCCCAAGGCATTATAAAATGGGTTACTTGTACCGCCACCTTCTATATTGGACAATACTTTGGTGTTTTCCAAAGAAGGAGCCAACATCAAACCTAGTTTTAGGTAACTGTTTACCTTCATGTCTATATTCGCTCTAAAAGAAAAACGATCATAGCCTGAAGATTTAATGATACCTTCCTGATTGAAATAACCTCCTGAAATTCTGTAAGTGATGTCATCTGTTCCACCAGAAGCAGAAAGCTGAATATCGTTTGTTTTACCCATTTGGCTTATTACATCCTGCCAATCGGTATTGTGTGGGCTGTTTTTTGTAGTATCAGTAACTGTAATCCATCTGTAAAACATTTGGTAAGGATCTTGCATCCCTGCAGAATACTGAGAATAGTTGGTCCAGTTACTGACTCTTGTTTCATCAGAATCGGTCCATTGCCATAATGGGGCTTCAGGATCATTGGTGCCAAAATTTGGATCTTCAATAACATAAGCAGCTGCCCTGGATTCATCCATCATCTGAAGGAATTGATCTCTGTTTAAGACTTCCACTTTATTTAGCATTGATTGAACACCTGTAGTGGCATTCACTGAAATGCTTGGTTTGCCTGATTTACCCTTTTTGGTAGTAACCAAGATTACACCATTTGCAGCCTGAGTACCATAGATAGCACTTGAGGATGCATCCTTCAATACTTCAATTGACTCAATGTCAGCTGGGTTGATGGAGTTTAATGGGTTTTCAGATTTGTTGTAACCATCTTTGATAGGGAAACCATCAATTACAATCAAAGGGCTGTTGCTCGCATTAATCGAACTTACACCCCTTATTACAATATTGGATCCACCACCTGGTGCAGAGTTGTTGTTTGAAATTCTGACACCTGGCATTTTACCCTGTAAAGATTGAGCAAAGTTGGATGATGGTCTGTCTTTAAGGTCTTCCGCAGAGGCTGAGGATATGGCTGTAGAAATGTCTTTTCTTTCCTGGGTACCATACCCAATAACGACTACTTCTTCAAGCGCAGAAACATTTTCACTCAATGTCACATTTATAATGCTTCTTCCGCCAATGGCAACATTTTGCTTTTCGAATCCAATAAAGGAAAAGACCAAGGTGGCATTTTCTGGTACTGACATGGAATAACTTCCGTCGATGTCGGTAACTGTTCCAATAGAGGTTCCAGGAATCGAAATGGTGACACCAGGAAGCGGTTCGCCAGAGGAGTCAGTGACAATACCCTTAATAGGTACATCCACTATAAGGGATTTGGTGACCTTCAAAAGATCACTTGTTGCTGTAATACCGGAAGTAAAGACGGTATTTGCGACTACTGGGTTAACCATGAATTGACTCGTTGTCAAAGAGGCCAGTAGCATGCCGGTGAATAATTTTTTACATCCTATCCACCGGAGAGGTATACTTTTTTTCATAACATTTGGGTTTATAATTAATATTTGCACAATTACTTTTTATAATAATTCTTCCGAATCTTTATAAAATTTTACTTAGTGAAGGATATCTAATTTCCTTCGCTATCTCTCTATTCTTTTTTAAAATATTTATATAAGGTGTTTGATTATGGGTATTTTATGAGGTAACGTACACGAATTTAGCCTGTTACAATGCTATTTGATATTTTGTTTTATGCATTTGATGTGTGAGTAAAATGGAAAAATACTAAGAAATCTAGTGCCAATGATATAAATTTAATTTAACATTAAAAAGATATAATCTAAAATTGGGATTCGAATAGGGGAATATTAAAGTTATATTAGATTATATCAATTATCATTTTTTCAATAGATTACTTGTATTGATTGTGAATATTTGAGTGTATTCTTCATATTTGTTAATTATCGTTAAAATAACTGAGTTGTTTTAATGATAATTAAATTCGCAAAAGTTACTATTGACGTTTTATTTTTTTGCAGATTTTTATGTTGATGGGTATGGATTTAGCCAATGTCAGGAGGGGGTACTTTCGGCATAGAATTTGGTTGCAATAAAACAAGGATTATTTATAGAAATATTGTTTCTATTCCTTATGCTTTTTACTTTTTCACCCAAAGTTCTATTGGATGACTTGGTTAAAAGTGAGAAGATTTAAAATTTATGAACGGATTTGTAAATGAATATTTAAAATATTTTACTGATTTAAAGCTCTTTTGTTCGCCAATTAGTTAAGTGCATAAAGGTTATTAAACGATTCACATAGGACCATCAAAATGCGTAAAAAAACTTCTATTATACTGGGGATTATTATAGTACTATTAATTGTATTTAGGCTTTTTTTGCCTGATATCGTACTCCATTTTGTCAACAAGCAACTGTCAGAAATGGAAGAGTATACTGGCAATGTTGAGGACATTGATATAGCCTTGATCAGGGGAGCCTATGTGATTGATGGAATTGAAATTTTAAAAAGGGATACAGAAGATAGGGAAAGTGCTGATAGCATTCCATTTTTTACCAGTCCTCATGTAGATCTTTCCATCCATTGGAATGCGCTTTTTAAAGGAAAGATTGTGGGTGAACTTGTAGTGGATCAGCCTAAATTAAACTTTGTCAATACTGAAAAAAATGACCCTGAAGTCAAACAGGATACGGCTGATTTCAGAGGATTAATAAGGGATTTGATGCCTTTAGATATAAACCGTTTTGAAATCAATCAGGGTGAAATTCATTATATAGACAATATGGCTTCACCAAAAGTAGATGTGTTTATCAAGGAGCTTGATATTTTGGCGGAAAACCTGACAAACGAACCAATTAATAGTGATTCTTTACCTTCTTCAATCAATGCAAGTGGGTTAGCATATGGAGGAACCTTTAATTTAGATGTAAAATTAAACGCCTTGGCAGATCAACCCACTTTTGATATGAATGCCGAAATTGAAAAGGTAGATTTGGTGGGCTTGAATGATTTTTTGCGTGCCTATGGTAATTTTGATGTGAAAAAAGGGGAGTTTAATGTTTTTACAGAATTTGCAGCTAAGGGTGGGAAATTCAAAGGATACGTTAAACCGCTTATTAAGGAGCTAGATATTGTGCAATGGAACAAAGAAGAGGGCAATGTCTTGCAAATTCTTTGGGAAACAATTGTCGCTGGTGCCGCAGAGCTTTTTGAAAATCAAAGAGAAGACCAAATTGGCTCTAAACTTTTAATTGAGAATACTTTTGAAAATCCGGATATCCATACAGGCCAAGCCATCTTATTGATTTTGAGAAACGCTTTTGTTCAGGCCTTGAGACCATCTATAGAGCAATCAATCAATTTCTCCAATGTGGAAAAAGAGGAAAGTGAAAAAGGCTTTTTTAAAGGGTTATTTGGAGGCGATAAAAAAGATTAGAACCCTTTAAAGGGTCTTTCTATCCTCTCCAATCTGTGGGGAATGAATAGGTATATCTGTTATCGTTTTCAGTAAATAACTTCTAATTCTAGTCCTGAGAGTTGTTCTAAGAACTTGTTTTTGGAACCATCTCGTACTTTTTTAAACCTTCAGTCATTTAGTTGGTGTTTTTTTTAGGCACTGTTTCCAAAATTCAGTTTGAATTCCCTAATTTCAATTAATTATTGAGTGGTTAATGTTTGACCAGAAGGATTGCGTGAATTTTATGCCCTCCTTGAACTCGCTTCAATGTTACGAAATATATGATGAGATTTTTGAGCTGTGATTGGGGTACGAGCTCCTTCAGGCTAAGGCTTGTAAATTTAGAAGATGCTACTATCAATGGTGAATATGTTAATGAAATTGGAATTCAGACTACTTATCAATCCTTTATAGAAAATGGAAATGGCATAAGCAGAGAAAGTTTTTATTTTGGCATACTTAGAGATGAAATTAAAAGTATGGGGGATTCCCTCAATGTCAACCTGGATGGCATGTTGGTTGTTTGCTCAGGAATGGCCTCATCCAGTATAGGTATAAAGGAATTGCCTTATGCCAACCTACCTTTGGATACTTTGGGCACTTCTATGAATTTAGAATATTTTCCTTCATCAGAAGGATTTAACCATCCCTTGCTTTTATTATCAGGTGTCAAAAGTGCTGACAATGTTATGAGAGGGGAAGAAACCCAGTTGATAGGGGTTGTCCGCCAACTAGAGGATTTCGATGGAAATGGTGTTTTTATTTTACCCGGTACGCATTCCAAACACATTTGGGTAAATAACAATCAAATGACTGGCTTTAAGACTTATATGACAGGAGAGGTCTTTCACCTTATGGCAAACAAGAGCATCTTGTCTAAAAGCGTAACGTTCAACTCCTCCGAGAATGAAAAATTCAAAGCTGTTTTCACTGAAGGGATAAAGGTTGGTGCAGAAAATGCTTTGTTATCGGTACTTTTTAATACCAGAACGAATGAATTGTTTGGGCGATATTCCAAAGAGGAAAACTTTCATTATTTAAGCGGTTTGCTGATTGGGAATGAACTCACTAATTTGGTGCAGGAAAAAGAGGCAAACATTTACCTTTGCTCGGAAGGTAAACTTCATCCCAATTATGTAATGGGAATGGAAACCTTAGGACTTAAAGCCAAAGTATTGCCCAATCAATGGGTAAGCCAGTCCGTAATTCATGGTCAAATTCAAGTTTTGAATCAAAATATAAACAATGAAAAAAACATTTTCCTGGGAAGCTTTTAATAAAGCACCCATCGTCGCCATTTTTAGAAATTTAGACAGTAATGATCTGTTACAAGTAGCCCAATGTTTTAAAGTTGCAGGACTGTCCACTATGGAGATAACCCTAAACTCAAAGAATGCTACCAAAGATATTGAACGATTGGTGAGTGAATTTGGTGCTGATCTTAATATTGGGGCAGGGACCGTGTGTGACATAAATGACCTGCATGCAGCACTCGATGCTGGTGCACAATTTATTGTTACACCTGTTTTGGACAAAGAAGTCATTCAATTTTGTGTAACTAACAATGTCCCTGTGTTTCCTGGCGCTTTCACGCCTACTGAAATATATACCGCTTGGAAGCTAGGAGCCAATATGGTGAAGGTTTTTCCTTCTGGTGCATTAGGTCCGGGTTATATCAAGGATTTGTTAGGTCCTCTGGACAGCATTAAATTATTGCCTACAGGAGGAGTTAGTATAGATAACCTTTCAGAATATTTTAAAGCTGGAGCAAGTGGAGTAGGGGTAGGAAGCGCAGTTGTTCCAAAGGCTTACCTTCAAAACAAAGACTGGAAAGGACTTACAAAGCACCTGGAGCTATTTATGAAAACATATCAGGACGCTGTATAAAAGCAATATTATAAACCTTAAGGTTTCTCCTTCAATTTTTATTATACCACCATTAGTTACCTAATAAACCCATGGATCAAACGCTATATCTTTTTATAATTACCTCTTTGTCTATATTACTATTGCTGGTTCTGGTAATGAAGTTAAAGGTGCATGCCTTTATTTCTTTACTACTTGCCAGTTGTTTTGTAGGCTTGGCATCGGGAATGCCATTTATGGAACTTATAGGTAGCCTTCAAAAAGGTATGGGTGATATATTGGGCTTTATTACGATTGTGGTAGGGCTTGGAGCGATTTTAGGAAAACTGCTGGAGGTCTCTGGTGGTGCCCAAACAATGGCGCATTTTCTAATCAAGGGTTTTGGTGAGAAAAGAACTTCCTGGGCATTGATGCTTACAGGTTTTATTGTATCTATCCCAGTGTTTTTAGATGTAGGCTTTATTATCTTAATTCCTTTGGTTTATGCTTTGGCGAATAAATCAGGCTTGTCCCTGTTGCATTATGCAGTACCTCTATTGGCAGGGATGGCAGTAACACATGCCTTTATACCCCCAACTCCCGGGCCTGTAGCTGTTGCAGAGATTTTGAATGCTCCCTTGGGTTGGATGATAATTTTCGGTGCGGTTGTAGGATTGCCTTGTGCTATATTAGCTGGACCAATATTTGGTGGATATATCTCTAAGAAAATATTTGTCCCTGTTCCAGAATACATTGAATTTAAAGAAGAAAGCAATACCAATCCTTCCAAGCAAGATTTTTATTTAATAGCCTTTATAATTATTCTTCCTTTACTATTGATTTTGATTGCTACTACTTCTGATCTTTTGGTAGATACAGGATACTTAAATGGAGACAATTACCTGCTTGAATTGGCTCAGTTTTTAGGTCATCCTTTTATAGCACTAACAATAGCGACATTGGTGGCCTTGTATTTCTTAGGCTATAGAAAAGGATACAAGGCCAAACAATTGCTTGAATTTTCCGACAAGGCCTTGGCACCTGCAGGATTGATTATTGTGATTACCGGCGCTGGAGGGATGTTTAAAGAGATTTTGGTTCAAAGTGGAGCTGGGGAAGCACTGGCAGAAGTTTTCATTGCCTATAACGTAGCGCCTATCGTCATGGCATACCTAATTGCAGTAATTATTCGTATTATTCAGGGCTCTGCAACCGTAGCGATGGTAACCGCTGCAGGCATGATTTCTCCAATAATTATAGACATGAATATGTCTGACCCGCACAAAGCTTTAATAGGCATTGCCATTGCCGCGGGTGCCTGTATACTCTCTCATGTGAATGATAGTGGGTTTTGGTTGGTCAAGAAATATTTAAATATAAGTGAGAAAGAAACGTTACAAACCTGGACTACTTTAGAAACAATAATTTCTGTTACAGGCTTTATTATTGTATTGCTTATTTCCTTAATTTTTATATAATACTCTTAAAACAAGCGGGTTGTATTTGTTATACTGTTTATAACTTATATATTTAGGTATATATAAACCATAAATATGTATGTTATGAGACAAACCTACAGTGTTTTTAGCTTGATTTTTCTGCTGTTTGTGTTGCCAATGAGCCTGGTAAATGCGCAGAATGGAGTTCCTGATAATAAAGGAAAGGAATTTTGGTTAATGTTTAACCGGAATTTAGATAATAGAGGTATAAACCCCGATTTATTCATCACAGGTGATATAGCAACTACAGGACGGGTGAATTTACCGAATGATGTTCAAATTGATTTCTCAGTTGTTCCTGGAGAAATTACTAAAATAGACCTACCTATATCAATATTAGCAATCGAAGAAGAGGAAATATCACAAAAAGGTATTCATATAATTGCTGAAAATGAAGTCACTGTATATGGGCTTAGCCAAAGGACAAATTCAACAGATGCATTTTTAGGGCTTCCTCTTGATGTTTTAGGGAACGAATATGTAGTAATGTCGAATGGTACATTGATTATTAATAGGACAGTCTCCTATTCATTATTAGGTATAGTTGCTCCTTGGGACAATACAGAAGTTACTATAATTCCTTCCAGCGATACTAGAAATAGACAAAAAGGAGTTCCATTCAAAATAAATCTACAAAAAGGAGAGATTTATCAATTGTCCGCTGCAGTTTCAAATGGGGATCTTACAGGAACTATTATAACCTCAAATAATTCTATAGCTGTTTTCAGTGGACATACCTGTTCATATGTGGGGTCTGGGGCTCGTACCTGTGACTTTATTATTGAGCAAATTCCTCCCGTGCTTTCCTTGGGTCAGCGTTTTGTAACGGTTCCTTTAGCCACCAGAAAAGCAGGAGATATTTTTAGAATGGTTGCTACTAAGGATGGGACGAATATTTCTATTGTTGGAACCAATGATTTTAAAGAAAGTATTTCACTGAATCGGGGAGAATTTAGGGAGATTAGTATACCAAGTGGTGTTTTTTCCAATATCATATCCAATCAAGCTGTTTTAGTCGCACAGTTTTCCAAAAGTCAAGATGTTGATAATGTAACCTCAGATCCATTTATGGTACTTATCCCACCTTTTGAGCAGTTTCAAAACCAATATACGGTAAGTACACCTTCTTCAGGCTTTAGTAAACATTTTATCAATCTTTCAGTTCCTATTTCTCAGAAGGATAAAATAAAATTAAATGAAAGTTTTTTAGACTCATCCCTTTTTACTGATATTCCTGGGTCTGCCTTTGCAGGTGCTCAGGTGGAAGTAAGTGCAGGTACAAATAATATTTCAGGAAATCTGGCTTTTGGTGCTTTCATTTATGGATTTGGTAGTAATGATTCTTATGGTTATCCAGCTGGGCAAGCACTTTCCAGTGTAGAGCAAGTGGAAAGTATTAGCCTTGACCTGGAACAAGAAATTGAGCAAGGGTCCACTTATTGTTTCAATTCTACAGTTACAGACGATGAAGGAGTACCCATATTTGGCGTTAGAGTAGATTTTGAGATTGAAGGACCCAATGAAAAAATAGGTTTTGCTGTGACTGATGAACAAGGAATTGCAAATTTCTGCTATGATGCAGTTAGCGAAGGAACAGATAAAATTATAGCTACAGTAGGAAGTACAACTACAGAAGGGACAGTCATTACCTCAATCCCAAGACCGGTAAGTGTGCTTTTGACTTCTATGCCAGACGTTGTGAACATGGGAGAGGAAATATGTCTCAGCAGTCAGGTATTGGATCAGTTCGGCAATCCTATAGAAGGCGAAGAATTGTTCATTGAATACATAGGTAATGTATTGTACAGTGGTGATTCTGATGAGAATGGAAAAGTTGACTATTGTTTCACTCCAGAAGAAGGAGGAGACCTGCAATTCAGTAGTTATTTTGATAGTATAAATAAAACTGAATTAATGGTTGAGGTTTCTATTCCAGCAGCTGTACCAAGTACCATTACCGTTGTTTCAGAAGGCAATGAGATAAATTTAGGACAGCAGATTTGTGTTACAGCCACTGTTCTTGATCAGTTTGGTGAAATAATGGAAGGAGTGGAAGTGCAACTCGAAATAAATGGAAAACATGCAGGATCCGAAATAACAGATGAAAACGGGGTGGCAGAATTTTGCAAAACCGCAGCATTGGAAGATGGAGAGCTCCTTATATTTATTGTTAATTATATTGGTGGTGGAACACCTGCTTCTACCAGTATAAAAGTCCTCAATTCAGGAGGTGGAAATGGTGGCGGAAATGGCGGAGGGGGAGACCTTGTTGCCAGTTCAATTTCAATTTCTGGTTTGCCTGTTGAAGTTCAATTGGGAGAAGAAGCCTGCTTTCAGTCAATTGTATTGGATCAAAATGGTGATCCATTGCCAAATACTGAGGTAGATATTGTGGTTAATGGTGATTTAATAGCAACGTTGATTACCAATGAAGAAGGAATAGTAGCATACTGTCTGGCCAGTGAGACATTGGGTGATCTTGGATTCTCCGTTAGTTATTCTGGAGGAGTTCCTGTAAATGGATCCGTTAAAGTGATTCAGGTAGAAATAATTGCAACGACCATTTCGGTAAATCCATCGGAGGATGAAGTATCCCTTGGTGAGGAGACTTGTTTGGAAGTTGGGGTATTGGATCAGTTCGATAACCCAGTTGGTGACATTGAAGTGTTTATTACCAAAAATGGTGACTCTGTAGGGTCTATGATGACCGCTGAGGATGGCATGATGAATTACTGTTTCACTCCTGATATGGAAGGAGAATTTGAATACAGCTTCCATTATACCTCCGAGAATGAGAATAGAATAAACTCAATAATAACTGTCAAAGACAATACACCGATCCCTACGATCATCACCTTTGTAGACAACGAAGTTGAAGTGGTTGTAGGTGAGGAAATTTGTTTGGCAGCCACTATATTGGATCAATTTGGAATTCCGCTGGTTGGTGTTGAAGTTTCTTTTGATGTCAATGGTGTATTCTATGGCAAAGGCATCACCGATGAAAATGGTAGGGTAGAATTCTGTGAGATACCAGACGAGATGGGAGATTTGATTGTTACGGCTACTTATGAAGGAGGAGCGCCAGCAGAAGCAACCATTAAAGTAATAACAGAAACGGATGTCCTGGAGATTGAAAGCTTTTGGTTGGTAGATGCAAATGATTTTTCCTTAATCAGGGAATTAATGGATGGAGAAAAAATCCCGTATTCCACTTTAAAAGGCAATAGATACAATATAGCGGCGATTACCAATGAAGAAAAGGTAGGAAGTGTTCGATTTACTTATGAATACCTATTTCATTGCTCCACTTGTTCCCCACATCGTGGTGGTAGAACAGAGAATTTTGTTCCCTATACTGCATTACATGAAGGTATTGGGCCGCTTGCAGGCAAAGCATTGTATCCAGGGTTTTATCAATTTAGTGCCACTCCTTATGGGAAGAATTCCGGCAAAGGAAACAAAGGATTGGAGTCAACTTTAAAGTTTGAAGTTTATTTTGAAAACATCATTGAAGGCTTCACTTTGGTCAATGCTACCGATGATGCTGATATTATAGCTATCAAGGATGGTGATATCGTTGATTTATCAGCGTTTAAAGGCAAGAAGTTTAATATAAGA
This sequence comes from Cyclobacterium qasimii M12-11B, assembly GCF_000427295.1. Taxonomy (GTDB): domain Bacteria; phylum Bacteroidota; class Bacteroidia; order Cytophagales; family Cyclobacteriaceae; genus Cyclobacterium; species Cyclobacterium qasimii. Next base: position 13,068 of record NZ_ATNM01000004.1, on the reverse strand, counting down.
GCAAATACGCCGGTAAATCAAGTACAAGGTGGAGTGGGTATGGAAATTAGTGGAACAATTAACCTGTCCAAGTTCGAAAAATTTAAACCTTATGCGCTGTTTATGGATACCAATGGCGATTATGCAGGTGTAGATCTCCCCGAAGGAAACTATACCTTGTCCGCAACCGCATTTCCATTCAATTCAAGCACCACTAGAGGAGTCGGTGGAGTAACTGAAACAATCAATTTTGAAGTGATTCACAACAGTAAGGTGGATAAATTTACTTTGGTAAATGCGGATACTGACAGGGACATTATGACCATTATAGAAGGTGCTTATATAGACCTGAATCAGTACAAGGATGTCAAGTTGAATATCAGGGCCGATGGTAAAGGTGGGCATTTAGCAGCTATGTCTTTCCAGCTTTCAGGCGCTAAAAATTACAATTGGACAGAAAGAAAAGCCCCCTATGCGATTTTCGGAGATTTGCCTGCTAATGATTATGTTGGCAAGTACTTTAAGGAGGGCAATTATAAATTGATGGTCACTCCCTACAATGTTGACAACACTATGGGCGAAAGCCTGACCATTAACTTTAGTGCTGGCTTTGATAAAGGAGACAATTTAAGGATCAATGGTGCTTCTATGAATCAACTTGAGGCCAATACGACTGAAGTAGGTGAAAATGAGGGTAGACAGCAAGAAAGCCTAACCGTTTATCCACAACCAGCTCAGAACTTTGTAAACTTCAATTACCCCTCCTCTCTGAGGGAAGATGCTACAGTGATGATTTATAAAGGGAACGGGCAATTGATTCACGGCGCACAAATGGGCAATACCCCTGACTTTAATTTTGGAAGGTATGGTTCAGGATTGTACCTGATTCATGTTACAGATATAGATAAGGTTATTACCAAGAAAATATTTATCTATTAAAAGACTAACCTATAAAACAGTATTTAAAAGCTTCGGACGGTTGTTCGGAGCTTTTTTATTGTTCTAGTTTGAAAATTAAACTAAAGAGTGTTAATAGGTCTGAAATCAGTGTTGAAAGCAACTTGTTGTTTTCCTGATTTTAATGAATAAGGACAATTAATGGAATAGATTTTTTTTGATATAGATGAAATAGAAAATTAATAAATAGGGATCGAGACAAAACAACATTTTCCGTTAATATTTTTCTTATTTTTCTGCGTATTCTAAAATTTTCCTGTAATTATTTAAAAACTAGTGAGTTAAATTTGTTATTTTAATTTTAACATATATATTTATGTATATATAACCCATAAATATGTATTTTATGAAACAAACCTACAGTATTTTAAGCTTTATTTTTCTTCTGTTAATACTACCAATGGGCTTGGCGTATTCGCAGAATGGCATTCCCGATAATAAGGGAAAGGAATTTTGGTTAATGTTTAACCGAAATAATACAAATATCTCTGTAAATCTGGACTTATTTATATCTGGAGACATGGCTACTAGTGGTAAGGTTATTTTACCAGATGCAACTGTTATAGATTTTGATGTGGCCCCAGGAACAATTACTACAGTTGATATACCCAGTAATTTTATTGCTGGGCAGGCAGATGGTATTGAAAATATGGGACTTCATGTATTAAGTGATGATGAAATAACAGTCTATGGTTTAAACCAAAAGCTAAATACCACAGACGCCTTTTTAGGTTTGCCTTTAGATATATTAGGTAACGAATACGTTGTCATGTCCTATACATCATTGCGGGCCGATGCCACGTTAGCTTCAGAATTTGGAATTGTTGCGACTATGGATAATACAGAATTAACTATTATTCCTTCTAGTAATACTACCAACAGGCAAGCGGGTAATCCCTTTAACATAACTTTGCAACAAGGGGAAACTTTTCAGCTAATAGCAGCAGTAAATAATGGAGACCTAACAGGAAGTATAATTACTTCAAATAATCGCATAGCTGTATTCAGTGGAAATACTTGTGCAAACGTACCTCAAAATACTACTGCATGTGACCACATGATTGAGCAGATTCCACCGATAACGTCGTTGGGGAAAAGTTTTGTAACAGTACCCTTGGCCTCAAGAAGAGCAGGAGACGTTTTTCGAGTAGTTGCCACCCAAGATGGTACCAATGTAACTGTAAGTGGAACCAACGGATTCACTCAGGATTTTTCTTTAAATAGAGGGGATTTCCAGGAATTGAGTATTCCAAGCAATGTATACTCCAAAATTGTTTCTAACCAAGCTATTTTAGTAGCACAATATTCTAAGGGGCAATCTTCGGATGGAGTAATTTCTGATCCTTTTATGATGCTCATTCCCCCATTTGAACAGTTTCAAAATAAATATACGGTTAGCACTCCGGCTTCCGGATTTAACAAACATTTTATCAATCTCGCTGTTCCAATATCCCAAAAGGATAAAATTGAATTGGATGGTGTTTTTTTAGATCCTTCCCTTTTCACAGATATACCTAATTCCACTTTTGCAGGTACTCAGGTGGAAGTGGATGAGGGAACCCATAATATGTCAGGAAACCTGGCTTTTGGTGCTTTTATGTATGGATTTGGTAGTTATGACTCCTATGGGTACCCTGGTGGGCAGGCATTAGCCAGCGTAGAGCAAGTCCGTAATATCAACCTGGATCTGGAACAGGAAATACAACAAGGAACCACTTACTGTTTCAATTCTACAGTTACAGACGATGAAGGAGTACCCATTTTTGGCGTTAGGGTAGATTTTGAAATTGAAGGGCCCAATGAAAAAATTGGTTTTGCTGTGACGGATGAGCAGGGCATCGCCAATTTCTGCTTTGATGCGGTGAATGAAGGCACAGATAGAATAGTGGCCTCAGTGGGAAGTACCACTGCAGAAGCTACTGTAGTTACCACTATTCCTAGGCCTGAAAGTGTTCTACTTTCTTCATTACCTGAAGAAGTCATGTTAGGAGAAGAAATTTGTCTTACCAGTCAGGTCATGGACCAGTTTGGCAATCCTTTAGAAGGTGAAGAATTGTTCATTGAATACATGGATAATGTGTTGTACAGTGGCTCGTCTGATGAAAACGGGAATGTCGAATATTGTTTCACTCCAGAAGAGGGTGGAGACCTTAAATTCAGCAGTTATTTTGAAGGCAGTGACAAAACAGACTTAATAGTAGTCGTTTCTATTCCTGCTTCTGTACCAAGTACCATTAGCATTGCATCAGCAGCCAATGAGATCAATTTAGGACAGCAGATTTGCGTTACAGCCACTGTACTTGACCAGTTTGGTGAAGTAATGGAAGGAGTGGAAGTGCAACTGGAAATCAATGGAGAAGCTGCAGGTTCTGAGATGACGGATGAAAATGGTGTTGCTGAGTTCTGCAAAACTGCCGAAGTGGAAGATGGTGAAGAGCTAATTTTTGTTGTTAACTATGTGGGTGGCGGTACACCGGCTTCTACCACTATTAATGTCCTTAATTCCGGAGATGGCGGAAATGGTGGCGGAGGTGGAGACCTTATAGCCAGTGCTATTTCTATTTCTGGATTACCAGTAGAAGTTCAACTGGGAGAGGAAGCTTGTTTTGAGTCACTTGTTTTGGATCAAAATGGTGACCCGTTGCCAAATACTGAAGTGGAAATCGAAGTAGATGGTGATGTTATAGCAACCCTAACTACCAACGCGGATGGAGTAATAGCATACTGTTTGTCCACTGAATCTTTGGGTGATCTTAAATTCTCTGTTAGTTATTCAGGCGGGGATCCAGTAAACGGCACTGTTAAAGTTGTACAGGTAGAAATAATTGCAACGACCATTTCAGTAAGCCCATCTGAGGATGAAGTATCCCTTGGTGAGGAGACTTGTTTAGAAGTTGGGGTCTTGGATCAGTTCGATAACCCAGTTGGTGCCATTGAAGTATTTATTACCAAAGATGGTGACTCTGTAGGTTCTATGATGACCAATGAGGAGGGCATGTTGAATTACTGTTTCACTCCAGACATGGAAGGAGAATTTGAGTATGGCTTCTTCTATACTGCTGAAAATACAGTAATGTCGACCATCACCGTATCAGACAATACACCAGTTCCTACCATTATTTCTTTTGTAGACAATGAAGTAGAAGTTGTTGTAGGTGAGCAAATTTGTTTGGCAGCCACTATTTTAGATCAATTTGGAATGCCATTGGTCGGTGTAGAAGTTTCTTTTGATGTCAATGGCGTATTCTATGGCAATGCCATCACTGATGAAAATGGCAGGGTAGAATTCTGTCAGACACCAGATGAAATGGGAGATTTGATGGTGACCGCTACTTATGAAGGAGGAGTGCCAGCAGAAGCGACAATTATGGTAGTTACCGAAAATGATGACTTGGAAGTTGAAAGCTTCTGGTTGGTAGATGCTGGGACGAACACAATGATTGCTGAAATCATGGATGGTGATAAAATTCCATATTCTACTGTCAAAGATAAAATGGTCAACATGATGGTTATCACTGATCCTGCAAAAGTGGGTAGTGTGAAATTGGAATTGGAAGCATTGACTTTATGTCCGACCTGTGCTCCGGATATGCGTAGTACTACAGAGAATGTGGTTCCTTATGCTTTGTATGGAGACATTAATGGTGACTATACAGGCAAAGAAATAGTGCCAGGAGCTTATATGTTCAGCGCTACACCATATGAGATGAAGAATCTTGCAGGAAATCAGGGAATGAAATCCATGGTTAACTTCGAAATAGTATTCGAAGGAACTATTGATAGCTTTACTTTGGTCAATGCTACAGATGACACTGATATTCGTGAAATCATGGATGGAGATGTTGTTGACCTTTCTAAACTCCAAGGTGTTAAATTCAACATTAGAGCCAATGTACCTAATGGTCAGCAAGGTGCTGTGGAAATGATGATTGATGGTCCTGTTATTTTCTCAATGTTTGAGAAGGGGATGCCATATGCCTTGTTTGGAGACAATAGTGGTGACTATATTGGTAGAGACCTACCCGAAGGAAGCTATGCACTGTCTGCAACTGCGTTCCCAAATAAATCAGGTGTCAATAGAGGCATTGGTGGGGCTACAGTCATGGTTAATTTTGAAGTGATTCACAACAGTAGAGTAGATAAATTCACTTTGGTAAATGCGGATACTGACGAGGATATCATGGAACTTATGGAAGGAAGCTACATCGACCTGAATATGTACGAAGATGTCAAGTTGAATATCAGGGCTGATGGTAAAGGCGATGACATGGCCGCCATGACTTTCCAACTTTCAGGTGCGAAGAATTACAACTGGACCGAAAGAAGTGCGCCATATGCAATCTTTGGAGACCTACCATTGGGTGATTATGTTGGCAAGTACCTCAATGAAGGCAAATATAAATTGATGGTTACACCATACAATAGCGACAACATGATGGGTGAATCGCTTACGGTTAACTTTATTGCCGGTTATGATGGTGGTGGCAATTTAAGGATTAGCAACGAGTTCCTTGATCAGCTTGAGGCCAATACCGATGAAGGTGGTACCAAGGAAGGTAGACAGGAAGAAGACCTCATTGTCTATCCACAACCTTCCCAGAACCTAGTCAACATCCGCTACCCATCTTCTCTTAGTGAGGATGCGATGGTGATGATTTATAAAGGTAACGGTCAATTGATCCACGGTGGTCAGATGGCCAATACCTCAGACTTTAATTTTGGAAGTTATGGTTCTGGATTGTATCTGATACATGTAACCAATGGAAATAAGGTTATATCTAAAAAGGTGTTTATTTATTAAGATAATAAATCAAGTAGTATTTTTAAAAGCTCCGGACAATTGTTCGGAGCTTTTTTTATGTCCGAGTGTAGGGTCATTTTAGTTCCTTATTCCTAAAAGTGCAAGTAGAATTTTTTAATATTTAAGATAAAAAGGTTAAGTCAACTTGGAAGTGCCAAAACATGTATAGTTCTTTTTCTTGATTTGGGATATAAAACTAATAGGTTAATTCATTGCTAGCTTTAGCTTTAATAGGTAAGTTTGTGTGTTAAATAGTTAATAAAATGTTTTTTATGAAAAAAATCTACTGCATTTTAAGTGTTATTTCTCTATTGATTTTACTGCCTATAGGGCTTGTATATTCTCAGGGAGAGTTACCAGACAATAAGGGAAAGGAATTTTGGTTAATGTTTAACCGGAATTTAAATGATGGTAATTTAAATCTAGGTCTTAATATTTCAGGAGATGTACCAACTGCTGGTAAAGTAGTACTGCCCAATTCTGAAAAAATAGATTTTTTTGTTACACCAGGAACAATTACTACTGTTGAAATTCCCAGCGAATTCGTTGCAACTATTGCAGATAGTGTAGAGAGGAAAGGTATTCAAGTAATAGCTGAGAATGAAATTGCAGTTTTTGGATACAATCAGAAAGCTTATTCGAATGATGCCTTTTTGGGACTTCCTGTAGATGTTTTGGGTAATGAATATTTGATAATGTCATACAGATCCAATTATTTAAGTCGTACTAGAAATTTTTCTGTTATTGGAATTGTAGCGGTTGAAGATAACACTTCTATCACTATAGTGCCATCTATTACTACGCTAGAGATACAAAAAGGAGTTCCTTTTCAAATAACGCTACAAAAAGGTGAGACTTACCAGATGGCGGTAGCCTATTATGACCTTACAGGTAGTACTGTTACCTCCGACAAACCCATAGCTGTATTCAGTGGATATAATTGCGGAAAATTACCACAGAATGTCACTAATTGTGAACATGTGATTGAACAGCTTCCTCCAGTAAGTACTTTGGGACAAAATTTTTTCACAGTACCATTATTGTCCTCAAATAGGAAAATAGATGTTTTTAGAATTGCAGCTATAAAAGATGGTACTAAAGTTAATATAAATGGAAATAGAGGATATTCAGAAGCTTTTTCACTCAATAAAGGTCAATTTAAGGAAATAAGTATTCCTTATAATGTTTATTCAAAAATTGAATCTAACCAGCCTATTTTAGTCGCCCAGTATTCTAAAGAGTATGGATATTTCAATGATAATTTTCCTGAACTTTTTATGATGCTAATTGAACCCTTCGAGCAGTTTCAAAATAAATATACGTTTAGCACAGGCACAGGCCGATATAGACATTATATCAATTTGGTAGTACCAATTTCACAAAAAGACAAAATAGAATTGGATGGAAATATTTTAGAACTTTCATTATTCAATGATATTCCTGGGACTACTTTTGCTGTGGCCCAATTAAGTGTGACTGAAGGTGTCCATCATTTATCTGGAAACCTGCCCTTTGGGGTTTCTGTGTATGGTCGTGGAAGAAGTGCCGCAACTGGTTCTTATGGGTACCCTGGAGGCCAGTCATTAGCTAAAGTGCAAGAAGTGAGTGATTTAGTTCTTGATCAAGAAACACAACAAGGAAACACTTATTGTTTCAATTCTATTGTAACGGATAAAGATGGCCTACCTGTATTTGGTGTAAGGGTAGACTTTGAAGTACAGGGGTTAAATGAAGAAATGAGCTTTGCAGTAACCAATGAGCAAGGTATTGCAAATTTCTGCTTCGATGCTTTAAGCGAAGGAAAGGATACAATAATTGCTTCCATCGGAAGTAAAATAGTTCAAGCATTTGTAGATACAACGCCCTCCATGCCAGATAGTGTTCTATTTTCTACCTTGCAGGGTACAGTCTCATTGGGAGAGGAAATATGTCTAACTAGCCAAGTATTGGATCAGTATGGAGCTGTAATGGAAGGTGTGGAAATTCAATTGGCGATCGAAGGTAAACCTGTTGAATCAATAGTTACAAATGAAAATGGGATCGTTGAATTCTGCAAAACAGCTGAAGAGGATGACGGTGAGGCTATAATTTTCACCGTTAATTTTGAGGGTAGCGAAACGCCTTTTTTTTACCAGTGTGAAAATACTTAATCCTGGAGATGGAGGCAGCGGTGGTGATGAGCCAATTTCAAGCTCTATTTCTTTAGCTAATTTGCCTGGGGAAGTTCAAATTGGAGAGGAAGTTTGTCTTCAGTCCCTTGTTTTGGATCAAAATAGTGATCCATTTTCCAATGCCGAAGTTTCCATAGTCATTAATGGAAAGGTTGTCGCATCGATACTAAGCGATGATGAAGGAATCGTAGATTATTGCTTGACCACCGAAACTTTGGGTGACCTTGAGATATCAGCATACTATAATGGTGGTGATCCTGTCAGTGCAACTATTAAAATTATTCCTGAAATCATAGTTTATGTTCCAACGACCATTTCTATTGTTCCAAACGTGCCTGGTGAATTTGGTGAAGAGACTTGTATTAAATTGAAAGTGCTGGATCAATTTGGTAGTCCGATGAGTGATGCCGAAGTCTTTATTTCAAAAAATGAGGTGGTTGTAGATTCTCTTACAACCAATGAAGAAGGAATGATTGTCTATTGTATAGATACAAGTGTAAATGGATATTTCAGGTATAGCTTCTCCTTTATAGAGACTGTCCAAAATGGTACAATATATGCAATCTCTATAGATTCGAATGATGAGAATGATGATGCATTAACCTCTTTCACTTTATTAGAAAACGAATTTGATTTGAGGGTAGGAGAGGAAGTTTGTCTGGAGGGGATAGTTTTTGATAAAGATGGTATTCCTTCAGAAAATAGAAAGGTAAGCTTTGTTAGGGGATATACTTCAAGTGTTTTGTCAGATGCAAATGGTAAGGCGAAGTTTTGTTGGACTCCTGTTGAAGAAGGTGATTTTGTGGTCCCAGTATACATTGGTGGTGAAAAGAAAGCGGAAGCTCATATTAAGGTGGAGTTTAATAAGGAAGATTTAAAAGTTGAAAGTTTCTGGTTTGTAGATACCGACACTAATGTACCAATAAGGGAAATTAAGGATGGGGATAAAATTCCCTACAGTTTAGTGAAAGATAAACTGATTGCCTTGACGGCAATTACTAACCCGGGTAAAGTAGGTAAAGTTAAATTGGAAATGGAAGAATTGACCCAATGTCCAACATGCCCTGTCAAAATCACTGAAGAAATCGAAAAAGTGCCCCCCTACACATTGTTTAGGGATGACAATGGAAAATTTAATGGTCATGCATTTATCCCAGGATATTATAAATTAAGTGCTATTCCTTATGCTCTTGGTTTATATCATTTTAATTTTGAAGGCATTGAGTCCAAGGTAAATTTTGAAATCATCTATGATGGAAACGTGGATTCTTTCACTTTGGTCAATGCGACTCATGATACAGATATTCAGGTAATAAGGGATGGAGATGTTATTGATTTATCTTCGTTCAGGAATGAGAAATTCAATTTCAGAGCCAATGTACCGCTAAATCAGACACAAGGTGGAGTGGGTATGGAGCTTAGTGGACCTGTCAATTTCTCGCAGTTTGAAAAAGTGGAACCTTTAGCACTCTTTACGGATGTTAATGGCGATTATACTGGTAAAGACCTACCTGATGGGAAGTATACTTTATCTGCAACAGCGTACCCTTTCAAATCAAGCATGACTAGTGGAATAGGTGGTGAACCGCTTACGATAAGTTTTGAAGTGTTTTCTTCAGGTAGTAAAGTAGATAAGCTTATTTTGGTAAATGCGGATACCGACAAGGATATCATGGTGCTTATGGATGGTAGCTACATCGACCTGAATCAATACCAAGATGTCAAATTGAATATTAGGGCCGAAGGCAAAGGAGAACAATTGGCAGCTATGGTTTTCCAACTGTCTGGTGCGAAGAATTACAACTGGACGGAAAGAAAAGCCCCATATGCCATTTTTGGGGATTCGCCCGGTTTGGATTATAATGGTAAATACCTCAATGAAGGCAACTATAAATTGATGGTGAGGCCATACAATAATGACAACTCAATAGGAGAAAGTTTGACTGTTAATTTTACAGCTGGATTCAATTCTGAAGACAATTTAAGGATCAATGGGGAGTCTATGAAGCAGCTTGAGGTCAGTTCCTCAGAAGGAGAAGCCAATAATGTTGACTTAGTGGAAGCGCTAATAGTTTACCCACAACCTTCCAAGAACTTTGTAAATATCCTTTACCCCTCTTTCCTAAAGGAAGATGCTATGGTATTGATCTATAAAAGTAACGGTCAATTGCTACATGGTGGGCAAATAGGCAATACGTCTGGCTTTGAATTCAAAAAGAACGGCGCAGGATTGTACTTGATACTTGTTAATGATGGGAATAGGGTAATTTCTAAGAAGGTAATTATCAATTAAAAGAATAAATCAAATAGAATTTTAAAAGCTCTGGACAATTGTTCGGAGCTTTTTTTATGGCCATTTATCGAATATAAGCAATCCTAAAACCCAGATTATTGGTAAGGGTTGGTAGCGATTTTATTTTTAATTGATGCTAATGGAATTTATAAGTTTTGTCGATTTCAGATGGTAATGCCAAGAAAATGAATAGACCTAGAATAATAGTAGGTTTTTTTTAAGGATTGTGGTTTTTTTCTAAAGAATAATTGAAGCTTACAGGCTAATTTATTGCGTTATTTAATTTATACATGTTAATTTGTGTGTTAAAAATTCATTAAAATGTGTTTTATGAAACAATCCTACTTAATTTTAAGCTTTATTTTTTTGCTAATAATACTTCCTAACTGCCTGATATACGCTCATAATGAGGTGCCAGACAATAAGGGAAAAGAATTTTGGTCAATGTTTAACCGAAACAATGACAATCAAGATATAAAACTAGACCTGCATTTCACTGCAGATGTAGCCACCACTACTCAGGGAATGTTTCAAAATGCTAGTAATCTAGCTTTTAGTGTAACAACTGCCGCAGTGCCAGGCACCATCACCTTTTTAGCCTATGTAATTGATGGGATTGTTGGTGAAGAAACTTGTTTGACTGCCACACTTAAGGATGAGGATGGAGTACCAATGAGTAATGAAGAGGTGTCTTTCGATGTTAATGGTGTTTTTTATGACACCTATATAACAGATGAAAATGGAAAGATTGTGTTTTGCCAAACGCCAGATGTCTTGGGTGATTTGATAGTGACTGCTTACGTGGGTGGTGTATCTACCGAGGCTACTATTATCGCAGGTGAGGTGTCGGAGGATTTGAAAATAGAAAACTTCTGGTTGGTGGATGCCAGTACCAACACCGTAATAAATGAAATTAAAGATGGAGACAAGATTTCTTATTCTTCTATCAAAGACAAAACACTCACTATAGTAGTAAGCTCTGACCCTGAAATAGTAGGTAGCGTGAAGATGGAAATGGAATACTTGACCAGTTGCCCAACCTGTCCTGTTAAGAAGCATACCATAACCGAAAATGTTGTCCCTTACGCTTTATATGGTGATGTAAAAGGGCAATATGTTGGTTATGCATTTTCACCAGGCTCTTATTCACTAACAGCCACTCCCTATGAAACTAGATTCCATACCGGGAATCAAGGACTGGAGTCCATTATTAATTTTGAAGTAGTGTTTGAAGGTGTCATCGAAACCTTCACTTTGGTCAATGCAACAGACGATACAGATATTCGTGAAATAATGGATGGAGATATCATAGATCTCTCGTCCTTTATGGGCAATAAATTTAATGTCAGAGCAAATGTACCGCTAAATCAACAACAAGGAGGAGTAAGTATGGAGATCAGTGGTCCTGTGAATCTTTCTCAGTTCGAAAAAGTGAAACCATTGGCACTTTTCATGGATACTAATGGAGACTATGCGGGAAAAGAACTTCCAGAAGGAAATTATACTTTGACAGCTTCTGCTTTCCCGTTTAACTCAAGTGTCCACAGTGGTATTGGTGGAGAAGCCTTAACAGTGAGTTTTGAAGTGGTCCACAACAGTAAAGTTGATCAGCTAGTACTTGTGAATGCGGATACGGACCAAGACATCATGACCATTCTGGATGGGGCTTATATTGACCTTAATCAATACAAAGATGTTAAGCTTAATATTAGAGCTGATGGCAAAGGTCAACATTTAGGAGCGATGGCTTTTCAGCTTTCGGGTGCGAAAAATTACAACTGGACAGAAAGAAAAGCGCCCTATGCGATCTACGGGGATTTGCCAGGAGATGACTATAATGGAAAATACTTCAGTGAAGGCAACTACAAATTAACGGTTACTCCTTATAATAGCAATAACGTTATAGGCGAGCGATTGACGGTTAATTTTGTTGCTGGTTTTGATATCGGAAACAATTTAAGGATTAATGGTGAGGCTTTGAATCAGACTGAGAGCATGTCTTCAGAAATAGAGGCAAATGCCGAAAGCCTGGAAGAGGACCTTAAAGTCTATCCACAGCCTTCCCAAAACTTTGTAAACATCGTTTACCCATCCTTTCTTCGTGAAGATGACACGGTGATGATTTACAAAGGTAATGGTCTATTGATCCACGGTGCCCAATTGGGCAATACAGCAAGCTTTAATTTTGAAAGTTTTGGCACTGGTCTATATGTTATTCAGGTTACCAATAGTGAAAAGGTGATTTCCAAGAAGGTGTTCATCTATTGATAGCATAAAGCGATTGCGCGCATTTTTTTCAAGCTCCGGACCATTGTTCGGAGCTTTTTTTGAATCTGTCATCACAGAACTTCTCCTATAAGGCTTTCAAGCAAAAGTGACATTCAGCATTCTCTTTCATTAATAGTTAGAATTACTTCCTGGTAAGAATGCCATGAATGGGTGGGATTGTGCTACCGGTCATGGTTAGGAGGGATGTCTTGGGCCCATTGAAGAGAAAATCCTATCATGCATTCAGGCCTGAACTGCATGAGTGTAATGTTTGAAATTAAGCCTAAATATACTGTTGTACCTTCCTGTTTTTTATTTAATGCATTATTTAAGCTATGTAATGCATCCTTTAATAGCTTTTATAGATTTCAATTGGTTTATACATACCCAAAAAAGTGGTTGAAATAATTTTACTATAAATTGATACTATATAAGTTATATAGGTCTTATTTATTTCTATAAATATTCATTCCCTTATTTTATTTGTTTTAATTTTTTAAGATTAATAAACCATTTATAAATGGTTGTTAACTTTTTTTAAATAAATAAAAATAATTTAATTTTTTTTAAGTACCCATTTTTTCAATCACCAACAAAAT
>NZ_ATNM01000003.1 GCF_000427295.1 Cyclobacterium qasimii M12-11B | reverse complement strand
CACTCTGCGGGTCTTTTTTTTGCCCTTTTTTGTAAATAAACCTGCTTAATACCCCTAACTTTTTTAAGAACGCTGCTCTAAAGTAGGGTTTAACGTTTTGAAATATTCTTTATAAGGTAATTACTCAGCAAATTATTGATCTGTATATGGCTCTATATACAGGTGAAATCCAGACTTAATCGAATCAAGGATTATAATTAAAGTGTATGCAACAGAAAAAATACATTTATAAAAAAGCACTAGGTGTAGATGCAATCTACACCTAGTGCTTTTTTTTATTAAATATAAGATGGATGTATTTCGATTTATGATAATGCTAATCACTTCCAGCATTACATTTAATTGAAAAGGCCTACTGAAAGGTTCTTTTTAATGCGTATTAAAGTGACCTTATTGGTGAAGGTCTCCTCTTTTAACTTCTATTTTGTTGGAGATCAAAATCCCCATTCATTTTGACGGTTCCATTGCTATGACCAGGTTCTTATTGTCGGGACTTAAGGTAATACGGCTAATGTTTTTGTAACCGGGAATATTCAGGGTTGCTATTTCTTCCCAATCTGTACCTTTGCTAATGTTTTTAAGGTAGATGGAATTATCCCTTGCCATTATTAGATTGTTCTTGTCCAACCAAAAGAAATCTTCAGCATTCCCTAGTGCAGTGCCTATAGTTGCTGATTGTCTGTTTTTTATATCGAATGCTTTTAATTCAAATACCTCTTTGCCATCTGAGACAATATTTGAGCCTTTATCCAGGTAAACGATTTCGTCTGTGCCTGGGCGACGCTTGATACAACGTCCTGGGTTTTGCGCCACTTCAAATATATCTTCTCTGCTATAGGGATAAACCAATCGATTCGGTGTTCCCAATAGAAATAAGGCTGCTGTTTCTCCATGCCAACCATAATAACCCACTGGTTTAATGTCATCGTATAGCAATTCGGGCTCTCCGAAGTTTATTGGGTACAACCATAAGCGCTGGCTACTGTCTTTCTCCACGGTTACGGTTGAGATGTATTGCCCGCAACTTGTAATGTCAGGAGAGAATTCACTTATATCCGAAGTTCTGGTCATATTAGTGAATTTGTCATTGCTCAGGTTATACATTATAATGTCAAAATTTCCTGATTCATCTTGTGAGGTGAATGCCAATTGGCTTTTATTTATAAAAGTAGGCTGGTTGTCGTAATACTTTCCTGAAGTGATTTTCTTAGCTGTTTCCGAAAAAATAGTAAATCCAAACAGGCCTTTTTTTGCCTGGATTAAAAATAAGTCTGATGACTTCTGAGCATGAGCATAGGTTAAAGTAAAGAAAAAAATAGTTGCTAAAAGTAGATTGTAAGGTTTAATTGTGCTGCTGAACATTTTCAATATAAACATGTTTTTGATAATTCGATTAATTTTCTAATGTACAAAATGCTACCGGAATTCATTACCAAATTTGACAGAATTCAATTAGTCCTTTTATTGGGAGGACCCAGGATCACAATTTCATTTCCCTTAGTGTCGATCAGTGTTCGTTAATGAACAATATTTGTACTCTATGCGAACACATCTCCTTTAATATATGGCTTCTACAAGCTTAAATACCCTATTTTATAACTGGCACTCTATTCGTATATTCATTGGTATGAAAGTTAACCAATCAGGAAATCTGGAATTGATTGTATGGCTGCTTGCACTGATTAGCTTATACGCTTTTGGAGGTGCTTCAGTTCATACTTTTAGTCTATGCCCATTGGATAATCTTGGGTTTACCTGGTGTCCTGGCTGTGGGATAGGTCGTTCCATGCATTATTTTATGCATGGTGATTTCATAAATTCCTGGAATTATCATCCATTGGGATGGTTTGCAGTAGGGGTTATATCGTTTAGAATTATTGAATTGTTCAAACCAAAATAAAAAGAAATTATGGCAAATGTATTGAGACACCTACCAGAATTGGAAGGTATGGAATTGGGTTATATTCAAGGGATATTGAAGGACATGAATGAAGAGCAGGCAGGTTTATTTGCTCAGGTTTACAGGGCCAGAAGAAAGGATAGTCAAATGATTTTAATCCTGACACTAATTGGGTTCTTCGGGTTTGCTGGTTTACATCGGTTTATTTTGGGTCAAATTGGTCTTGGAATCCTATACTTATTTACCGTGGGTTTATGTTTTGTGGGTACCATAGTGGACTTGGTCAATTATAAAAGCCTCACTTATGAATACAATATTAAAATGGCGCAAGAAACCTTAACCTTGTTAGCTTTGAGCAATGACTTTAAAACTAAAAAAGATGAATAGGTATCCAATATTGTTTCTGTTTGTATTGGTGGGTTTTTCAGGGCTGCCATTTGGTTGTAATCCATTGCCTATGGAAACCATTACAGATATGGAAAATTCCTATGATGGAATTACTAAAGTGAATGTAAATGGAGGCTCACTTGAAATCAGTTATATTGGAGGTGAGGATAGAAAAGCTGTAAATATAGAAGCTTTTGTAGAAGCCAGTGATACTGAGATGGAAGGTGTAATTGTAAGAAGAGTGGGGGATGAGTTGAATGTTAATTTTGAATCAGGTAGTAATGGTTCTTTTTTTTCAGCTATTAATGTGGAAGGTTATATAAGCCTCACTGGACCAGTGGACATGGCCGTAAATATTAACAATTCATCTGGAACCTTGGAAGTAATCAATGTTACTAATGATGACATTGTATTGAATGGAAGCTCAGGTAAGATTGTAGGAAGAAATTTAAAATCCCCGGATTTAAAGGTAAAAATATCATCAGGTAAGCTTGAGTTGAAAAACATTGAAGGAGGTTTGAACATGGAAGTGTCTTCAGGCATGGGGACCCTGGAAGGTATGAAGGGGGATGTTAAATTTAAAGGATCTAGTGGGATGGTTGTTTTGTCTAATATTGATGGACTTCTTTCAGGTAGTATGAGTTCTGGTAAAGCAGACCTTAATAGGGTTAGTCGATTAGGTGAGATAAGCCTTTCTTCAGGGATGTTAGAGGCTTCAAAATGTGGGATAGGGGCAGAAACGAATTTGTCAGCTTCTTCAGGTTATATGACTGTGAACACCACTTCTTCCCTGAAAAATTTCAATTTCGACTTTAAGGTTGGTAGTGGAAGGCTTAACATTGGTGATCAGTCCAGCAGTGATGATATGTATGTGAACAATGATGCTGATGTCACAATTAAGGGACGAATACAATCTGGAAAGATGGTAATCAGTGAATAATTAGTAATCGTGGTTTGGTATGTTTTGTCCTGTGTAGTAGGGACTAATGACTTTTAGGTATTTTAAAATAGTTTAGATAACGTACCAAACCATCTTTTAAAAAAGTATAGACAAAAAAAAAGCAACCTTTAAGGTTGCTTTTCACTACTGATGTCAATGTTATGTTATGCGTTAACTACCTTCACATTCACTGCATTCAGACCTTTTCTTCCTTCTTTAAGGTCGAAGGATACGTCATCGTCTTCTCTGATTTCGTCGATAAGTCCAGAGACATGCACAAAATACTCTTTTGATGATTCGTCATCGATAATAAAACCGAATCCTTTGGATTCATTAAAAAATTTTACTTTTCCTGTGTTCATAATAATATTAATTGATTGTATTTACTGGGGTAAAGATAAGAATTCTTTTCGCAAATAAAACTCTTGAATAAATTTATTTTCAGGAATTAAAAGATTGCATAAAATGTTGTGGCCATACATTTGACATAAACATTAAGATTCAACCCTTTTATAGGATTATTATTTCATCAATTCTACGCCCTCTTTAAGGCACTTTTGAACTTCATTTTCTGGCCATATTCCGGACTGTACTTCTCCAATATGTTTTTTTCTTAGCAAAAACATACAAGTTCTTGATTGACCAATTCCACCACCAATACTTTGTGGTAATTCTCCGTTCAATAATTTTTTATGGAAGAATAAACTGCTTCTTTGTTCTTCACCAGAAATTTTTAATTGGTGGGCTAAAGTTTCTGCATTTACTCTTATTCCCATAGATGAAAGCTCGAATGAGTTTTCAAGTAGGGGATTCCAAACTAAGATATCTCCGTTTAGTCCTTTATATCCCTCTGAATTGAAACTACTCCAGTCATCATAGTCAGGTGCTCGACCATCATGTTTTTCACCGTTACTTAATTCATCCCCTATACCAATAAGGAAAACCGCACCGTGGGCTTTGCAAGCCTGATATTCTCTTTCTTTTGGCGTTAAGTCCGGGAATTCCTTTAAAAGGTCTTCTGCCTGGATGAATTTAATTTTCTCTGGTAAAATAGGAGCTATCTCTGGAAAAAGAGAGGATATGTTTTTTTCCAATTCTTGAAAGATGCCGTAAATACTTTCTACAACTTCTTTTAAGTATTCCAAACTCCTGTCCGAATTACTAATTTTCTGCTCCCAATCCCACTGGTCGACATAAAGGGAATGTTGAGGAGAATAATCTTCATCAGGCCTTAAGGCTCTCATGTCAGTTATAATACCTTCTCCATTTTCCGTTTCAAGTTCAGCTAATTGCCATCTTTTCCACTTGGCTAGTGATTGAACTACTACCGCAGGAGCATCCGACTGGTTTTTTATTGGAAACCTTACAGGGCGTTCTGCACCACTCAAGTCGTCATTAATTCCTGTACCATCCATTATCACTAGTGGACATGATACTTTGAAAAGGTTTAGCTTTTCAGACATCAATGCAGGAAATTTTGTTTTGATAAGGTCTATTGCCTTTTCTGTCTCTCTCCTGTTTAATAAGCAATTGTATTTCAGCTCACTAGTTGCCAGCATGTTTTTATATTTACTATGTTCACTATTTGTCATTTTTCTCAAAATCGCCTCAATATTAAAGAAAAGAATTGATTCAAGAAAATATCATGGTTCTTACCCAGGTATTAAGGCAGAAAGTTGATGTAAACGGGTTTGTGTATTTCTGTTTGTATATCAGTAGGTTTTATCTCACCAGTTGTCAGGTCTCTTTCGAAGACAATGATTGAATTTGAACCTTGATTTGCAGCTAATAAGTACTTTCCGTCGAGGGTAATATTGAAATTTCTTGGAGATTTTCCTCCGGAAGAAATTGTTTGTACATGAACCAAATCACCTTTGTCTATGATTTTAAAGACTATTATCTCGTTGGCATCTCCACGGTTAGAGGCATACAAGAATTTCCCATCAGGGCTTAATCTTACTTCAGCAGCACCTACATTTCCTTCGAAATTGTCTTCTGTCAATTTATGTGTAGCTATATGCTTCAATTCTCCATCATTGTAGGCATAAACACCGACTTCTGCAGAAATCTCATGTATCAGATAAAGCCTGTCTCCAGCATTATTGAACACCATGTGCCTCGGTCCAGCTCCTGGAGCGACCTTTAAGCTGAATATTGGTTCTGGGTTTAAAGGTTCTTCCTTTTTGCTATCAAAATCGTAAACGACTACTTCATCCGTACCTAGATCAGCTATGAATAAGTTGCCATCTTTTGGGTTGAATATAGCAGAGTGTACATGCGGTTGTTTTTGCCTATTGGGAATCAGGCTGCTTCCTTTATGTACGATTACCTGGGCAACAGTTTCAAGTTGCCCATCTTCAGAAATTGGGATAATTGAAAAATCACCTGATGAATAGTGGGCAGCTACGACAAAACCTTCACTTGGATCTAAGGTGATGTAGCAAGGAGATTTACCTTCAGCCTTCACTGTGTTTAATATCTTTAGCTTTCCATCAATAAGACTGAAAGCACTTACTTTTCCTCCTTCATCCCCACCAGTTTCTTCTACTGCATAGACACGGTCCTGCGCTTTATTTGCGATTACAAAAGATGGATTGTCAGGATCTGAAGCAGAAGAAAGGGTTTTTATTTCTCCAGCTGCCGGATCAAATTCCATAAGGTGTATGCCTTGTTCAGGAGAATTGGTATAAGTTCCTAGCAAGAACTTATGGGTAACTGGGCTCTCTTTGACTTTCATTTCTGCTTTCTCAGTGTTGGCTGTTCCGCAAGCAATGCATAGCATTAATAAGCTGCTATTAAATAGATTTTTTACTTTCATTTTTTTCTTTGATTTCGTCCATGCCACTGGCCAACCCATGCGTTTTGGGATGGTATTTTCCTTTGAGGTCATCCTCTTTTGATTTTGACCATAATTTCACGCCTGAAAAATAGGATGCCCTACCTATCATGTGTGCACCTACTGGGGCTGTTAACAGAATGAAAGTAATGATTGCCAACACTCTGGAAGTAATCCCAATTTCATTGAAATAAATTGCAGCAGAAATTAACAACAAGCCAATGCCTAATGTAGCGGCTTTGGTGGTTACTGAAATTCGCAAATAAAGATCAGGCATTCGAATAACGCCTACTGCGGCTAGTAATATGAATATTGCTCCTAGAGCACTTAGTATTATGATCAGGTAATCATTCATTTTTCTCTCTTTTATCTAAATAATAAGAAAATGCGACAGTGCCTAAAAAGGCTATCAAAGCCATGATCATGGCGATATCCAGAAATGCCGGCTGATCAGTATAAATACTATAAATAGTAATGATACCAATACCAGTGGTAAGCAATAGATCAAGGGCTACCACCCTGTCTGAAAGTGTAGGGCCTATTAGAAACCTAATAAATATTAGTAAGGTCGAAATGGCCAAAACAGGAAGTATTATATAGTATAGGAAGTCGTATACACTCATCTCAATATCTCCAAAAGTTTACGTTCAAATCCATTTTTTATATCAGCAATAAAGGCTTCTTTATCTTTTACATACATGGCATGTACGTAAAGCACTTTTCGGTCATCAGAAACATCAAGACTAAGTGTGCCAGGTGTCAGCGTTATGAGGTTGGCCAATAAAGTGATTTCCACATCAGTTTTGGCATCTAGAGGAATCTTTATGATTCCAGGTTTCATAAAATAACTGGGTGTAATCACATCGTAAGCAACCTGTAAGTTGGCTTTAACCAATTCATACAAGAAGAAAAAGATAAAAGCTACAAGCTTTGGCCCTCTGGAGAGGTAACGGTTATTTTGCTCGTCCCTGGAAATAAGCCAAAGCAGAAAAAAGCTTAACGC
The DNA here is from genome assembly GCF_000427295.1 of Cyclobacterium qasimii M12-11B. GTDB lineage: Bacteria > Bacteroidota > Bacteroidia > Cytophagales > Cyclobacteriaceae > Cyclobacterium > Cyclobacterium qasimii. The sequence continues at coordinate 100,284 of NZ_ATNM01000003.1, read as the reverse complement.
AAAACCAAATACGAAATTAACAAAAGAGAAAGTACCTGTCACTGCGAGCCAGATAAAGGAAAGCAATAGGTTACTAAGAAACCTGGTTTTTATCATTTTTCTATTGAATTAATTGCCCAAAACTGCTTGAATATATAGGGTAGGATCCATTAGGTTCTCCGCAATTTTTATTGATAATCGCATTACCCATTCTGCTCCAAAACCTATACCCAAAGAAATTAGAGAAAGGAAAACGATAGAGCCTACCATTGCTTTTCTTTTCAGAGGTTTTAAAGCATTGTAATATTTAATGTGTTTTTTCTCTGGCAACTCAGGACCATCCTTCCAGAAAACCTCTGACCACAAGCGGGCTATAATGAATAAGGTAAGGAAACTTCCCAAGATTATGAAAAACACCACTAACATATTTGATTGATCGATGGCTCCCTGAATCATTAAGAGTTTGCCCCAAAAACCTGATAATGGAGGTATACCTACCAATGAAAAGAGAGGAATAGCCATCAACAGACTCATCTTTGGATGCTCTTTATAAAAGCCTCCAAGTAAACGCATGGAATAGGTACCCTTGAATTTGAAAATTAAGCCACTTACCATAAAAAGGTTGGTCTTAACAATGATGTCATGTACCAGATAAAATATGGCACCTGCAATGGCTAGGGTGCTGTATACACCCAATCCCGCGAGCATAAAACCGATGTGGCAAATGATGAGGTAACTAAAGACTTTTCGAATATTATTTTGAATCAATGCCCCAATCCCTCCAGATAGGATGGTGAAGATTGCAATGACCATGATCACTGTGGAAAGGAAAGTGTCAGGGATGAAAATCAAGGTAAATACCCGAAGCATGGCATATACACCTACCTTGGTGAGTAAGCCACCAAAGATAGCTGAAATGGCTGGCGGTGGGGTATGGTAGGAAGCAGGTAACCAAAAATAGAGTGGGAACACTGCTGATTTAATTCCAAACCCAACAAGGAATAGAATTGCTGTTACATTGACCAAACCCCTGTTTTCTATTTCTGCCACCCGAAGAGAAAGATCGGCCATGTTCAAACTCCCCGTCAAACCATACAGTATAGCGATGGCTGTAAGGAAAATGACCGAGGCCAGTAGGTTCATGGTGACATATTTTATGGCACCTTCTATTTGGGCCTTTTCACCACCGAGGGTAAGCAGCACAAAGGAGGAGATAATGATGATCTCAAACCAAACATAAAGATTGAATATATCCCCTGTAAGGAAAGCACCACTTAATCCCATTATAAGTAGGTGAAAGATTGGGAAATACCCGAATTTGATACGAGCGTTTCTTACACTGCCAACAGAATAAACGCTGACAGCCAGACCAGCAATAGCTGTAAGCAATACAAGAAGAGCACTAAATGTATCGGCTACAAAAGTAATCCCAAAGGGGGCTTCCCATCCGCCTGCTTGCATGATCTGAATGCCTTCATTGTCCACTTTTATAAGGAGTAACAAGCTTATTACGAGAGCTATTAAAGATCCGGTTACAGAAATTAGCTTTTGAATATTCTTACTGCTCCAAGAAAACATCAGCAATATTGCGATGAAGAGCTGTAAAATTACCGGTAAAACAATGTAGGGGTTGTTCATAAGTCTTCGTCGGTTGCGTTCATTTCGTCCAGGTCATCCGTTTTAACCACTTTATAGGCACGCTTGATTAAAATAATGGCAAAAGCCTGTAGTCCAAAACTAATTACTATGGCGGTAAGGATAAGTGCCTGAGGTACCGGATCGGCATATATTTCTCCCAGCATCTTTTCTGAAGCTCCGATAATAGGAGGCTTTCCTTTAACTATTTTTCCTAATAAAAAGATCAATAAATTGGCTCCATTTCCCAGTAAAATTAAGCCGATAATCAGCTTAACCAAACTTCTTCTAAGCATCATGTAGATGCCGGCGGCATATAGGAGTCCTATAATTATTACCAATAAAATTTCCATACTATAAACCTTCTGATATGGTGAAAATAATGGTGAGGGTGACACCAATAACAACAAGGTAAACACCAGTGTCGAAGAACAAGGCGGTACCAACTGATCCGATTACCGGAACAGCATTTTCCATCCAGAGACCGGTCATAAATGATTCGCCAAAAAACAGGGGCAAAGCACCAGAGGCCAGGGCCAGGAGCAACCCGACTGGCATCAAGAAACCAGGGTGAATGGACATGATGTTTTTAGTTTTCTCTATTCCATTGGCAAATGAATGGATCACGAAAGCAATAGATGCCATCAGACCTCCAACAAAACCACCGCCTGGAAGATAATGCCCACGCAATAATATAAAGATGGAAAAGAGTAATAATAAAGGAAGCAAGTATACCGAGGCAGTCTTGAATATGATGGTTTTCATAATTATTCTTTTTCAGTACTTTTAAGATGGAGTTTTAAAAGGCCAAATACGCCAATGGCAGCAATAGTCAATACGGTGATTTCCACTATGGTATCAAAGCCTCTAAAGTCAACTAGGATCACATTGACAACATTTTTACCTTTCCCAAGAATATAGGCGTTCTTCGCATAATACTCACTGATCTCTTTGGTAACGGATTCGTTCATCACCTCTAATGTCAATACACTGATGAGCGCACCAAATACAAGCGCCAACAATCCATCCCTTATTTTGTCATTGTTGTCGGGAAGAACAAGGTACCTGGGGAGGTTGTATAAAACCAAAACAAACAAGATCACTGTCAAGGTGTCTATCGAAAACTGAGTCATGGCCAGATCCGGTGCAGAATAGAATAAGAATATCATGCAAAAGGAATAGCCAACGACACCTAATGAAGCCACTGCGGTGAGCCTTGATTTAGAAAAGACAGTAAAGAAAATGGCTGTAGCCATTATGATGATTACGATTGCCTCATAAAAGGATACTTCAGTGAGTTTTGCCGTATCTATATACAACTCTACACCTGTGAAGAAACGATACCCCAGTAAGATGCATAAAAAGGAAAGAATGGTGATCAGGTAAAACCTTAAATAACCATTTTGGAAAAACTTGGTCCAATTTCTACTAAACCCAACAAAGCCATTGGCTAGGTTAGTAATGATTGATTGTGGAGAAATCTTTTCAAATCGGGTCACTTTCGCAAGCAATCCTTCGGAAGGCTTTAAAAGAAAATACAAAGTGGTACCTGAGCCAATGGTAATGGCGCTTAATAACAAGATCAGGTTAAAGCCATGCCATAATTTCAAATGAAAATCAGGAGTAGCTCCGGTAATTGCCTGAACGGTAGGTTTTATGATACTTCCTTCGATTAGTCCTGGAGCAAGCCCAAAGACGATACCCAATACCCCTAGAAGTAAAGGCGGGATGTACATGGCAGGGCTTGGAAGATGAAGTTTCTCGAATTTCTCTGGCAGCTTGCCAACAAATGGTTTTATACCTGCCAAAAACCCTGCAAATAATAAGGCAACATTGGTGAAGATCGCCAGGCCGGTGAGCAGCCAGGCGATATCACCCATCCCAAGGGTGGCATCGTAAATTAAATCTTTACCAACGAAACCGAAGGAGGGAGGTATTCCTGCATTGGATATGGCTGCGAGCATGGCAGCAATTCCGACAGGAAGCATGACTTTGTTTAACCCCCCGAGTTGTCGAATATCTCTGGTGCCAGTTTCATGGTCAATAATGCCTGTGACCAAAAATAGCGTTGCCTTATATAAGGCGTGAACTAAAATAAAGACGGAAGCAGCTAGCAAAGCCTCTTCTGTGCCGAGACCAATTAGAAAAACCAATATACCAAGCGCCGAAATGGTGGAATAGGCCAATATTCCCTTAAGATCCAACCTGAATAATGAGTGAATAGCTGCATAAGTCATGGTAATGGCACCAACTATAATAAGTGTACTGTTCCACCATTCATGGTTTCCCAAAATTGGTGTAAACCTGGCCAATAAATAGATCCCTGCTTTCACCATCGTTGCTGAATGCAGGTAAGTGGACACAGGCGTAGGGGCTTTCATTGCTCCTGGCAACCAGAAATGAAATGGGAATTGAGCAGATTTAGTAAATGCGGCAATAAATAAGAAGAACAATACCCAACCATATAGGCTGTTGGATTGAATGGATTCCGCTAGAGGTGCAAGAGCAGATATTTGATAGACATCTGTAATTTGACCCAGACCGACCATTGCTGCCATCAAAAACAACCCGCCAATGCCTGTCACTGCCAAAGCTGTTATGGCTGATTTTCTGGAATCAGGATTGTCATTATTAAAGCCGATCAAAAAGAAAGAACTGATACTAGTAAGTTCCCAGAATATAAAAAGGGTATAAATATTGTCTGATAATACCAATCCAAGCATGGAAGCCATAAACATGGAAAGGTAGCCATAGAACCTGTCCAGGTAATGGTGTCCTTTAAGGTAGGCTGAAGTGTAAATAAATACCAGGGTACCAATTCCACTGATCAGTAAAACAAAAAGGTAGGACAACCCATCAAGGTAAAGGTCCAGGTTTACACCTATGGACGGAACCCATTGGTAACTAATCTTTAAAGTTTCTCCTGCTAATATTAACGGCAGTTTTGAAAGGAAAAACCCAAAAATGGAAAGTGGCAGAATAGCAGCCCAAATGGTAGATTTAGGCTTCAGCCAGCCCATGATCAGTGGGATTACTAAAGCAAAAATAAATCCCGAAATTACAGCAATCAACATCAGCGATTATTTAACGAGTTTGTTTAACGAAAGCCTAAAATACGAAAAATAATGTGATTAGACAGGTCTTATATTGTCCTTTACATCAATGGTTAGTTGGAAACTTTAATAAGCCACTGATTGTAAGCAAAATATATTAAGTGAGGCAATTAGTAGCGAAATTATACCAGAGTTTTGATGCATAGAAACAAAAAAATGTGCATTTTTGAGATATAGCAAAGAATAAATTTAACCTTTTCAACCATGGCAAACATCTACGAGACTGAAGTCGCAAAGCGTTTCACGATTTATAACAGTCTGTTTTTAGACCTGCCCTTTGACCAAATATACAGAACAGGCACACTATTGCCTATCTTATCTGAGGCATGCCAAAGTGGGTTTCAAAAAAATAAAACGCCAAAAGAGATAATCCGTCAATTCTTTGAGGAGTTAATGACGGATAAATCCGAAGAAGAAAGGCATGACCTCCTTTTCAAAATGGTCCAGTATATCGAGCGTCAGGTTGTTTTATTTGATTCGATAGAAGATGCTTCTTTCGAAAAATTCAATGACATCAAAGGTAAAGGTACCATGACGGCATTGATTGCTAGGGCAGAAAACGATCATAAAAAAGAAGAACTCATAGAAAAGCTAAAAACCTTTTCTGTTCGATTGACTTTAACCGCTCATCCTACACAATTCTATCCTGGCAATGTACTGGCCATTATTACTGACCTGGAACAAGCCATAAGGAAAAATGACTTGGGTGATGTTGATCTTTTACTTCGCCAACTTGGTAAAACTGCTTTTATTAATAAAGAGAAACCTTCTCCTTATGAAGAGGCGGTAAGCTTAACCTGGTTTTTGGAATATGTGTTCTACCCGAGTATATCGGATATCATGATTCGCATCCTTAACCAGTTGAATATACCACTTCATGATTGGGAAAACCCCAACTTGCTGAAAGTAGGCTTTTGGCCAGGTGGTGACAGGGATGGGAATCCTTTTGTTACCCATGAAATAACAAAAAAGGTAGCAGATAAGCTTCAAAACAGTATTCTAAAATGTTACTATAGAGATATCCGAAAAGTCAGACGGAGATTAACTTTTCATAATGTGGAAAGTTATCTGATCAAAGCTGAAAAGGGTATTTACAATACCTTATTTAGAGGTGAAGGTAGTGGTGAAGTCTTTAAATCTAAAGATGAATTGCTTGAAGTTTTGTATGCCGCAAGAAAAGGTATAATTGAAGAACATGGTGGCTTGTCCCTGGAGTTGTTGGATGAGTTCATACTAAAAGTGAGGGTTTTTGGCTTTCATTTTGCCAGTATGGACGTAAGACAGGACAGCAGGAAACATGATGACCTTTGGGATGCCCTTATCACTAAAAATGATGGAGAAGCAGCTTTAGAGGCTTACCATAAAGGTGATGAGGATTCAAAAATCCAAAAAATTCTTTCTGTAGAGCAATTGCCAGAAATTAGTTCTATGGAAGATCCTTTTCATAGAGAGATGCTTGAAAGCATATCCTCCATAGCTTATATTCAGAAAAACAATGGACCGATGGGGTGCCACAGGTACATTATTTCCAACAACCAGTCTTTACTGCATGTTTTGGAAGTTTTTCAGTTGAATAAATTATTGTTATCGAATGGTGGCGATCTTTTACTCGACATTGTACCATTATTTGAGACCATTGATGATTTAGCTGCTGCCCATGGCGTCATGGAGGCCCTTTATAACAACAAAATCTACAGAGAACACCTGCGTAAGCGAGGCAATAAGCAATCTATTATGCTGGGCTTTTCTGATGGAACCAAAGATGGAGGTTATATAAGAGCCAACTGGTCTATACTCAGGGCCAAGGAGGAGCTGACGAAAGTAGCCAGACAGGATGGGATAGATGTTGTCTTCTTTGATGGGAGAGGTGGACCACCTGCCAGAGGTGGTGGGAATACCCATAACTTCTATGCTTCACTCGGACCAAATGTGGAAAACCGTGAGATTCAAATCACGATACAGGGACAAACCATTAGTGCCAATTATGGCAAACCAGTAAGTTGCTCCTACAACCTGGAACAATTGTTAAGTGCTGGGATGGAAAGTCATTTGTATCCATCGAGTGAAAACAGTCTGACTGAGAAACAAAAGTCTCTCATTGATGAGATGGCAGACATAAGCTATAATGCTTACAAGGAGCTTAAAAATCATCCTCAGTTTGTTCCTTATTTGGAAAAAGTAACCCCTTTGAAATTCTTTGGAATGACCAATATTGGGTCAAGGCCAGTTAAAAGGAGTAAAGGTGGTAGCATGAAGTTTGAGGATTTAAGAGCGATTCCATTTGTGGGTGCTTGGGCTCAAATGAAACAAAATATCCCTGGTTTCTATGGTGTAGGTAAGGCCATTGAAGAGCTTGAGAAAGAAGGCAGGTTAGGAGAAGTGCAGCAACTTTACAAAGACTCTTTGTTTTTCCGCTCACTACTCGGTAACTCTATGCAGTCTCTTGCCAAGGCATTCTACCCAGCAACAGCCTACCTTAAGGAAGATCCTGTATACGGAGGTTTTTGGGAGTTGATGTATGGTGAATACCAAAGGTCATATGATAAAATTCTAGCTGTAGCAGGTATGGGGACTTTATTGGAGGACAGTCCGGTAAGTAAAGAATCCATTGCCATTAGGGAAAGGATTGTTTTGCCATTGATCACCATCCAGCAATATGCCATTCAGACCATATTAGATACTGGAAAAGAAGACAGGGCTTTACAAAACCTGATTTTAAGAACCATGTTTGGAATCATTAATGCCGCAAGAAATGCTGCTTAACGATTAGAAAAACATTCTTTTATTATATGAAAAGGCCACTGTTACAGTGGCCTTTTTTTGTGTAACCTCACTTGACCTGAAATTTCAATTACGACGAACCCTTTGTAGGGTTAGCTGAAATGATGCACTGAAGGGTTTTCTGTAACTGAATATGATTTAGGAATAAATTGTGCTTTGCCCTATTTGGGGATGGGGTTTTATTGAAGAATTTGGAAGAACAATACATTAAACTATCTCACTGAAAGCCGAATGATAGCCCTCATTATTCAAGTCCAATCAAGATTTAAACATTTTTTTTAAAAAAATATGGTACCTATTAGCCTATATAAAAGAGTTTAATTTTTAACTTTACAAATAGAACTAGAATTTATGAGCAGATATAGCGAATACCTTAAAGAAATTGAAGAGAGAAAAATTCAAGATCTTCAACCAAAACCAATTGATGATGCTGAATTATTAAGTGAAATCATAACACAGATTAAAGACTTACAGCACATTCATAGAAAACAATCCATTAACTTCTTTATTTACAATGTCTTACCGGGTACTACCAGTGCAGCTGTTGTTAAAGCCAAGTTTTTAAAGGAAATTATTCTTGGTGAAAGCGTATTAGACGAGATTTCACCAGCTTCTGCCTTAGAGCAATTGTCCCACATGAAAGGTGGTCCCTCTATAGAAGTACTATTAGATGTTGCTTTAGGTGAGGATGTTTCTAAAGCTGAAGAAGCTGCTAAAGTGCTTAAAACGCAAGTTTTCCTTTATGAAGCAGACACTAATCGTTTAGAAGAAGCATTTAAAGATGGCAATGCTATTGCTAAAGACATAATAGAAAGTTATGCCAAGGCAGAATTTTTCACCAAACTTCCTGAGCCTCCTGAGGAAATTAAGCTTGTTACTTTCGTTGCAGGTGTAGGTGATATCTCAACTGATCTACTGTCTCCAGGTGGTGATGCGCATTCAAGATCTGATCGTGAACTACATGGTCAATGTATGTTTGAGCATAATAAAGAACAGCAGAAAGAATTGTTAGCACTTCAAGCAGAACATCCTGACAAACGAGTGATGTTAATTGCTGAAAAAGGCACAATGGGTGTAGGTTCTTCTAGAATGTCCGGTGTAAACAATGTGGCACTATGGATTGGTAGGAAAGCAAGTGAATACATACCATTCATAAATATTGCACCAGTAGTTGCAGGTACTAATGGTATATCGCCAATATTCCTTACAACCGTTGGTGTTACAGGTGGTATTGGGCTAGATTTACAAAACTGGAAAAAGAAATACGACGCAGAAGGGAACCTTGTCCTTGATGAAAATGGAGATCCTATTTTGGAGCAAATCTATTCTGTAGCTACAGGTACTGTTCTTACCATCAATACCAAAACAAAGAAGCTCTATGATGGCGAAAAGGAAATAATGGATATTTCTTCCGCCTTTACTCCTCAAAAAATGGAGTTCATGAAAGCTGGAGGTTCTTACGCCATTGTTTTTGGGAAAAAATTACAAGCTTTTGCTTCAAAAACACTCGGAATAGATGTATTGACTGTTTATGCACCTTCGAAAGAAATTTCTATAGAAAACCAAGGACTTACTGCTGTAGAGAAAATTTTTAATAAAAATGCTGTAGGTACCTCTGGTGCCACACTTCATGCAGGTTCTTATGTTCGGGTAGAAGTAAATATTGTTGGCTCGCAAGACACAACAGGTTTGATGACTTCTCAAGAATTAGAAATGATGGCTGCAACTGTCATTTCTCCAATAGTAGATGCTGGATATCAATCGGGTTGTCATACAGCTTCTGTTTGGGATAAAAAATCGCAAGAAAACATCCCCAAATTAATGAAGTTCATGAATGACTTTGGCCTTATTACTGCTCGCGATCCAGAGCATAAATATCTGCCAATGACGGATGTTATCCATAAAGTATTGAATGACCTTACTGTTGATGATTGGGCTATAATTATAGGAGGAGATTCTCACACAAGGATGTCTAAAGGCGTAGCTTTTGGTGCAGACTCAGGAACAGTTGCTTTAGCACTGGCTACAGGTGAGGCTTCTATGCCTATCCCAGAATCGGTTAAGGTTACCTTCAAGGGTAAAATGAAAGACCATATGGATTTCCGTGATGTTGTGCATGCTACGCAATATCAAATGCTGAAGAAATTTAATGGCGAAAATGTTTTTCAAGGAAGAATTATTGAAGTCCATATCGGGACACTTCTTGCAGATCAAGCCTTTACTTTTACAGATTGGACAGCAGAAATGAAAGCGAAAGCTTCTATCTGTATTTCTCAAGATGATACCTTGATCGAATCCCTAAACATTGCCAAAGGTCGAATTAAAATAATGATCGACAAGGGAATGGACAATGATAATCAAGTTCTCCAAGGTCTTATCGATAAAGCCAATAAGAGAATAGCTGATATCCAATCAGGTGAAAAACCACCATTAACTCCAGACGAAAACGCAAAATACCACGCAGAATTTGTGGTAGATTTAGATGTCATTGATGAACCAATGATTGCAGATCCGGATGTTAACAATGAAGATGTATCAAAACGTTATACGCACGACACCATTCGTGAACTTTCTTTCTATGGAGGAAATAAACACATAGACCTAGGTTTTATAGGTTCTTGTATGGTACATAAAGGTGACATTAAGATTGTTGCCAAGATGTTGAAAAACCTGGAAGAATATTCAGGGAAAGTTGAGTTTAAAGCTCCTTTGGTAGTGACAGCTCCGACTTATAACATTATTGATGAATTGAAGGAAGAAGGAGATTGGGAAATTTTGCAAAAATATTCTGGTTTTGAATTTGATGATTCAGCGCCTAAAGGTGTAGCACGTACGGAATATGACAATATATTGTATCTCGAACGTCCTGGTTGTAACCTATGTATGGGTAACCAAGAGAAAGCGGAAAAAGGAGATACCGTTATGGCAACTTCTACCCGTTTATTTCAAGGTAGAGTAGTAAAAGATTCTGATCGTAAGAAAGGGGAATCATTATTGGCGTCAACACCTGTTGTTGTTCTTTCTTCTATTTTAGGAAGAACACCTACGATGGAAGAATACATGGCCGCAATTAAGGGTATTAAGCTTACGCAATTTGCTCCGCCAATTAAGAAAATGACATCAAAACCGGGTCACTTACTGGCGTTCTAAGGTTTTAAATCTTAGGAAATACAGTGATAACCCTGTGAGGGCGTGTTAAGTCTGATCAGAAGAATCATTTTACCGAATTAATCATTATTAATGGCATGGCTTTAAGAAATTTTTAAAGTCATGCCATTTTTTTTTAACTTTAGATAGCGCAATTTTTACTGTTTTTTGGCCCAACTGCATTGCAATAGGTTCTTATTGCAAATAAGAATGCTGAGAATGATTTTTACATGAATTAGTAACTTGTTACTGTCTATTGAAGTTGAAAAAGTAATTTGTTGCCTAAATTCAAAGGCGATTTTCTCTTTGAAAGAAGCGATAGCAAACAAGACATATAGCTTTATTATCAGTAATATATAAATAGGAAGATAATGAAAAAATTAAAAGAACAAACGGACGCTAAAATTGCAGCAGGACGAAAAGCCAATCCTGACTTCATGAAAGGTGTTGATGAAATTATTATTAAAGCAAAAGCTTTCGAAGAGGGAAGAAATGCTATTAAAATAGGGGAAAAGGCACCAAGTTTTCAGCTACCTAATCCTCATGGGGAAACCATATCCTTATCTGCCTTACTAGATAATGGGCCTATTGTTGTTACCTTTTACCGTGGCAGCTGGTGCCCGTACTGCAACTTGCAGCTTAGGGCTTTACAAGCTAAACTAAGCGACATTCATGCACTAGGCGCTACTTTAGTTGCGATAAGCCCAGAAGTACCTGACGGATCAATGACAAAAAACGAGATTAGTGAAATGGAGTTTATTGTATTGTCTGACCAAGATGCAAAAGTGGCGTCACAATATGGTGTTGCCTGGGAAATACCGGAGTTTTTGATAGACCATATGCGAGTAGACCGTAATCTTGATTTAGAAAAGATTAATAATGGTAATGGGAGTATATTGCCGATTCCTGCCACTTTTGTGTTGGGAAAGGATGGTGTAGTCAAGTGGAGCTATGTCAATGTTGATTATAGAACACGTTCAGAACCCGATGAGATTATTGAGGCCCTGAAAAATCTTTCTTAAGAAAAATTACTGACTGAAGATCCTGAGCAAGAGTTGCTTGTAATTTAAAACCTTTATGATGGTACTCCTGCTACTGCAGTAAACTGATGGTCCTATAAAACCCAACGTCGTATAAGTGAAATCATAGTTAAGTGTTGCGTATAACGTATGATATTTTTAAATTTGCACGTACAATTTAGAGCTATGGATTCAAAACTGACCTTAAAACTGGATAATGGTGTAATTGAGCGTGCGAAGATGTACGCCAAAGAACAGAACATTAGCTTGTCAAAATTAATTGAAAATTATTTGGATACACTTACAAAGGGAAATGCTGGAAAGGCAGAAGTAAGCCCGTTGGTCGAGAGTTTAACAGGTGTGGTTAAATTGAAAGAAGGTGCAGAGAATAGAAAATACATTGATTATTTATCCAATAAGTATAACTAATGGATAGAATACTTGTAGATACCAATGTGGTTTTGGATTTATTAGGGAAACGGGAAAGTTTTTTAAAAGAGGCTCAGGAGCTATTTACCCTGGGTGATAAAGGAAAGGTGAAATTATTTGTGTCAGCACTTACTTTTGCCAATACCTATTATATCCTTTCTCAGCAATTGAAGGTTTCAAGTGCGAGAAAGGTACTGAGGCAGTTCAAGGTATTGGTTGAAGTTGTTCCCATAGATGATAAGGTGATTGAATTGGCGCTTGATTCGGAATTTAAAGATTTTGAAGATGCGATACAGTATTATTCTGCTATTGAAAATGGAGTTAGAATAATCATTACGAGAAACCAAAAAGATTTTAAGCATTCGAAGATTCCAGTATTGTCTGCCAAGGAATACCTCGGAATGAAAGGATGACAAAGCTTACGGGGAAAATATCCATATTCTTGTATCCATCCGAAAATAAAATCTTTTGTAAATGCTAGTCTGTTATAAACTGGTGACATTAAAACAAGTAGGAGGTAGATCCGATATTTTGCACATTTACTAAAGCGTATTAAATGAGGAGTTTTACAATCCTATTTTTTCTAACCATGATCATTTATACCTCCCATGGTCAAACTGGAGATCCTTATTATCTAGGTCTCAATAATTATCCTCGATTAAAATTACCTCCTACTCTTCGTGTTGAAGGAATTAACGGTAAAATTATTACTCATTTAAAAATGGATACCCATGCTAATATTGTAAATATTGAATGGGTAGTGTTATTATTAAAAGACGGTGGAGGAAATTGGTTTATTCAGTATAGAGATGCTATAAATAAAGGCTATAAATGGAAGGATTATCCTCTCCCGATAAGACCATATGTTGATCTAATAGATGAAAAAATAAAAGAACTTGAGTTTAAAAGAGATGAACGAATACCAATACCTGCTGGCGATTGGTACTTTACCATTCCATATCAGGTTTTCTGAAAACTTGTATCATCCGTCCTGGCAATAATCGCAAATGATTATTTTAAAACCTAAATAGATTACAAACATTCCTCTTCTACTCACTTTTTCCACCAAAATCAACTCCCATATTATAAAGCGTAAAGGCAAAGATATCAGCTTGTTCTTCAATTACCTTAGAAGTAGGCTTACCAGCACCATGGCCTGCATTGGTTTCGATGCGGATCAAAACGGGCAATTCTCCCTTATGTGCTTCCTGTAGTGCTGCAGCAAATTTAAAGGAATGGGCCGGGACTACACGGTCATCATGGTCGGCCGTAGTGACCAAAGTTGCCGGGTAGGCTGTTCCTTGCTTCAAAGCATGAACAGGCGAATAATTTTTAAGGTATCGGTACATTTCTTCACTCTCATCGGATGTCCCATAATCATAGGCCCAGCCTGCGCCTGATGTAAATTGATGATACCTCAACATGTCCATCACACCCACAGCAGGCAAGGCCACTCTGGCCAGGTCAGGTCTTTGGATCATCGTAGCGCCTACGAGCAAACCACCATTGCTACCACCTTTGATGGCCAGGTATTCACTTGAAGTGTATCCCTCACGTATTAGATACTCTCCAGCAGCTATGAAATCATCAAATACATTTTGCTTCTGAAGTTTAGTGCCAGCCTTGTGCCAATTTTCACCATATTCTCCACCTCCCCTGATATTAGGGACAGCATAAATACCACCATTTTCTAACCATACGGTATTGGCTATGCTGAAAGCAGGAGTGAGGCTAATATTAAAACCGCCATATCCGTACAATATCGTCGGGTTCTTACCATTCAAGGCCAAGCCTTTTTTATGGGTGAGGATCATAGGTACCTTCGTGCCATCTTTGGAATTGTAAAAAACCTGATGGCTTTCATAGGACTCCGGATCAAAATCCAGTTGGGGTTGCCGGTAAAGTTTACTCTTCCCTTCTCTGATTGAATATTTATAAATGCTTCCAGGTTGCACGTAGGAGGTGAAGGAATAATAAATGCTGTCTTGCGTATTTTTGGAGGAGAAACCACTAACAGTCCCTGCTCCGGGAAGCTCGATTGTACTTTCTTCATTGCCTTCATAGTCATATTGGCGAATTTCACTAATGGCATCTTTTAGATAGGTAGCGAATAGTTTTCCGCCACCCTTGGATACCTGCATGACTTGTGCTATTTCAGGAATGAGGACTTGCCATTTTTCTGGTCGGGGGTTGTTCAGGTCAATTTTCACAAGTTGGTTGTTGGGAGCATCCATGTTGGTTTGGACCAATAGCCATCCTTCCTGATGATCCAATACGCCATGGTTGTTGTCCATGTTTGCTACAATTGACTTAATGGTACTCCCTTCTTTGCTTAAATCTTTGATGTACAATTCATTTCCGGTGGTACTGTTAGCTGCACTTATGACAAGGACATGTCCATCCTCTGTAACACTACCAGAAACATACCTTCTCGGTGTGGCATCATTTCCAAACACCAATAGGTCTTCAGCTTGTGTGGTGCCCAATTGGTGAAAATAAAGCCTGTGGTCATTGGTTAATGCAGACAGTTTGGATCCGTCAGGTTGGGCATAGGTACTGTAGTAAAAGCCTTTTTTACCTTCCCAAGAAATGCCGGTGAACTTTGCATCCTTGATTTGGTCTTTCAATAATGTCTTGCTTTCGGTATCCATGACGTAGATATCCCTCCAATCCGATCCTGCGACAGAAACAGCATAAGCAAATAGGCTTCCGTCTTTGGTGAAAGCAATGCTGGACAAGGAGGTACTGCCATCTTCAGACAACTGATTGGGATCCAAAAAGATTTCTTCATTCCCTTCTCCCCGGGATCTGTACAGTATAGACTGATTTTGCAATCCATCATTTTTAAAATAATAAGTCCAGTCACCATAGAAAAAAGGAGCGCCTACTTTCTCATAATTCCATACTTTTTCAAGCCTGTCTCTAATAGCGTCCCTAAAAGGGATTTTGTCAAGGTAATCAAAAGTGACTTTATTTTGGGCGATGACCCATTCTTTGGTGTTATCGGCATAATCGTCCTCCAGCCATCGGTAAGGATCGGCTATTTCTTCACCCCAATATAGGTCAACATGATCAGATTTTTCAGTAATTGGGTATTCCACAGGTATAGGTTTGAAATGGTTTTCATTAGTACAGGCCAAGGTCAGAATTGTAAAGCACAATAGACTGTTCTTTTTCAATTTGGGTAATAATATAAAGCCGTTTTGCATCATTTTCCTTTTTATGGCATTGACAATGGCAAATTCAAATACATCATTCTTTAAATTTAAGCATTAAATATTTCTGTGTTCAGTAATTATAGAAAAACAGGAAATCGTAAATGTAAATATTGAGCCAGAATTTATGGGTTTCACTACTTGGCTATGAATAAAATCAAGGGTAATAAAACCCATAAAATTGAGAGGGAAGATTAAGCGCAAACCTTTTCACTAAACATTGCCATAAAAGTATCTGGGCATTTCCAAAACAACCCGTGGACGAATCAGTTATATCCTAAGAAATGACAGGAACTGATACAGACAGAATCATCGAGATGGCATGGGAGGATAAAACGCCATTTGAAGCCATAAGTGCTCAATTTGGGCTTTCGGAAGCCGAAGTGATTGTCTGCATGCGCAGGGAATTAAAGCCCAGTTCATTCAGAAACTGGAGAAAGCGTGTAAACAGTGGGACAAGCAAAAAGCACCTATTCAAGAGAAGTAGCGCTATTAATCGTTTTAAGTCTTCCAGACAAAGAGCTATTTCCAACAATAAAATTTCAAAAAGATAGCCTTTCCAACCGACATAGAAGCCATTAGAATGCGAGTTAGGGAGATAGACCCTTTACGCTATGCCCAATCGAGAAATTATGGAGATGGAGCAGTAACACGACTAAGTCCCTATATTTCCAGGGGGGTGATTAGCACCCGTCATGTTTATGAATACATCGTTTCCTTAGAAATATCAGAAGCCGTTTCAGAAAAACTTATTCAAGAGCTTGCCTGGAGAGATTACTGGCAGCAGGTATGGATAGCCAAAGGAGATGCCATTCATACCCACCTGAAGCAGGCGCAAAAGCCAGTGTCAAATTTTCAGATACCAAAGGCAATTGTGGAGGCATCCACCGGGATTGAAGTGGTCGATACCGCCATCAGAGAATTGTACAGAACTGGCTACATGCACAATCACATGCGCATGTATGTAGCAGCCATCTGTTGTAACATGGCACATTCTCATTGGCTGGCCCCAGCGAAATGGATGTATTCACATCTTTTGGATGGAGATATAGCGAGTAATCAGCTTAGCTGGCAATGGGTGGCTGGTGCATTTTCCAATAACAAATATTATGCCAATCAGGAAAATATCAATAGATTTTTTCACAGTGATCAGAAAAACACTTTTCTGGATGTCCCTTATGAGCGTTTTGAGAACATGGAAACTCCTATCGCTTTGAGAGAGAATATTTCTTTAAAGGTAGGCCTTCATTTGCCTAATATTGAAAGGTCACCTGCGTTGGTGGATCAACCTACGCTTGTTTACAATTACTATAATGTAAACCCGGATTGGCATAAAGGTGAAAGTTTCCAGCGGGTGCTTCTATTGGAACCGTCTCAGTTTGAAACCTATCCTGTCCATCAAAAATGTATCGATTTTATGATTGGTTTGTCTGAAAATATTCCAGAAATCAAGGTGTTTGTGGGAGAGCTTGATGAACTTTTGGTCCAAGTAAGTTCGGAGAATATCATTTACAAAGAACATCCGCTCAATGCGCATTACCAAGGCTTTCAGGAGCCCAGAGATTGGCTCAGCACCGTGACAGGGTACTATCCTTCCTTTTTTCTTTTTGGAAAAAGTGTAAGAAAGAACTCATGAAATGAAGAAAAAAGACCTTCCAAACAAAATTTGCCTTACCTGTAAACGCCCTTTTAGCTGGCGCAAAAAATGGGAAAGGGATTGGGAGTATGTGAAATACTGCAGTGAAAAGTGCAAACGAAATAAAAGTCATGAAAGCCATTAATATTATTTTTCCGCATCAGCTTTTTGAAAATAGCGAACTTATAAAAAGTGGAAATGAGACTTACCTGATTGAAGAGTACCTTTTCTTCCGGCAATACAAATTTCACAAACAGAAAATAACTTTTCATCGGGCTTCCATGAAGGCTTATGAGAAATACCTGCAAGACCTGAACTTAAAGGTCCACTATATAGCTTCCGACAATGCCTTGTCCGATATCAGAAAGTTTTACCAGGAAATTGAAGATAAAGGAATTGAGACAATCCGCTTAATAGACCCTGTTGATGATTGGCTGATGCAAAGGATCCAATCCCTCACCCCAATCTGTAAAGTCAATATTTTCCCTACTCCACAATTCTTAAACAATGAAGAAGATTTGGAGGGTTTTTTCAGAAAAGAGAAAAAGTCATTTTTGCAGGCCACTTTTTACAAGCAGCAACGCAAGAGACTTGGAATACTGATCGATGAAGAGCAAAACCCTGTGGGAGGAAAATGGTCTTACGATTCAGAAAACAGGAAGAAATTCCCGAAAGGAAAAACGCCTCCGTCCATAAATTTTCCGGAAAAATCAAGGGAATGGGAAGAAGCCTGTGATTACACCCTGAAATGGTTCGGCGATAATCCAGGTGATGTTTCAAAGGACAGGATATACCCAATTAATCACAGAGAAGCCAGGGGCTGGTTGGAGCAGTTTTTGACTTATCGCTTCCACGATTTCGGGAAATACGAAGATGCCATATTAAAAGAGCCGTCCTTTATCAACCATAGTTTGCTTTCACCCTTGATGAACAGCGGGCTAATACTACCGACTGAAGTTGTAAAGCGTGCGCTTTTATTTTCGCAAGAAGAGGATATTCCGATCAACTCTACCGAGGGGTTTATCCGACAGATTATAGGTTGGCGGGAATTTATTCGGGGGATGTATGAATGTAAAGGTCGGTATTCACGAACGCGCAACTTCTGGCAGTTTAAACGAAAAATACCTCAATCCTTCTATGAAGGAACGACAGGAATAGTTCCTATTGACCAAACCATTAAAAAAGTCCTTCAGACCGGTTATTGCCACCATATTGAAAGACTTATGGTGCTTGGGAATTTCATGCTTCTTTGCGAATTTGATCCCGATGCCGTTTACCGTTGGTTTATGGAAATGTTCATTGATGCTTATGATTGGGTGATGGTACCCAATGTTTATGGCATGTGTCTTTTTGCTGATGGAGGCACCTTTGCAACCAAACCGTATATTGGTGGGTCAAATTATATAAGAAAGATGAGCAATTATCCCGGTGGAGAATGGGAAGAAATATGGGACGGTATGTTTTGGCGGTTCGTCCTGAAACACGAGAATTTTTTCCGTAAGAACCACCGTACCAATATGCTGGTTTATTCCCTTGATAAAATGGATAAAGACAAACAACAGACATACCTTGAAAATGCAGCATCTTTTATCAAGAGCAAGTTGGGAGGAGATGCTGAATAATTGATTTTTAGTGAACCACAATTATAGCCGCAAAGATTTAGCGCTTGCAATTGAACGTCGGATTTTTGGGTGTTTGATTTCTAAAGACGTTTTCTCATTGATCCATCGGATAGGACTAAAACCTAAGAGAAAGGTGCCGCATGCTGTTTTTTAATAGCCTCCTGCTTTAGCTGGAGGTGTCTAAAGATTTTTTACGGCTCTGGCTTTAGGCAAATCTAAGCTCAAATTAATGGATGCTAAACAAGCCATACTATCCCTAAACATCGCAATTGGTCAAATCCATTCAAACCTAAGGAAATGAAAGGTCTATTTATGCATGTTCATTTATGAACGAGAAATAATTACATAAATAAATCCACTCTTTTACTTATTAACACTTAATAAAATATCAGTATCGATACTCAAATCTTTACACATTTTTGATTTTTTGCCAGCATAGAATAAAATTCTTTCGAGGGATTTTATAAAAACATTCGTCTAATAAGAAAACAGGGAGTTCATTTTTAAATTATAGTATTATGAAATACAAAGCATTAAAAAAAGTAGGAGTTTTAGCTATTGCATTGGCTGCTTTTACTGCTTGTAGTGACGAAGAAGATGTTGTAATCATTGCAACGTCAGGGGACATTGAAATAACAGATACAAACACAACAGGAACGGCAGAAGGAGACGTCGGTAATACAGGTGCCGATGAAGATGATTTGTTGGAGAATGCTTCTTTTGAAAGCACGGTGCAAATTGTGTTTTCTAATACATCAGCTACAATAATAAACCCCGTTCCTAATGATGTAGTAATTACACAAGATGGAGCGGATGTAACGGTTAATTCCACCATTTCAAAAGTGGCTTATGAAGTGTCAGGCACAACCACTGATGGAATGTTGAAAATTTATAGTGACAAGAAATTCAAGTTGTCCTTAAGTGATTTAAGCATAACGAATAACGATGGTCCTGCGATTAATGTCCAATCCTCAAAAACGGTTTTTGTTGTATTGGATGGCGTAAATAACTTGACAGATGCCTCGAGCTATAGCAATATACCAGATGATGAGGATGCAAAAGCAACATTTTTTAGCGAAGGACAATTGGTATTCAGTGGTTCCGGAGCACTTACTGTAGCTGGAAAGTTCAAGCATGGTATTACAAGTGATGATTATATAAGGGTAATTAGTGGCACCATCACTGTTACTGAAGCCGCATCGGATGCTATACATGCCAACGATTACATAATTGTAGATGGGGGTAGCCTAAATTTAACAGCAGCTAGCGACGGAATAGATTGCGCAGAAGGCTATGTTATTATCAACGATGGTACCTTTGTCATAAATGCTATCGATGATGGCATTGCTGCCTCTTATGATATTGATGAGGAGGACGAGCCAGATGATTCAATTACGCCTAATGTAACCATAAATGGGGGTGATTTTGTGATAAATACTACTGAAGGTGAAGGGATGGAGTCAAAAGGAATAATGACCATAAATGGAGGTACCATAAATATCAATGCCTATGATGATGGCCTTAACGCAATTGGGTCTTTGTACATAAATGGAGGGAATACCTATGTTTATAGCACCCTCAATGATGCCATTGATAGCAATACCGGAATTACCATTACAGGGGGTATAACTATTGCTATAGCAGTTAGAACAGATGAACCTGATGGTAGTTTTGATACTGATGACAATTTATTTAAAATCACAGGAGGAACCATTTTAGGTTTGGGGCTGAACTCATCGTTTCCAACAGTAAGTGAAAGCACACAAAACACAGTAATTTTTGGTGGCATCAGTTCCAACACCCTGATGAACATCCAATCGGAAGATGGTACAGAAGCCCTAACTTTTGAAGTGCCAAATAGGGTAAATACCATCATTTATTCCAATGCAAAATTAGTAACGGGTACTAGCTATGCTATCTACACTGGGGGAACCGTCAGTGGAGGTACTGAAGTAAATGGATTGTATACGGCTGGAACCTACAATGGGGGAACAGATTCAGGTGTATCCTTTACCATTAATAGTACGGTTAACCAAATCGGAGGGGAATTGGGACCTACAGGAGAACCAGGTGAGGGAGGAAGAAGGTAACTGATTTTTGAAAAAATAAATTAAACCGAACACATCAAGAATACCGTTTGGCTTTTAGCGTCTAAGGGAGGAAAAGTTTCCTCCCTTAGACGCTTTTTTTTTAGAGGAATAAATAGCAGGTAATGGACCTAAGCTGCCGACAAATTGGGGTTTATTAAAAACCAATTTATCGGGTAATTTTTAGCTAAAGACAGGGTTTTAAAAATACCCTCTTATAAATGGACTAAAGTCTATTCCCATTGATTTTTTTTTATAAAGAGTTAAGGTAAAGGCAGTAAGATAAGATATAGGGCTTTGATATTGAATAGCTTCCTGCTTGAGCTTGAGGTGCCATGGGATTTTCAACAGCTTAGGGTTTAACCAAATGATAGCCTTGGAGATTAGACTATTGTTAATGGGGATTAAACATGCCTAGTGAATTCTAACCATTGCATTTGGTCAATTTTAATAAACCTCTTGGGTAGAAAGGCCAATTTGTGAATTCGTAATTAAGGAGGTGAAATGTTACCCATAAAAAAATGCTATCTCTAGCTTTAACCAATATTTTCATAATCATGTGAACTTAGTTAGTTTAGTGGTGAGTTATAAGGCGAATAAAGAGCAGGGTAGGCTTTACCTGACTGATATCCTTCATTGGAACAAAGGAAATTAATAGCGTTTACAATCAATAATTTCACTTTGAATTTCAGTGACATTTATAAAGCGTTTTAATTTTTAAAATGGTATTGTTACATTAAAAAATATTCATGAGTAAATTACAAGAATTCCAGAAATTAGTTATAGCGAATGCTTCCAACGTAAAAGGATTAAAGGTTGGAGATAGGGCTCCAGACTTTGTTTTACCCAATGCGTTTGGTAATATGATTTCACTTTCTGATTGTTTGAAATCAGGGCCAGTTATATTAAAATTTTACAGAGGAGAATGGTGTCCCATATGTAATCTTGACCTGAGAGAAATTCAACAATATGTGGATCAATTCAATGGATTTAATACAAAAGTAATAGCAATAAGCCCACAGAAACCTGATGATGCGCTAACCATTACTCAAAAAAATGAACTTGGATTTGAAGTATTAAGCGATAGTGATCAAGAGGTAATCAAGGCATATAATCTGCAATTTGACCCTGGTAAAGACTATCACCAGAGACGAGATCTTTCTGCCCTAAATGGTGATGGTTCAATAACCCTTCCTGTCCCAGCAACTTTTGTAATAGGTAAAGATTTCAGGGTAATTGCTTCACATGTTGAAGCCAATTATACAGAAAGGATGACACCCGTCGAAATTTTAAAAGTTTTAACTAATAAACACTAAAACAGAGATTAAGGAAGTAAAACAAACGGTTTTAATAGCGGTAAAACTGTTAACTTTTATTTTTTTAATAAGTGAGATTTGTGGTTTGCCAAATCATCATACCTTATGTAGGCAAGGAAATTGGGGCATTGGAATGTTTTATTATAGTCGATTACTTATTGTTTAGAATGCGCTACAATAAAATGGAAATGCTAAGATAAATCAATATATTGGTCTGTCATACCGGTTTTAATATCAGTCACTTATGAAATACAAGCAATCGCAATTCGGATGGGTTGTAATCATACTGTTTACACTATTGGTTGTTTTTCTCTGCCTGGCCTACGCGCTGCAGTGGGGAGACAATCCACTTACTTTTACTCCATTTCTGGTACTAAGTTCATTTCTTGTTATTTTGGGATTTATGCTCCACAAACTTACGGTTGAAGTTAATGGAGCTACGCTCAGACTGTCCTATGGCATCGGGCTAATAAACTTCAAATTTGATATTGATGAATTGGAAGAAACGGAGATTATCAGGGTGCCATGGTATTATGGTATTGGAATTAGGATTACGCCAAAAGGCATGCTTTACAGCATACATGGCTGGAAAGCATTGCGGATAAAGTACAAAAGCAATGGGAAAAGTAAGAGGGTGATGGTGGGAACCGCTGAGCCGGAGCGACTCAAACAAGCCCTGGTAAACAATTGCAAACATTAATTTAGTCCTTAGTTATAAACCTAATAAATTATGGCAGGAGAAATACAGGATTCAGTTTGGCCACAACCTAAGTTTTACTTTACTATAAAGTTTAAAACACTTGATAGCCCGGTGTCTTTTCAGGAGGTTTCAGGTTTGGATACAGAAGCAGCTCCTTTGGAATACAGAAAGGGTGGAAGCAAGACTTTTTCCACCATAAAATTGCCGGGAATTTCAAATAGTGGCATTGTAAACCTGAAAAAAGGCGTTTTTTCAAATGAGGGTAAATTCAATGATTGGTTCAATTCTTTTAAGATGAATTCGGTAAAACGGGAGAATGTCATTATTGAATTGGTAGATGAATCCGGAAATCCTACAATGACCTGGAACTTATCCAACGCCTGGCCAACCAAAATCACTGGGACAGACTTAAACTCGGATACCGGCGAAATAGCCATTGAAACAATGGAACTGGCTCACGAAGGTTTAGCCATCATAAATGGAGGTTAATATTTATTAAAATGATTTGGTTATTTTCTTCTGACCAAGAATTTGAATTGATTCCATCTCGGAATAGATAGTCATTCGAATAGCTAATTAAAAAACTCCCGATTTTCTTTATTGAAATGCACACCTTGTGGAATAACCCCAACAGGAACTCCCTTGAATTAATCAGTAATTCAGTAAGTTATGTGGTTTTTGGCTGGTTGAATTCACGAATTTTTTGTTAACTTAACAGTGATTTAAGTTTTTAATTTTAGTACCAAACCCTTTAACCACTACATATTATGAATCCCTATATCAACAACCAGGCAGCTTCGGGCAACAAGCCTAAGTTCACTGGTAAAAAATTGGTTTTGCTTCATCCTGATGCAAGTTTTAAAAACATCAATGAAGAGGCTACAGGAGCTGCACTTAGGTTGGCGCCTTCCGGGGCTTACAAAAGCAAGGAAGAAGACTATGAAAAAGCTTTTTCAGAAGGCGACGGTATTGTCTTTGAAAAATTCAATGTAGCCGTTATCAATGCGGACCATGATGAGCAGGTGAATAGCCTGATGGCAGCAAAACAATCCTTTCAATACATGGAACCAGAGCGCTTTGTTTATGCTTTGGATGCTCCCCCGCAAACAAATATAGGGATGTTGCTTTGGAATTTTATTTGCCAGATTTTCGGCGTCAAAAAGCCAGTGGCTGGGCCTACTGATCCACCTGTGGTGGTTCCTCCAGTTTTTGAAAACGATGCTGTGGCTTACTGGGCCATTCATGCCTTGGGTGCATTGCAAAGTAACAAAACAGGTAGGGGTGTAAATTTAGCCATATTGGACACGGGCATGACCCTTGATCATCCTGATTTTCTAAACCGTGAGGTATTCTCTAAATCCTTTATAGCTGGTGAGACAGTTGATGATTTTAATGGACATGGTACACATTGTGCGGGGATAGCCACAGGGGGTGTAAATGCCAGCACTGGTATTCGATATGGAACCGCCAGTGAAGCCACGCTTTATGCTGGGAAAGTGTTGTCCAATAAAGGTGTGGGCAGCGATAGCGGAATATTGGCAGGAATGGAATGGGCGGTGAATAACGGCTGCAAGGTAATTTCGATGTCGCTTGGGGCCTCTGTAGGAGAGAATGACAGGTATTCCAATATCTACAATGACCTGGCCAAAAGATCCATGGACATGGGGACGCTGATTATTGCCGCAGCGGGAAATGACAGTCAGCGAAGCCATGACTCTATAAAACCTGTCAATCATCCTGGGAATTGCCCCAATATCATAGCGGTAGGAGCTTTGGACCAGAATTCTGCTATCGCCAATTTTTCATGTGGAGGTTTAAACCCAGATGGAGGAAGTGTGGATATAGCTGGACCGGGGGTGGAGATTTACAGCTCATGGAAGAAGCCTCAGGAGTATGCCATCATTAGTGGCACAAGCATGGCCACACCTTATGTAGCCGGTGTGGCAGCCTTATTGTGTGAAGCCTATCCGGATGCCAGTCCAAAGGAGATTTGGAACAAACTTACTACTAGTGCACGAAATGTGGGCTTACCAGCCAGAGATGCCGGAACAGGACTAGTGCAAGCACCGCAATAAATTCAAAAACCATGAAAAGAAACTTTATTGCGTCGGTTGAAGAAAATGCTTCAGGAAAGATCGAGCAGATTGCAGGAGAATTAAGACAAAAAGGCTGTACCATCAAGCAGATTTTGAAGCTTTCCGGAATCATCACTGGCTGTAGTTCCGGAAATGAAAGCAAGTTGGACGACTTGAAAATCTCGGGCATTAAATACATAGAGGAAGATAGGCAAGTGGGGGCCTTGGGAGAGGATTAATCTCTGAGGTAAACCCTGTCACATTATATCATCTAACGCTCAATAGACTTAGCGTAATCATGGTAAAATTGAGTCATTGCACGAATTTATCAGCCCCGAAAGGGTGAAAAATTAAAACCACGGATTTAGCCCGTGGTTTTATAAATGGATATTAACTTATTTTAGCGTCATTACATCCCCTCCAAGTCTTAGAATCTGGGTTTAACCCTGTTTTCAAGATTGATCAGGCTATTATTGGTGGTAATTATTAGCGGTTTTTAACTTCTACGATATTCCCAGGGAGATTAAAGCCTTCTTGTTCCAAACCTGTGAGTACTTTCAGGATGGCATTGGAATGTATTTTGGCATCCGTTTGGTCATAATTATAGGTGTTTACCCAATAGGTGACTTTCACATTCAGGGTAGAAGAGGCCAGCTCTTTCACCAAAACGGTAGGTTTTTTGTCTCCATCCAGTACTCCAGGAATGGATTGAATGAGTTCGGAAATCAATTTCATTGCGGCGACATAGTTGGATCCGTAATCCAGGCCCACAGTGAAACTGTAGCTCAGGTAACCATCAATGGTATAATTGATCATTGGGTTTTTTATGATGGAGGCATTGGGGATAAAGACATCTTTGCCATCTACGGTTTTGACCTGTGTGTCCCGAAGGTTCAGGGCCAGCACTTTTCCGTTAATCCCATTGATTTCCACCATGTCACCAATCTTAAAAGGTCTTTTGAAGGCAAGTAGAATCCCTGCAAGGAAATTTTCACCGATGTCTTTAAGGGCAAAACCAATAATAAAAGCGGTGATACCCGCACCGGCAAGTATACTATTAACCACACCTGTCAACCCTAAAAAGCGTAGCAAAAGGACCAACCCAAAAATCATCACCAGGCTTCTAATGGCAGCGCTGATAAAATCGGCAAGTAGCCTGTCATCTGTATTTCTAGTCAGTCTATTGCTGACAAGGTTTTTTATCCATCGGGATAGGTAAATAAAGAAAATCAAGATCAAAGCCCCAAAGAAAATTGAAATGGCCAATTGCTCTACACTTTCCAGATCACCCATTAAGAGCTCTTTTAGTTTTTGATAAGCTTCATTCATAATTATTTTGTTGGTTGAGGTTGGGATTAAATTAGATAAAAATGATGCCAATTAATAATTTTTAGGGTTTTCTGGTTAGTACAAATTTATGACTGAAGGATGTAATTGAAAATCAATTAAACGCTCCATTAATATACACTAATAATAGCCCTTTTTTACCGAGTTAGTGCAGGAGATCCATTGTATGTGATTTTCCAATACCTATTGCGCAATTTTAAATGGTAATACAGGAAAGACTATGTAGTAAAATGATGGTGAAATTCCCACTTTTAATTACTTCTTTGCTGTTAAGACCAATATAGCATCTTCCCATCCCGAAGGAGGTTTTATTTCACGTTGCTCATCAGGTTCAAATGCATCTGCTTTTGTTTCCCGTCCTTCGCTTGGGTCAAACCATTTGGCTTCTGCAGGTTTTGTCAAAGTGTTTTTTACTGTTCCATTGGAGTTATTGGAAAAATAGACCAATAGCATTTCACTATTGCCTAGTTTTACAGCTGCTCTAAGGCTTTCACCCTCGCTGGCTGTCCCTTGCAAAATGCTTTGATCGGGTACCCATTCTGCCCATTGGTGTGAGACAAGAAAGTTTTTTGCGAGTTGAGCAAATTGAAAAGCGCCGGGGAAATCCAAGGCTTGTTGCCAAGTGTACCCACAACTGTAGTTTCCTTTATTACCTCGCATCGGCCAAATAGGGCCTGCACCATATGTGTGTCCAGCTCCCCCAGCAAAAAAAGTGTGATAAACTTGTCGGCGGATCCTTACTGGAGAAACCCAACCACAATCATGTCCATAAGCACTAAACTCATAAGAGCCTTCTAAGAATAAACTTGGCTTTTTTGGATGATCCAAATTGTATTCCCTCAACATGCTGGGATAAACTTCTTCTACTTCCTTCCATACTTCTACTCCATTTGCCGTAAGCCATTTATCCTCGTGAAACCAATTTGAGGAGTTCTTGTCTGCGTCCCCATCTGGGTGATAAGTGATGAAAACTTTTTTCCATGCAGGGTCTGCTTCATTCCATTTTGGAGATTGATTGGTGACTCCCTGAACAATACCTTCAGCCATGGCTCTGAAAATTGCTCTTGAATCAAAGTTTTTTTCACTATCTGTTGAAATACCTTTGGCATCTCCTCCCAACACCCAAAGAATATGAGGTTCATTTTTATACCTTTTACCAAGAAAAGCCCCGTATTCCTTGGCTTCCTGTATATTAAATTCGGAATGGGTTCCTCCAAATTGAGTAGTGATATAGGACCTTCCCCAGTTTGGTAGCAGGGCAATGTACATGTTGCGTTTTTTAATTCCTTGGATAATGTAATCTGCATGGTCCCAATAATCATTTGGGGCACTAGGACTCCCACCAGCCACTATTAATGGCTCTGATGTATTTGGTGAATCTTCTCCTCCAGTAAAAGGGCGGTGCCCGTATGCATTTGCAGCGTTGTGTGGGCCACTATCTATTCCTCCGCCATGTGGGTACCAAAAGGCCACAGATTGAATGACATTGAAACCGGTTTTTTGCCTGTGATCCAAGTATTTATCCACCTCCTCTCTATTGAGTTGTTGGAACAAACCCCATCCCGTATCTCCAATCCAAAGGAAGGGGGTGCCATCTTGATGTGTGATATAATGCCCATTCGATGCGACCTCGAGGGAACCATGAAATTTCCATGGAGCCTGCGCAAATAAATTGTTGGCAAATAGTAGTAGAAATAAAGCGTAATTTATTTTTTTCATCTTGATCATTACCTAAATGTTTTAAGCCAGAGATGTCGTAAATATTTGTGAAAATAGGAAATCAACCTCATAAAATCATTGTTTTGGGAATGTTTAACCCCAAAACAAAATCAAATTCTCGAATTCACCAAATATTTAATATAGGGGTGAAACCTCCTAGGTTTCACTTACCTAATTTTAACATCAGGCTGATTATCAATAAAAGCTGGAAGGTTTGCAGGTCTAAGTTTATTGGTATTTGCAGATAATTGGTTTATTTTTATTTCGAACTAACACTGATGAACATGAATGCTTCAAGGTCTCTCCAACTAGTTGTCTTACTTATTTGCAGTTATTTTCAGATTATGAAAATTGCTGCGCAACCCACGGGTTCGCCGGCTACATCTGCGACCACCATTTCCAAATTCACGGAAGGGATGGAAAAACAGGAAGGGTTAATTGACCTCTATTGGGATAGTCGTTTGGGCAAGATTTGGATGGCAATTCCTGACCATGGAAAAGAATTGTTGTATTATCCCTCATTAGCCGCTGGCTTGGGATCCAATGATATCGGGCTGGATAGGGGGAGGGTCTATCCAGCTCAAATTGTCCGCTTTATTCCTGTAGGAGACAAGTTACTTCTTCAGGCTGAAAATTACACCTTTCGCGCCTCGGCTCAAAACCTTTTGGAAAAGCGAGCCGTGGAAGAATCTTTTGCTGCTTCGGTAATTTGGGGTTTTAAAATAGCTGTTAAAGAAAATGATCGAATTTTGGTGGATGGGACAAATTTTTTTCTTCAGGATGTCATCGAGGCCAGTGATGCCATAAAGAGGTCAGGACAGGGAAACTACAAAACAGACCTCTCCCGATCAGCCATTTACAAACCCAGAACCAAAAGTTTTCCTGAAAATACAGAGATAGAGGCTACCATTACCTATACTGGAGAACAACCTGGAAATTACATTCGCCAGATTGTGCCTGTTCCCAAAGCCATTAGTTTACGCATTCATCATTCATTTGTGGCATTACCCGAGGCAGGATTTGATAGCCGAACTTTCGATCCGAGAGCAGGGGTGAATGCAATAACTTATTTTGATTACTCCTCTCCGATAGATCAAGACTTTGAAAAAAAGACAGTTAGAAGACACCGCTTAGTGAAGAAAGATCCCTCGGCCGCCTTGAGTGAGGTGGTAAAACCCATCATCTATTACATAGATCCCGGAACACCTGAACCCATACGCACTGCATTAATGGATGGTACCGCTTGGTGGGCAGAAGCTTTTGAGGCTGCAGGATTTAAAAACGCTTTTCAGGTGAAATTACTTCCTGAAGATGCCGATCCCATGGATGTGAGGTATAACCTCGTCCAATGGGTACACAGATCCAGCAGAGGTTGGTCCTATGGGGGTGGGGTAACGGACCCGAGAACCGGAGAAATAATAAAGGGCAAAGTTACCCTGGGATCTCTTCGGGTGCGGCAAGACTACCTGATCGCTCAGGCGTTGGCGGGTAATTTTGATGCATCTAATCCAGAAAATGCAGTTTTAATGGACATGGCTTTGGCCCGAATGAGACAATTGGCGGCTCACGAAGTGGGGCATACGCTGGGATTGCCTCATAATTACATTGCCAGTGCCAAAGGCCTTACTTCGGTAATGGATTATCCTCATCCTTACCTATCCATAAAAGATGGAGCCATTGATCTTTCAACTGCTTATGCAGAGGGCATAGGCAGTTGGGATATTGTTGCCATTAAAATGGCCTATGCCTCCATTCCAGAAGGTTTGGAGGAACAGGAAGTCTTGGATCAGTGGATAAGCGAATACCTTGCTCAGGGCTTGGATTTCCTGTCCGATCAGGATGCCCGCCCTTCCGGATCCGCCCATCCGGAAACCCACCTTTGGGACAATGGAACCGATCCTGTGGCGCAGTTGGCGCATGTGCTTGAAGTTCGAAAGTTAGCTCTGGATGATTTTGGATTGAAAAATATTTCCAAGGGAATGCCACTTGCCGAATTGGAAGAATTGCTAGTGCCGATTTACCTTTTGCACCGCTATCAGGTGGAGGCTACATCAAAAGTAATTGCTGGGGTTAATTATGGATATACTGTTAAAGGAGATGCTAGAGAAAGTCATCAGGTAGTCTCACGAAAGAGACAATTGGATGCCTTGAATCAATTGTTACAAACCCTAAAACCCGATATACTGGCCATACCATTGTCCATACTCCAACAGATTCCTCCCAGACCATATGGTTATGCACCGGATGAAAGAGAAGTTTTCAAAAGACATACGGGATTGGTTTTTGACCCGCTCGCACCTGCTGAAATTGCGGCACATCATACCCTGACATTCTTGTTTCATCCCGAAAGGGCCTCCCGACTGGTAGCCCAAAGTGCACTGGATGTGCAGCAACTCCGGCTGGATGAATACCTTGATTATATAATAGAAGCTACTTGGAAAGGCCAAAGCCTATCTGGATATTCTGCAGAAATTAAGCGATCTGTAGAGAAATTAGTGCTTCAACACTTGATGGAATTGGCCACAAATCCAGCAGGAAGTGTGCAGGTTCGAGCCATTTCGATGGCAAAGGCAATGGCATTAAAAGACTGGATTGGTATGAGAAAGAATGGTGATTTTGCTCAAATAGCGCATAGAGCTTATTGCCTGGATCAACTGAAGAAATTCCAAAAGGATCCGAATGAAAAATTTAAACTCCTGGAACCACTTGCAGCCCCTGCCGGATCACCTATAGGACAATCCGACGAATATGGAGTCACTCCTTGTTTTGTTTATTGAATCGGTTTCCCGTACATTAAAATAGCGTACTAAAACCAGCGGAAATAATGCGCGTGATATTTATGTCGCCTTAATGGGAAATGCACTAATTCTTTGACTAGAATAGTGTTGCCAATTGGTTGGTAATTAAATTTTTAATTTTAGCTTGCGTCATGAAAAATCTTGTTGCTTTGATTATTATCTTGTTTTGCTCGATCAAATTGGAGGCTGGAAATTCCGATCAGACTCGAATTTCTAACGGTGATACCGTTCGGCTGATGTTGGTGGGGAACAGTTTTTCCAAAAATGCTACAGCATATTTGCAGCAAATAGCTTCTGAACAAGGAAAACACTTGATAATTGGCCGCGCGGAATTGGGAGGCTGTTCCTTAGAACGGCACTGGAGACTTGTTGAGGAAGCGGAAGGAGATAGTACACAAGGGGCATATAAAGGGAAGGCATTGCGAACTTTACTACTTGAGGAACCTTGGGATTTCGTCTCTATTCAGCAAAATTCAATGAATTCTACCAATATTTCTACCTACAGACCCTATGCTCATAATATGTACGAATACATTAAAGAGCTTGTGCCCGATGCTGAGGTGGTTATTCATCAAACTTGGGCTTATCGTGCAGATGCTATTCGCTTTGGGAACTTGAAAGATACTTTACACACCTCGACTGAATACGAGATGTGGCAAGCTTCTCGTCGGGCATATCATACGATTGCTGCAGAATTGGGAGTCCGCATGGTACCGGTTGGCGATGGGTTTTGGTATGCTGGGCAACATCCTAGGTATGGCTACGAGAAAGATGAAACTGTTAGCCTCAGCAATTACCTACATCCTGAATTGCCCAAACAGGACCATTCATTGCATGTCGGATACCAATGGAATAATGAAAAAGTACTTAGGTTGGACTCAAATCATGCTAATGCCTATGGCTGCTATCTTGGATCACTCATTTGGTATTCATTCTTGTTTGGTGAAAATCCCACAGAGACAACGTACCAACCAGATTTGGCTGATAGTGCGTTTATTGAGCACATACGGATAACAGCAATGGAAGTTGTTGATGTATTACCTTCTTTTTGAAAATTCTCGTATCAAGTTACCCTACATTCCTTGCCTTTTCAAAAGAACTTCAGCCTGAAAGAGGAAGGTTGATATAAGGGAAAGCACCTTTTGGTTGTTTAAAAAAGGAGTGAGAGAATTTTTACCAATTACATAGAATAATAATTTTTTCTTTACCTATTAAATTTTTTTAAGGGTCATTTTTTTATCAATAATGATCTTAAATGCGGGGGGATATTATCAATTTCACTTGTTTAAAAATCTAATTTTATTTTAGCTCATCTAAATCCAGCAGCCATTTGATTCATTGTTTAGATGAGTTTACAATCTTAGTATTTTAAGTGGCAAACTTAATATCATTTTAATGGATATTTTTCTTTTGGTATTTCTAATAATTGGGGGAACATTACTTATGGTAAGTTTTCTACCGATAGTCAAGGATATTTTCAAATTCAGCTACACGATTTTTCTGCTTATTTTTGGAGCCATACTGTATTGCCTCAATGCACCCTTGCCTATGCCAGACCCAGTTTGGCCTGTAGAATTGTCGTTGCGTTTTTCAGAACTGGTTATCATTATCAGTTTGATGATAGCAGGTCTTAAAATTGGGCTCAATTATACTTGGAAAGAGTGGAAAACACCCTTAAGGCTTTTGGTCTTTACCATGCCATTGTATATGGGGGTCATCTTTTCAGTTTCGTACTTTTTATTAGATTTTGGTGGTTCCATTTCGCTGTTGCTAGCATCTGTTTTGGCACCTACAGACCCAGCATTGGCTTCTGAAATTCAACTGAACGAGAAACAATCCGATGCAAAGAAGAGCGTTGGTGTCAAATTCAACCTTACAGCAGAGGCAGGACTTAACGATGGACTGGCTTTTCCATTTGTGTACCTGGCTATTTTATGGTCCTCAAATGCAAATTTTGGTTTTGATACTTGGATGGAATGGATTGGTTATTATGTGATTTATAAAATAGTAGTAGGGACCTTAATTGGGATTTTCATCGGCTTTCTATATAGCTGGTGTACTAAAAACTTGTCCGACGAAAGGGGAAAAATTATCCATCATGAGTTTGTGGCCATTGCGCTTACACTAATTGCCTATAGTATTGCTGAAATGGCAAATAGTTATGGGTTCTTGAGTGTCTTTTTTGCGGGACTTTTTGCACATTATCATATGCACACCCATAACATTACAATGCATAGTGAGCCTGGTTTAAAATTTATAACTAATCTGGAAAAAGTCTTAATAGTGTTCTGGATTGTTTTTTTTGGTGGTTCTATAATGGCAGGAATACTGAATTTCATCTCAATTCCAATGATAGTATTTTCCATATTGCTTGTATTGGTTATAAGGCCTGTTTTAGGGTATGTAAGTCTATTTAAAACCTCTTTGACCCGAAAAAAGAAAATGGCAGTCTCCTTTTTAGGTGTTCGAGGAATCGGTTCTGTGTTTTATTTAACCTATGCGTTTAAAAATGGGAGTTTCGGAGAAAATTATCAACTCTATTCAATAGTTTCATTGGTTATTTTATTCTCAATCATTCTTCATGGTGTTACTGCCAAAAGAATATTGATAAAAATATAATTAAATAGGTACTTATTTATTTATAAACAGCCTAAACCAATCAATTTATTATCCCTTTGTAAGTATCCAGCTTTTTAGATTTGGCATGGTTTGTTTGAGAGATTCTTTAAAGCTTTTTGAAGAGCTAAACTGCGTTTGATTTAAAATCCGTTCTTCAACTGATAATTCAAAAGTATCTTTCTGAAAAATCCATGGTGTAATAATCAAATGTCCATTCTCTGATTTTTTGATGAAATAGGTTTTACCACCAATGGAGGTGTTGATTTCCAGCTGACGTTCCAATTCAGGAGTTTCATCCTTGCATAGTATTAGGGATAATCGATCACAGAAGCGCAGGAACGCATAGTATTCCTTCGCTTTTGCATTAGTGAGGCCAAAATGCTTGATCATTGTTTTCCGTTCCGACGCTTGCTGTTGAAAAAACGCTGAAATTCTTTTGCTCTTTTTTTTGAACGGGCCATAAATAAATTCCAAATGGTAGGAAATCAATAACTTTATCCATTGAGACTTATTTTCTGAAGTTCTTAAAATACGCTGCATTCTTTCCATAACTTCATCCACTCGATAACTTTCTTCAGTAAAATCCATTGGTACGCCAAGATCAGAAAGGTACTCTTTTTCGTTTAAGTCAAGTTGCCTGTCATCATGCTCACAAATGGCTATTAGGGTTTCAAACCAATGAATGGGTCTATGAATTTCTTTAATTTCGTTAGCAATTTTACCAGCCAACAAACCATGTGACTCATGCAGTATTATATGAAGTCCTTTTATGGATTTATTTACGATCATGAAGTTTCGTTTAATTTAAAAAGATCGCCCCTAATTATAAGAACCAACACCTTGAAGATTTTTATGATTTTACGGATTAACCTTAGAAAAGACTTACCTATTTTCTAAGCCTTTTCAATACCACCCTTCTACCAATTTTGATGCCTAAATTCTGAAACTTTTTGAATAGGAAATCTGAAAGAAAGATTCATTTATGTCCCATAAGAGGCCTATTTTCTTCGTATGCTCGGGCAGGTTTTATTTTAACCCTTATGGTTTGATCAATTCTAGTTTGGTAAGCTTAAAATTTCCTTGTTCCAGATTGACACTACTATAGTTATACGCTGGAGTCATGTCAAGTCCGGTGAAAGATCTAATAAAAACATCTGCATCCAGTTGTACTTGTCTTCCTGTCCAAAATTCTATATTGGTAAGGGTGGTTGTACCACCTATTTTTCTATATGGAGCAGAGGGAGCTTCTACGGAATATCCTCTGTTTTTGTAGGTACCCTTAGGAATCAAGAATGTTCCATCCCGCAAAATATTAAAAGTGAAATCCAAAAAAGCCTGTGATGGAAAGAATGTTGGAAAAGGTGATTATACCATGAGGGAAAAGTCCTGCACCATAAATCATGATCTGGTTAGAGCAAATTGGTTTTTTTAGCTTACAATTTACCCCTGCCTGGAAGTAAAAGATTTATTAGTACTTATAACAAATTTCGGGTAAAAGAAAGTACCTCAAATTCCATTTGATTCTCATCGGTATAGTTTTTTGGATTCAATTGGATGTGAAGCCCATTTTCGTTTACAAAGGTATTATAAACCAAGTATTTGTTTCTTTGAAATTTTGTTTCTCCTAATACTTTAAACTTGTCGTCCAATACCATGATGGTAAATTCCTGGTCGTATTGGATTTCTGGATTGCTTATTTCATCTATCGTGTTTCCAAGTAGGGTAAGTCTATAGTAGACATCCCTGTATTCATCATAAATGATATTGTAATAGTGGGAGGTTGAATAATCGTAGACCACCGATTCTTTCCAATCCATTACCTTGTCTCTGTTCATTGACATAGGAGGAACTGCATCAAAAAATTGACTCTTTACTTGATGCTTTTCAATAAGTTGATCATTTTGATAAACGTAAATATTAGCATCGATCGGAAATGAGCGAATGATAAAATCATCTTTACGGTTAACTGCAGAATAACTAAAGTCCATCATACAATTTGCTCCCCAGTTCCCATTATTATAGATGTCAGGCCGATTGTATTCTTTTGAAAAATTCCCTGTGGTTAAATCTAATTTATAGAAATTTTTAAGCGCTGTATTATCGTCAAGAAGTGCACCCGTCATTCCAGCTGGGATATAAAGGGTGCCATTCATGAGAAACATTAAATTATCCTTCCCAGTCATAAACCCTTCCTCCAATCCTTCTCTTTCTAGGAGATAGGAGTTTTTGTAAATTCCCTTTTCATCGAATAAAAATATTTTGTTTGTCCAAGAATTTGATATAAATATAGAATCTTTGTTTGCATAAAGGAAACTTAATCCTTTTTTCCCAATCCCATTTGGACCCTGTGCTGGGAAGTGAATTTTATTCACAATAGAACCATTATCATAATCATAAAAAATGATCTCATTTGTGAATTCATTTAACATTAAATAATCGTTCAATTCAGGAACAAATTGAAAACAAGTTGATGTAGGTGCTGTCGAATCATTTAAGTGAAATATTTTCTCCGCGGAAGCTACTAATTCTAAAGGATCCTCTGTTACATCATTATCAGATTTTTCACCAGTGTTATTGTTACAAGCAAAAGCGAGCAAAAGAATAGGCAATAGGAGATTGGGTATATATTTCATATTGGGATTATTATAGGACTGGCGTTAAAAGTATCGTTTTATTTATTTGGAAACAATAGATTTGCCAACCAACCCGAACATAATTAAATATCTGAATTTAGTTTATATCCGGTTATAGAATGGCTGATTCTTAATTTTGGGTTCAGCTTTATTTAACCTTAATCTCAATCTCCATTTGGTTCCATATATAGTTGATCGAATGAGAATTTCCCTGATCGTTTTTCATCGCATCGGACCAGATCAGGTTCATTTTTTCACCGTCTTCACTGATCCATTTTGGGGATAGCTTTGGTTGGTAGGTCCTGTTTTTTGTGTCATCAACGGTCCAATAATCCGTATAATAAAACTGCGTCCATGGTCCATAAGCATTTTCTGAATACCAAAAACCCAGGCTGCCCGTCTCAGTATGCATCCAACTGTGGTAATAATCTTCATCCGAATTGCTCATGCCATGACCGCCATAGGTTCCTCCATTGACCATGATGTAAAGTCCGAGTCCTTCATTCCATACTACAGAAGGCAACCAGGAATACCATCCAAAGTAATGGTCTTTGCTACTTTTTTCTGGAAAAGTATGCACATAACCTCTATCAGTAATTTTATTTGACCATTGGGGTTCGTTGTTTTGGTCATACTTTGTGAAATATTGCCATTCACTTCGAAAATCTATTTTATCATGAGGTACTCGTGCTAAGGTCAGTTGATGGGCAGCGGCTCCCTCGGGGGAATAAATATATACGTATTCATCCTTGGCAGCGGAATTGTCTTTGCCGTTTTGTACAAAATCGAAAAAGGAAAAAGGGTAGGCTTCCTGCGTTTGATGTGGTAGTCCATGCTCCTTTAAAGAAAACATCTCCTGTTCATTGACTACATTTCTCATGCTGTCCATGGCAGTAAGTAAAAGTTCATTTCCTTCCCTGTCTACACGGGACCAGGATTCCCCATTGTCAGTTGACTTCAAAAGTTTTACGCCAGTAAAGGGCCCTGACCAAGCGGATCCCGGAGTTTTGGATACTGCAGAATAAATTGTGCCATTTACAGCCACTATGCCATAGCCAAACCAGCTGCCTTCCTTGCCACTGAATTCAGGGTAATTGGGCAGGTCTTCCCTTTCAAAATTTTCCGGGCCTCCTTTTATTCTGTAGAGGTGGTTGTGAATTTGTGAAGCGTAATTTTTTTGATCCAGCCAGTTGCCATCACACATTGAAACCATTTGCGAACCATCAGCTGTCCAGGTAAGACACCAATTGTCACCACTAGCACCCAATCTTTTTAAAGTTTCCTTGTTGAAGGTAACTCCTTCCGGAACAGCTTTTTTACTTTCTTCGGTGATGGTTTTTTTCTTCGTATTGCTCTGACAGGCAAAGGCTAACAATACTATAGGTAATAGCAGGTAATATCTAATTTTCATGAGGTGATTGCTTAGTGGGGTGGGGTTAAAAGCATTTTTGTAGGTATTGTGGGCTAAAAATTCTAAGCCCAAACGATACCTACGAATTAATTTAAGGAAAAATATTTATAAAGCTGATTTTTTGGCTGTTTTAGGTATTTGCTTAATATGGATGTACTTGCCGTATTAATTAAATCTGGTTAAGTTAATGCTACGTTTTCTGCACTAAATTTGCCGACATGTTATTTTAGAATTAGGAAATGAGGAATCACTTTTTCTTATTTAAATATCATTTTAGTTTCGAACTAAGCAATTTACAATCGATAGAGTATTTAGTAAGAATATCTTCAATTAACTCTTGGAACCAATCTGGAGAGAAGGGACTAATCACAATTTCACTTATCAGCTCCTGAACATTTACATTAATCATTACTCCATTATTATATTTTTCTTTTTCCCAATTGTGTTCCCATCCTTTTTGTGTTACTTCATGTATAAGACGAATTTCCTCCTCGTAGGAATATGCTTTATGCTTATGTATGAAAGGGGTTATCGAATTCCCTAGAGGAAAAGAATCATTTTCGTAATCAATATATTTTATTCTGCTACAATATATTTCTTCATCTGACTCATGGAATGCTTTAATTATCCTTGCAAAAGTAGACTTAATCATAATGCCTTGGTTGAGATCGGAATAAATCTTCCACAAGGCGTATGATTCATCTTTAAATTCATTCCAGCAATTAATACAAGTAAGTGATTTTATCTTGTCTTTAGACTTTAAATCCTCAGTTACCATTTGATCAATAGTTTCATTTGTAGGTGGATCTGTAAAAAAGTTTTCAACATCTCTCATGTGTTTATACCAATCAATCATATTTTTTCTTGATGTTATTGGCATAGACCCTTCAAATTTATCTTCTAACTTATCAAGTCGGCAAAAGAACAACTGCTTATTCTTAAGTAGGGACAAGAACTTAGTAATGTCCAAATATCTAGCAAGATCGATATTTTCTTCTGGTTCATGGAAAGGCGGTGAATTTTCTGTAAATCTTTTTATTGGCATTTTTTATTTGGTCTAAATTTCTTTTGTTATCCAAGTAAGATAGTTGAGAGTCAACCCTTTCTTAATTAGCCGGAATTATTTATATAAAGAAAAATATGGAATCCTAAAAATTTCTCCTTGACTGTAATTTCTACAAAAAAAATGGGAATTAATTTATAAAGCCACTTTTTTATTTAAGTCTCTTGATTTTATTTCAATTTTTCGCAAAACCGATTCTATTTTTCTTAATCAGAAACTTAGTTATAATAATCTTTTGGAATCTTAGAATTAACTGGGTTTTAATGGGGTGTCCAGATAGAAATTATTCATGACTTGCTTCATATTGATATTTCTTGGTCGAAATAACAAGTTAATGATGAAAGTAGAGCACCAAAAAGCTTCTTATTTTTAATTTTGTACTTTTACTGAAATAAATTGCTCAGCCCATTTTTGTTCTGGACCGACTGTAAAAAAATTATTAAAAACCTGCGTTTTATGTTGGTTTAGCCCCTAAATGGAAAGGGATTCGCCGTAACGGGACGGATCCCTTTCCTTATTCCTTACAAAGCATTTTATTGATCTTTTTCGACAAAGTCTTTTTCAAAATCAGTGTCATTTACCCAGCCCGCTTTCATTTCTTCTCCATTCATATAGCGTTCATAAAAACTATTGGAGGAGGCTCCTATGTATTCATACTCATCAAAAATATGACCATTACCAAACATCCTTGGATCATCCTGTCCCTTTAATTGTTCAAACAAGCTTTCCTTCAATTCCTTTTTCACCGCCAGGTATTCAGGGTGTATGGCTAGGTTTTCCATGCAATCTGGATCCTTGCTGATGTGGTAAAGTTCTTCCTGAGGCCTTTTGCCGAAAGAAGGCCCCCAGTACTTTGTGGACCCCGTATTCCTTCTATGGTTTAGAATAAAGGTTTTAGTAGGGCTACCATCGGTATTCAAATAGCCTGATTCAGGGTTTCCTGCTGGCCAACGATCCGGTTCAAAATTATGTAGGTAAATGTACTCATCCGTTACTATTCCTCTGATGGGATAACCCCAATCATGTGGCCGTCCCACATCATGTCTTTCTTTCCCTATCACTACAGCATTCCTACTGGGATCCACTTTGCCTGACTTTTCACTGGAGAAAATAGTTGTTAAGCTCTTCCCTGTTATAGGCTGCATATTTCCCTCTTCCTCACTAACCTGGGCTACCTCCAGAAATGTGGGAGAAAAATCAACGAATGAGATGAAATCGTCCACTTTTCGACCGGGATTCTTGATTCCTGCTGGCCACATGATTGCCAGTGGCAAATGATTGGAATATTCATATTCCTGGCCTTTTATCCGAGGAAAAGGCATTCCATTATCAGCTGTAACCACCACAATGGTGTTTTCAAGTTCTCCTCTTTCCTCCAGTACTTCAAGCATCTTTTGTAAATGCTGATCGAAATATTCTATTTCATAGGCATAATCCAGCATATCTGCTCTTATCGTATCGTTATCCGGCCAAAAGGAGGGTACTTTATCAATATCTTCCAGTTTCTTGCCTCCTTTTTCAATACCCGAGCGGAATTCATAAGCCCGGTGTGGTTCGGTGGAGCCATACCAGAAAGTAAAGGGCTCACCCTCAGGTCTCTGATCCAGGAAATCCTCAAAATTGGCAGCGTAATCAGTGAGGTTAATGGCTTTAGTGGGTGCAGTGGTCTTGTGCTTGTTAAACGCTTGACCTGTCAGTTCCCTCTTTTTTCCGTCAACTTCTCCGGGGTTGCCAGGAGCCCAACCCTTGGCTGTATGGCCTGTATAGTACCCATTTTTTTTGAGGGCCTCCATAAAAGTTGTGAACTTGGCAGGGAAATTAGGGCTGTGATTGGCG
This sequence comes from Cyclobacterium qasimii M12-11B, assembly GCF_000427295.1. Classification (GTDB taxonomy): domain Bacteria; phylum Bacteroidota; class Bacteroidia; order Cytophagales; family Cyclobacteriaceae; genus Cyclobacterium; species Cyclobacterium qasimii. Next base: position 60,104 of record NZ_ATNM01000003.1, on the reverse strand, counting down.
GCTTCTTCCAACTGCCAGGAATTTCTGCCTGTTAAGATACATGCCCTTGAAGGTGCACATTTGGCATTTGGGGTATAGGCATTCATAAACAGAATGCCTTCTTTGGCGACTCTGTCAAATGCTGGCGTATTTACCCAACTGGTTCCATAGGCACCCATATGGGGAAAGGACGCATCATCCGCAATGGCAAAAAGTATATTAGGCCTTTTGATATTCTCTGTTTCTTCTTCCTTAGGAGAACAAGAAACAGAGAATAGAAGGCATACAAGTCCTAATGCTGAGAAATAAAATGGTTTTTTCATATTTGAATTTTTATTGACTGGGTTTATTATTCTTCATTAGAGGGTCATCCTACCTATATGACATTGGTTAATATTTCTTCCGTTAAGGATTTTCTTTAATACCTTCTGAAAGCATCCATGCCTTATAATATTTATGAAATCCAGCCTTTATTGCTGGTGATGCCTGATGCAATGGTTTTTCGCTATTCATTAATTTACCTAAAAACCCCTCTTTCATTAAAATCGAAGCTGCCTGTATTGCAACCGCTTTATCATAGGGTTCTAGTTTTTCTATAAAGCTAATAATTTCACCATCAGTATTTTTCCATAACTTAAGAGCGTATTCGTATGCGCTTGTGCGGAGGCCATCACCATCGGCGTCAATCCAAACGGCACCTGATGAACCCATTATCTTTGGTTTCCACAAAGGTGAATCCGGTTGGTAAGGCTTGCCTATTTGCCAAAAAGGCAAGGGCTTTCCTGGTCCTGTGGCAATGACTACAAGAAAAACATCATGCGCTGGCTTGGGAAGGGTCCAGGTGCCGGTCCATTTTATTCCTGTCCCACTTTCGCTTTCCCCTGAAATGATTGCTTCACGTACTTTTATACCGTTTGCGTAGAGGCTTACCGTATCGGCATCTAACCAGCCAGGACCCAAAACGCGTACAGCTACATTGATCTCTCCCGCATTAGGAGCCAGATCCCCTGATTCATATTGTTGATCTATGACCATTTCAGCCAAAAGACTAAAATTCACCATAACCTTTCCTTCACGGATATTTTGAATGGCTTCACCTACGTCTATTTTCCCTGGATCTTTACTTTGGCTTCGAATATAGGTTCTGGCTTGCCCCACCCGATACCTATTAACATCATGAGAGTCACTGGCCCCAATAGGTGTTATTGAATATCCCCTATTTAGCATGCCAAACCAGTCTTTATAGAGACGCATAATGTCCGTTTGAAGGGCACCTGAATTGATCACCTCCATCGCATTGGCAGGGACTTCCCAACCTTCCAGATTAACTCCAGCATCCCCAATATGTCTTTCCTGATCAAAGGGTCGGAATCCACCGTGTACATCACGTGCATGGTTCAATATGATGATTCCCTGGCCTACTGTTTTTTGCATGTTTCGATAGAGCATATCCCAGTTTTCCGCTTTTATTTCCGGTATAGGAGCTTCTTCGGTTACAGGGAAAATATTGAAATGTCCGAAGCGAGTAGTTACTTCATTACCAATAACCGGGGTGAAGTAGGCATTCACCCGCATTTCCCAGGAGGCGGGTTCAATATTAATATGCACATTGTGATCGGTCATGATTGGCAATTCAATCCCTTCAGCAGCAATGGTAATGGCCCGTTCCTGCATTGTGGCGTCACCATGCCCAGAGTGAGTAAAGGTATGGATATGGGTGTCACTACTGATCCAACCCTCCGTTGGAACTTCCTGATTAATGTAAAGTTTTTTATGGATTCGATCTCCTGGTTTTATGGTCAATTGAAGAGAGTCAACTCCGTACTCAAAGCCTCGGGTAGCATAAATGGTAAAATCTCCTGAGGGAAGTCCAAACGAAGCCTTTCCATTTCCTGTGTAGACAACACCTGGTCTTACCGCAAGATCATCAGAGGACGATGCTCCTACAGTTTGCAGGGCTCCCTCGGTGTTTACTACGGTAATTATAGAGGGAAGCAAATTGGCACTTGTTTTATCATAGACTTCTATATGGAGCGTACCTTCCGATAATACTTCTGTCAAAGGCCTATCATCTAAGACTATATGGCCAACCATTATATCATCAGGCACCGTTCCCTGCTGTTCAATTTGGATACTATTATGGCCTGGGTTGAGTAATCCAGAGGGGATTTCCAGGTAAATGATTTTGTCCTTCTCATCCCTATCCAAATTCCCCAGTTGATTGCCATTGAGCTTTACCTGCCATGTTTGTTTTATATCCTGTTGCCGGATTTGTAGGGTTTTATTTCCAGCAGAATTTTTTACCACAAAAGGAATTTCTATACGATTACCTTCTGATTCCCGGGAGAAATCCGCCCATTCCGGGCTGTCTCCAAAACGCAAATGATGCATCTCTGGGTCTAAAATGATTTTTTGGGCAAAGCCTTTTTCCAATGAAAAACACAAGCATACCAATACTAAGAGTAAATAATGCAGGTTCACTCTGAACCAATAGGACCTAAGATGTATCACCAATTTTATCATTAATTTTTGTTTAATTCTTTTATCCTTACCAAGACTTGTCTTTGTTCCATTAGTGATTTAATAGAGATTAGCAGAAGAATTTAAGGGTTTTTTAAAAACTCATTTTTCCAATATTCTAAAAATTCCTCATCAGAAACAGTAGGAGCAAGGCCTTTTTTCTTCATATTGGTGATGAACTCCTCTTGCATAATTTTTTTTGCTTCTAGAATTTCGACTGAATCTTCAGGATATTCCCCAATATCCACTGCCAATAACCACCTGTCCAATTCCCCTCTAAAATCCAATAAGGTTTTCTGGTATTCTTGTTGGTCCGCCAGATTTTTCATTTCAAAAGGGTCAACACGAAGGTCGTACAACTCTTCTTCAGGACGGTAAGTGCCCATAAAATGCGCTTGTTCAGGGGTAAGCTCTCCATTTTTGTACATCACCTGCATCAGGGTCAAAACCGGGTACTCCCATTTTTTATAGCCATTGAACTGTGTATAGGGTCTCTCAGGGTGAAAATTCCTTATGTATTTAAAATCTTTGGATCTTACCGCACGGATACGGTCGAGGGTACCATCACAGCGATCTCGCATGGCAAAGATGTACTTCCTCTTTTCGGTCTTTTCATCCAAGAAATCCTGACCCTGCATGTAATCAGGTATGTCGAGCTTTGCCAGGTTCATTACAGTGGCAGCTAAATCAATATTGCTGATCATGCGATCACTCTTTTCTCCGGCTGTTAGTTGTCCTGGCCACTTAATAATTAAAGGAGAATGGATACCTCCATCATACAGAAACTGTTTCCCACGGACATGTGGCCTTCCATGGTCTGCAAAAAAGAATACAACCGTATTTTCGGCAAGCCCATCTTTTTTTAACCTTTCGAGAATTTCTCCAACTTGTTTGTCCAATAGTTGGACTGTTTCTAAATAAAGTGCCCAGTCTTTTCTGGCAAGGGGATGATCAGGATAATAGGGTGGCAAAGCCACTTTGTTAGGATCCACAGGATGCTCCGGATCCGCTTTAAAGGGCCGATGGGCATAAGTGAGGTGAACTTGTGCAAAGAAAGGTTGCTCCGGTGCTCTGTTTCTCCAATCAGTTCCATCAAACAACTCTTCAGCATCATAGGAAAAGTTGTATCCAGTATAAAACCCGGTATTTTCCAATTGAATTCCCTTGCTGTTGGTCACATAATAGCCTGCTTTTTTTAAATAATTTGTAAATGGAACTACTGGTGTAGGCAATGGTTTCTTGAATTTGGTAAATTGGTTGTGAGAATTTATACTTACTGAATACATTCCTGTAATAAGCGCAGAACGACTAGGGGAACAAACATCTCCTACAGTAAAAAAATTTTCATAAATAATCCCTTCTTTAGCCAATTGGTCCAGGTGAGGAGTATGGACCTGAGTATTGCCGTAGCATCCCAGGTCTGTACTCAAGTCATTGGCAACAATCCATAATATATTGGGTTTTGTAGAAACTGCTCTTACACTAAGAATGTGTCCCCCAACAATAATAATCAATAGGAAGCCTATTTTTTTCATCATTTTAATAACCCTTTTGTGGTCAATTTTGGTCCCGTATATGCCTGCCTTCAGTTCTCATAATTGTATTCCTTTTTAAGCCCGAAAACTTCCTGAGAATTTTTACTCGGAGTAGGTCGCTTATCTCTCTCAGCGAAGTATTGAGCCCCTATCCATTTCATTTCACCTCCAATCACTCTTGGGTCACCTGTTTCAGTAAGGTAGGCATCGAGTTTTTTGGAAAGCATTTCTTTTGTATTATGATATTCAGCTTGCTCCGCTACATTGTTCAATTGGTATGGATCCGCTCGAAGGTCAAATAACTCCTCTACAGGTCTTTTATCAAAGGCCAGATTGAAGAGTTCTTTTACCCCTTCTTTTTCCCGATACCGAAGCATGTACTCTTTGGTTGGAGAAGGATAATGGAGCATATGGGCATCGACATCCCCATACAAAGGAGGATCGCCTGCCGGCCATTGTTCTGGCTCGTAATTCCGGATATAAAGATAATCTTTGGTAACGATAGATCGTCCTCCATAGCCAGCACCACCTGCCCGAACAAAGGCATGTCTTTCCCTTGCCGTCACCATGAAGTCGCGGTCCGGTTCTATTGTTCCATCACCTTTTGATTCCAGAATATTTACCAAACTTTTGGTTGTCATTTCATTGGGGACTGCAATATCCGCCAATTCAAGAAAGGTAGGTGCCAAATCGCTAAGGCCTACAAAATCAGCTATCACCCGACCTCCTTTAAACCTGTCAGGCATGGAAACAATCAGAGGTATCTTTGTTCCAAAGGTATAAAGATTGGCCAAGCCACGGGGCATTTGCCATCCGTTGTCGCTGCAAACAATGATTAGGGTGTTCTCCATTTCACCGGATTCTTCCAATAACTTAAGGAAGGCCCCGACTTCACTGTCAAAGCTTTGGATTTCAGCATAGTAATCAGCCATGTCCATTCTAACCGAATCATTGTCTGGTAAATAGGAGGGGACTTTAATAGCATCCATGTCAATGTCCACTTTAGTCGCATTGTCAGAATAGGGCCGATGTGGATTTCGGGAGCTGAACCAATAGGTAAAAGGCTGTCCCTTTTCACGTTGACTTAAAAATGCCTGGAAAGTTTCATACTGATCACCTGCGGGATTACGCTCCCAACCACCGGCTTCATAATTTCCTGGTCCCCATCCCTTCCCTTGAAAGCCTACCAAATACCCTGATTCCTCAAGCATGTCTGTAAATACCTGGAATTTAGAAGAGATGGTTCCCCAAAGATTTGCCCCCTCTTCTAATTTCCATATATCCATTCCAGTAAGCATGGATGCTCTTGCAGGTGTGCAGGAAGGTGCTGCACAATAAGCGTTTGTAAACCTAATTCCCTGCATGGCCAAGCTATCTATAGTAGGTGTTTTTACTACAGGGTCGCCATAACATCCCAAATGGTTCCAAGAATGGTTATCTGACATCAAAAGAAGAATATTAGGTCTTTTCTTTGGTTTTCCGTTTTGGAACTGCATCCGACAAAGCCAATTGCTCCCAGAATCAAGCCAACCAAAATCAGATTTAAGAGGCCATGTTTCATCAGTCTATTGCTCATTCCGTGGGGTTTTGGACGAGGTTAGTATTTAACGCCAATTCTGTTTCTGGAATTAAATGAACAATGCTATTGGAGGTCGGCAGTACCAACATGGGCCCTGACCATCCAAAAGGTTGGACGGAGCTCCTGTCCATTGATCTGTTATTTCTATATACATCAATAGCACGATGACCTTCCCAGGCCAATTCTAAACGTCTTTCATCCAGTACCACATCCAAGACAGTAGCATACCCCTTTAGGTCACTGGTGGAAAACAGTTGCTCTCCAGATAAGCCAGCCCGTTCTCTAATGATATTGACCATCTCAATGGCCTCGGCTTCCATACCTGGCGTTTTTGCATAAGCCTCTGCTTTGATCAGGTACATTTCTGCCAAACGCATCACTATCGGAGAAGAAAGCATTTGAACGCCTCCCTCCAAAGTGTATTTGTTTATAAAGTATTGCGACAAACCATCTCTTTTTCGGAGGAGGAAACCAACGTCTTCCGTAGGGTCAGGTATCCTGTTCCCTTGATCATCATAGATATAATCCGGATCAATGAATTTGACCCTTTCATCGTTGGGGTTTTGATAAATTAAATCTCTATAGGTTTTAGAGGCAAATATCTCCCCCCATCCTCCCTGGGAGTGGTACAATGATCCAATGGATCCCTTTCCCATATTTTCTGTTTCCAAAAGCTTGATGGCAAAGAGTGTCTCGGGATTGTTTTCAGGAAGCAAAGTGAAATAACTTCCTAATTGAGAGGTTTCAAGCAGGTTGTACCTTCCCGAGTTGATCACCTTGTCAGCATATTCAATGGCTTTGTCATGCTGCTCCATGTATAAATATAAACGCGCAAGCATACCCCAGGCCACTTCTTTGGAGCCAAAAATAGAGGGCTTGCTTATGCTCATCAAGCTAGCTGCCTTTAAAAGGTCGCTTTCAATGAATTCAAAGGTTTCTTTCACGGTACTTCTGGGAGGCAATGCAGATACATCTGTATTGTCCCTGATCATTACACCCAGGTTGGTTTCAGGACTTTGAGAATAGGGTCTGCCAAACATTCGCACAAGATCAAAATGCATAAATGCCCTTAAGAATAAGTTTTCTCCTTTAAGCTGAAGGTTTTCCTCATCGGCGTTGTCATCAATGGCTTCAATTACTTTGTTGGCTGAAAAGATGCCATAGTAGGCTTCCTGCCAGAATTGGGTAGAAACTGAAGAATTTACAATGTGCTGGTAACTGTAAGTCAGCATTCTGTTGTCTCCACTGTTCTTCACCCAAACGGCATCATCGCCTGGGAACTCTTGTGCGGCCTGCCTGTTTCTCACATACCGCATTTCTCTTAGGCGGCTATAGGTGCCAACGGTAATGTTGGAAAGTAATTCAGGCGAATTCGAAACCTGTTCGTCAGACAATTGATCGGTAGGATAATACTCAAGATCATCGCAACCCGTCATATATCCCATGAAAACGGTAACTAATATAATATTTATAGATTTTTTTCATTTTATGGCGATTAAAATTCTTAAAGATCAAAACTTACACCTAGAAGGATTTTTCTGGTAGGAGAAAACCTGGCGCTATTAGCTGATTGGGCGATAACTGGGTTTTCCATATTTACATCTGGATCTCCACCACTGAATTTGGTGAAAACGGCCAAATTGTCCATACTGAGATAAATTCTCAAACCCGAAAATTTGTAAACTTTCTCGGGAAAGGCATAATCCAATCTCACATTCTGGATGCGGAAATAGCTAGCATCTTCCAAGTACCTGGAGGACGTCCCATTCGAGGCACTTCCACCACTCAGCAATCGTGGGTGGGTGGCGATATCACCAGGGTTTTCCCAACGTACCCAATCCCCTTGAAGCTTCATCTGATTTTGATTGGTACTGTTATTATCAGAATCTATCCGCTCTCTGTGGGAAAAGTAAATACTTTGTCCAACAGCATAATTGGCCAAAACACTTAAAGAAAAATTCTTATAGAAAAGGTCATTTCTAATACCACCCGTAAAATCCGGGTAGGCTGAACTTACGAACAGGTTGCTTGCCGCATTGTACGTATTGGTTGTGCTGATAGTAGCGGGCTCAGTTTTATCCGCGCCATGAATTAGGTTGCCTTCAGCATCTTCCCACCTTACCCAAAGTGGATCGCCTGTCTGTGGGTCAGCTCCAGCCCATTCTTTCATATAGAAATACCTCATAGGTAAACCTTCCCGAATCCTCATCTGCCCACTGGCAATGTCTTCTCCCTGATTCAATGCCAAAACCTTATTTTTATTAATGTTTACATTGAAATTGGTTTCCCACCTTATGGCTCCGTCCAGATTGACGGTGGTGATACTGACATCAAGCCCTCGGTTTCTAACAGAACCTACATTTCTTTGCTGGCTTGCAAAACCGCTGGATGCAGATAGGGGTACATTTTGCAACAAATTCTTATTTACCCTATTGTAATAGTCGACCTCAATATTAATGCGGTTAAACATGGAGAATTCCAGCCCTAAATTGGTGGTATAAGCCATTTCCCAGGTTAAATCTGGATTTTCCCTACGTGCAGGTCGCGCTCCTGAAAGCCCGTTGTAGGTACTGTTAGAGGTGAAGCTGTAAGTTCCAAGGGACAGGTATGGAGCGATATTGGCATTTCCTGTAGTACCATAACTTGTCCTGATTTTTAATAAATCAATCCATGTAGCATCTTTCAAAAAGTTTTCCCTGTTGACATTCCATGATGCTCCAACAGAATAAAAAGTAGCCCATCGGTTATTGGCTCCAAATCTGGAAGAGGCATCTCTTCTAACAGAGCTGACCAAAAAATACTTGCCTTGATAATTATAGTCTACTTGTCCAAAATAGGATGAAAAACCTGTTTCGGTACTGTTTCCAGCGACAGACTTTGGGCTCCCAGCAGCACTTAGGGCACTTAAATCACCCGCTAAATCCATTCCAACGGCTCCGGTAAAAGAAGAGGTGAGATAATTGTATTCCTGGCCCAATATTCCCGCAAAACTGTGGTCACCGATTCGGTGTTCCAGGTTCAGAAGATTTGAGGTAAGGAAAGATTGGTCATAGGTATAGGTCTGGCTTACTCTGCCATTCTCAAAGCTGGCCAACTGGTGATCCTTGTCCAGAAGTTGTGTCCAATCGGTTCCTGCTAATCCAACCCTGTTTGTGGTGGAAAATCTCATCCAGTCTGTGATATCTACGTCAAGCTGAAGATCAATTCCAAATCGCATGTTTTTGGTGATATCACTTTGGTGATCCTTGTTGTAGAAATAATTTGATTTGGCATTTCCAATCCAGGTATTCCCTGCTTCCAATGGATTATAGGGAGTTGTTCCATCAGCTTCAAATGCGGGATCCCATGGTAAATTATTGTACAATTGGGTCATTGTTCCTTCCTGGCCTTCTAAAGGTTCATTTGGGGCCCTATTTGCACCTGCATTTATTCTGGTTTGTAAGGTAACCCTATCAGAAATCTGATGTTTCAGGTTCGCTCTCAAATCCATGTTCTGGTATTCCGTTCCAAGCACCGTTCCAAGTTCATTGTAATAGTTACCACTTATATAGAACGTTGTTTTTTCACTTCCTCCTGATACAGAAAGCTGATGCTGATTTACATGACCTGTTCTGGTAAGCAAGGACTGCCAGTCAGTATCTGAAGCCAAAAGGGAAGAAGGCAACACATTTCCAAGGTATTGGTCAAAGGTCTGGTTTGTATAAACCGGAACACCTGCTGATACTTGCGCATCATAAAAGTTTCTAAATCCTTGTTCTTGCCTGTCGTAAAGTTCAGCAGAATTCATCATTTCTAAATTGCCATTCCTGAATTGACTAATCCCTGCCGATCCACTGTAACTAACTTTGGTTTCGCCACTTTTTCCTTTTTGGTGGTAATGATGATTACCCCATTGGCGGCACGGGAACCATAAAGTCCTGTAGCGGCTGCGTCTTTCAAAACTGTAATTGAAGCAATGTCCATTGGGTTAGCAGAGCCACCAATAACCCCATCTACTACGTATAAAGGGCCGTAGCCTGCACCTATTGATCCTACCCCTCTAATTACTATATTGGTAGCACTTCCGGGCCTGCCTTCTGTATTGGAAACTGTTAATCCAGCAACTTTTCCCTGAAGCATGGTTCCCAGGTTATTGGAGATAACCCCATTTTTTAAATCCTTCTCACCAACTATAGCGACTGAAGAGGACAGTTCAGACTGACGTCTGGCACTGTATCCCACGACCACTACCTCATCGAGTGAAGAAATGTCTTCATTCAAGGTTACATTTATGATGCTTTGGTCCCCAACTAGTATCCTTTGGGATTCAAAACCAATAAATGAAAAGACCAAAGTAGACCCTTCGGGAACGGAAATGGTGTATTTACCATCAAGATCAGTTGCCGTCCCTATTCCAGCACCAGCAACAGAGATTGTTACTCCAGGGATTGGATCCCCTGCTTGATCCAGGACAGTACCAGAAACGGATACGTCCATCATTGTTTCAGAGGGCTGAATCAAAGTTTTTTCCAGGTTATTGTGAGGCTGATTGAGATGATTGCCTTTAGTGTAAATGTGGTCTGTTGGGGAATCCCCGATGAGGGGAGTAAAGCTGGAGAGCGATAAAATGACCACCGTTCCAAACAAAAGCTTCTTTACCAGCCATTGATGATACAGCATATTTAATTTCATAAATTGGGTTTTTAAATTAATTGTTAATTGATATTATCACAATTGGGACAATAATATAAAGTTTTAAATTTATATTATAATAATACATGATAATTTCTTTTTAAGTTTTTATTAACCCATGTTAAGTATTATTCCTAAATATTTGATAGGTGTAGATGTAATTATAAGTTTTAATTTATAAATAGTGTGGAGGAGTAAAACCTAATAAAAATGGTTTTAAAGACCAATAAGTACGAAATACCATAGGTGAAACAGGTTTGCGATTACCGATAGGACATGCATTGCTTTTAGAAGTTGTTTTTTCAAAACCTGGAATCAGAGTGAAATAATGAGGATTACATAGAATAAAAAAATGGAAAAACGATCACTAAAATTATTGAATATTTGGTGTGTTATTTTGATCAAAAAAGTAGATTTATAGCTTTAAAACCTCAAAGTATAAGCCAGTTTAACAGTGGATTGAATTTCCATGACATTGAACCGGTCTGTAAAACGTTGCCAGTTGTGGTTGTGCACGATAAAAAAAGTGTTGCCAGGATCTATCACCCAGATAAAGCGGCTGTTTGTTCCCAATCTTTCAGTAAGGTTGTCATATTGAATATTGAAATTCATCGATACCCATTGGGAAAAGTCATAGCTGCTGTTTAGCCTTAATAAATGGGTTTTGAAATCTCCCTGTTCCAGGTGCACACTGCTATGAATATAACTTGCGGTCATATTTAGTCCTACAAAAGGCCTTACAAACACATCTGTCTCTAAGCTTACTTGCCTGCCTGTCCAAAACCCGATATTGGTGAAGGTAGCCGTGCCGCCAAATTTTCTAAACGGAGCGGAAGAAGCTTCTATTGAGTGTCCTCTGTTTTGGTAAGTGCCTTCCGGAATTAAAAAGGCACCATCCCGCAAAATATCGAAGGTAAAATCCAGGAATTCATAATTGTGGAGGAAAGAAAAATTGATGAAATCCCCTGTTTCAAACCTTAATCCAAGCACCCTGACTTCGTGATTTACTGTCGCTGGTTTCCAGTTCATCATCATTAAGTACTCAAAATCATATTGCCAGCTCAGTTCTCTTAGAATGGAGCTTCTTTCTATTAGTGGATTGTAAGTGATTGTGGGTTGGAGCCTTCTGAATCCAACTCGTGGGACAAAACCTACAGCAGGGTCGTAATTGACACCGAATTCCCGGTAAGAAATATGGGCATCCCAGGGTTGGTTGGGGAAGTTGAATCGGAAGCCACGGACAGATCGATCCATAATACTGCTGCTATCACTAAAAAAGGAAGGGCTGTGACCTACAAAGAAAGCTTCAAATTGAAAGTTTTTATCTCCAAAAAACTTGGAGGTACTTAAATTAATGTCTGCGCCAAATGTTTCTCTCACTGGAAGGCTGTCTCCATCAGTGTCTCTACGGGTATAAATGGCGCCAATGGTACTTTCAGCGGAGATGTTTTGCAATACCCTGCCCACCGTGAAATTTTCTCCCGGAAGTCCTCCGGATTCCCCGGTACGTGCTTGTAGAAAGCCTATGTCTGTGTTTTTTATGCGGCCAATAAGTCTGGCGCCATGTTTTATTGGTATGGCACGACCATCCTGTAGACCTATTTTTCGACTGAAATAAGGGGTAGGGTTACTTGAGGGAGCAAATACAAAAACATTGGCTCCTTGTAGGAAAAAATCCCTTCTTTCAGGCAATACTATTGGAAACCGGGTGAGGTTAACTTGTCGGTCATCCACTTCTGCTTCTGCAAAATCAGTATTGACAGTGATGCCAGCTTTTAAATTAGGGGTGATGTTATAATTTAATTCGCCACCTGCATTGAAGGTGGTTTGTTTCTCCATCGAGCCCTCAGGGTCATCCCTTAGTCTTGACTGTGTGGTGATGGCATAGGGGATGGCTTCTAATCCAATTCCTTGATTGATATTGGACAAGCCCCTGAGTTTTCCTGCATCCTGGGGTCTTTCGATTCCCTGATTTCTTTTGAAACCTTCCCAGAGGGTGATTTCATTTTTCCTTCGGATGGTTCTAAGGAAATTTATGCCCCAAGTTTCGTTTTTGGGATCAAAGTTTAAGGTCATAAAAGGTATGCGGATTTCGGCAGACCATCCTTTGTCATCCCGTGTTACCCAGACTCTCCAAATCCCATTCCAGTCCCTATTGACTTCAGCACCCTGACCTGTTCTTAAAATCCCATCTCCCATAAGGCCATGGGGATTGATTTCAAAATAAAAGGCGGAGCGTTGGTCATTGTAGGTGTCCAGAATAAATGCAAACTTATCGTCGGTGTCCAGAGAGGCGTCCCGTCTTTTCTGGAAGGCTTTGATTTCATCCGGCTGGCTATCATAAAACCTTGCACCTATGTACAGGTTTTTTTCATCAAATGCGATTTGTACGGAGGTTTGCTCAGTGGCAAGCTGTCCTTCCAGTGGTTCCTGTTGGCGGAATGCCGTTGCCGCGTGGACTTTAGCCCAAAAAGATTCGTCTATCCTTCCATCGAGGTTAATATGTTCACCGTTTACTAAACGATAGGCAGTAATGTCTCTAGGCTGTTGGGCATAAAGACCAAACAGTAGAAAAAAACATGAAAAGAATAATATTAAAGATTTTCTTCCAGACATACCCATTTATAAACTTGAAATAAGCGAATAATTAAGACTTGTCAGAAGTTATTATATGGAAGGGCTGAGAATTGTGTTAGTAGTTCATGGTTGGTAGGTAATTGTTTAAAGTTCCTGTTGATTTTACGAGATTTTTCACCGAATATTAGTTGAATAAGCAAGGGTGCAGTTGTTTTTAAGAAAAAACGGCAAATTTATCCTGTCGACATTGAGAAAAGAGCTATTTGTATAAATTACCGAACATGGGCTATTCATTAGCTAATCTGCCTTTCAAGTCCCAAGTAACAAGTGAATAAACTCAAAGCAATAAAATGTCAAAAGTTATATTAACACCAAAACCCCTATTCTGCTTACCTTTTCTCTTTTTTGCTTTGACCAATGTTGTACTTTGTCAAAGCAGGGGAATTGGGGAGACTATAAAACCTCAGGAAATTTCATTACGTCCAAATGTTGTAATCATTCTTGCCGATGATATGGGCTATGCAGATCTGCATGGTTACGGTGGTGTGGCAAACACACCAAATCTGGATGCTTTGGCATCTGAAGGGGTGAAATTTACCAATTGCTATGCCGGTGCACCTAATTGTTCCCCTTCAAGGGTTGGTATTTTGACGGGTAGAATTCCTGCTCGTGCGGGCATGTACAGCTATAGGCCTCCAGGTTCAGTCATGCATCTTCCTGACAATGAAATAACGATTGCCGAGCTACTAAAACCTGTGGGCTATCAGACCGCTCATTTTGGAAAATGGCATTTGAGTGTTCTTCCTCAAGACCCGGGCCTAAACCAGCCCCAGCCACATCAGCAGGGATTTGATTATACACTTGGCACAGAAAACAATGCCCAACCTTCTCATCTCAATCCTGTCAACTTTATTAGAAACGGCTCATCATTAGGAAAGGTGGAGGGGTATTCCTGTCAACTGATAGCCGATGAAGTGGAGCTGTGGTTTGAGCAAAAATATAAAAAAGAGCAACCATTCTTCCTTTATGTGGCTTTTCATGAGCCTCATGCGAAAGTTGCTTCACCGGATAATTTGATCGCCAATTATCCAGGCTACGATAAGAAGACCGCTGAATATTTTGCCAATATTGAAAACATGGATTTGGCCGCTGGCCGAATCTTGCAGGCTTTAAAATCAAGAGGATTGGATAAAAACACAATGGTTTTCTTCGCCTCTGATAACGGGCCTTATCGAATGAGTTCCCAAGGGGAACTACGCGGATTGAAAGGTGAAGTATATGATGGGGGTATTAAGGTTCCAGGCATTTTCTCTTACCCCGGTGCTTTTCCTGGGAATAGGGAAATTGAGACGCCAATTTGGTTTCAGGACCTACTGCCAACCATTAGTGAATTGTGTGGTGTGGCCCTTCCTGAGGACAGGAAATATGATGGGATAAACCTTCTTCCATTATTGGAAGGAGGAACAATACTAAGGGAAAAGCCCATGCTGTGGTATTTTTACAGGAGTTCCCCGGAGTTAGCCATGCGGAAAGGGGACTATATGTTGCTGGCCAGAGCCAATGATCCCGTCCCCAGAACTCACGGGGTTACGGATGTGGACATGACTTTTATAAAAACCATTCAGCCCGAATTTTTTGAGTTGTACAATGTGGTAAACGATGTTGGCCAACAGAAGGACCTGGCAGCTACCGAACCGGAAAAGTTGGAGGCCATGAAAAATGAATTGCTTGTACTGCTGGAAGAGATCAAAAAGGAAGGACCAGTATGGGAAGGATTACCAAAATACAATGAAAAGAAGGCCAACCACAATAAGCCCGAAGAATTCATTCGCAACCAAGAGCGGTTTTTACTGAAGGGGAAGCAGTGAGGTTTGGGTGATAATGGTTGATGTAAATTTTATAGATTTCGGGAGACCACAGATGGAATAGGTCGAGATTTTATGCTCTGCTTGGATTGAATTATTGGTTTTTAGTTCACATTTTTCAAAGATAAACTAACAGTAGTTGGCGAATGAAAAGGAATCCGATTTCTAGCCCTTTATTTGGGCCCTGTCCTCCGGACAGTTGGGGAGATGAACCGATGAAATAGCGGTCTCATCCTGTTTATTTAAAAAAGCCTATTTTTCCTTTTTCAACCTGATTGAAATTTTTATTTCGGTAGTTATAAATATCAGCCAAGGTCAATTCCTGGTTAGTCGATTCAAAATTCAAAGACTTAAGGAGTTCATTTGCTTTTTGTGCAACCAAGGGTTGAAACTCGTAGTAAGCAATCATTCTTCCTTTTCTTAAAAGCGCGGTATCAATTTTATCGATGCTTGTATTAAAAGTACAAATTATTTTTATGTTCAAATAGTCGCTGAAGAGACCGTCTGTAAGTTGCAGTATGGTAGAAACCACAGAGCTTTCATTTTTTTGCACCCTGTTCATTAATACTTTCTCAGCGTCTTCAATTATTAGAACTACATTTCTATGCTTGAGTAAAAAGGATATAAAATCGGGGTGGAGTAATTCATTAATAAATTCATTCTGGATAAATATGAAATCTTTTTCATCAAACGTATTTATGAGGTGCTTTATATAGGAGGTCTTGCCTGTTCCGGGTACGCCATGAAACAAGATCAATCCTGCTTTGTCAGTATTTAGTGATTCCTCAACTAATTCATTTATTTCTAGAAAATCATCGTTATACATTTTCTTTAAATCAGCTTCGAAACTTTCTGTTCTTACATCTTCAGTAAAAAAAGCGCCTCCATTTTTCGATAGTACTTTGAATACCGGTGTTCGATTAAGACCAAATTTTGTACGTAGTTTATGGTTGGTTGAAATCACCCAATGCTCAAGTTCCAAATCTGAGCTGTCATATAGGAAATCAGCGGAAAGATATTCATTGTCCAATGTCAGCCAAATTACCAGGCTTTTTGATCCACTTTTTAAAAGATATTGGTTGGGGAAATCTTTAGAAAAGTCAGCGTTTTTAGTGTTTTCTGTATTCCAGTTTTTACAAACCACTTCCATCTTCTGTGAATTGAGATCAATTGTTTCAAGAACTGCCTCCATATTCGCTTTTTGTTCTT
Organism: Cyclobacterium qasimii M12-11B; assembly: GCF_000427295.1. Lineage (GTDB taxonomy): Bacteria > Bacteroidota > Bacteroidia > Cytophagales > Cyclobacteriaceae > Cyclobacterium > Cyclobacterium qasimii. The sequence goes on along the minus strand of NZ_ATNM01000003.1, from coordinate 44,169 downwards.
CAAGTGGTGTATCAAAAAGAAGTTTTGAGGCTATTTGGTTATAACAGACTGTGAAATAGGAGCTTCTTTCAAATTCATTGTGACTGTCGAAAGCTTTTATAATTCTGTCATGGCTTATTTTGTAAAATTGAATTTTTAGGTAATTCACTTTCCTCTATTAGAGAGAATGATTTAAATACAATCTACAAAAATAAAACTACTATTATATTGGTTGTTATTGCTTTTATAATCTGATGCTAAAACAATGGTAACAATTGTTTACAGACCTAAATTTTCTCAACTGCGTTGGTTAAAAGCTTTCAATGTAAGTGTTATGATTTTTTAACTTTTAGTTTTCAAAAACCTGTTGTACTTTTAAATTAAGTATACAGAAGATTAAATATCAATACTGTATAATGTGCTTTCCCAAAAAAAACTAAGAATGAGAAACCCAATTAATTTTGTCCTGATTGTATTGATTTTAATGTATGGTTGTTCCCAAAAACAAGCACCTCAGGACCCAACAGTTATCGTTTCTGGAAAAATCATTAATCTGGAGTCAGAAGAGGTTACTCTTTTTCATGACGGAGAAATTGCAAATGGTAAAATAGACGGTGAAGGTAATTTTAAACTTAAATTCGAAGGGGACGAGGGGTTAGTTTATAGTTTGTTTTCAGGGCGAACTCGATTTGAACTTTACCTAAGCCAAGGGGACAGTATTTTTATCACCGCAGACGCCAAAAACACCTCAAGTACATTTGAGGTACAAGGAGATCATGAAAAAGAAACCAGGTATCTCGTTAGAAAAAGACAAACTGAGACTGAAATTGGATTAAAGTATCCGGTCGAGCTAATGGAAAAATCAAAAGAAGGGTATTTTAAATTAAAAGAGAGTCTTTTTACACTTTCAAAAGTCAAATTTGAAGAATTTAAAAAACAAGACAATATTGACCCTATGTTCGTTATTAAAGAAGAGGCCTATTTTACTTATTCACCTCTCTTGTACGATGTCCTATACCCAGTTTATCAAGCTAGTTTTACCGGAATGGCAAAGGATTCAATAGATTTCCCAATGGAAGAGGTAAATGCGAAATTGGCAACCATTCCCTTAGACCAAAAACAGCTTCTAAATGTGGGGTGCTATACCCAACTTATCGATACGCGGATCTCTAATCTAACCAGTGAAATTCTGAAAAGTGATAAGACATTGACATCGGAAGATAAAGCCAGAACCCTTGCAATAGATTCATTATTGAAAGATAAAAGTGTCAATGACCATTTTGTTTATACATCGATAAAGTCAAATATGGAATATCGTGGACCTGTCTATGTGAAAGAAGCTTATGAGAAGTTCATGAAAGAAAATGAGTCTCCTAAGTATGCTGAGAAGTTAAAAAATTAAAAGATAAATGGGAACCTCTAGGTCCTGGAAAAGATGCTCCTGATTTTACCTTCACCAATATGGAAGGGCAGGACGTGAAATTGAGTGATTTGAAAGGGAGCCTTGTTTATATTGATATTTGGGCTACATGGTGTGGGCCTTGTATTGATGAACATCCACATTGGGATGAGTTGAAATTAGAATATGCAGATAAACGGGTGGCATTTTTGACGGTCTCAATTGATGAAACCAGGGAGCCTTGGGAAAAGATGGTAAAAGCCAAAAAGATGGATGGCTATCAGTGGTTTGCTGAAAATGCATGGAAGTCCGATCTTACCTTGCATTTCATGGTAAATTCTATTCCGAGATTTATTCTTTTAGATGAAGCCGGAAAAATAATTGATCCTTCTGCTGGAAGACCTTCAGGAATGATTCGGGAATCGCTTGATAAATACCTGGCCAAAATAGAAGGCTAATCCCTGTAGCATTTTGAAAGGGTTTACTTGGTCATAATTGTATGTTGTTTTATTTTTCATTCCCAATGGCTGATTCCTATTGGTGCCATTAGTTTTCAATTTAGCCATCCAAGCGATACAAAATTTCCTACCAGAGGGATAAATTCGGTCATTCCTCTAGCCTAAATTAATCGGTTTTTATTAGATTTATGGAACCTGGATTGAAACCGGTTTAGGATTTTGCATTGAAAAAGACATTATGAATGAAAATAAAAATAGCAAACATTCCAGGAGGCAGTTTTTTTCTACTGCCGCTAAAAGTAGTCTGGTTGCATGGACTTTGGGATTCCCTTCGAAAGAAGGGGATCCCAATCCTTTCTTGACGGATTCTATAGGTCATAAAGATCCGGAAACGCCAAGTTGGTTAGCGATTAAAAATGAGATATATGGCGCTAAGCCGAATGATTTAGGGCCTATTGGTGGAGAGGAAGGGTATGCTTTTCCAATTTTAAAAGGAGATTATGAGGTGATGAACCTGGACGAGTTATTGGCTGCTCTTGCGAAGGCGAAGTCGGGGGAAGTTGTCTTTATTCCCAATGAAATCACTATAGACCTTACCACCAGGGTTTTTATTGAAGCGCTCGTTTTAGAAATACCAGAGGGAGTAACCTTGGCAGGGAATCGCGGTTATCAAGGATCTCAAGGAGGGATGTTGCAAAGCAATGCTTTGGAGACCCGTTTAATGATCCGTGCAAATGGCCCAGGAGTACGAATAACGGGTCTAAGAGTTCAGGGACCAAATCCTGACCGGCACCTTGAACATCACAAGCGGTCTTTTGGACCTGATGGGTTGGGCCGGGAATATTATTACAAATTCCCGGTTTCGAGAGGGATAGTGACGGAGTACCCTGGATTAAAAGTGGATAACTGTGAGATTTCTGCCTTTTCCGGGAGTGGTATTTATCTTAAAAAAGGAACAGGTCACCATATTCATCATAACTTCATTCATCGCTGCCAATACAATGGGCTTGGTTATGGCGTAAGCCACGTTTCAGCATATTCACTTATCGAATATAATTTATTTAACGAAAACCGACATTCCATTGCAGGAACCGGGATATCTGGATGCGGTTACACTGCAAGGCATAATATTGAAATGGGGATTTCATTAAGTCATTGTTTTGATATGCACGGTGGCAGGGATAGGAAAGACAATACTGATATAGCAGGGACTACAATGGAAATATATAATAACACCTTTTATGCTCCTGAAAGGGCCGTAGTGATCAGAGGAGTTCCAGAGGACAAATGCGATATACACCACAACTGGTTTGCCAAGCATATTAATCAAGACCAGGCTGTTAAGGGGCTCTCAGAAAAAACAAAAGCCATGAACAATGTCTATGTTACTGAACTGAAGTAAGTGGTGATTTAAAAGTGTGAAATTAAGGGCTACAAAACCGGCGGCTGTGCTAAATTTTTTACCGGGCGAAATCAATCGTTAATTACCCTTTCTAATTACAAACTTTCCCTCATTAATAGTACCTTTAAAGAAAAGCTAAGGAAAATGATACCTGCTAAACTCTTGAGGGGTTCCAGGATTTTGGCGAAAGGGATGACTATTCAGCGCTATCGATTATAATTAGGGATTTTGCAATTTTTTTGTAAGGCAAATATGCTTCGCTGAATTTCTCAGCAAATGAAATTAAGTTGGTTACATTATGCACTCTTTCAAGTCTTGATGTAACATTCTCCAGACTTTCGACGTTTCTATATGGCTTTTGATTGAACAATTGGTTAATGATTTTGTTTAAGAATTAACAACCGTTCAGACAGTTTGGTCTGGCATATCAAATGGCCTTGAAAGGAATTCTCTTGATTTCTTTTGTTAGCGATGTGGAGGTTTGCAAGGCTAAATTGTTCTTATAGTCGGGTAATCCCTTTGAAATCTTGGAAGCATTTCACCCTACTTATAGTACCAAATATGGCTTTTATACGCACACAAGAAAAATTAAAAATACTAGCAGATGCTGCAAAGTATGATGTGTCCTGTTCATCCAGTGGCAGCAAGCGAAGCAATGCCAGTAAGGGGCTTGGTGATGCAACAGGGATGGGCATTTGCCATTCTTATACCGAAGATGGTCGCTGTGTATCTTTGTTGAAAATTTTACTGACCAACCATTGCATTTTTGACTGTGCCTATTGCGTAACAAGAAAAAGCAACGACATCAAAAGGGCTGCATTTCAGGTTCAGGAAGTAGTAGACTTGACCATTAATTTTTACCGTCGGAATTATATTGAAGGATTGTTTTTGAGTTCAGGGATTTTCAAAAGCGCAGATTATACCATGGAACGGTTGGTTGCTGTGGCAAAAAAGTTGAGAACAGAAGAGAAATTCAATGGCTACATTCACCTTAAGTCCATTCCCGGAGCTTCTGATGAATTAATGAAGGAGGCAGGTCTTTATGCCGATAGGTTGAGTGTAAATATAGAGATACCCACCAGGGAAGGACTGAAATTATTGGCTCCGGAAAAGAATCGTGAAGACTTTATCAAGCCAATGATAAAAGTTAAAAATGAAATCATTCAGTACAAATCTGAAAAGAAGCTTATAAAAAGCACCCCTCTATTTGCACCCGGAGGGCAAAGCACACAAATGATTATTGGAGCCAGTGGAGAAAGCGATCAGCAAATCATGTGGACCTCCAATTATTTTTATAAAAAGTTTGATCTAAAGCGGGTCTATTATTCCGGCTATATACCTATCAGTTACGATTCGCGTTTGCCACAAATTGGTACTGAAGTACCTATGTTAAGGGAAAACAGGTTGTACCAGACAGATTGGTTGATGCGCTTTTATGGGTTTGAAGTGCACGAGATCTTGAATGAGGCCCACCAAAATCTTGACTTAGATGTGGATCCCAAATTGGGTTGGGCACTGAGAAATTTGGAATACTTTCCAGTGGATGTGAATACTGCTGACCAAAGAATGCTGGCCCGTATACCGGGAGTGGGGATGAAATCTGTTTATAAAATAATTCAGGCAAGACGTTTTAAAAGGCTTAATTGGGAGCATTTACAACGCATAGGTATAGCCATAAACAGAGCCAAATATTTTCTTGTATGTGCCTCACAAGATTTTGAACGCAGGGATTTAACAGGTCCTCAACTGAAATCACTTATTCTTCAAAACACAACAAGTAAGTATCAAAAAACACTAAGTCCACAAATGAATTTGTTTGAATAAATGCTGAATCTTCAAGATTCCATACTCGTTTACGATGGTAGCTTTGATGGGTTTTTGACCTGTGTATTTCAGGTCTATGATTTGAAAATGAAACAGGTCACCATTCAAAGGGATAGTGATGCGCAAGCTTCCTTGTTTGGTAGGCACAATGAAGTGATATCAGATCCTGAAAAAGCAGACCGGGTGTGGAAAGGCTTAGGAAAGAAAACGTCAAGTTCGGGAAGGTTACGGATTTATTACGGGTTTTTAAGTGAAAAGAAAGGGGTTGAGAATTTATTGTTAAGGTATATACAGTATGCATTGAATAGTGCTGTACCAATTGATTCTGATTTTTCCAATCCAGAGGTTTTAGGGCTGAGTAAGATCGCCAAAAGTGTAGGGCGGGAAAAACATCGAATGGAAGCTTTTGTAAGGTTTAGGTTGACAAAGGACGGCTTGTATTTCGCCACAATTGAACCGGACTTTGATGTGCTCCCTCTCATTTCCAAACATTTCAAAAGTAGATATGCAGACCAAAAATGGGTTATTTATGACCTCAAACGGGATTATGGCCTTTATTACGATTTGGAAAAGGTAGAAATTATCAACCTGTCCTTACCCGAGGATTTTGATGCAAGCAAAACTTCTTCAGATTATTTTGCGGTCGAAGAAATGGAATTTCAAACTTTATGGCAGGACTATTTTGAAAGCACGAACATCCCTTCAAGGAAAAATATAAAGTTACATGTTCGTCATGTGCCAAAACGATACTGGAAGTATTTAAGTGAAAAAGAGAGGTGAAAAAAGCCATCTAGTATTTAAAGGGAAAAACGGCATTATCCAGATGCGCTTAAATAATTGGCCCTTTTTAGGGGAATCTAAGAAGATTAAAATTGATTATTCCTTTCCATTTTTTTCAATTTAATTGTGCATTTCTTTTTTGTAGGAGAAATTGGGTGCAAATTCAAATTAAGAATACCTGCCTAATTCAATCATCCTATGCCTATCTTTTATAAAACCTTTCTAATTATATTTTTTTTCGTAGGAACAAGTTTCCTGGCTTTTAATTATGTAGACCATTTGCCCCCTGAAAAGATTGGAAATTCACCTGCCAATGAAGCTGTATGGCTTAATGATGATGGAGCTCCCCGGCTTTTTTATGTCAACCGTCCGGGGGATGCAGATAAGATTATGTCCATGGGTTGGACAGCGAAAGGATGGAGTGAAGCCAGAGAAGAATTTGCTTTGCCTGGTAAAGCTTATTATGCCTTACAAATGGTTAATAGTAGCAATAATGAGCTGGTCTCCGTTTTTCATGTTTTTGGTAAAGGGGACAATGGATACAGGGGTAGACACTTGGATCTTTGGGTGAATAGAAGAGTAAATGGAGAATGGGGCGAACCGTTTAAGATATATGATGGCTATGTAGGTGCCATACGGGGTTTGATAAGACTTGAGAGTGGGAGGTTGCTTTTGGCTTTTTCGAGGGCAGTTCCTGAGAGAGAAAAGGCCCCGCAAACTGAAAAGTTGGATTACGGTTGGAACAATATTGTTTCCATGTATTCTGATGATGGTGGTGAATCCTGGGACATTTCAAAAAATCCCATAGAAATTGAAATAGACAATACAAAAACCACCAGGTACGGAGGGATTGAACCGGAATTAGTGGAAATGCGTAACGGTAAAATATGGATGTTAATTAGAACTACACATGGGGTATTGTATCAATCTTTTTCTGAGGATGGGGGAGAGAGCTGGGAAGAAGCCAGTCCTACATCCTTTATCTCCTCCGATTCTCCTTCTTCAGTTCTTCGGTTAAAGGATGGGAGATTGATTATGTTCTATAACAGTTGTCAGCGTTGGGACAATCCCAACTCTTATGCGATGGGAGGGAGAGAAGTCCTTCATGCTGCCATAAGCGCTGATGATGGCTTGACATGGAAAGGCAATAGAGAAGTAGCCATAGAGAATGCGGAAGTTCCTGAAAAGGGCGATAGAGGCTCAGCCTATTCATCTGCCATAGAAATTGAAGACGGAAAAATATTGTTGGTTTCAGGTCAGGGAGAATCCAAGGCTGTTTATACCTTGGAGGCAGATTGGCTGAATGAGAAAAGTCAGGTGAAGTACCTTTCTTTTGATGCGATGCAGGAAGGCCCATCAGCAGACCTAGGGAAAGAAATAGCTAAATCGCTTGGAGACACTTTGGTGTTTTCATCGTTGTCTTTGCAAGATGCCATTATAAACTTCCCAGCAAGCAAAAAAGGAAGCCTCCAAATTGGGCCTTTGCTTGCCAGTGAATTGTATGATTTAGAATTTGCCATGACGGATCATTTTTCGGCACCTTCTGATTCTGTTGCTTTTTCTGCTTCGATGTTCCATTTTGCGGTGTCTGAGTATTTGGATAAAAAGAAGGTTTCAGAAGAGGTAATACTAAGAATGGAATGGAACCTTACTGCATCCAATGCTCAACTCCAGGTTTTTATCGGGAAGGATCAATTGGCAACTTTTAATTCGGACAGGGCCACTTATATGGGACTGAATTACCTTAGGATCAAGTCGGAGAGTGGCTTTTCCAATATCAATGGGCTCGTTTCTGTCGATGTAAGTGGGCGCTAATCTTGGGATGAAAAGTAAATAAACTAGTGATTATTTGGTGGAATTTCTCCATCCTTAATATTTCAGCCTAAGTTCCTCTTGAACTTTAGTTGGAAGGCTTTTCAGAATAAGAAAAAGTGAAGTGTAAGGATGGTAGAAAATTTCAAATAGCTGTAAACAAAATAGAAGCTAAAATAAAATGGTAATTTACATTCCAAGATGTAATTATATAGCTTTACCCATCTATTCAATGCTAATGGAGTACTGTAAGTTATTTATTAAGATGCGAAACAATGAGTAAAACAAAGTTTATAATATCCTGCATATTATTTCTAGTAATTTCTTTGTCTGGATTTGGGCAGGAGAAACAACCCAATATAGTCTTTATTATTTCTGATAGCCACCGCTCAGAGGCCTTAGGAGTGGCGGGGAATTCTTTTGTGCAGACGCCTCATCTAAACCAATTGGCGCAAGAGGGGGTAAGGTTTGAAAATGCTTATGTCACGACGGCTATTTGTACCGGGAGCAGAGCCAGCTTCTTTACTGGCCAATACATGTCCCGCCATGGAATTGAGGATTTTGCCACGGATTTTTCCGAAGAGGCTTTGTTGGAAACCTATCCACTAGTACTCAAAAAAGGAGGGTATAAGATCAGTCTTATTGGCAATTGGGGTATAGGGAAAAACCCTCCAGTGGCTCATTTTGATCACTGGGAAAGTAAAGTCCCATGGCGAACAGCTTCAGGCCAGCACCAAACAGATAACATTGTACAGAAAGCAGTAGACTACCTCGATAAGTACCAATCGGAGGTTCCTTTTTTCCTGTCTCTCGGTTTTTCTGCCGCACATGAGATAGATCCTACCAAAGATAAACCGGCAACTTATGATGTTCAGGAACGATACCTTCCTTTGTATGAAAACATCGAAATCCCTTTTCCGGAGACTGCTGCTCCCGAGTACTGGAATGATTTTCCGGATTTTTTCCGAACCGATAAAAATATCGCCAGGTCTAGATGGCAAGGTTTCTTTTCAAGCGATTCGCTTTTTCAAAAAAACGCAAAGAATTATTACCGCATGGTAACCGGCTTGGACGATGCAGTCGGTACAATCATGCAAAAACTAAAAGACCTAGGTATAGATGACAATACGATTATCATCTATACCAGTGACCACGGTTTTTCCTTAAGTGAACATGGGCTGATGGGTAAATGGTATCCCTTCGAAGCATCTATTAGGGTACCGCTGATTATATATGACCCAAGAAACTTCGAATCTAATGGGATGACAACGGAGAAAATCGCATTGAATATAGATCTAGGCCCCACCATTTTGAAATTAGCTGATCTTGAAATGCCAAAGCGCATGCAGGGCATCGATCTGTTGGAGATGGTTTCGTCCAACAAAAAAAGATTAGATAGAAAGGAGTTTTTCTACGAGCATGAATTCTTGGGAAGCCCCTTACTTCTGAAATCTCAGGCCGTAGTCCGAAAAGACATCAAATACATTTATTATCCAGAACATGATTACGAGGTAGTGTATGACTTGAAGAATGAGCCCAATGAAACAGTTAATGTTGTTTCTTCACCAGCTTATGCCAAGAAAGTCCAAAACTTACGGACGAGCCTTCGCAACTTAAAGCAGTCGGTAAAATAACAGGAATGAATTCCCCAATCAATGCAAAACCCTTGGATAGGGGATTGTTATCTGTGTAAAAGAAATAAAAGCACCCAAAGTAGCTCGTCCTTAGCTTCTTCGGGTATAATGGATGGGCCTTTTTTAGCTTTTGTGAAAAACGGAAAGTCAAATATCAGCTCTATTTTTTTTAAATGATCTTGTATTTGATCAATTCTGAGTGAGTTGCATTGCTTTTTTCTCAGAAAGATTGTCCCTCCATTCAACTTGCATGCTTCCATCTAAAAAACTTATGGTGAGCCTATTGATATCTCCATCCCAGATGAATGTATCATTAAAGATTTTTTCAGTAGGAGGGCCGAATTTTTTACTGAAGAAATTGATGAAGTCTTTGAACCCATTTTCCATATTGGGTAGGTCACGTTTGTTAAATGTCCATCTACATTTATATAACAGACCGGATAAATAAATCAACCTCATGTCATGGGCTTCAACGCCATTAATAATTCTCAAGGGATGACCTTGATAAATTCCTTCCTGTATTCCTGCTTTTAAATTTCTTTTAAGACTTTCTGCCAGAAATGTGTTGTTTTGATAGACTGTTTCTTTTCCAGTTATTAATTGAAGTTGATCTTGAAGGCTTTCAAGTGTAGCGCCAAGTTCAAGACCATTAATACTTTTTACCTCGTCTATTGACTCTTGAGCAAAAAGCACTGGACTAAAAAGTAATAAAAAACACCAAAGTATTATTTTTGATAAATGCATTTATGAAATATTTATAGTTATAGCTTGTATAAAAATCAACCCTTCGAACGTTTATTTGATCCTGTCATTTTATTTTAACCCAGTATTTCAATAGCTTTTCCTGAATTTTCTTAGCCTGCCCTGATTTTTTTCGGGGAAGTTTTCCCATCAGGCAATAGATTGTCTATTGTCCTTTAGGGCTCATTTTGTTCAAATTTCCTCAAGGCTGGAGACTCCTATTATCGGCATCATGTGGTATTAAGAATAAAGTAAAAGTTTCTTTTGTTACGCATTGTTAAATTAAGTGTTTCGGAGAAAAATCCAATCGAATTCTACTTAATTTTATTTGAAACTTAGGTGTAAACCTGTATGCCTACCTCGAAATAAGAGCTGAAAAGTCTAAAATATAAAATGGCAATAAATATACTATTATTGCTCTAAATCATTTTAAAATTAGATTTAGTCGTTTATAAGCGTTTAAATAAATGGATAATAATGATTAAATTTACAGACAAGTGATTTTGAGCAAAATGGAAATAGAAAAACCCGAAACCAAAAACTGTTTGCACTGTGCCAAGCCAATTACTGGAAGATTGGACAAAAAGTATTGTAATGACTATTGTCGCAATAGTTATAACAACCAGACCAAACGTGCAGATGACAAGCAGATCCAGGAGGTAAACAGCATTATCAGAAAAAACCGACGGATATTGAAAACACTTTGCCCTGTTGGCAAGGCAACTGTAAGTAAAGAAGTACTTGATGCCATGGGCTATAATTACCGGTTTTTGTCAGGGGTATATCGGTCCCCTGCTCCGGCCAACCTTGTCTATTTCATCTGCTACGATTATGCCTTCAGCCCGCTAAATGAAGAAGGTAAAGACATGGCATTAATCGTAAAAAAAGAAGACCACTTTAATGAATTTCTTGAAAATCCCTGGTCGGCTTAAGGTAGCTAAAATGGGTTTGAAGATAGATTGGTAATTTATCAATATCTTTATGAACATTTGATAGATGCTTATTAAGCGTTTTTAGGTTAACACCTGCATTTTTTTAGCAATCGCTTGCAGCAATGAGCTTAATAAGGCACCTCTAGTAGAAAAAACAGCCAGAATTGAAATTGCCTTTGAAGGAAGTGCTGAACAGTTCCTAATTAATTTCGGAGTCCACCCCCGCTACCAAGGCCAAAGCGGTTTTGTCAGAGCATCCATCATTCAGCCTGAAACTCTGGAGTGGACCCAAGTTATCGATGAGGCCAATACCTTTAACCTTTCCACCTCCGCCACCTTTTCCGAGCTTGTTGTTGAATCAGAAGAGCCTGTTCATACTCTCGGGTTTAATTTTAATGTAGTCCACACTGGGGACATACCAGATGAGGAATTTGAGGATTTAAGTGCTACGATCAGAGTCTTCGGAGACAATGACGAAGTCCAGACCTACCAGTATGTAGCAAGACCAGTAGGGGAGGTTACGGAGCCGTTGAGTGAGACTGTGAGGTTCTAGTTACCTAAAATATTACTAATTATATAGATGATAATTATCGATTTTTAGAAAAGTTGTTTTATCTCCACGACAAATAACACCTTTTATAACTTAAAGGGGGTTTATTTTTAAAAAGGTAATCCAAATACAGATGTAATTAAAGGATGGTGGCAAAGCCACCTTATCCATACAAAGAGTTTATTTGTTAAGTGCCTTATTCAATTAATCTATTTTAGTAATAATAGGAAATTGCAAAATTTTTATCCACTAATTCTTAATGCCTTTTATAGTTCCTAATTCTATAAAAATTAACTAAAGTTGATTATCATTATTAGGACGCGGTAGTTGTGATATTAATCCTCCAAGTCCTCCAACTGCTGCAGAGCCAATAGCTATTAGACCTTCACTTGTTTCACTACCCAAATAGGTAATACAAATTACAGTTGTTAAAACTGTTAGGCCAAGAATCCAAATTGCAACTCGAGGAGCCCACCTGTCTGATGCAACAGGATTGTTTTTACGTAATTCATCGATTAATTTTATTTTTTCCTCGATGTTTAGTGTAGTGTCTGATAATACTTTCTCCATTAAGCTATACAGCGATGGATGTATTGAATTACTCATATTATTTCCCTAAATTTTTGGTAAATGAATTTTTATTTGATATTTTTCAATTTTTATGAATGAATAACTGTTAAACTAAATTTTAGTTGGTAATTCATTAATCCATTTATAAGTTAAATGGTGGCCTTTCCAAACTTCGTTCTTTTATGATATAAGGATCTGTTCTGTAGTCTATTTACTGAACTTAATAAACTAAAAAATTAATTTAAGAAGACCAAATTAGTTGCCCGAAATACTTAACTTAATAGCATTTGACTTGACTCTACATGGTAGAGGTTTAGGGGTAGAATTACCCTTTACCTACTCGACTCCATCAATTTTTTTTTCTTGAGGAATTTCTTTACTTATGAAACCAATATTATCGAATTTTGATAATACTTTAGATACTTCTATCATTTTATCAAAATCATTTGTTAATTCAGACTCTGTAATTCCTTCCAAATCAATTAAGATTTTAGGCTGGCTTAGGATTGCCATTTCTTGATGGCTATGATGCTGCATAGGTCCAATCCATTTTCCATTCCAATTAATTTCATCGATATTGTTTACTCTTTTCCAATCATTTATTCTGTCATCTACCCAACCATGAATCTTCCAAAAGGTATCGTGAACGTGACTTGAGTAGGTATCTCCCAAATAGTCATATTTTATATTATTCCACTTTATATTTACGGGCTGGTCAATTGCAGTATCTGGTCTATATCCAACATCGTTTGGCATTGGTGTCGCCCAACGCATATGCATCATATTATGGATTGTAATTTCAAGGTCGACACCCATTTCTCCAAGTGTTACATTTGAAAGGTAATTTTCGCTAGTATATTGAATCTCCCATGGTCTCATTCGGTTATTAAAAAAATCTTCTGATTTAAATTCTTCCATTCCTTTCATTGGAATAATTGGAAATTCAGCATTGTTAGGTAGAGGAAGAGTTTTCCAGCCTACTACTTTTGGATATTCAGGATTTCCAACTGATTGCAATATTGAGTTTGCAAGTCCAATCATCTGTCTATGCATGAACAAAAAATCCTCTCCAGAGTTATTAGTTCTAATCGGTCGTCCTAATCTGTCATTAGATGGTCTAGGAACTTCCCAACCAGGATAAATTGAAACAATGTAGTTTCGAGCATTTTGGTCTAATCTTTCCCAAATCCCTCTAAGAGAATGCCACAAATAATGAGCTAATCTGTGGTGTCTTTTTGCCATTTCATTTTTGACTTCTATTGGTAATTTTGCCATGTTTTTCTTATTTATTGAATTAGGCACTTAAAAAAAATTTATATCGATAAAGTGGCCTTACTATCATCCTTTGTATTAAATCCTTAAATATACCTTACTGCTATTATGAGTATCATTATATGTAGATTATATTTTGAAAACATTTTATATTTAGCCTTCCAGATCAAAATATATTTTGATTCATTTGAATTTTAAAAGTTACGTTTTATTCAATAATTTTTATAATACCCATATCAGTAAAACTATCTCCTTCTGTATTATTTGTTTCCACGGTAAATTGCAAATCTCCTGTATAAGTAGTGTCTGTAAATACAAATATGGCTTCAGCTTTACCCTGTGTGTCCGTAGGAATACTAAAATGATTTAAAAATCCTACATCTGGATCAAAGGAAAAAGAAACAGGGGTGCCCGTTGAAGCAATACCGGTTCCACTGCTAACATTTGCAATTATATTAAACTGATTTATTGTATCATTTTTTGCATAAAAGTTGTTCGAAGAATATTTTATTTTAGTTGGTTCAGCTTTTGTAAAATGGACAGTATCCTGTCTTTCATAATTTAATAGTTGAGTACGTACTATACAATCAGTTACTGTTGTTGAGGCAACTAATGTTGCTTCAATATATCTGTAGTTTTCAGCATCATCTAATCTCGTGAAATTAGTATCTAGGGTATCATTCTTAGATTCTTGGAATGATCCGCTGGAAGTAATGAGTCTAAGTCCAGTTAAATTTGTATCTGAATTGAGAGGAAATCGATAAGTAAACTTAGAAGTTTTTTTCCCATCTGCTAAAATGAATTTATCAGATATTTCAATTTTTAATTTATTCACAATTTCCTGTGATGAATAGTAGTAATCACTTTCTTCGTAACAACCAAGTATGATTAGAAGAATAGTTATACCTGCTAAATATTTTGATCTATTTTTGTAAAGCATCGACTAGTGATTTAAGAGTTTCAAGAATTTCAAAGTCAACAGTGACCGCAATATATGGCATGGCTGCAAGGCTTTTACTACTAATAAATGGATCGGGATTCTCTCTTTGAAAAAAGAATGAACCTGTTGATAAATTGATTGCATTATTAAGCCTAAATCCATACCCAACTAGGAAATTTAGCTTATTATGAAGGTCATATCTTGTCTTATTATCAGTAATTGAAATGAAAGAATATGAAATATTTATAGAAGAACGATGTAATATATTTTTATGAATTATTCTCTTATAAGAGTAACTTTGGTCAATAGGTCTTAAATTGAATCGGAATCCAATAAATGGGATCAAAGTAGCATAAGGGTCAGAAGTGTCATTGGCATAATAAAGGTTTGATGCGAATCCTACACCTAAATCGGGACGGACAGTAAATTTACCTTTTGATATTGAAGTTAAATCCTCATGGGAATATCCTCCAGTTTGAAGGGCGACGTAATCTGCAAAAGGATAAATTTTGCCAATCTTGTAATAATTTAATTTTTTTACTATTGCGGCTCGGCTTTTCAAATATTTCTCTATCTGTTCCCTTTTGGAATTAAGAGAAGTTAATAGTCCTTTTGAATCATTACAGGTGTTAGTTTGATACCAATTAAACCTTGTAATTCTTTCAATGAAATTTATAGTTTCAACTAGGTTTATTCTTCGGCTATTAAATTCTTTTGGGTCGACTTTTATGTCTATTGATATATAATTAATTGGCAATAATCCTTTCCCTATATCATTACTCCATTCTGAAACTGAACCAGGAATTAAAAGGGTAGATAACTTTTCATCAAATATATCTTTATTTAAATCACTTTCACCGCAAAAATCACAGCTGATTAAAAATTTCATTATTTTGGAATAGCAAGAAAGAAATTGTTTTATGTCAACATTAACTGTGTTGATAGATTCCATTAATAATTGAAGTTTAATAAAGTAATTTTTAAATCCAAACTTATTATTGTTAAATTTAATATCGTAGTGCATTAAAAGAACTATTGCTGAATCAGCTTCACCATTTTTTACAAACTCTTTAATTTTTTTTATTATTTTGCCTTCTATTATTTCTTTCTTAATCAAGGCTCTTTTGGATTCAATCTTTGATTGAATACTATCATTCATAGATAGTATACTATCAAGTGGAGTAAATAAATAATTAAACCGCACAGATTCTTGATTGTCAGTTAATTTATCTGCGTTTTTGGATGTAGATATAATAAAATCAATACTGTCTGATGGATTTCCACCTTGTAATCCTTTAAATAATTTATCGATATTTGTTTCTATAACTTCATTGTTTGATCTCAGAGTATATTCAATTCCATAATATTGGTTGGGTTCTAGAGGAAAGATAAGTACACGAACATCTTTTTCATTTTCTAATATATATTCGCTTTTATTTTCATCCTTTATTTTATTTTCATCTATTATTAATTGGAGTGTCATAGTTTTGGATGTGGAATCAACCCATTCAATGCTTGAGCTGTCATATACGCTGTTAATGCGTTTCAACTCTAGTAAATTGAAAGTACTAGTTTGGCCATATTTTTCCGTTTTCGGATTTTGAAATCAACCAAGGTTTGTTCACTTTTTTTTCTATTTTTAAAAAGAATATTTTATCAAATGGAAGCTCAGAGTCTAATGTATTAGTTTCCTGGTTCAGTGTGACAGTAGGAATAGCTTTATCTTGAGCAAAAACTGTATTGTTAAAGATACATAATAAAAGGAACGTAGTAATTAATAGTTTAGTAGTTTTCATTAGTCGAATCTTCAGATAAATAATATAATTATGAACAGTTATCGTCACACCAATCTTTACAATTGCTATATGTATCTGGTCCATATACAACAATGTAATTTTCATTTATTTTTGCATCTTCCTTTACTATATGGCATGTTTCATTCGCAATATTTTCAATTACTTTATACTCTTCCATGTTTTTTCTATATGGTTAAATAGTATTTTCTATTTATTGAATTTGGCACCTTATCACTAATTTTATCTTAGTCTATTCAAATTAAAATATGTTTTATTTTTGAAAAAAGAATAAAGGGCTATATTAATGGCTTTTTCGAACAAGCATTTGCAACTAATACCTTGATGATTAGTTAATAAAGACCTCTTTATCAAGTGCCTAATTCAATCTATTTATTATAAGTTTCCAATTTTGCTAGTTTATGTAATATCTTTATTTTTGTATTTCTGATAAAAACATAAGAACAAACTATTTAAGTATCACTTCCTTTTTAGGTTAAACCAACGACAGTTATTCCTCGCGGAAGTGTCCGGACACGCTGTTATTGAACCCTTCATTTTTTAAAATAATATCCCCACTCATCTCTCAAATCCCTTCGCAATCGCCTCCTTCCCCGAATGCACCTGCAACTTCTCATAAATATGCTCCAAATGCTTCCTTACTGTCTTATCAGAAATAAATAACTGTTCTCCAATCTGCCGCACCGACATCCCTTTCTTAAGCCATTGCAACACCTCCTGCTCCCTTTTACTTAATTTTCCCATTTCAGGAGATAAACTTTCTTGGGCTTTCGGTTTCCCTTTTAAATAATTCAATGCCATGCTTGCTAATGAAGGGGAAAGCGGTAGACTACCCTCAAGCACCTCATCGATAGCGTTTTTTAATAGATGTGGCCTTATTTCTTTGAGCAAATAACCGGATGCTCCAGCTTTTAAAGCTTCAAAAAGCTTTTTTTCATCATCCATTACCGTCAGCATCAGAATTTTCAAGCTAGGATATTTTTCCTTTGCCAATCTTGTGGCCTCAATACCGTCCATTCCGGGCATTGAGATATCCATTAATACCACATCAGGTAAAGCCTCCAGTTGCATGGCTTTTAATGCCGAAGATCCATCGCGCTCTTCCCAAACTATGGTTACCTCTCCACCCAATGCTAACTTGTCCCGGATATCCTGACCAAGTTGGGCATTGTCTTCAACGAGTCCGATTTTTATCATTTTTTTGAAGAGGGTAGAGATAAATTGATATTATCAAATATAAAGTATAAGATAATAGCTGTCAATACGTCAAATGGCGTAATTATTAAGTGGTTACAGGTATGATAACTTGTATTTCCGTTCCTGAATTTCCGGATTTTAAATCCATACCACCCCCCATTTCTGCAGCCCTCTTACGCATATTTTCAAGTCCGAATCCATATGAGGATTTCTCTGGATCGAAACCGATGCCATTGTCTTTAATCACCAGGTTTAGTTGAGGTGGATTAATTCTCAATTCAACCACTATTTCATCGGCTTGAGCATGTTTAATTATATTCGCAATTGCTTCCTGAGTTAGTCGCATCAGGTGCACGGCTACTTCTGGTGAAAGGATGATATTTTCAGATGGATTTGAACAGTGCCATGTCAATTGGGGATATTGCTGACCCTCCCATAGGTTCTGTAGATAACCATGAAGCCTCAATGCGAATTGGGAACATGTAACTTCTTTCTTATTTAAAATCCAGATAGTTTCCCGAAGGTTTTGGTTTATATCACGGGTAAAATCCCTTAACTGTTTAAGCTGTTTCTGCTGTGAATTGTCTGATATGGAAAGGATGTCTAACCGTGAAATGATATGGGTAAGTTGAGAACCAATGCCATCATGCAGGTCTCTAGCGAGATGTTCGCGTTGTACATGGAGTTCGTTGCTTATACGTAACGAGGAAATTTTTAATTCTTGCAATTCACGCTCGGCATCCCAAAAAGCTTTTTGCTGCTCTAAATACAGCAAGGTTTGTTTATCCTGAGTGTCCCTTATTTCCTTTTGACGAAAGATCCATCCAATCGAAATAAGCAGAACTTGGGCTGTAAGTGCTATCCTTAAAAGTAGTATATCCGGAACAGTAAGGTATACCGCATTTAAGTTGACCAATATAATATTGGCCACGAGAAAAATAATTACAAAGGCTTGTGAAGCTAGTAAAAGCCAAACAGGTTGGAATTTGCGCTGAAATGAATCTCGTAAACAACTACCCCAAAGAACGGTAATGGAAATTAGCATGAGTATTCCGAACCAATAACCAGTTTTGTAGAGAATGTCATTGGAATTAATGTAGCCGTAATTGGTTAGAAAAATACAACCGGCAAGGGCAGCGAAAAACCACCAGGGGCTGATCCGAAGCCACCATTTCGGCGATAGGCTGGGAATGACCAGAAATTTTCGACTAAACAATAAGAAAAAACAAATGCCCAGATTAAGAAGATGTGGGTTTTGTATGGGATTATAATACTTGTACAAAGATGGTGCAAGGTATATTCCCCATCCATCTATTAGCAAAGCATATAACGAAAAGCAAGTAATATAGGCTGCAAAATAATAATAGATGCGCTTTTGTTGGATAAAATAGGCAGCTAGGGAGACAAAAATAACTGTTAAAATCATTCCAATAAAAAGCGCCCACCTCCAATTGGATTCGTTTGAATAATGGATAAATTCTGGTTGATTCCAAAATTTCACAAAGTATTTCATAGGATAACCTGCAGAATTATTTCCATGGATAATCACATCAAAGGTTTGATAATTCTTTATAGGAAGCTCAGTCAGAAAATAGCGGTGTTTCAGCGGATTATAATTTGCTTTAGACAAATGAGAGAATCCAGTGGACGGAAACTCATGTATCTTACCGGCATTGTCAATTAGCCATATTTTTAAAGTATCAATAAAAGGAGTCTGTAACTCCATAAGTAAGGGTTGGGTTGTGTTACTTTTTACCTTGATATAAACCCATCCGGAACCGCTGTTTTTGTCAAAGTTGATAGCAGAAACTTCTTTCCATTCCGCTTTGGGTAACGCAAGGATATCTGGAAGGGAATATAGAGCGTTGGCATCAGAAAATTGAAAGATTTGTTTTACCATCACAGGAGATTTAATGGTAATAATATTCATTCCCCCTCGCTGGTTTAACAACCACCAGCTACCAATACCTAGAAGCCCTACAATGAGCAAAATCTGGGGCACGAATTTAAAAAACGTCCGATCGGTTTTAATAAATATTAGTTAAAATAAATATTACATTAACTACAATTTAATTACATTATTCCACATTTTTATGTTTGTTAAATCTATTAATGGAATTATTTTTATAGTGTAGATAAATTAATTACTTCTATTAAGGTCGTTGACAATCGGTATAATTTAAAATACAACAGAAAATTTGTCTTTAGGAGATGTAGCCAATCAATGACTCACCAATTTATGGGCTATTTTTTCACATGCATCCCAATTGACTGTCTGAGATGTTCCTAGGAACTATGTCATAATAGGAGGGGAGAGAAAGAGAGTTTATATTCCGTTCCTCCTTGTGCTTAGTTAAAACTCCCCCGCGCATCATTCATTTAGCCCTCCAGCTCCCTCTGTAAGCACATTATGAAACGTTTTAATCTATTATCAGAACCCACCTCGTTTGTGACTGCGAATCTGAAAGAAGCTGGAGATAAATTTTCGAGCCTATGAACAGAAACTTCATATAATGCGGATATGTGTGGGTAATTGCAAAAGAAACAAAAGCCCAATACTGCTCAGAACACATAATCCTAAATGGAGGCTACAAGAATAGAAAACGAATGACCTTACCCTGAGAGATCTGAAATGGGAGTTGCATAATTCCCATTGTTGTGTGTAATTTGAATAAAAATCACTCGCTTAGGATAATTATTTGAAAATGGATATGAACGAATTATTATTAAAATTTGGAATAGACTGCGTTGATGATGCTGTTTATGAATATGCCTCAAATCCTTTGGACTGGTGGGATAGTGAAAATAGAACCTCTATTGAAATTGAACTTCATCAAATTGAAGATGGATTAAAATCAATTAGTATAATATTCTGTCCAGATGTTGAAAGAATAGTTGAGAGAAAAAAGGTATTTTCATCATCATTTAATGGTAAGGGGATTAAGAAAAATGCTTTGGTAGCAAAGGCAGTTTTTGAAAATATTAATTGCAAATTTGGATTACCCTTTTCTGATGAACAAAACGCCTATATTACAACCAAATCCTCTGAATCCGAATTAGTCTTAGATTGTATATTAAACCTAATTGGACAAAAAGTACCAACATTTAAGATTGATTTAAATGAATCAAATTATGAAGAAAGATCATTCGAAGTTGGGGATACTCTTGAACATTTCATTGCAATGATGGATATGAACTCCACAGACTTTACGAAAGAGAATATAATTACTTCCCTTGAAGTGGCAATAAATTTTGAAGGCGATAAATATTTGGATAAATTAAAAAATGATATAACTAGCGGAATAGAATTTGACTATGAAGTACAATATGGAGTGAATAAAGAAAAGTTAAATTTAATAAAAGAAACAATAACAAACTACACACAATCCCTTCGTTTATGATAGGAGCGTTTTTTGCCTCATGGTATTTACAAAGTTGAGAACTTTATCAAAATTCACCCTGTCGCAGTGGATATATCGTTTTGTCGGTGTCAGGGTGTTAAGCCTTATGGCGATCCATATATCAGAGGGCTCTATATACAGGGTTCGAGCCGGAACATGGTAGATCCACGGTTACTAAATACTCCTTTATTTCTGTATAATCAAGGAACCCTTGCATCAGGCTCATACACTCAAAATGGGAGCTGGCTTGTCAGAATAATATATAACAAGATTAACCACATAGAAGAAAGTTGGTCATCATTATGATCGGAGGTTTTTGGAACATATTCACCAATTTTAAACCGCTATTCTTTTCTAAAACAGAATCACTGTTTAAATAATATATAGAGAATAGAAAAACTTTTAAAATAATCTGGTATCCCTGTCATATAATAATAACTTTTAGACACTAATGGTTAAGAATGAAAAAACCTCAACTGGAAAATCTCCTTAAAGAACTTCACCAAGCAACTTACCACTGGTCAAGGCAGTGCTGCTCATTTGATGAGGATTTGGCCAAGGATGTGTTGCAGCAGGTTTATTTGAAAATTCTTGAGGGGAAAGCTATCTATAAAGAAAAGTCTCAAATTAAAACATGGCTGTTTTCTGTTATTAGGTTTACCGCTGAGGAATGGAAAAAGAACGTAAAAACACCTATCCACTTGAAGCGGAATTTGATGTAGCAGAAACAGAAGATGAAGTCACTGCTGCCTCCCATAAAGAATTGATTGAAATGCTGCCGGAAAGACAAAAGGAGGTTTTACTATTGGTGTTCTATCATAACCTTACTTTGGAAAAATCCGCTGAAATCATGGAAACCAGTATTGGTTCAGTCAGGAAACATTATGACAGAGGAAAAAGAAACCTCAAAGAGCTTATCTTAAAGAAGACGTTGCATGAAAACAATAAATAATTCCGAAGACCAAGAGCTGCAAAATTTCTTCAGCGAAATGAAAGCTGAGGATTCCGCAATGGTGGCTCCCCAATTTCCAAAAATTAGGGAATCTAAATCATGGAGGTTGATTCCTTTAGGAATTGCGGCTTCTTTGGCTTTATTGGCTTGGTTTTTCAGTGGAGATAAAGCTATCCGAACCTTAAATCACGACGTAATCATTATTACCCTGGAAGCAGGACAAAACAACGAGCTCCAATTCAAAATTGAATCCACTACCGAATTGGAATCTTGGGATTCCCCGACCTCTTCTCTTTTAACTGATTTCTAACAAAAATTAATCTATATGAAATCGATCATGACAATACTCGTTACACACTGGGATGATTATTAGCCATGTGAGATTCCATGTGACCGCTAAAAATAAAACTATAAACACATGAAAAAGCTATTTATAATTGGAATAATTCTGTGCTCAGGTGTCCTCAATGCACAGGATATATTTCAGGAAAACCTGTATTCTGCCAACCTGGTATTTCAAAACAGTTTTGCCATTTCCCTTTCTGAACAACAGTTAGAAAAAATCAAAAAGATACACAGCCAAAGTTCCAAAGAATTCTTTACGGGCAAATTGGATCTGGATGAAGCTTCTGCCAAGTTAGAGAAAATGCTGAGCGCAACCAAACCCAACCCTGAGGCAGTTTTCAGGCAATTGGATATAGTATTAAACCTGGAAAATTCATTGAAGAAAAAAAGTTATCAACTTTGGTTGCCATTAAAAATGAACTCAGCGAAACCCAGCAAAAAGAGCTTTCGGAACTGAAAGGTGTCAGTGATATTGATAAATATGATTTTTCCAACAAGCCATTAGTTGTTGGGCCATTGACTATCGTGGATGGTAAAAACCCGAACGTAAAAATGAGTGTTTCGGGAGATTCGGAAAACAGTCCATTAATGTTACTTTCAACAAAAGATGGAATGGTTGAGATTGAAGATATTGAGAAAATTAATTCAGAGGACATTTCAGGCATGTCGGTCATAAAAAACAAATGGGCGACCGATAAATATGGTGAAAAAGGAAAAAACGGCGTGTTAATCATCACGTTGAAAAAAGACATGCAGGAGCAATTTGAGAAGTAGGGAACAATAGACCTTTGAGGTATGGAAAACCTCAAAGGTTTCGAATGCCGACCTTTGGGGTTTATGAAACCTCAAAGGTTTTTTTGGGTAAAGCCTTTTATTTACCTCTTTTTCGATTTTTTTTTGAAAATCCTTCGGCACACTCTAAGGTTGTACCTCGTTGAAAGAAACCTCCAACTATTTTTAAATTCTTTCGTAAATTCTCATTTCTAATTTTCGTACAAAACAATTCTATCGTTGGTTTAACCATTTTGGTGAAAGGTGGTCAAGCATATAATCAGGGATTAGGACACATTTAACTATTTTTAGGACACTTTTCTATCGTACCGCACAATTAATGTTAAACAGGATCATAATTAGACGTTAACCAATTTGGCCAAATCAATGAATCACCAAAGCTATGGGCTATTTTTTCACATGCATCCGAGATGATTTTCAGAGGTATACCAAGGAACTACGGCATAATAGGAGGTGACCGACAGAGATTTTTTTATTCCGTTCCTCCTTGTGCTTAGTGAAAAACTCCCCATGGAATGGGCTTATCCTTCATTTAGCCCTCCAGTACCAGGAGATTTAAAATCGGTAAGCACATTATGAAACGTTTTAATTTATTGTCAGAACCCACAGAGATGCTTTATAACCAGGGGAAATCTGCCATGACAGACTACCATATCATCGCTGCTATAGCGAATATTCTTATAGACAAAGCTCGGGAGATTCTTGCCCTGGCAAATAATAAACTATCGGAATTGGCCAAGTGGGACATGGAGAGATGGCTGAAAATAGAAGGAATCGGATATGCCAAGGCCACAGCTATGGTAACTTCATTTGAATTGGGTAGAAGAAGGATGTTTGAACAACCAGATAAAAAAATCAAGATCAATTGTTCTCAAGATGTTTACAATTGTATGAAGCCTTTCCTTTATGACGAAGTGGTGGAACACTTTTACATTGTATTGTTAAACCGAAACAATCAAGTACTCAAACTCTATAAAATCATCTCCAGAAGTACCAACGCTACCCTAGCCGATCCCAAACTAATTTTCAAAAAAGAACTCGACCAACTGGCCTCAGGAATCATCCTTGTACACAATCACCCTTCCGGAAACCTTAGACCTTCCGATGCTGATAAAAGGCTAACCAAAAGGTTGACCGAAGCTGGAAACAGTTTGGAAATGCCAGTACTGAATCATTTGATATTTACAGATGGTACTTACCTAATTTTTGAGGATGAAGGGCTGTTATTGGTCTTTATTCATAGGTTTTAATAACAGGAATTTATCAAACTACGGTTGGTGGTTTCCTATTTTTTTAAATTTTACATAAAATCAATTATGTGCAAAGCAGCCTTCCGAACACCACCAATAGGGTAGGATACTTATTATGATTTTTCAATTGAAATCGAGTATAACAAAAACGATACATACTGGGATTTTTATAAATCATATGAGATTCCATATGCCAATTGAAGAATAATTATAATCACATAAAACTGAAGCTAGTTAAATCTTTTTCACATACCAATTCGATGATTTTTTTGAATAAGGATTCAAATTCGAGTTGGATAAAATTGACCTTGTAATCAAGCGTCTGGAAACAGGAAGCTTTAGTACCCTTACTGATTCCGAATTTGTAAATCGTTAATCTTAGTTAAAGCTCCCTGATTTCACTCAAAATTTTAATTACTTTAGCGGATGCAGTTACAAAAACAAGTTTCCAAAATCCTATCCGCCGTCTTCCTTACAGGAAATGCGCTATTTTTTTCGTGCACAAGCAATCCAGATTCTTCCCATGAAAGACACCTCTCCTATACTATTGACACAGTACAGATAGACTCCAAGGATAAAATTTTGTTTTTACAAAGCGAATTGCTTTTTTCGGATTATTCTGAATTCGACGGGATGCTTTATAATTTCGACGATAAAACTCATCATGTCGAGCAAATTAACCTCAATAACTTAACTCTCGAAAAAACTATTCCATTCGAGCAGGAAGGCCCCAATGGCACAGGTTTTTGGACTTCTGATTTTCAAGCATTGCCCGAGAAGCAGCTCTTTTTGGGTGGTGAACGTACTGGGATCTTTAATCTCAAAGGGGAATTACAGCATAGATTTGATTGGAATTCTGTAACTAAAGAAAAGGGAGGGCTTTTAAATGAAGAGCGGGTCTTTTACCAAGTAGTGAATCCCAACTTCCATCATCAGGCCTTTGCCGTTGTCGTACATGATCATAACAATTCAGTATCCCTTCGACACCTCAACAGCTCAAACAATTCCATTAAATCCTACAACATAGACCCTCAAGAACACTTTAAAACTTATACTTTGGGTGATTTAAGTACTTACAACAAATGGTACCCAAAAGTTCACTTCAGCAGCATCAAGGAACATGTCATCGTATCTCACGAATTTGCTAATGATTTTTATGTTTTGTACCCAGAAAAGGACTCACTGATTTCAATCTATTACGATTCACCTGTTCTCCCATCAAAAGTAACTCCAAATACAGAAGGAGATCTGGTAAACTCAATAGAAGATCGAAAAAATGCACTCAGAAACCATCTGAGCCAAGTTGTGTACGGTCCAATTGTTTTTGACACTAAAAACAACCACTATTTGCGACTGGCCGCGTCCATTCAGTATGGAGAAAAAGAACGGGAAATGCATTTACTCCCAGAAATTAAACACAGCATTCTATATATTTCAATTTTTGATGAAAATTTCAACCATCTAGTGGATCAGGAAATTTCAGAAGTCAAAAAAAGAGGAATCCCTAAATATTTTATCCGAGAGGGAGCACTTTGGATGTATCTAAATTTGGATGATGAATTAGGCTTTACCCGAATTATACCATCCTGATTCTCAATTGACACTTTTTTTAATGATTAATATATCGACGACCCGTCTACCAAAGGTCTTAAATCATCCCGTTTAATGAATGGCTTTTCTTTACAAGGCCCGGCAGACCGAATAGAAAACTGCATTATCAAGCAACTGGCCACTTTGAGTTTTTCGGTCAGCTTGTCAATATTGACTGGATTGGTTAATCCTATTTTACCTTAACCGGTGAGATCAAATGTAAGGGCCTTTAGTGCCGTTCTCTTAGGTCCTTTAAATTTTCCTGTTTTTGTTGCTGGTTAAACCCTTTTACTGTAAAGAACCTATTTCTTTATTCCTTTTGATAGTAGTTTTCCAATGCCATGGGCTATCCTGTTTACAGTTGTGAATTACGATAAATGCAAAGATGGGGGCAGCGGTCCACCAGCCAAGGGTACACTTAGCCAGATTAAAAAATAGGGTTTTCCAAAGGAAGCCTTCCAATTTTTTTGCTCAACCCTTGGCTTGGTTGGGTGTCCCTGGCAGACCCCGAATTCTTAGGCATAATCAATTTTAAAACTTTAAACAGATAAAGTCATATCTCAATTTGAAAAAACTTACATCGGAAAAGGAACACAAGTTAAAGATCTAGACATTATCAGGGTATCCATCTCTAAAGAAAGACTGGAGGAAATCCTCAAAGACCAGATGGTCGACTACGACGGCAAAGAATACCTAGTATTTGAAGTCGCTTCACTGAAAGAGCCGGACCAATATGGCAAAACCCATACGGCCTATATCAGCAAAAAGGTAGATGTACCAAAAACTGGGAAGACCAGAAAGTTCAAATCTAAGGAAAAAGCCCTTCTGGGCTTTTTATTTGGTTTTTTAAGTTTGTCTGTTGACGGACAGTTTTGTTCGAAAAAGATATTTATTAAAATGAAAAAGTGAAAATATAGTAAGTTTTTTGCTGGCACAAAAGTCGTAGAAGTGGTACTTAATTAGACTGTAAAACCTGTAAGTAAAATAAAAGGCTAGCTTTAAAAGCTAATAATATGCGGTTAAATAACCTAAAAACTGGCTAAATTTGCCGGAGAGAATCCCATAATAGTAATGAATGAGGGGGGGGCAACCGAAAAAATCACTACCATCATTGAACAATGAACTTTTTGACATGCATCACATTAGAAGTTTTTAACTCTAGAAAATATACTCCTTTCACTAATTCTCCAACTTTGATATAAACGCCATTTTCTTCTAAGGTAAAATGTTTAATAGGCACTCCTAAGGAGTTTATGACCCTTGTAGATATAAGATCAAATCCCTCTGGTAAATCTAGGGTTATATGATCTGTAGCAGGATTTGGATAAAGCATAACTTCCTTTAATAGGTCCAGTTCAAAAGAAGTAATGGTATATTGGTAGATAGTTGAGTAAAAAGAGGATCCACAAGACCCTTGGACTTTAACTGTATAGTCCCCTGAGCTTACTGCTTCAAATGTACTATTAGTCGCGCCTTGGATTAATTCGCCATTTAAGAACCATTGATTCGATTCAGGACTGCTAGAACTCAGCGTAATTCCGGAAGCTGTGATATCAGGGGTAGGAGGCAAAACACAAAAACTTTGCGTTGCTTCTGCTGACTCAAAGTTTATATTTCCTTCCTGTATAGCTTTTACTGTCACATTACCGCTTTCTGTTAAACTAAGTGTATTACCAGATAATGTGGCATGTCCGCTGACCACAGAGTAGGTCACATTCAATCCGGAAGAAGCCGAAGAGATTAAATCAAATGGATTGTCTCCGTACATTTTATCAACAATAATCTCAAAAGTAATGGTTTGATCTGCCTTTTTTACCACTAAATTTTGACTTACACTTTTAGCAGACATATATTCTTCATCACCAGCTTGGGAAGCTGTTATTACTGCAGTGCCAGCTCCTTTAATTGAAATAGAATTTCCATTTACTATGGCTACTGAATTATTGCTACTGGTGAATTGCACAGGAAGATTTGAACTTGCTAGTGCCTGTATATGAAAATTTTGGTCTCCAAATTCCATTTCCGCAATAGAGTTAAAACGAATTTCTTGTGTTTTTAAAAATTTTGCACGATAAATTTCAGCGTAGCTATAGCCATCGCCATTGCTATTAAAAGGTGGACTACCAAAAGCAAAAGCATTGTTTTTGTATATATAAATACCACGAGTACTCATAGGTGGCGTATCGCCAATGTATTGCCAGCACTTTCCGCCATTGATAGTTTGATAAATCTGGCCAAAACCAGTACCACTTAAGCCTCTATTCCTGTCAAAAAATTCGATCATATTAGAAGTTGGAAGGTGATAATCAATTGCCCAAGATGCACCCCCATCCACTGTTTTCCATACTTTACTAATTCCTCCTTTGGCAAATCCCAATTTGTCATCTATGAAATCAATGTCGTAAATACCAAAGTAATCGTTACCAGTAGAAATAAAGGTGGGCTTTTCCCAGGTTTTTCCGTCGGTAGTTCTAAGGAACATTTCTGAATTATAATGATCGCCTTCTCCAACAGCGGTGCAATTGTTTTCATCAATACATTCAATTCTTCTAATGACCCCTTTTCTCTCATACTGTTTCTCCCAACTATTACCTCCGTCTAATGTCTTATAAATGGATGATTTATCGTTAATCGAATACGAAACAGCATAACCTATCTTTGAATTTAAGAATTCTATATCACGAATACCTCCTATAGTTCTAGAATAGCTCTTCCCACCATCTGTTGTTTTATAAAGATATTCTGAAGCTACAAAGCCTGTATCAGCTGAAAAAAAATGAATTTTCCCCACATCTTCGTGGCTTGATGGGCTGCCCATTTCATGCCAGTTTTTACCACCATCAGTACTCTTCAATACTCTGTTTATCGTTCTAGCAAAACCTAGAGTGTCATTTACCATCTGCATGTCAATAATTTTCCATTTGGTGTTAACGTTCATCCTCTCCCAAACTACCTCTGGTATTGGTTCTTCCCGATAGATCGTAACTGTATCGCTTTCAGAACATCCAAATCCAGAGGTGACAGTGAGTACATATTCAATAGTAGTAGGATGGGTTGATATAGGGTTGGCAATTTTGGGGTTAGACAGCCCTGTTGTAGGGTGCCAAGAATAATTATAATGGCCGATTTTTGGATTTAAAGTTACAGCTTCACCATAACAAGCGAAAACATCCTCCCCAGCATCCGCTGAAACAGTTTCTACATATACTTCGATAAATTTTGTAAGGGTGTCAGACGCTACTCCGTTTGATGCGATTAGGGATATTTCTCCTCTAAACGTTTCGGTGATTCGGATGGCATCTTCAAACTCTGTAGAAACCAGCTGATCGTCAATAAACCATTTGTAATTATAGGATTCATGGCTTCCATTCTCAAATTGAACATAAGAATAACCACACCTTCCCTTTACGGAATAGGAAAAGTTAATTAGTGGAACAGACGGCCCCCCGGAGTTGGAGGTTTGAAATATCATGCCATCTTTGCCAACTATAAAACCTTTTCCATCATTCCTCAGGTAAATGTTTTCCACATGTTGTGTTTTTGTTTCTTTAAACCATTCCCATTTTGATCCACCGTCATATGTTACATATACGCCATTCTCTGTACCCAAATAAATAATTTCAGATGACTTAACAAACATAGTGGTAACTTTACTGAACGGCAAATCATATATAAACCATGTACTGGCACCATCATATGTTCTATAGATTTTTGTTCTCGAGGAAATAATAATTTCATTTTTACTTAGCGCTTCTACAGCCACAAAATCCAAATTGTTATTTGTTAAAACACCATTAAGTTGTCCCAAATTATTGATCTCTTGTAAGTGGGGGCCCGACAATAAATATCCCTCCTTTGCAGAATAAAAAGAACCGCCTATGTAATTAGTGGACCTATCAGAGATTAATACATTCCAAGTCTCTCCAGCATCTTCAGTATAAAGAACCCGCCCGTTAGTGCCGAATGCAATTCCATTTTTGGAATCAAGGAACTCAACATCATTAAATTCTCGTGGCCAGGATCCACCATTAAAGGCATGAACCAAGTTCCAGTTGTCACCTCCATCATATGTCTTTGCGATTGCTTCACTATTTGCCATAACAATTGGACCTACACCCAACCCGACCTTTGAGTTAAAAAAATGGGTCTTATAAAAATAACTGCCCGGCAGTTCATCAATTGTTTTCGAATGCCAGGTCTTCCCAAAGTCATAGGTTTTAAAAAGCCCATCAAAACCAGCTATGTATATTGTATCCCCATTTACGGGAGAAATATGGGTTAAAGTTTTATCCGTGCCAATCGAAACTCTTTGCCACTGACAAAGGCTGGGAAAGGAGAGAAACAATCCAACAATAAGACTGATAATACGAAAGGCGTAAAGGATCCCTCCCCCTTGTGCTGTATTATTTACCATAAAAAAGTCTACAAAAGTTCAAATCAATATTTAAAACGGCACAAAGTACAAAATCTATCTGAATTTCAAACTAATTTTACAATTATAACCTATTAAGCTGGGAAAATCGAAAATACTCATTTTCATTCAAATTCTATATTCGGTTTTAACGGTAATAGAAAAATAATATAGTGATTTTGAAAAACCAATCAATTGATATATTCAATTAGATTTCTTTCCAATTCAATTTTTTTGACTTGGGTGTTCTCACCTACCGGATAATAGAACTTGGCCAGGTCTGTGCCTAAAGTATGGTTGAATTTGGACTTAATTCTTGAGAGCTTTTCACTTGCGGAATTGCTGAGTGGATTGCTTAAAGATGCGGTGTTGGACTCTATAGAAGCTGGTTCGCTTCCATTATAGAGACTCGAGTAAATCCCTTTAAGTTCCGGTCTGAAATCACTAAGCTCAACTAGTCGGATGCCTTCTGGATGGTTTATAAATAAGAGGTATAGCGTTTTTTCCAAAGGTGTTAATTTCACTTCCAAATTTCCCAGTTCGGGAAAAATGATTTGTTTGCTTTCTCCTTTGATTTGGAGTTTCAAAGGTTTGGGGTCCAGTTTCCATCTGCTTTTGAAAAGCATCTGTTCCCTTATCCCTTCTATTATTGCTAGGACTTGCCGTATTACTTCTCTATCTACCTTTCTTTTATCTAATAATTCTATACAAGAAGGGCAGATATCTGCTGTCCGTAGTTTTAGAGAGATTTTCTTTTTATCTGCACAAAAATCATTTATACAGCCCCTTGACGTTTTATGTAGGTGCATATTTAAGTCATTGTAGTTGGCAAAAGTCATCAGCTGAAGTATTGCAGTTGCTACATGATATGCTACCGGGTAACGATGGTCAGTTCCAGTATATTGATCCCAAAAAGCGGTATGCACAAATAGGTTGCGCTGACCTTTTGGATCTGCCGCTGTAAACCAGCTATATTCATTGTTATGCTCTGTCAGTAACACGATAAAATCGTTTTCCGGGATTCTCTGTTCGGTTCGGTATTCTTGACACTGATCAAAAATAGTATTCCAAGTTGCTTTTTTGAAAATGAGGCTTTCTAAATCTTGGTTCCAATGATTAAGAGAATATAAAGTTAATGGTTCAAATTCCTGTGTCTCTAAATCAATGGCGGAAAAGGGGATTTCTTCCAATCGGTCCGCTGGAATTTCTAGAGGTTTTTCTTGCGTCTTAAATTGAAGAGGGCCTTTAAAAGTTTTTAGCAATTCTAGTACCTCCCAGAATTTGTCAAGCGCATATTCTTGAGAGCGGACCAACCAAACTGTGTGCATTTTTCTGGGTTAAATGAATAGATAATACTGAATTTAAAAATAAATAAAACCTGGAATTGACCGTAGATCAATTCCAGGTGATTAATCCAACCAATCATTGATAAGTAGCAGTACTTAAATAGAGTTGACTTGGGAAACACCCAAATATAAATCGAGTAACATCGCACAACCAAACCTTTAAACTGAAATTTTCTCCCGACAGTCTATCGAATTGATAATAGGTATCATTTTGCCATTCCTCTGATTCTTGGGTAAATTTGAGTATGTCAAAGCCTTACACTCGTGTATCCGAAATGATGCAAAACACCTCAGCTCCTTGATTGCTAAGCTTATCCGAAAGGATGTCAGCCCCATTGACCATTTCTAAATCGGACTAGGAACCCGGCCAATCTGGCAAATCCGCATACCAACGATTATCATTTTCCTTGTAAAACCTGAATTTTCTCATAGCTGCTAGCGCGGTTTTTTGATTGAATTAGTTTTAAAAAAGGCACTCTTTTTACTCCTCTTGATTTCAGAGCCAAAAAGTCATTAATCTCCTCACTTACAAAATCAATGGAGTTCTCGATTGAATTTTTCTCAAAGCTGAAAGAGTTCTTTCCTTTTCTATTCAATTCCTTCGTTGCTTCTTCTACGTTTAGTCCTGCTCCCAAAAACAGGAAGGTCCATTTTTCGTTCAATTCCAACTCTTCAATAAGATATTTGACTTCATGTGCGTTGAAAATTTTTGAAGAGTTTTCAAAGCCATCCGTTAGGATTAGCATGACCACATCCGTTTTGTCATTTTCGAGTGCTATTCTAAGTTTTGATTTTAGATATTGGATGCTGCTTCCGATTGCATCGTACAGGGATGTCATTCCGTTAGGATAAATTTCTCTCCAGTCTATCTCGGCTTCTGAAATCGGAACTATGCCAGGAGAAAATTTCAACGCCTGATTAAAGGCGCAATACGAAAAGAATAAGTCCTGATCGGCATATTCAATTTGTTTTCTTTGAACCCCTGCAATTGAGAATGAAAACTTTGTCTTGCTTCTTTCCAGCAAGAATCCATACTTCCGCTACGGTCTAGGACGAGATGATAATAAGTTTGTTTTTTCATTGCTTAATATTTATTTCTTCCGAAAGTTCCGACATAAGCATGGTACTATTAAATCTTTACAAGCTTGTAAACAGTTTGGCTTCAGCCGATCCTATGGTGGATTTTGATTTAATTGCTCTAAAATATTACAGCAATTAAATTTATTTTAAGTCCTCTTCTTAGGGGTTTATCCTTTAGTTCGATGCTGTATTCACATAAAAAGGAATAGGGTAAAAGATCGGCTCAGCTAGAATTTGATCTTCTATCATTCGTAGCCATTAAGTAATCAATAGCTGGTGGATATAGAATAATATGGTTTAGAAAAAATACCTAAAGGAGCAATAAGGGAAATGAAAATTCGTGCCAATCATACAGCTCGTACTGTTCGGGAAAAATGAGGCGGAAATTTAAATTGACAGTTTGAAATTATCCTTTTCTTGCTCTTGTGAATTCGTTTAGGAATGAGCGTTTTTTGTAGATTTTGAAATCGTTGGAATTCATAAAGAAGTAGAAACTTCAACAATTTTCAGATTGATCCTAAAAACTAATCAAAACCGCTACTGATCTAAAAACAAAAGGTAAATATTCTAGATGGATGGGGATTTTAAATGCAGAGGAAGAGAGAACCAATCATTAATAAATGCTCCAGTAGGACTGAGCGTAAAGAATCAGTTTTGTTAGTCTGATTTAGCGAGGGGCAAGATCGCAGGGTCGTACCCGATGCCTCGAAAAAAAATGCTCTGGCAAATTTTCTAGTTAATTTTTGTGCAGAAGAGGAGAGGACCGAGCGTTAAAAAACAGTCCAGTGGACTGTTTTAGCGAGGGGCCGGCTTGTAGGGTAGCTCCCGACGACTCAAAAAAAATAGCCAGGCAATTTGCCTGGCTATTTTGTGCAGAGGAGGAGGGATTCGAACCCCCGGTACCTCGCGGTACAACGGTTTTCAAGACCGCCGCATTCGACCACTCTGCCACTCCTCTAGTTGGGTCTGATGCTTAAATAAAACTTGCTAACTCAGTGAATTTTTGCAAGTCTTTTAATCTTTAATTGTTGACCACCTCTCTTTTGAGGTGAATCGGAAGGCAAATGTAGCCCTATTTTTAATGAATGCAAATTCAAATGGGTGAAAATTTCAACTCGAAGGGCTAAATTTTTGAAAGTGAAGGACTTGATTTTTTATGTGCCTTATTATTCAATGCTTTTTGTAGGCTTACATTGATTTCATAGCCTACCAAAACGATAATCGAAGTGATCCAAAGCCATAGCATCAATGCCAACATCGTACCTATGGAGCCATACAATTTATTGTAACTGGCAAAATTGGTTAGGTAATAGGAGAAAATGAAAAAGCCCAACGTAATCAATAAACCTGACACCACAGATCCCGTAGAGAAAAACTTCCATTTCTTGCTTACTGCAGGGGCAAATCTAAAGATATAGGCATTGGTGATGGTAAAGAGCATCAGCAAAACAAAAAACCTGAAAAATGCCAAAAGATAATAACTGATATTGCTGGAGATAAACTCAAACTCTGAGATTTTATAAAGCAATTCGCTTCCTAGAATCATGATCAATACAGCCCCGCAGACACTAAGGATCAATACCAGCACAATGCTTACCGAAATCAGGCGCGTTTGAAAAAAGCCCCTGTTCTCTCTTGTGCGGTAGACCGCATTAAAGGCATTCATCATAGAAATGACCCCATTGGTGGATAGGTACAAGGCAAAGACAAAGCCCAGAGAAAGCATGCCCTGCCTTGGCTTGCTTATAATGTCCATGATGGTAGGAGCTGCTTCGTTGTAAATGCTTTCAGGTAAAACGTCACTAACAAAAATAAGGATGTTTGCAGTAGTTACATCATGCAAAAAAAACTGAATAAAGGGAATCATGTTCAGTAGAAAAAGTAGCATTGGAAATAGGGCTACAGTAAAACTGAATGCCATAGCACTAGCCCTTTCAAAAACATCATCTTTTTGAAGGTGGTGCAGGAAAATTTTCCCTACATCATATAGGTTTTGCTCAGGATTTCCAAAGTGAATAGGCTTAAGAAGGAGTGCCTTATTGCTTAACCTCTTTAAAAGTATGTCGAGTCTTGCTTTCAATCTTTCGTTT
This sequence comes from Cyclobacterium qasimii M12-11B, assembly GCF_000427295.1. GTDB lineage: Bacteria > Bacteroidota > Bacteroidia > Cytophagales > Cyclobacteriaceae > Cyclobacterium > Cyclobacterium qasimii. Next base: position 9,608 of record NZ_ATNM01000003.1, on the reverse strand, counting down.
GGAAATAGGGTTGCAATAACTCCATAAACCTTGCAGGAGGCCTACAGGGTCTGTGTGATGTTGTTTTTAAAAAGGTTAGCAAAGTCTCGCCTTGGTGTATCAGTACCTGACTCTCATTGAATATCTCATAATGAAAGCGTATGCGTACACCTGGCATTTCCTTTATGCTGGTTTTAATGGTCAAATTTTCATCGTACCTGCCTGGCAAAAGAAACTTGCTGTGGTTTTCTAACACTGGCATCATTACACCACTTTCTTCCATTTCCCGGTAGGAATAGCCAACACTACGAAGTGCTTCCACTCGCCCTACTTCATAATAAGCAGCATAGTTACCATAATAAACATAACCCATTTGGTCAGTTTCCGCATACCTTACCCTGATCTGATGTTCTTTTGTAAACATTTATTTGAAAATTTTTGCTGCGTTTAATGCATTTTGATAACGTCGGGCATTGACCATATGGGCCCTAAGATTGGTGGCAAAGGAATGATAGCCTGAAAAATCCTCTTTGGCACAGAAATACAAATAGTTGTGTGTTTGATAATTCAATACAGCGTTTAGAGAACTTATTTCTGGTAGCGTGATTGGTCCCGGAGGCAAGCCTGCGTATTTGTAGGTGTTGTAGGGGCTTTCCACCTCTTTATGTATGTTGAGTACTCTTTTGATGGTAAAGTCTTTTAAAGCAAATAGCAAGGTTGGATCGGCCTGCAAGGGAATACCTCTCTCTAATCTATTGATATAAACGCCGGCTACTATGGGTCGTTCGTCTGCTTTATTGGTTTCAGATTGGACGATGGATGCCAGGGTTGCCACTTCAAGTGGGGTCATCTGTATGGCCTTTGCTTTGGCCAGTCTTTCATCTGTCCAATACCTTTCATATTCTTTGTACATGCGCTCAAACAACTCAGGTGGGCTGAGTGTCCAATAAACTTCGTAGGTATTGGGAATAAACATGGCCATGATGGTTTGGCTGTCAAAACCATATTTCGCTATAAGGCTGTCATCCTCGATTAAGGCAAGAAAGGATTCTTTATCCATTTCCAGGTTGTTGGTGATTTTCTCCGCCAATTCTTCCTTTAGCCTGATATTGTTAAAGGTGATATTTACGGGTGTTTGTCTACCTGAACGCAATAGAACGACCAATTGCCTGTTGGTAAGGTTGGGTTGAATGATGTAATGGCCCGGTTTAACGCCTCCATCGGTATAATTCATGACTTTGGCGACGAAGCTGAAGGTAACTACCTCGTTGATAATGTCTTGGTCAAGCAATTTGTCACGAACTTGAGAGAAAGTGCTGCCTTTTGGTATGTTTAATACGGCAGGTTCTTCACTGTAGATCAATATATTGGGAGAGAAGAAGGCCTGGTAAAAATAAAAGCTAAGGGAAGTCAGTAGCACCGAGAAAGCTACTACCCCTACCAAAATGTATTTCTTTTTTTGTCTGTAAGCATTGTGATTATTGACTATCCGACATTGAAAGGCCATAAAGTGACCTAATCTGAGGTTTATTTAATGGTACAAATATACTATATAATTCAGCCACTTGTTTTTAATGGAAAATAAAATAAGCTTAAAAATGAAAGTTGGCTTTCATTTTGCACTATAATTACCTTAATTTAACGGTAATTATAAACAGCATATTGGCCTGTCCAAAGCTAAATTGATAAAGTAAATATGGCGGCTGTATTCATAAAGTTGTATCCTGAAAACCCTGACCCTAGAAAAATCAGTCAGGTAATAGATGTCCTGCGCAAAGGGGGCGTAATCATATACCCAACAGATACTGTGTATGGAATGGGCTGTGATATATTTAACCAAAAGGCCATAGAAAGAATAGGCCTGATCAAAGGAGTGAAACCCCAGAAGGAACATTTCTCGTTTATATGTTATGACCTCAGTAATATTTCTGAGTATACCAGGTCTTTGAGTACCCCTGTTTTTAAATTGATGAAAAAGGCACTTCCCGGACCTTTTACCTTTATTTTGGCAGCCAATAATAAAGTGCCTAAATTACTTAATAGTAAGAAAAAAACAGTAGGGATAAGAGTGCCTGATCACAGTATTCCAAGGCTTCTTGTAAAAGAGCTTGGGCAACCAATTTTAACCACCTCTATCCGGGACGAGGATGATGTGATTGAGTACAGTACTGATCCTGAGCTTATTTATGAGAAATACAAAGACCTCGTAGATGTAGTAATTGATGGCGGGTATGGTAATAATGTTGCCTCAACCGTTATTGATTGTTCAGGGGATCAAATTGAAGTTTTAAGGGAAGGACTAGGAGAGATTTCTGAAATAATTTGATAATTTCTTCGTTTCCTTTGCCTGTAGCCTTTCTTGGGACTAACTTTCGAAAAACAGAGAAAGATGACCAAGGAAAGTAAGGTATTGACAACCGATTTGCTGTATTTGCCACCGTTGGCATACTTCACCGCAGTAAATGGTGCCGATAAAATCCAAGTATATGCCGACGCTAAACTTAGCAGGCAATCCTATGTAAATAAGGCTGAGGTCCTACTGGCAAATAAAAGGGAAACCTTGATAGTACCAGTGCATGGATTAAGGAAAAAGCTTGCAATAAAAGAGGTGAAAATTGATTACCATCAAAAATGGTTGAATGTTCACCTTAGAGGAATAAAGAGTGCTTATGGGAAATCCCCATTTTTTGAGTATTTTTATGATGACTTAGAGCAAATCTATTTGCGCAAGCCCCAGTTTTTGATAGATTTAAATTTGGATTTACTGACACTTTGTCTTGAATTTTTACGATGGAATGTCAGTTTGGTAGTCAAGGAGAAGAAAGAGGAAGGCGACCAAGACAATGACTTTAGAGGCTTTTTTCACCCTAAGTCATTGACGAGCAGTGATATGGTTTATAAACCACATCCGTACATGCAAATTTTTGGCCCAGACTTTGTTTCTAACTTGTCTATCGTGGATTTGTTGTTTTGTGAGGGGCCAGCAGCTAACGAAGTTTTGAACCTTTCCCGAAAGTAATTGAACAATTAGTGAAAAAGTTGTGTTTAAAAACAAATTCATTTGTATTAAATTGAGATTTGAAACATTACCATAAGAGATAGATATAATGGAAGCAAAATTTTCAAACAGAGTAAAAGAGGTGATCTCTCTTAGCCGCGAAGAAGCTTTGCGCTTGGGTCATGATTACATCGGTACAGAACACCTCTTGTTAGGAATGATTCGTGAGGGTGAAGGTGTGGCTGTTTCCATTCTAAAGAAGTTGGGTGTTCCGTTGGACGAGTTGAGAAATGCGGTGGAGCGAGCTGTTAAGGGTACAGCAAATCATAATGTCAAAAATTTAGCCAATATACCCTTGACCAGGCAGTCTGAGAAGGTGCTCAAAATCACCTATTTGGAAGCTAAAATTTTCAAAAGCCAACTTATAGGGACGGAGCATTTATTGCTGTCAATATTAAGGGACGAAGACAATATAGCAACGCAAATCCTTCAGAAGTTTGACGCAACATACGATACGGTTAAAGAAATGTTAGAATTTCAAACCGATCAAACCCCAAGATCAGGTACTGAGGCGGATGATCCGGACGAAGAAGGATCAAAATTATTTGGAGCATCAGGCAGCTCTTCTGGCAGCGCAAAAGGAACTTCAGAAAAATCCCGAACACCAGTTTTGGATAATTTTGGTAGAGACCTTACCCGTATGGCCGAAGAGGATAAACTTGATCCCATCATAGGTAGAGAAAAAGAAATAGAAAGGGTAGCTCAAATTCTTTCCAGAAGAAAGAAAAATAACCCTATCCTTATTGGAGAACCAGGTGTCGGTAAAACGGCCATTGCTGAAGGCTTAGCCCTGAGGATTATCCAGAAGAAAGTATCTCGGGTATTGTTCAACAAAAGGGTGGTTACACTTGATCTTGCCTCTCTTGTTGCTGGGACTAAATACAGAGGTCAATTTGAGGAACGAATGAAAGCCGTGATGAACGAGCTGGAAAAATCCCCAAGTGTCATCTTATTTATTGATGAGTTACATACTATCGTTGGAGCTGGTGGAGCAAGTGGTTCCCTGGATGCATCTAACATGTTCAAGCCTGCGCTTGCAAGGGGAGAAATTCAATGTATAGGTGCCACTACTTTGGACGAATACAGACAGTATATTGAAAAAGATGGTGCTTTGGCCAGAAGGTTTCAGATGGTAATGGTGGATGCTACCTCTACTGAAGAAACAATACAAATTCTGGAGAACATCAAAGACAAATACGAAGACCATCACAATGTAACTTATACGCCAGAGGCCATTAATGCTTGTGTTAATCTTTCGGATAGGTATATCTCTGATCGTTTTCTTCCAGACAAAGCCATCGATATTTTAGATGAAGCTGGAGCAAGGGTGCACATTAAGAACATTCACGTTCCTGAAAATATTCTAGAACTCGAAGACGAGGTAGAAAAAATCAAGGTTGAGAAAAATAGGGTGGTCAAAAGTCAAAAGTACGAAGAGGCTGCCCAGCTTAGAGACAAGGAGAAAAAACTTCTTGAACAATTGGAAAATGCAAAAGCCAAGTGGGAAGAAGAAAGCAAAACCAAACGTTATGCTGTTGAGGAAGACAATGTAGCTGAGGTAATTGCAATGATGACAGGCATTCCTGCAAGAAGAATCGCACAGAATGAAGGAGCCAAGCTGCTTAATATGGGTGAAGAACTGAAAGGGAAAGTGGTTGGTCAGGATGAGGCGATCAAAAAGCTTACCAAGGCCATTCAAAGGACCAGGGTAGGATTGAAGGATCCTAAAAAGCCTATTGGCTCTTTTGTATTCCTTGGGCCTACAGGTGTTGGGAAAACGGAGCTTGCCAAAATGTTGGCTACTTACTTGTTCGACAAAGACGATGCACTGGTAAGAATTGACATGTCTGAATACATGGAGAAATTCAGTGTTTCTCGTTTGGTGGGAGCGCCTCCAGGCTATGTAGGATATGAAGAGGGTGGACAATTGACAGAAAAAGTCAGAAGAAAGCCTTATTCTGTTGTTTTATTAGATGAAATCGAAAAAGCACACCCAGATGTATTCAATATCCTCTTGCAGGTGCTGGATGATGGTGTGTTGACCGATGGACTTGGTAGAAGAGTGGATTTCAGAAATACCATTATCATCATGACATCTAATATAGGTGTGCGGGATCTTAAAGATTTCGGTGCTGGAATAGGTTTTGCTTCGAAGGCCAAGGAAGAGAATATGGACGAAGTAATGAAGTCCACTATTCAAAATGCCCTTAAGAAGGCATTTAGCCCTGAGTTTTTGAACAGATTGGATGATGTGGTTATCTTTAATTCTTTGAATAAAGAGCATATCCATAAAATCATAGACATCAGTTTAAAGAAGTTGTTTGCCAGAATTACTGATTTGGGTTATTCCATCGAACTTTCTGAGAAAGCAAAAGATTTCCTTTCTGAAAAGGGGTATGACAAGCAATATGGAGCCAGACCTTTGAACAGAGCAATTCAGAAATACCTTGAAGATGCGCTGGCGGAAGAAATCCTTAAAGGAGAATTGTCTGAAGGGGATGTTATCCTTGCAGATTATTCTGGTGAAGGCGATGAGCTTGATATAAAAGTAAATAAAAAGGAAAAAGCTGATTAAGGTCAGTTTTGAAGTAGAATAGCTAATTAAAGGACAGTGATTATCACTGTCCTTTTTTATGTTAAGCGTTTAAGGAATAGGAATCTAAGTGGTTTGAACCTGAACCTTTTTATTGCGCCTTGGGTTACTGTTTATTACAGTTCTCGCCCAATCTGTAGTAATCGCTCCTAATGTGAACAGATTGAAAATGACAAAATTGTTTTGTATAATGTGATTAAAAAAATGCCAGCATGAGTTTTTTTATTGAAATGCTTTTAAAGCTGTTTTTTATACTATCTATCATACCATTTTTGGTTTCTGAAAAGCTTCAGAAAAAGTATGATATGAAAATCAATTCCCAAATAGAATACACACTATTTACGGGGCCAAAAAAAGTAGCGTTAATTGGCGAAGAATTCATAGAAGAAACAAGTGGAATGGCTGTTTCCAGAAAAAATCCTTCATGGATCTATGTCCACAATGATAGTGGTGGAGAACCTGAGGTTTATATTTTGGATACCTTAGGAGCCTATTTGGGCTCCATTAGGTTGGAGGGAGTAAAGAATCGAGATTGGGAAGATTTGGCCATGGGCCCTGGGCCTATAGCAGATCAATCCTATTTGTATATCGGAGATATCGGTGACAATTTCGGTAAAGCTGAGGAGTTGATTATTTATAGAATTCCTGAGCCAGATAGTCTCGGCATTGCAATGACAGCCACACCAGAGATTATTAAGCTTAACTACCCGGATGGACCTAAAGACGCAGAAACTTTATTGGTTGACCCTATCAGTGGCGATCTTTTTGTGATAACTAAAAGAGAAGCTAAGAATACGCTTTACAAAGCCTCAAGAGATTTATTGACAGATGGAAGTAATATTACCTTGGAGAAAGTAATGCAATTGCCTATAACCCTATCTGTAGGTGGTGATATATCCGCCGATGGCTCTCAGGTCTTGATAAAAAATTATTGGGTGATTTACTATTGGGCAAGAATTGAAGGCGAATCACTTGAGGAGACCTTGTCCCGAAAAGCTGTTTTACTTCCCTATGAGCCAGAGCCACAAGGGGAAGCAATCGCCTTTGAACCGGAAGGAAATGCGTATTTCACCTTAAGTGAGAAAAAATTACGTGTTAATCCTGTATTGTACCGCTATGACAAGGCTTCAAGCGATCTCTAAATAGGCTTTTTTTGATTCCCTTAACCGAAATCTTTGTTGAAAAGTAAAGAAGGCTGCAGTGTACTGATTTTCTCAATATTAGGCATTAAGTTTACCATCTTTTTAAAACCTTTACCAATTCCGGTAAGGTTTTCTCCATGATTTTGTATAATTTCCACTTATAAAGCTATCTAGTCATGAAATATACAAGAAGAGATTTTGTCAAAACCAATGCCATCATAGGTACAGGAGCAATGATGGGATTTAATTTCGTATCACCTGATGTAAAACCAGCACTTATGGGAGGCAAGCCTGTTAGGACTTCCTCTTGGCCTTCATGGCCCAGGTGGAACCCGGATACAGATGAACCCAGGGTATTGGAAGTCTTGAGAAGTGGAGTTTGGTCCAGGTCAGGAGTAGTAAAAGAGTTTGAAAATAAATGGGCAGACACCATTGGATCTAAACGATGTCTAACTGTCGTTAACGGTACCAATGCGTTAATTGCAGCATTAGTACAAGCAGATATTGGTGGAGGGGATGAAGTTTTGGTGTCTTCTTATACTTTTATTGCAAGTGTGGCAGCCATTTTACAGACGGGAGCCATGCCGGTATTTGTGGACTCTGATCCGGAAACCTTTCAGATTGATCCAGAAGAAATAAAAAGAAAATAACCAGTAGAACCAGAGCCATCCTGCCGGTTCATATTTTGGGATTACCCGCAGATATGGAAAGCATTATGGCCATAGCCAAAGCAAATAACCTTGTGGTAATTGAGGATGCTTGTCAGGGTTGGTTGGCTGAGATAAACCATAAGAAAGTAGGGACATTTGGACTTGCAGGGTGTTTTAGTTTTCAAAACTCCAAAAACCTACCAATGGGTGAGGGAGGAGCCATCGTCAGTGATGATGATGATTTTATGGACAAGTGCTATTCCTACCATAATTATGGCTATGCCTATGGTTCGTTGGTTGGCGCTGTCAATCAGGGAGCTGTTATGGCAGGTACAAAGATTCGACTTACCGAATACCAGGCAGCAATAGGCTTGAGTCAATTGGAACGGTTGGATGGGGAGACGCAATTGCGAGAAACCAATGCAACTTACCTCAAGGGGAAATTAGAAGGGATTCCAGGGCTTAGCACTTATGTTTTAACCCCTAATGTAACTCGGGCAGTTTTTCATCTTTTCCCATTTAGATTCCATAGTGAGGGCTTTAAAGGCTTGTCCAGGGAGGTTTTCATAAAAGCCTTAAAGGCTGAAGGCATACCGTGTTCAAGTGGATATATTCCATTAAATGATAAATTGTACTTAAAAGATGCCTTTACCTCCAAAAATTATAAGAGGATGTACCAGGCTGACGAATTGGATTTCGATAAATTTGTAGCCAACAATCAATGTCCTATAACGGATAAATTATGCAATGAAGAGGCTATTTGGCTCTCACAGAGCATGCTTTTGGGTACCCAATCCGACATGGATGATATAGCCAATGCCATCTATAAAATCCATGAAAATGCAGAAGAATTACTTAACTATAAAGGATAAATTAAACCAACTTAAGAATTGAAATTGGAAACTAAAACAAAGGACTGCTGGCCCAGCCTTATTATTCAGGTTTTGAAATAGCCCATGATACCTACCAGGCATTAAGCAGTGCTTCGGATGGGAAAATTTATTATGTTTTGTCTTCTGAGTCGCTTACCAAGGCTGGTCAACTTTATTGTCTTGATCCGGAGACCGATAAAATTGAATGGCTAGCAGATCTTTCCGAGGCTTGTGGTGAAATTGATAGCAATACCATACCACAAGGAAAAAGCCATGTTCCCTTTTTTGAAAAAGAAGGCAAATTGTATTTCGGGACGCATATTGGCGTGTATGAAATGATTGATGACATGGAGAGGCTTCCTGTCAACCCTATGGAGGGTGTCGAAAATTATCTAGGGGGTCACTTTTTGAGCTGGGATATAAAAAATAAGGTGATGGACGATCTTGGTATCGTGCCTGATGGAGAGGGAGTACTGACCATGACCATGGATACTGAAAGGAATCAAATTTATGCCCTCACCTGGCCTAGTGGTAATTTTTTGCACCTGGATTTGAATACCAGTGAATTAAAGGACTTTGGTCCTATATCTGAAAAAGGTGAAGCAGGAGTAGTTGGTGAAGACTATAGGGTTTTGTGCAGGTCTTTATTGGTAAACCCTGAAAATGGCAATGTTTATTATACGACTTCTAATGGCAATATCTATTCTTACAGCCCAAATAGCGAGGATGGGCCTGCTAAATTAGAAGATGTTCATATGAGAAGGGATTTCTTCGGGGACTATGATCCTAAAGTACCTGGGAATATGGGGTATAACTGGCGAAGGATATTCTGGCATGCTGAGGAGAATGTTGCTTATGGCATCCATGGAAATTCCAATTACCTTTTTAAATTTGATCCTAAAAACGCAAAAATTGAGCTAATTGAAAGGCTATCATCCCTTCCATCCAAACGAAGTGGCATGTATGACCAATTTAGCTATGGCTATTTAGGTTTTGATTTAGGGCCAGATAAAGAGACTTTATTTTACCTTACAGGTGGACCTTTATCTGATAGGCCTTCAAATGATGAGACCAAGAAGATAGCCAAAGGAGCGGCCAAAAATCTGGAGAATCTGCATTTGGTAACCTATCACTTGCCAACTGGAACTTATACAGACCATGGTCCGGCATTTTATGAAGATGGAAGTATTCCTACCTATGTGAATGCCATTGCCATAGACAAAGATGCAAATGTCTTTACCATGGCAAGGATGCAAAAACCTTGGGGAGAAATTCAGGATTTAGTGAAAATTACTACCTAAAAATAAAAAGGAG
>NZ_ATNM01000002.1 GCF_000427295.1 Cyclobacterium qasimii M12-11B | reverse complement strand
GCTGGGTGCCGATGGGCAACTGAGCCAAACAATATTTGCCGAAATGTCGGCCCTCGCCGCGAGCACCGGTGCCATCAATCTGGGTCAAGGGTTTCCCGATGAAGACGGCCCCATCGAAGTTTTGGATGCCGCCCGCAAAGCCATCAGCGACGGCATCAACCAATACCCGCCCGGCAACGGCCTGCCCGTGCTGCGCAACGCCATCGCCGAACACCAAAAACGGTTCTACGGGATCGACATCGACCCCGACACCCAAGTCCTCGCCACCGCAGGCGCAACCGAAGCTCTCGCCGCCACAATCCTCGCACTCACCGACACCGGTGACGAAGTCATCACCCTCGAACCCTTCTACGACGCCTACGGCGCCATGATCAACCTCGCCCGCGCAACCCACATAACGGTGCCGCTGCGGGCACCAGACTTTCGACCCAACCACGACGACATCCGCGCCGCATTCAACAAACACACCCGACTCATCGTCCTCAACAGCCCACACAACCCCACCGGAAGTGTGCTCGACCGCGAAACCCTCAAACTG
>NZ_ATNM01000001.1 GCF_000427295.1 Cyclobacterium qasimii M12-11B | reverse complement strand
CGATACTCCTGAGGAATCGGCGAAATTAGCGGTTCGTGCTGTGCATCATAAAACAGCGGACGTTTTAATGAAAGGCAATGTGCCGACTTCTGTTTTGCTTAAAGCGGTATTGAACAGACAGGAGGGGCTTCGGTCAGCAAGTGTCCTTTCTCACGTGGCTGTCTTCGATATACCGGATTTTGACCGGCTGATGTTTGTGACAGATTCGGCAATGAATATTGCTCCTTCGCTGGAAGAGCTCCGGCAGATTTTTGCAAAATGCCGTTCATGTGGCCCATGCAGTGGGGAACAATATGCCAAAAGCAGCTGCCCTTGCAGCGGTCGAAACGGTGAACCCTAAAATGGAAGCGACCGTGAATGCAGCTGCTCTAGCTCAAATGTACAAAAGGGGCCAGATCAAAGGCTGCATTGTTGATGGACCGCTTGCTTTGGATAACGCAGTTTCACAAATTGCCGCGGCCCAGAAAAAAATTTCGGGAGACGTAGCGGGCAACGCAGATATCCTTCTC